>JAFRKJ010000036.1 GCA_017431785.1 Bacillota bacterium | reverse complement strand
TATGAGAGGATTACCATCGACAATAAGACGATAGACGCAGTATTTCTTTGCTGCGTTTTTTTCGGGATTTTCAAAAACACATTCCACTTCAGGTCCGTCGATGGTGTGGGCGTAGACCGTGTCTCCATCAAAACAAAGATCCCATGCGAGAGGGTGAGGGATGATGCCGTATTGCTCACTGCTTTTACCGCTGACCTTAGCAATAAAAGCCAGAACCTTATCGATATGGATCGATTTACTAATATGATCCACATTCTTCCGCATGGCCGTTCTGGTCACAGTATGACCGGCAGCGCTGCCGCCGCCGGTGATCCCGGTAGGCTGGTCCGTAATGTGTTCCAGATTCTGTTTGGCTCTGGCTGCAGATTGTCTTGATTCTTCTAACAGTTGTTCTGAAAACATCAGTCGTTCTCCAATTGTTTACTTAGATACTTTCTTAAATACTTGCTGTTGCCGAACGCAGCCACTCGCGTTCTTCCTCATTCAGGTGAGGAGCAATCTTTTGATATACCGTTTCATGATATTGATTCAGAAAATCGATTTCATCAGGTTGCATCAGCTCCGCATCGATTCCTTCCAAATCGAACGGCACAAGGGAAACTTCTTCAAATTCCAGGAACTTGCCGTAATCGGTTTCTCCGGCAGCAACGGTCAGAAGCAAACTCTCATGTCTGATTCCAAAGGCTCCGTCCTCATAGTATCCCGGCTCATCAGAAGTCAGCATACCGATTTCGAACGGCGGCATCGGCGGAATCATATCCCGCTCATCCCAGTAGATTTCATTTGGATCTTCGTGGACGTTGAGATAATGTCCGACGCCGTGACCGGTGCTGTGACGGTAATCCAGCCCCATCTGCCAAAGCGGCTCGTGAGCCAGGTAGTCCAGGTTGGCACCGCTCAGACCTTCCGGGAATCGGGCTCTTGCCAGATTGATGTGTCCACGAAGAACAGCCGTAAAGAGTGTTTTCTCCTGATCAGTCAGTGGACCGAGTACGATGGTACGGGTGATATCTGTCGTGCCGTGCATATACTGTCCGCCGGAGTCGATCAGAACCATGCCATATGGTTCCAGAGCTGCATCGCTCTCAGGCGTCGCGCAGTAGTGCACGATTGCTGCGTGAGGACCGTATCCGACGATCGCTTCAAAGCTATCGCCCATAAACAAGTCTTGCTCGGCACGGAACTCGTGGAGCTTCTCCGCTGCCGAAATTTCAGTAATTCCCATCCCAGATTTTGTTTCGGCTGCCTTTGCAACATTCGTCTTAAGCCAGTACAGGAACTTGCACATGGCTACGCCATCTTTCAAATGGGCAGAGTGGACACCTTTCATCTCGACCGTATTTTTGACAGCCTTTCTTTTCATGACTGGGCTGTAGTCGTTCATTATCTTGGTATCCTTCGGCAGTGATTGAAGAATCAGCTCACTGCAGGTCTCCCGGTCCAGAAGTACAGGTCCATCGATATCTTTAAGCGCCTCATAGAATGAATCATATGGAAGCAGCTCAACGCCGTCGCAGGACAGTAATTCCTTGAGTTCTGGTGCAAAGGCGTCCGCGTTCGCGAAGAGCTTCACGTTGTCTTTTGTCAGAATTACAAAAGAGAAGAACACCGGATTGCACAAGACATCACTGCCGCGCAGATTCATGAACCACGCGATATCACTCAGCTGGGACAAAACCAGTGCATCTGCACCTGCCTTGTCCATGTCTTCCCGAATGAGTTTGATTTTTTCTGTACGTGATACGCCGGCATATTGGATTGGGTATTCAAAAACAGTATTGAATTCTGCTGCAGGACGGTCCGACCAGATTTCGCCGACCAGATCCAGATCTGTGCGCAGGCTGAAACTGCATGCAGAAGTATCCTTGCGCAGTTTATCTGCCCAGGCGCCGCTGACCAGACGGCCGTCGACACAGATGGTGCTGCCCGGCTGCAACTTTTGCATCAGATACGCATGGAGTTTGATCGTATCCGGCAGCCCATATTTATACAGTGTGATGCCGCTCCCTGCAAGTTGGTCTGCCGCCTGCAGGAAGTACCGGCTGTCCGTCCAAAGTCCGGCATCGTCCATGGTGATGACCGCCGTTCCTGCGGAGCCTGTAAAGCCTGTGATGAATTCTCTTGTTTTATAGTGATCACTCGTGTACTCCGACATGTGCGGATCACCGGTCGGGACGATGCACGCATCGATTGCCTTTGCGCGCATGAGCTCCCGCAGGGCGGCGAGTCTGTCTGGTACAAAGTGATTTGATGTAACGATAGTCATGATAGTCTCCAAAGTGTCAATTGTGTCTATTATCTTCCCGGTACATCACCAGGGCGGACATCGAACAGTCCTCTTGCAGGAGGATCAGTCTTTTTGCCGATTGCAATCATGATCAGGCTGACAATGGTTGCGATGATACCGCCGACTCTGGCGACTTTGATCATCAGCCAGAAGTTGCCGATCAGAGTTCCTTCACCATACAAATCCAGATAGTACTCCGGACCCCAGGCACCTTCATACCACGCCAGGAAGAAGGAACCGACGATTGCATACAGCCCAAAGGCCAGAATGTAGACGCCAAATCTGGTGATATCACCCTTGGCCAGGCGGGTCTTCGGATTGATTGGATAGCGCTCTGGATTATCGACATACAGACCGCCGTAGATCCATTTGAATGCGATGTAGAAGAGTACTGCGGATCCGATGGAGACGAAGCCCAGCAAGAAGTACTCGGTTCCGTTGACCAAAAGCGCAATGACGGTGATGATCATCGGCAGAACGCCGTACAGGTAAATCTTCGCCTTTGGCCCTTTGATGTACCAGCAGTTCCGCTCCTCAACCGGATACTTTTTACGGATGACCAGAAGTGACAAACTCAATGTGACGTATACAATCAGCATCAGCGGTGCTGTGATGATCATCAGTGTTGTGAAATCAAAGTTCATCATGATGACGACCATGATAGCAAGCAGCATGATCGAGAGAACCGGAAGTCCGCTCTTCGGACTCGTCTTGGCGAGGAATTTCGGGGACAGGTGATCGTCTGCGATAACGAAGAAGGCACGGGATCCTGATGCAATGTAAGCATTGAAAATGGCCATCTGTGAAAGAATTGCAACGACCAGGAAACCAACGCCCCATCCGTAGCCGAGGCACTGTCCAAGAACATCGCCGTAGCCGATGCCATCTGTTGCCCATTCATCCCAAGGACCGACGGAAACGATTCCGGCAAGAGTCGGAAGAATATAGCTGAGTGCGATGACTGGCATAACAAGGCGGAATCCCTTTGGAATTACTTCCGGGTTTTCGATTTCACCACCCATGTTGGAGATGCTCTCGTAACCGCAGTACATCCAGATGACGATGCAGATGCTGCCTCCTAAGCTGTCGACCCAGGACTGTCCTTCCGGTGTAAACGGAACCATTGGATTGTAAGTCCAATGGGTCAGCCCTACGATCGTAACTAATGCAAAGGCAAGAAGAATCAGGATCGAGAAAACAGTGTTGACCCAGGATACATCTGATAAGCCTTTGAGGTTCAATGCGACGAAAATAGCAACGATCAGGAACTGCACGATAAATCTTGTGACAGGATCCTGCAGAGCAGGGACAAATTTAGATGCATAGTCCGTAATCAGGACGATGTATACGGAAAGTCCCAGATAGCAGTTCATGATGCCCCACCAACTGGTGCAGAAACCCCAGAATTCACCGAGTGCTTCCTTGACCCAGATATAGATACCACCTTCGGACGGCATGATCGCACTGAGTTCTGAAACGATCTGCGAAATAGGGTACGCCCAGATGACTGCGAAGACAACTAACATGACCAGTGTGAAGCCCGGTCCGCTGAGCGGGATCATATCTTCGATGCCGAAAGCACCCGCTGCAGTCAGACAGAAGAGCATGCCTGCCATCCGGACAGGGGACATTTTGATTTTTTTCAGGTTGTCGACCTGCTTGACAGGTCCTTGTTGATTGATGTTTTCCATAATGTTTCCTCGCTGTTTGATAACTGTATGATGACATTCATTATTATACTACTTTAAGCCAAAGAAGTGGGGTGTAATTTTGAGCTTACATGTCATTATATACTGACAGTATTGAATTTTCTGTATTTTTACGCTATTATGTCAGTATAAACTTACACCCATCCCCGGAAGGGGGATGCAAAAGCCTTGGTATTACTGCATTTGCATAAATGGCACGTTTATTGCTTTAATACGTTACATCAGTATCAGTTATATCTTTTTGCTTATCAGGGAGGAGGACAAATGGAAACTTACGGTATTATAAGTTTACTTCCTGTAGCAGTCGTAATCGTGGTAGCGCTTTTGACTAAGCGTACGGTTGAACCGCTTATTCTCGGCGCTGTCGTTGGTTATGTACTTGTCTACAAAGCGCACTTCTTCACTGAGATTCTCAACGGATTTACAACGATCGTTGCGGACAATGCCTGGTACATCCTTGTATTCGGTATGTTCGGTATCGTAGCAAAACTGCTTGAAGAATCAGGAAGTGCACTAGGCTTCGCTGAGCTCGGCGCCAAGGTGGCGCGAACGAAGGGGCTTACGATCCTTGTTACCTGGCTGATGGGTATTGCAGTATTCATCGACGACTACCTCAACAATCTGGGGGTTGGTACTGCAATGAGAAACATCAGTGACAAGAACAAGATCCCTAGAGAGCAGCTTGCCTACACGATCAACTCTACTGGCGCAGCAGTCTGTGTACTGATCCCGATGTCATCCTGGGGAATCTTCATGATCTCCCAGATGGAAGAACTGGGCGTTGTTGATAATGGAAGTGGCCTTTCAGCTTACATCCATGCGATCCCGTTCATGTTCTATCCGCTCGCAGCAGTAATCATCGTTCCGCTCATCGGATTCGGTATCATCCCTCTTTGGGGACCTATGAAGCAGGCTGCTATCAGAGCAGAAAACGGAGATCCGTACTCACCTTACTACCATGAGACCAATGAGGAACTGGAAGGATATGATATCAAGCCGACCAGCCCATGGTTCTTCATCGTACCGCTCGGCGCCGCAATCGTCGTTACACTTGTGGTCAACGATATCCTGATTGGTATGACCATCGGCGCATTAGTGTGCATGTTTATGTACCTGCCGGCTAAGATCATGACTCCGGGCAAGTTCTTCGATACTTGCTGGAAAGGATGGGAGAGCATGGTCGTCGTAACAGCAATCGTTATCACTGCATTCGTTCTGCAGGAAGCGAATACACAGCTTGGACTGACTGAGTTCGTCATCGGTGTATTTGAACCAATCCTCAGCGCGAAGATTCTGCCTATGGCATCATTCGTTATCTGTGCATTTATCGCAATGTGTACAGGATCATTCTGGGGCACTGCGGCAATCGCGTTCCCTATTCTGGTACCGCTCGGTAACGCAGTTGGTGCAGATCCGATTCTGATTTCTGCAGCTATCATTTCCGCAGGCGCATTCGGAAGCCATGCTTGCTTCTATGGCGACGCGGCTACGCTGGCTTGTGCAGCAACTGGAATCAACAATGCAGAGTATGCTAAGAATGCTCTGCCAATTATCGTGTTACCTACATTAGTAGCAATCATTGCATTCCTGATCGTAGGAATCATTATGTGCTAGTTTAGTGATTACGGGGAGAAGGCTCACGGGGCTTTCTCCCTGCTTTTTTTAGAGGTGTGTCTATGAATTTTGCAGAAATGGAGCCTTTGTTTGAATCTGTACCGGGCCTTGTCATCATTGATACAGAGGGAAAGACTCTGTACATGAGTCAGCAGTGCGCGGATTATTTCGGTGTCGACAAAGACTCTACTATCGGAAAAGAGATTCGCGAATACTTTCCGGAGACAACTATGATCAAGAATATGAATATAGAGAAACCAGTCGTCGTCTTCTATAACTCATATCTTGGAATCGGTATTTCAGTCAACTTCCCGGTGTTCGATGAAAACGGAACGAGAATCGGTATCGGGGAGTATGACGTCGTGCAGAATTCAGAGGTCCTCTATGGTCTTGCAGACGATTACAGGGGCTTTCTCGACGGTGTGCTGAACGGACAGACGGGGCATCTGACTACTTTTGACAGAACCCGTTATACAATCAACGACATCCTCGGAAAGTCTCTGGTTATGCAGGAACTCAGGAGGAAGATCATCTCTACAGCAGCGACAAATTCCACTGTGATAATCAGTGGTGAAACGGGCACAGGCAAGGAACTGGTTGCCCATGCAATACACAATCTGAGCAACCGCAGACAGGAGAAGTTTATTAAGATCAATGCAGCCTCCATACCGGAGAACCTGATTGAGGAGGAACTGTTTGGATATGAAAAAGGCTCTTTCACAGGAGCTCTTGACGTGGGGAAAAAGGGTAAGTTTGAACTGGCGGACAAAGGGACGCTGTTCATCGATGAGATCAATCATCTGCCGATGGCGATGCAGCCGAAGCTTCTGCGTGCGCTGCAGGAAAAAGAAATCGACAGAATCGGGGGACAGGAGCCGATTCCAGTGGATGTCCGTATCATTACGGCGACCAATGAGGATCTGAAGGAACTTGTCCGGAGGGGAAGATTCAGGGAGGATCTATTCTACAGATTGGATGTCATAGAAATCGATACGCCGCCTCTTCGTGAGCATCCGGAAGACATGGAAGAAATCATTCAGTCGATCATTGAAGAACTGAATGTGGAAAATGGTCTCTCCAAAGTCGGAGTGGATGATGAGACACTGACGGAGCTGAAGAACCGTTATTGGAAAGGCAACATCAGAGAGCTCCGTAATGTTATCGAAAGCGCAATGGCGTTTTCCAAGGATGACACGATTCACCTGACGGATCTTGATTCGACCCATGCGGGGAAGAAAGTCGATTTGGACGCTCTTGCCGCGAGGGGAAATATCATTGAACAGGCGAAGAATGATGCAGAACGTGAAGTCATCATGAAGGTGCTGGAACGGTTCAACGGCAATAAGACCAGAGCGGCAAACTATCTGGGAATCGCACGACCACTGCTTTATCAGAAACTGAAACGACTGAATATCAAAGAGTAAAACAGCTAGAAATCATTTACAGGATAATCAATGAGTAAGCAATTTATAGGAGTAATACTGCTTCTGATCACGACAATGCTCTGGGGCTGCTCCTTTGTAGCCCAGAGGACGAGCGTCGATGCGGTCGACGCATTCACATTCAATACAGGAAGAATGTGTTCTGCCGCATTGGCTATGGGAGTTGTTGTCCTGATCAGATGGATGATCAACCGGGGAAAAGGCAAAGAGGCGTGGCCGCCTCCGATCACAGATAAAAAGAGTCTTCTTGTCGGAGGACTTCTGTGCGGATTGTGCCTGTTCATCGGAATATCATGCATGCAGCTCGGCATC
The DNA here is from genome assembly GCA_017431785.1 of Bacillota bacterium. GTDB lineage: Bacteria > Bacillota > Clostridia > Peptostreptococcales > Anaerovoracaceae > Lentihominibacter. The sequence goes on along the minus strand of JAFRKJ010000036.1, from coordinate 27,331 downwards.
ATGACGACCAGCGCAGGCAAAACGGGATTTGAAACGGCATTATACATTATCGAAGTTCCGATTTTTGCACTGTTCATCGGGCAAAAGCCAAGGAAGATTTTATGGTTTTGCGTACTGCTTGCCATTGTAGGACTCTGGTTCCTGGCAGTACAGCCTGGCGAAACCATGGCGCTGGCAAAAGGAGATATCATCCTGCTCATCGGGACCGTGTTCTTCGCGCTGCAGATTCTGTTCATGGATCACTACGTGGAGAAAGCTGATCCGATGCTGCTGAGCACATTGCAGTTTGCAGTGGGAGGTATCCTCGCACCAATCTGCATGTTTCTATTTGAAGAACCAACCTGGGCGGCTTTTGCAGGAGAATTGCCGCCGATGCTCTATGCAGGCGTTCTCTCCAGTGCAGTAGGATTCACACTGGCTGCATACGCACAGCAGTATGTCGATCCAACTGTGGCGAGCCTGCTCATGTCGCTGGAGGGAGTATTTGCTGTCACAGGAGCCTGGGTCATTATACAGGAAACCATGTCGCCGCGGGAGCTTATCGGATGTGCTCTCATGTTCGCGGCAACCATCATTACGCAGTTACCGGAAAGACAAAGGAGGGAGACTTATGAAACTGACAACTCATGAACAGGAAAGAGTGCTGCTGTTCGGTGTCGCTGAGATTTCAAGGCGGAGATGGAAACGGGGCGTTAAGCTCAACTACATCGAGGCATCTGCCATCATCATGGACGAACTGCTTGAAAGAGGCAGAGCCGGCACAAACAACATCACAGAGCTCATGGAAATCGGAACACAGATTCTCTCTAAGGAGGATTGCATGGATGGCATTGAAGCAATGCTTCCGATCATCATGTTTGAAGTACAGTTCCCGGACGGCAATAAGCTGGTTTCAGTTCACGATCCTATCCGTCTGGACACAAAAGAAGAAACACTGCCGGTCAGCGAACTGCTGTCCATGAATTATTAAGAAAGGAGAGTGAGGGCAATGACATATAAAGTCGGCGATATCATTTTCGCAGAGGATCCTGTCATCATCAATGAAGGAAAACCTGTGACAAAAATCATGGTAACCAACACCGGGGACCGGACCATTCAGGTGTGCTCCCACTATCATTTCTTCGAGGCAAACAAGGCACTGAAATTCGACCGCGAAAAAGCATTCGGCCTGCGTCTCGATATCCCTGCCGGTTCGGCGATCAGATTTGAACCGGGCGAGGAAAAGGAAGTCGCGCTGACCACTTATGCAGGGGAAGGTAACCTCTACGGATTTCTGGGATGGACCATGGGCAACATCTATGATCCGGAAGTAAAGAAAAGAGCAATAGCCGCTATGAAGGCGGAACTGGAAGGTGGTGAGTAGGATGGCAGTTAAACTGACACACGAAGAATATTTCGAACTGTACGGTCCAACAGTTGGTGACAAGCTGCATCTTGGCGACACTGGACTGATTGCGGAAATCGAAAAGGATTACTGCGCAGGTCATTACGGGGACGAGATGGTCTGGGGCAGCGGCAAGACAGACCGTGACGGTATGGGACAGATGGCAGGACTTCCGAGTGAAGGGACTGATGTGTTGGATGTTGTCGTTACAAACGCAACGCTGATCGATCCAACCATCGGCATCGTGAAATGCGACATCGGTATCCGTGACGGCGTAGTTGTTGGAATCGGTAAAGCAGGAAATCCAGACACAATGGATATCACGCCGGGACTTGTCGTCGGCGTTGCAACAGAAGAAGTCTGCGCAGAGGGACTTATCGTTACGCCGGGCGGTATTGATGTGCACATCCACTTCGAGAGTCCGGGACAGGCATGGGAGGCTTTGGCCAACGGTATCACCACCATGATCGGCGGCGGTCACGGTGCTAAGACAACAAGTGTAGAAACCAACGGCAGAGAACACCTGCACATGATGATCGAAGCCCATGAAGAGCTTCCTGTTAACGCAGGATTTTTGGGAAGAGGATGTTCCAGCTTACCGGAAGCTATCGAAGAGCAGGCGCTTGAAGGATCCATCGGAATGAAGATCCATGAAGACTTCGCGGCCACACCGGAAGTCATCAGATGCTGTTTGGATGTTGCGGATAAATATGACTTCCAGGTGCAGATTCATACAGATACTTTGAACGAATCAGGTTTCGTTGAGGACACGATCGATGCCTTTGGTGGAAGAACCATACATACCTATCATTCAGAGGGAGCAGGCGGCGGACATGCTCCGGATTTGCTCAAAGTCGTCGGAGAGCCGAACGTCATCCCGTCATCCACCAACTGCACCAACCCGTATACAGTAAATACGATTGCGGAGCATCTGGATATGATCATGGCGGTGCACCATCTGAATCCGACGCTGCCGGAGGATGTCGCCTTTGCAGGATCCCGTGTAAGAGGTGAGACGATTGCTGCAGAAGACGTGCTCCACGACATGGGCGCGATTTCAATCCATGGATCCGACTCACAGGGTATGGGACGCGTAGGCGAGACTATTCTCAGAACTTGGCAGATGGCGTCAAAGATGAAAAAGCAGAGAGGACGTCTCCCTGAGGAAACCGGTGACAACGATAATGAGAGAATCCTGAGATACATTGCCAAGTACACAGTCAATGCTGCTAAGGTCTACGGTATCGATGAATACATCGGATCACTGCAGCCTGGCAGATTGGCGGACTTCTGTGTATATGATCCTTGCTTCTTCGGTGCGAAGCCTTGGCTGATCTTCAAGTGCGGCCAGGTCGTTTATTCCGCATCCGGAGACACCAACGCCTGCATCGAAGTTGCGGAGCCGATGCTCTACAGACTGCAGTACGCGGGGCACGGCATCGGAAACAACAGAAAACTGAACAGGATCTTTGTCACGCAGGCAGCCATCGACAGCGGACTGGAAGACAGACTGCACGGTGCTAAAGGCAAGCTGCTGCCGGTAAAGAATACGAGACATCTTACGAAGAAAGATATGGTCAGAAACGACTATCTGCCGAACATCACAGTTGATCCGGAGACATACAAAGTCTACGTCGACGGTGAGCATATCACTTGTGAACCGGTGGATGAGGTCTGCCTGTGCCAGAGGTATTACTTCAGATAGGTAGAGGGCGTACAGACAATGATCATTGAGAGCATTGCAGGAAATATAAAAGACTATCCACTGGAAGGCAGAAGAGTGGACAAGGTTGTGCTGGACAGGGAGAGACTCTCAAAACCGCATCAGAAGCTTACATCTGAAGCTGGTGAGGTATTTGGGCTGTCTCTGCCCCACGGGCATGTACTGGAATCCGGAGACGTGATATGCGCTGACGATAACAGGGTTGTCGTAATCGAACTGGAACCGGAAGATGCATTGGTCATCCGGCCGGAAGGACAGATGCAGTGGGCGCGTGCCGCCTACAATATCGGCAACATGCACCAGGCGGCGTTCATTCAGGAGGACTGCATTGTCACTCCTTACGATGCCATTCTGGAATCCATGATGCAAAAACTGGGCGTCGCATGCGAAAGGGACAGCCGTCCAATCGACGGAGTGAGGGCGAATGTTTCCCAGCATGAGGGACATCACCATCATCATGGCCACCATCACGATCATGCGCATGATCAAAGTCACGCACACGAACACAGCCACGGAGAAAGCGATGAATAGTGAGAAGCAGCTGCTGCGGTTACTGCAACTGAATGGAGGAACATTCCCGACAGGTGGCTTCAGCCAGTCTTGGGGTTTGGAAACTTATGTAGCGGAAGGGACCGTCAGAGATGCCGGTTCCTTTGGTGAATTTCTTGAAGTGTATCTGATGACCAGCATCGGCAATTGCGAAGGACCAATCATCTGCAGAGCCTATGAGCTGATGGAAATCATGAAGGTGCTGCATGCTGCAGGAGAGAAAGAATCTGACGTTATTGCTGCTCAGTTAAGAAATCTGGAACAGCTATCCAATGCTGTGAAAGTGACGAAGGAAAGCAGGGAAGCAGGGCTCCGTATGGGCAGAGCATTCGGCAGAGTGATCGAACCGATCGCAGGTGAAGAGGCGATGCTGCCTTTGCACGAAGTATTCGGAGGAATGAACATCAGCTATCCGGTGCTCTACGGATGCGTCTGCAGCATTCTCAAGCTGGATAGGGAACAGGCGCTTGCCGCCTATGTTTTCAGTACGGCGAATACGCTGACGCAGAGTGCGCTGAAACTGATTCCTCTCGGCAATGTGGAAGCGCAGCAGGTGCTGTTCGAAATGGATGCTTACATGGAAGAAGTCACACGCACTTGCATGGAGACAGATGTGGAGCATGTGACGAACTTCTGCCCGGGGATAGATATTGCAAGCCTGCGGCATGAAAACCTGCCGGTGCGGCTGTATATGAGCTAGTTTTAGGAGATAGACCATGAGAAAACCTGTGAGAATAGGCGTTGGCGGTCCGGTTGGATCAGGCAAGACCGCCTTGATAGAAAAATTGTGCAAAGCGTTGCGGGATGAATATGAAATCGCTGTAGTGACAAACGATATCTTCACATTGGAGGATGCACTGATCCTGACGAGGGCGGAGGCGCTTCCCGCAGAGAGAATCCTTGGCGTGGAGACGGGCGGATGCCCGCATACCGCAGTTCGAGAGGATATCTCCATGAATCTGGACGCCATCGATGAGCTTACATCAAGATTCGATAATCTGGATCTGCTGTTTGTTGAGAGCGGCGGTGATAATCTCGCGGCGACTTTCAGTCCGGAACTGGTCGACGGTCTGATTTTTGTCATCGACGTAGGTGAAGGTGAGAAGATTCCGCGCAAAGGCGGACCGGGAATCAACAAATCAGACCTGCTTGTCATTAACAAGATCGACATCGCGGAATACGTCCACGCAAGCCTTGAAGTCATGGACCGGGATACAAAAAAGCAGCGCGGGGATAAGCCGTACGTTTTCACCGATTTGTATAAAGGCATCGGCCTTGATGAAGTGATTCGTTGGATCAAAGAAGATATGCTGTTTGAGGACATGAAATGATCTGGGACGAACTGAAGGAACAGCCGAATGGGCAAATATCCATTGTCTTCCGCAGAAATGCAGAGGGAAGGACATATATGGCAAAGCAGTTTCACAAGATTCCGCTCCAGCTTCTGAAGGCGCATTACTATGATGTCGACGGAACAGCAATCGTCTATTCGCTGAATCCCGCCGGAGGGATTCTGCAGCATGACAGGCTGCTCACGGAAATTGAAAGTGAAACAGGGACGGACGCCATATTCACAACGCCTGGAAACAACAAATACTACAGAATGGACGATGACTGCGCCAAAGTGTGGAACAGACTTTATGTGCATAGCGGCGGGGTGCTGGAGTATCTGCCGGAGCACAATGTGCCCTTCGCAGAATCGACGGTTTATCAGGAAAACGAATTCAGAGTCGAAAAGGGCGCGGTGCTTTTTGCAGCGGATATGGTGACGGCAGGACGCGTTGCAAGCGGTGAGAAATTTGATTACACAAGATACAAGTCAAGAACGAGAATCTTCATCGATGGAGAACTGGCGCTATACGATAATTGCAGCCTGCAGCCCGGCGAAGAGAATCTTCTGAGGACAGGGCTTTTGGATGGATATCAGACGAATGGCTCCCTGTACGTATATGCCGATGCGATGGATCCGCAGCTGAAAAACAGAGTCAGTGAATTGAGCACGGAAAAGGTGCGGTTGGCAGCAGGCAATGTGCGGCCCGATTTAATGGTCATAAGATTTTTAGGGGATGGGATCATAGAAATGAGAGATATGATGCAGGCAGTCTGGGACGTCTGTAGGAAGAGCATATTGAATAAACCTGCACTCAGGCTCCGCAAGGAGTTCTCAGGGTGCAGTGAATAGGATAAAGAAAAAAGCGGTAGAGCAGAAGGAGGCAGAGTATGGGTAAATTAGCATGGTGTCCTTGTCAGGACGAGAGTTGTCCGTTTAATCCCGCAAACCACGATCAGGGATGTAATCTCTGCGTGGAGGATTCACTGAAGTGCGGTGAGATTCCGAAGTGTTTCTTTTTGAAAGTGACTGATAGCATCGATGGATTTGAAGACTGGAGTTTTGAACATTTCGCGAAACTTGCGCTGAAAATCGATTAGGAGAAAAGTTATGTTTGTAAATACTATTATCAAGAGCAATGCTGTGTTCACAGGATTGCAGGATAAACCTTTTGCAGGCGGCGTTGCCATTGCAGAAGGAAAGATTTTGGCGGTGGGTTCTGCTGAAGAACTGAAGAAATTTGAAGGACCGGATACAAAAGTGCTGGAGTACGGCGATAATATGATTATGCCGGGCTTGATCGACGGTCATGAGCACCTATGGTGGGGAGCAGTTGCTGACAGCAGGTACATGGTAGACATTACTGCATCCACAACAGAAGAAGAGGCTGTTGCAATGATCAAAGAGTTCGCGGAAGCACATCCTGAGTTTCCGAGAGTCCGCGGTTTCGGTTGGTTCCCTGCAACATGGAATGATGCGCCGCTGCCGACGAAAGACTCTCTGGATGCAATCGTTCCGGACAGACCAGTGTATATGATTTGCGCGGATTGCCACACCATTTGGATGAATACGAAGGCTTTGGAGGAAGCAGGATATACACCAGAGAGCACCTTTGACGGAGGCCATATGGGGCTGACGGAAGATAGCGAACTGAATGGTCTGGCCTTTGAACCTGCCGCACTGGAGCTTGCGTGGCAGAAGCTATATGATTTTCCGGAGGAGCAGATCGTAGAAATCATCGAAGGTTTTATGAAAGGACTCGCTTCTCAGGGCGTTACCTCCATCAGCGAAATGAGCGCAGACGGATATGAAGACATGTATTACAAGCGCCATAAAGTCTTCCAGGCACTGAGCGAACAGGGAAAACTGACGACCCGTGTACATCTCTATACGAAATTCAAAGGAATGAAAAACTTTGATACTGCGAAGGAATGGCAGAAGGAGTTCTGCTCACCAACATTCCGCCTCAATGGTCTCAAGGGATTCCTGGATGGCGTTACTTCAACCTATACGGCACTGCTGCTTGCGCCATATGAAGACAACCCGTCGACCTGCGGGGACGGATGCCCGCTTATAGAGCAGGATGCTCTTAATGCAGGTGTCATAGAAGCAAACCGTGTCGGTCTTCCGGTAAGACTGCATTGTATTGGGGACGGTGCAGTCAGGATGGCTCTGGATGCTTTTGAAGAATCGATCAAGGCAAACGGAAGACACGGATTGCCGAATACGATTGAGCATATTGAAAGCGCAGATCCGGCTGATATTCCAAGGTTCGTGGAGCTGGATGTTATCGCTTCCATGCAGGGCGAACACCTGCCGCAGGAAAACAACGAGAAGCTGATCCGTATTGGAGAAGAACGCTGCCGTTATGAGTGGCCGTTCCGGTCTATTGTTGATACAGGGGCTACGCTTGCCTTTGGGACAGACTTCCCGGTTGTTCAGTATAACCAGTTCCCGGGTATCTATGCGGGCGTGGCAAGGAGAAATTATGATGGTTCCATCGCAGGCGCTGACAATGGGGAGAAGCTGACGCTGGCGGAAGCGCTGTCGGCAAATACCCTTGGATCTGCAAAGGCTTACGGCAGAGCAGATGAACTCGGTACTTTAGAACCGGGTAAACTGGCAGACGTGATCGTGCTGGACAGGAACCTGTTTGCAAGACCGGAAGAAGAAATCAAAGACACCAAGGTGGTTTTAACCATAGTCGATGGTGAGATCACATATCAAGCATAGAAAGAGCAGAAAGGAGTTCATGAATGGAGTTCAGAGAAGTATCCAGAAACAAGAAGCAGATTCTCTCAAAAGAAAGATGTGACGAGATTATCAACAAGGCGACATCAGGAGTGCTGGCCGTGCTCGGTGACGGCGACTATCCATACGGTGTGCCGATCAGCTTCGCCTACAGAAACAACAAAATTTACTTCCATGGTATGCCGAGCGGACACAAATATGATTCCATGAAGAAACACGATAAGGTATGTCTGACAATCATCGAAACCGATCAGGTCGTACCGGAAGAGTATACTACTTATTTCAGGAGCGTCATTATCTTTGGGCGCGCTAGAATTGTGGAAGATGTTGCAGAGAAGCATAAGATTGCAGACTATTTGGTTGAGAAGTACTCACCAGGTCTTGAAGAAGGCATTCATGAGATGTTCGAAAAGAGAATCGCATGGATGGGCGCATTTGAAATTGAAATCGATCACATTTCCGGCAAGGAGGCCATCGAGTTCGCTGATCCGAATTTCAGTTTCGATAGTATCAAAGGCTAGCAGATATACAAATCGTGCTGGAAGTTGACCATGACTGGTTCGCTTCCAGCACTTTTTTGTTTGTGTTGATTGATTTAAGTGGATGGGTTACAGCTGTTTTCTCAGAATATGCCTTACGGCTCCTTCATACAGCGGCTTAGTTTCAATGATTTTATACCCTGAATTGATGAGGTTCGCCAGGCTGTAGTCGTTTCCCGGCGCGATGGTGACCAGTGCTTCTGCTGCACCTGCGCGCAGTGCTTCTTCTTCACGGAGGGTGACAAAAAGCTTCTGCAGTCCATAACCACGGAACTCATCATCCACCAGGGATATTTCCATAGAAACACATCTGGCCTGCCGTTCTTCCGGATAACCGATATAAGTGCCGTAGTTACGGTATGATATGCGATTTGCGATCATCATCGTGAACGCGATAAGTCTGTCGTTAACGTATGTTCCGAAACAGTAATCTTCAAGAATGGACTCATGGATGTTTTCTTCCGGTACAATTGCATATAGATCCGGATTGCCAATATCCTCGTATACCTTTTGCTGCAATTCCATAATGTCAGAGAGATCAGCTTCCGTGCATCTGCGAATCAGAAAGTCCTGTTTCTGACCCGATTTCCGCGACAAAGTTATTGTCTTAGGATATTCACACATAGCGCTTCTCCTTTTATATTTTAATTTTATAAAATTATAACGCATTAAAGTAAAAAATGAAAGAAAATTATCACTTTTCATGCTATAATACTTTCGTGCATGAAAAACACAAAAAGAAATGGAGGAAGCATTATGATTCAGATGCCTTATGATATTGAACTGATGAATGGTCGCGGAGAACCACAGAAATTCCACATCAGAGAGGCTGACATCAATGATTATGATCTGTTTATGGAACTTCAGGATATCATCATGGACGCGCTGCCGGATAAGGATATCTATGCGCCGTTTACAGAAGAGGAGACGATAGACCAGTTGGAGAACGATTGCTGCTGGCTTGCCTTTGCAGAGAACGGTGATGTGGCGGGAGTATCAGTTTTAAAACCGAATAACAGAGAAGATCAGAGTTACAATTACGGCCATTACTTCGATTATGATGAAGAACATCTCAGCCGCACGGCATCCTTTGACATGACAATGGTTGTGCCGAAGTATCGGGGACACGGACTGCAGAGGCTTTTCAATAAGATCCGCATCGCAAAGGCGATCGAGCTCGGCGCGACCGAAGGAATCACATCGATTTCGCCGGAGAATCCGTACAGTTACAATAACTTTCTGATTCTCAACTGGGAGATCGTCGACCGCAGAAAGCTCTACGGAGGCAAAGATAGATATCTGCTGAGAAAAGAATTTTGACAGAATTGAGAACGGCGCCTTACGGCGCCGTTTTTAGTCGATTTCCAATGTGACAGGGCAGTGATCGCTGCCGAAGATATCTGTCATGATACCGGCTCCCCGAAGCCGGTCTTTTAATGCTTCTGATACGAGAAAATAATCGATACGCCATCCAGCGTTGTTGTCTCTGGCTCTGAAACGGTAACTCCACCAGGAGTACACGCCTTCAAGATCGGGGTAGAAGAAACGCCAGGTATCGATGAAACCGGCGCCAAGCAGTTCCGTCATCTTACCGCGCTCTTCATCGGAGAAACCGGCATTCCCGCGGTTGCTCTTCGGATTTTTCAGGTCGATCTCTTCGTGGGCGACATTGAAATCACCACAGGTGATGACAGGCTTTGACGCTTCAAGGGATTTGAGGTAGGCACGGAAGTCATCCTCCCATCTCATGCGGTAGTCCAGACGCTTCAGCTCGTTCTGCGCGTTGGGAACATAAACATTCACAAGATAGAAATCGTCATATTCACAGGTGATGACACGGCCTTCATGATCATGTTCATCGATTCCGATGCCACGTGTGACGGAAATCGGCTCCGCTTTGGTGAATACAGCTGTTCCCGAATATCCTTTTTTGTCCGCGGAACACCAGTACTGATGGTATCCTTCCAGAGGCACCTCAGCCTGACCTTCCTGCATCTTCGTCTCTTGCAGACACAGAATATCCGGATCAGCTTCCGCTGCAAAATCCAGAAAGCCTTTTTTCATGGCAGCTCTGATTCCGTTGACATTCCAAGATATGAGTTTCATAGATCATTTCCTCCCCCAAAGTGTGTTTCACTCTGATTATATACAGATTTCTCAAATCCGAATAGACCCAAATACTTAATCATGGCTTGTTTAGGTCTATTTCTGTTGCAGAAAGGCTTTTAACTAGTCCCTGGATTATATACTCACCCAATAAAACAAACAGGCCCTTCGGACCTGTTTGTTTTATTGGCGCGCCATGAGGGACTCGAACCCCCAACCTTCGCATTCGTAGTGCGCGACTCTATCCAATTGAGCTAATGGCGCATGGTTTTCTTGAAACCCGCTAGATTATTATACACATTACCTTGAGGCATTTCAACTAGAATATTTCAGAAAGTTCTTCGGAAGGGGCGCCGGCTGAAATCATATGTCATGGAATGCGTATTGATGATATAATCATGGCAGATGAGAATGAACAAGGAGGACAGATTATGACTGATTATATGGATAAATTGAGAAACTGCGACGAGTTTTTCTGGATCAATCCGGGGTTTGTTTCGCCGGCAGCAGGTGCTGCGGAAGAGAAAGACGAACAGATCGTGGATATCGATGATGCGGAAGCAAGGCTGCTGAGATTCGCGCCGTTCATCGAGCGCATGTTCCCGGAAGTCGAAGGCGGCATCATCGAATCGCCGCTGGCTGAGATAACAGATGCTGCAGAGGTGGCAAGGCTTGCAGGTCTGACAGAAGCATCTGCGAAAGGCAGACTTTTCGTCAAGCAGGACTCACATCTTCCGATCTCCGGATCCATCAAAGCCAGAGGCGGCATCTATGAAGTGCTGAAACTGGCGGAAACACTGGCGGTGGAAGCAGGACTGCTCCATTGGGACCCGCAGACGGGAGAGCATGATGATTATGCGAAGCTGGGTGACACAGAGATGAAGGAATTCTTCTCTAAATACAAAGTCGCCGTCGGCTCTACAGGCAATCTGGGGCTGAGTATCGGAATCATCAGTGCGGCCATTGGTTTTGAAGTAACCGTACACATGTCGGCGGATGCACGCCAGTGGAAGAAGGATATGCTTCGCTCCAAGGGCGTTACAGTCGTTGAGTATCCTGACGATTACGAAGCTGCTGTTGCCCAGGGGAGAAGAGAGGCACAGGCGGATCCGACATGCCACTTTGTGGACGATGAGAATTCGTTGGATCTCTTTGCCGGTTATTCCGTTGCAGGCAGAAGACTTAAGAGGCAGCTGGACGAGCTGGGCGTAAAAGTCGACAAAGACCACAGAATGTACGTATATCTTCCTTGCGGCGTTGGCGGTGCGCCGGGCGGCGTAGCTTATGGAATCAGAGATGAGTTCGGAGAAGGCACATATTGTTTCTTTGCAGAACCGACTCATGCACCATGTATGGCTTTGGGGCTTATCTCAGGCAAGCTGAATGAGATTGCAGTAGGCGATATCGGCATTGACGGTAAAACAGAAGCGGATGGCCTGGCGGTAGGACGCCCTTCGGGACTGGTTGCAAAGGCAATGCAGACCATGCTTTCAGGATGTTTTACGGTAGAAGATGAGAAGCTTTATCCTTATCTGGCAGCGCTGAAGGACAGCACCGGCATATTCATTGAGCCATCAGCCTGTGCTGCTTTTGAGGGATTGAAATACATCTGCGGCGGAGAGTATGTACCGGCACCGGATGAGAATTCTATTCATGTGATTTGGGCGACCGGAGGAAACATGGTGCCTGAGGATGAGAAAACAGCATACTATGAGAGAGGAAAAGAGTAAGCGAAGAGGTAACCGAAATGTGCGCTGAAGAAAAGAAAACAAATATAACAGGGCAGGAAGCCCTTGAAGAACACGCCCGCAAGACGCTTCACAGCAACAATGTGATCCAGAAGGACACCATGAATGGCCTGATGAAAGGAGAGTGGGGCGGATGCTCTTATGAGGAAAAGACCCTGACATTCGAATTTCCTGTTCAGAAATGGCAGGCAAACAGAATCGGAAATATGCATGGCGGAGCTATATGCACTGCTTTTGATCTTACGATTGCGGCGTTGGCGAGATTTTATGCCAGAGAGTATTTCGCTCCGACGATCAATCTCGATGTGAACTACATCAGACCTGTCCCGATGGGTGAGAAACTCGTCGTTACTGCAAAGGCGACCTCGACCGGTCGCAGAATCACGCAGCTAACTGGTGAGGCGCGGATCAAGTCGACGGGAAAACTGGCGGCTACAGCGACTTCCATCTATATGAACGTCGATACAGATAAAGAAAAACAGACAAAGAAAAAATCCGGCAGTACCGGATATATAAGCAGCCTTATGAATTACAGCGACCGCCTATAAAGGCGGTCTTTTTTCTAAATGATTATTGTCTTAATGATAACTACCAGGAAGATCAGGATATAAATCACGACTTCGACAAGCAGTATCAGTTTGATGATCGCACGAATCTTTTGTGAGCCCTGGCCCTGGAGCTGCGCTCTGAAGTCGCCCTTCATGTTCTTCAGAAGAATCAGCAGAACGACAACACCAAATATCAATGCTATGAATAAAATAAGCATATAATTAAACCTCTCTATGTTTTTGCCTAGTTAATAGTAACAGAATATGGCATTACATTCAAGAGAAAAAACGGCTCAGGTGGCTTGGAATAATGGGTTTCAGTCTTTGACACTGCTATAGAATTCAAGTACAATATAAATAGGTATGGGCTTTTTGAGGAAACAATTCTATTCAAGGAAAAAAAACAGACAATATGGCAGATCATAACACAGAAAAGAAAACAATCGTAACAGATGGTCAGGACCTTGCGGAACAGGTCGAAGACCTTAAGAAAAACGGTGTCACAGACGTCACAGTTGTTGTTAATACATTCAACTATACCAAGTATAAAAAATCCAATGAGGGCAAAGAACTGCAGCCGGTGATCAATGGGATCAACAAGGCTGAAGACGCGGGAATGCACATCACACTGCACGTTGGACTCAAAGAGGGATTCAACGATGATGAGGTGCTGGATTTTCTTCAGCTCACACTGATGTACAAGTACGATATCATTTTCCTGCCTACCATGGATTACGATAAAATAAAAGCCAAAATGCCCGGTCTGCATAAGATCGAAGGAGATTTTGGCGAAGTCGAAATGTATAAATACGCCGTTGCAAAAGGGCGCATTGGTTTTATGAAGAACTGAAAGGGCAATTGAAGGGTAAGAGATTGCATATGCAGGAACTATTAATGGAGATGAAAAAAGAACTCGCCCAGATGCTGGCGAGCAACAAAGCGCTGAAGCAGGCTTTGCGTGAGGTCAATAAGCTTGACATGATCAGAGCTTCACTTATTGTACGCACACCGAAACATCAGAGCCTGAAGATTGACAGGATTCTGGATGGGGAACTGCCAACTGATGTTGCAGTAGGAGATTTTGTTTTTATTGAAAACTACTGTGAACTGGTCAAGGCTGCTTACAATAATCTCAATATGGGGAACTCCATGAGCGCGGGGCTGCTCAAGAGCGCTTACCGGATACTGGAGGAGGATCCGGATGCTGACTTCAGAAAGGACAGCCCGGTCGTATTCGCATTCAGCCATGTTCCGCCTGACTGGGAGGATATTGATAATCGACTGACCAATTCTTTCCGCAGATTATACGCAGGGCGTATCGAGAATGATATTGCTGCCAGAGCTATGTACGTGCATAACTGCGTCATCGATATCTGGCCATTTGACGAGTACAATGGGGAACTTGCGATATTCGCCATGAATTACTACCTGATGGAACAGGGATTTATGCCAATCGATATGCCGATGGAGAGAAAAGATTACATTGAACTCGTGACTGCCTGCCTCAAAGGTGTCAGAGTCGATGAAGAATATGAATTTTTCAGGGATGCTATTGTGGAGAAAATGAAGGGCACGATTCATGCTTGCAGAGGTTACGTATGAGAATAAAACTTGAGAAAAAACACTATCAATGGGGACTGACAGCATTTCTTGTCATCGTATGCTGTTTCATAGTGTTCTTTCTGATCTATCGATCAGATTCTGTGGGACATGTTCTGGGCCTCATCGGCAAAGCCATCGCACCGCTCGTATACGGTATGATCATGGCTTATCTGCTGTGCCCGATCTACAACTTTGTCGTGTCAAGATCGTACGGCATTTTCAATAAAGGCAAATATAAATTCAAACACGATCTCACGATAGCCAAAGTCATTGGAACCATCGTCTCCCTGACGATTCTGCTGGTTGGAATCGCCGGTGTACTTTGGATGATCATCCCTGGACTGTTCGACAGCATCATGAAGGTCATCGACATCATACCAGGTGCAATGAAGAATTTCACGAACTGGGTCGATGTCAAATTTGCAAACTTGCCTGTCGCGAAGGATTATCTGGATCAGATCAGTAACAATATCACCGAGTATGCCATCGATTTCGCAACCAATACGATTCTGCCGAATTCGGGCAACATGGCAGCTGCTATTTCCGGTACCGTATTTGGAGCAATCGGCTTCGTTATGAACTTTGTGATCGGCATCATCGTCTGCGTATATTTTCTGAACATCAAAGACACTTTGGCTGCACAGGCTAAGAAAATCATCGTAGCACATTTCAAGGAAAATACGGCCAGCGAGATCCTCGAAGGAGCAGAATACACCAACAAGACATTCGGCGGATTCATCAGCGGCAAGATCATCGACTCCATCATCATCGGAATCCTCTGCTTCATCATCATGAGCATATTCGGATGGGAGTACAGCCTGCTGATCAGCTGCATCATAGGCATCACGAACATCATTCCGTTCTTCGGACCGTTCATCGGAGCAATCCCATCGGCCTTACTTTTGCTGATGGTCAATCCGATGCACTGCTTATACTTCATCATACTCGTTATCATACTGCAGCAATTTGATGGAAACATTCTAGGACCTAAGATTCTGGGCGACAGCACAGGCCTCGACAGCTTCTGGGTACTGTTCGCAGTTCTGGTCGGCGGAGGACTATTCGGCTTCCCGGGAATGGTGCTGAGCATTCCTGTCTTTGCAGTTATTTATGCTTACTGCGGAAGAGCGCTGAACAGACGTCTCACCAAGAGGGGATTCTCGACAAACACCCTGGATTACAAAGTCGATAAATACCGCACACATAAACCACGTAGGAAGAGAAAGAAACCTGTTTTAGAGGACAACGAGCCTATTGATGCCTATGTTGAAGACGAGGTCAAGGAGATGACTGAGGAAGAGGTTAAGCAGGCGCAGGATGATGGACATACGATCATGGAAGCGACACTTGTGGAATTCCATGATGACGATCAGAAGACGTATGATTAAACAGCAAAGACATTAAAGGCAAAGACAATAAAAACTATATGGAAACAATCAAAGAAAAACTTAGAGAAATACTGGAGCCGGATCAGGTTGTTGAGAACGCTGATATGGCTCAGCATACATCGTTTAAAGCCGGAGGATGTGCTGATGTCCTGGTTTGCCCATCTGATGCAGAGCAGCTTCAGCAGGTGCTGACGGTTCTTGCAGACGTACCACACATGGTGCTCGGCAACGGGTCAAATGTGCTGGTGCGTGACGGCGGCTACAGAGGGGTAATCGTCAAAATCGGGGAGCATTTCAACTATATACGCAGAGAAGGAGACAAACTGATTTGCGGGGCAGGTGCACTCATGTCAGCAGTTGCGAAGAAAGCCGCGTCAGAAGGCTTGTCCGGTTTTGAATTTGCCTCAGGAATACCGGGGAGCATCGGCGGGGCCGTATTCATGAATGCCGGAGCATACGGCGGCGAAACGAAGGACATCCTTGAAGAAGCCCATGTCATCTCGGCTGACGGAAGCGGTCAGGCTGTGATGACAGTTGAAGATCTTCAGATGGGATACAGACACACCGTGCTGCACGAGACAGGGGATGTGGTGACAGAAGTCGTCCTCAAGCTGGAGGAGGGAGATGAAGCGGAGATCAGAGAACGCATGTCTGAGCTCACGAAGAAACGAAATTCCAAACAGCCCGTTCAGTATCCGAGTGCAGGAAGCTTCTTTAAAAGACCGGAAGGGTACTTCGCAGGGAAGCTCGTTCAGGATGCCGGCTGCAAAGGACTGTCCGTTGGCGGAGCAGAAGTATCGACGCTCCACAGCGGATTCATCATCAATAAAGGCAGTGCGACAGCGACCGATATCACTCAGCTCAAAGAACTGGTGCAGGCTCGCGTATTCGATAAGTTCGGTGTCATGCTCGAACCGGAAGTGCGGATCATCGGTGAAGAACCAGATGGTGCAGCGGATGCGGTATCCGGCGAGCCGGTTGGAACGGTTGACGATTATATCATGACCTATGATCTGCATACACATACGACGTACTCCCACGGAACAGGTTCCGTAGAGGACAATGTGAAAGTTGCAATCGATAAGGGTCTGGAGTTTATCGCTATCTCCGACCACGGTCCAGGGCATTTGTTTTACGGCATCAAGCGGAATGAGATCCCGAATTTCAAGAAGGATATTGAACAGATGGCGGAGAAGTATCCGCAGATCAGCGTGCGTGCAAGTGTGGAGGCCAATATACTCCATGCGCAGCCAGGCACGGATCACGCCAATGGACTGGATATTAAACCAGAGGAATTTGAGCAGTTCGACTTCATCATCGCCGGATTCCACTTCGGATGCAGGAACTGCAGTTCCATTAAGAACTGGCTCTGGTCCCATGGCATCAAGGCAGGGGAGGAGAGCCTCAGAAAATCCAATACGAAAATGATAATAGACGCGCTGCGTCTGAATGATATTGCAATTATCACACACCCGGGCGACAAGGGACCGTTCGACATCCTTGAGATCGCGAAAGTCTGTGCTGAAACAGACACGCTCATAGAAATCAACGGAAGACACGGCCACCTGACAGTCGATGAGATCAAAGAGGCAATGCAGGTGGAAGGGCTGAACTTTATCATCAGCAGCGACGCCCACAGTCCTGATGCCGTTGGAAAGTACAAGGAAGCGCTGCAGAGAGCGCTGGACGCAGGACTTGATATATCTCGTATTGTGAACATCAGGAGAGATTATTAATGAAAATCATCATTGTGACAGGACTTTCGGGTTCCGGAAAAACACAGGCTATGGATGTTCTGGAAGACATGGGGTACTACTGCATAGATAATATGCCCCCGTTGCTGATCAAGAATTTTCTGGACATCGCAGCCAAAAACAAAGAACTGGAAAAGGCAGCCTTTGGAATTGACGTCAGAGGCGGCAGTCTTTTTGATGATTTAAAGGATACGATGGAAGCTATGAAAAAAGAGGATGTTGATTTCAAGATTCTCTTTCTGGAAGCATCCGATAAAGTTTTGGCGAGAAGATACAACGAGACGCGCAGAGAGCATCCGCTCGCCCATGGAGAAGCCGTTGCGAAGGGCATCAAGCGTGAGAAAGAACGCTTGGAAGCCATCCGCAAGGAAGCGGACGCCATCATAGATACATCTTATTTCAACAACGCCCAGCTGGCAGCAGAGATCAGAAATATCGTCAGCGAAGGAAAAGACAACAGGACATTTACAGTCAATATCATGTCTTTTGGCTACAAGAATGGGATGCCGATATCTGCGGACATGGTGTTCGACGCAAGATTCCTGCCGAATCCATTTTACGTTGAGGAACTTAAGCATCTGACGGGGAATGATGAAGCGGTTAGGAATTACGTTATGAGTCACGATATTGCGAAGCTCTTTGCAGACGAAGTGAGGGGGATGATTGAAGTCCTGATTCCGTTCTACAAAAAAGAAGGAAAGTTCTCACTCAGTGTTTGCTTCGGCTGCACAGGCGGTCACCATAGATCGGTGACACTGGCCAATGACCTGAACGACAGGCTTACGGCGAAAGGCATAAGAACGACCCTTGAACACAGAGATTTATAGTGTTAGAATATCCAAGGTATAAAAATGAAAAAGCTATAAAGATGATTTTGGAGGAGGATTAATCAACATGGAAAAATTGATCATCGCAGCTTGCATCTGCGGCGCAGAAGTTACGAAGGAACACAATCCTGCAGTACCATACACTGTAGAAGAAATCGTAAGAGAAGCGAAGTCAGCCTATGATGCAGGCGCATCAGTTATCCATCTTCACGTAAGAGAAGATGACGGTACACCGACACAGTCTCATGAGAGATTCCAGGAATGCATGGACGCTATTTATGAGGTATGCCCTGACGTTATCATTCAGCCTTCTACAGGTGGAGCTGTTGGCATGACAGATGAAGAGAGACTGGACTCAACTAACGTTACTCCGACACCGGAGTTCGTAACACTCGACTGCGGAACTTGCAACTTCGGCGGCGACGAGATTTTCGTAAACACTGACAACACGATCATCAACTTCGCGAAGACAATGCAGGAAAAGGGCATGAAGCCAGAGCTGGAATGCTTTGATAAGGGAATGCTGGACATCGTTCTGAAGACAGCAGGCAGAAAGGGATATCTCGATATGCCGATGCACTTCGATTTCGTTCTCGGCGTACAGATGTCTGCTACCATCAGAGATCTGTCATTCTGCGTTGATTCCGTTCCTCCAGGATGCACTTGGACAGGATGCGCCATCGGAAGAGATGCGTTCAAAATCGCTGCAGCTTCCATCATTATGGGCGGACACTGCAGAATCGGATTCGAAGACAACCTCTACATGGAAAAGGGCGTTCTTACGAAGAGCAATGGCGAAATGGTTGCTAAAGTCGTTGAGATGGCAAAACTCTTCGGACGTGAAGTCGCAACTCCGGATGAAGCAAGAGAAATCCTGAGCATCCCACCAAGAAAGAAATAAGCAAAAGGGAAAAGACTAAAAGAGAACAGCATGCCGGGGAGAACTCCTTCCCGGCATCATTTTAACCTTATTAAGGGCACACGAAGGGAGTGTGCAGTCTTGTAGGAAAAGCATACCTTCGTGCCTTAGGAGAATATATATGTCATATGCTTCAGAAACAAAAAATGAACTGGCCAGAATAGAACCTGAGAAGAAATGCTGCATGCTGGC
The DNA here is from genome assembly GCA_017431785.1 of Bacillota bacterium. GTDB lineage: Bacteria > Bacillota > Clostridia > Peptostreptococcales > Anaerovoracaceae > Lentihominibacter. The sequence goes on along the minus strand of JAFRKJ010000036.1, from coordinate 7,971 downwards.
GGAAATCGCAGGTTTTATGCGTTTCGCTGGAAGCGTTGGATTCGCTGGCGGCGGAAAGTTTCGCATGGTCATGACGACACCGAATCTGGCTGTTGTTCGCCACTACAAGAAACTCATCCGAAATTATTTTGATGTGGATACAGACATTGAAGTAGGCGCCGGCGGCAGCAATGTACGCGGTCTGAAAGGTGCAAAGGCAAAAGAGTACATCATCCGCATAGGCCCGGAAAACAATTCTGAAATGATTTTGCGTGAAATGGGGATCCTGATTGTCCGGGAGGGATTGAACACATTGAGTGACGGTATCTATGATGGACTCATCCGCACAAAGTGCTGCCGTAAGTCCTATCTGCGCGGTGCGTTCCTCGGAGCGGGCACTGTAAATAATCCTGACAGCAGTCACCACTTCGAAATCAGCACTTCATCGGAAATCTGTGCGAAAGACCTCAGAAGACTGATGAATACTTTTGTCGATATCAACGCCCGGATCGTTGAACGGAAAACCGGATACGGAGTGTATCTGAAGGCGCGAGACCAGATTGCGGATACATTGGCCATTATGGGCGCCAGCAAAACCTATTTTGATTATCAGGACAAGATCATCAGGAAAGACACGATTTCAGCAGCAAGGAAAATCGAGCAGTTAGATCTGGTCAACATGGATAAATCCATACAGGCAGCAGAGCGTCAGATTACGGATATCAAGCGCATTGCGGAGAAGCAGGGGCTGAAGAGTCTTTCGCCGAAGCTCAGTGAGATTGCGATCCTGCGACTTGAGAATCCGGATCTCAGCATTGAAGAACTGGGACAGCTTGTTTCTCCGCCGCTGAGTAAATCCGGCGTGAACAACAGGCTGCGCCGTATCAGCGAAATCGCGAAGGGATTATGATGGAAAAAGGGCAAATAATGGAGCTGACAATTGAAGATATCAGTACGGAAGGCCAGGGGATCGGCAGGACCGAGGATGGCATGGTCGTCTTCGTGGAGGAAGCACTTCCCGGCGACCGGGTCAGTGTCGAACTGATTAAAGTGAAGAAGAATTATGCCATCGGCAGAGCTGTAGAGCTTTTGCATGTGTCAGAGTTCCGACGCGATGAGGAATGGTGCCCATATCAGGATCAGTGTGGCGGCTGTCCGTATGGCAGGCTGGAATACAGTAAGCAGCTTGAGCTCAAAGAAAGCCAGGTCAGAAATCGTCTCCTGCGCATCGCAGGGATCGAGCCGAAAGTACAGCCGATCATCGGTATGAGTGCTGTAAGCGTTGATGAGCGACCGGAGGAAGTCGTAATCGACGAACAATACAGAAACAAGGCCGTAATGAAAATATCAACCGGTGGGCTGATGACGAAAAAAGGCGGCATTCAGGTTCCTGTTCATGAACCACGCATCGGTTTTTTGCCGGCTAAGTCCCATAAAGTGACAGATTGTCAGAATTGCCGTCTGCAGGTCGGTACAGCAATGGCGGCCGCGCAAGCAACACGTCAGTTCATGGAGGAAGACCACATCTGTTCCTATGACGACCGTTGGGATAAAGGCCTTATGAAGCAGATGACAGTACGTACTGCATTCGGAACAGGCGAGGTAATGGTTATCTACGACATCAACGGGAAGGGTATTCCGAATGCCGCGAAGCTCGTAGAGTATCTTGATGATGCAGTATACGAAGCTGGTGGCTCGCTGGAAAGCGTGGTAATCAGAAACAGTAAAAAGACAGAAACAATCGCGGGCAAAAACACGATTACCGATGTTGTGGTAATTGATGATTTATCTGATGACGGAGCATCCGCTGACGAAACGCTCGTCCGTGAGCTCAGTTTTGAGATATCAGCAAATTCATTTTATCAAGTCAACCACGACCAGATGGAAAAACTATACGGTATCGTGCGTCGGTATTGCGCTTCAGTCTGCAGCATGCGTGAGAGTGGCAATGCAGGTGAGAGTGGCAGGGAATCTGGCCCTAACGTCCTCGACTTGTACTGCGGTACGGGAACCATAGGCCTTTGCATTGCAGATCTGGCAAACCATGTTCACGGCATTGAAATCGTGAAAGACGCTGTGCTGGACGCCAATCGAAATGCGACGATCAACGGCATTGTAAATGCTACTTTCACATGTGGTAAGGCAGAGGAGCTGATTCCGCAGTGGACGGCAGAAGGCAAAGAAGAAGCGCAGGCAGATATCGCCATACTGGATCCGCCGCGCGCCGGCTGCAAACCGGAGCTTCTGCATGCGGTCGCAGGGGCATCAATACCATCTGTCATCTATGTGTCCTGCGATCCTGCGACGCTGGCGCGGGATGTGAAGCTTTTGCATGAAGAAGGGTATGAACTTGTGGAAGCGACGCCTGTGGACATGTTCCCGAACAGCGGCCACGTCGAGACCGTGGCATTAATACAAAAAAGAAAAAGCAATTAACCGTTGAAATTTCAACGAATTCCGAGAATTATATAAGATGAGGAAAAGCGACAAAATACTGACCTATGAGGACTTTTTTAAGGTAGGCGAGTTCGGTGAATACAACACCTCGTATCCGGTGAATACAACGTTTTTATGTGTTTTTGAAATGATAGCGCGGTTCGCATAATTGTGGATCGCGTTTTTGTTATGTATACTGCAGAAAAGGGATTGGATAAAGGAGGTGCAGTTATGTCAAAGACGAAATACCGATTCACATATGACGAGGTTAGGGTCATCGTACTGGCTCTGGTAGAACTGAAGAACCAGCTGATCCAGGAAGGAAGATATACCGATCCTATTGATGAGCTTTTAGTGAAGTTTGTCGATTAAAATCCTTTTCCCTGGATGCCGAAATACATTGCTCTGCATGCAAATGCGGAGCTTTTGTTATTTCGGAACACCTAATAAGGAGAAAGGAAGTGTTATGGCAACTACAAAAGAAACAATGAAAGTTATTGCAGGAGGAGTCAACAAGAAGGAAGAATCGGAAGTGATAATGGACGGTAGGGTTATTGCTGTTGAAATGTCAGATGAGTTGGCAGAAGTCTTTGAAGGGCTGGTTGAGGCACTAATATCAAAATGTGAAGATGAAAATGCGGAGAGGTCTGAGAACGATCGGAATAACATGGACCGAGAAGACGATGGCTATTTCATGAAGGTGGAAGAGCTGGCTGCATTAGTAGGCGTCTGGCAGGCAATTCGTGCAGCAGAAAACATGGTTATTATTCTTGAGAATGTGAATAAAGACTCAGCGTTATCTATTGTAAAGCGTTTTGATGAGGCAGATCCAAAAGCTCTTATTTCCATGTTAAAAGTGTTGTTTCTCAGCCACGGAATGAATGCGGCAGCGGATGAATTAACATTCCTGAATATTATTATTGAGCATTGGGGAGACACGATGTTTTATTTTCGGGACGCTTTTTTTGAAACAGATCAAATAGGTTGGTATTCTATGGAGAACCTGCTCAATGAAAACGCCAAGGAGCAGAATAACCGGCTAAATTAGGAGGACTGTATGAGTGAATGTAAGACAATCGCAATATGTAATCAGAAAGGTGGGGTCGGAAAGACCACCACCGCTGTGAATCTAGGTGCGGGGCTGGTAAGAGCAGGAAGACGTGTTCTGCTTGTAGACTGCGACCCGCAGGGAGATCTGACGCAGTCGCTTGGCTATCAGGCAGACGAGCTTGATCAGTCTCTCGGCAGGCTGATGTATCTGGCGACACAGGAAAGAAAGCCAATTGTCAGGGATACCATCCTGCATCATGAGGAGGGAATGGATCTTCTGCCCTCCAATCTGGATCTTTCATCCATGGAGAGCCAGCTGGTGAACGCCATGAGCAGAGAAAAACTGCTGTCACTGCTGCTGAGGGACATCAAAAAGGACTACGACTATATATTGTTGGACTGTTCACCCTCACTCGGGATGATCACCATCAACGCTCTGACAGCGGCAGACAGTGTGATCATAAAGCAGTGACGGAAAAGCTTGCAACAGCAGGCAAATACCTGGACATACCGCTCCTGGACCACTGCATCATAGCGGGCGGAACAGGTGAGATGTACAGTTTCAAAGCCAACGGACTGATGGATGAGATCAGGCAGAATATGCGCACAGACATCTGGGAACGATGAGCAAAAGGGATCCGATTTGAGAGGATCCCATACATCAGCGACGGGGGACACCGTTGCGCACGTAGCTTGGCTGCTAGTATCGTTCTCGTTCCTTGTTGTGCGGCACAGAGAAGAACTGAATCAGCGCGTGAACTTCCACAACCTTATTTTTACCGTAGTCAGCAGACGGAAACTTAGGGTCATTAAAAAGCTTTTGAACAGTGTTTTCGCTCCAGCCAGTCATCTCCTTTACATCCTTAATTGAGTAGAAACTGGCCTCACTCGAGATATATACCTGGGTGAAAAAACTGTCTCTTGTTCCATTTGTGTTGATCATAGGACACACCTCCATTTCAGTGATGTTGTTATCGTAGGTGAAGATGTAGAGGATAACAATCATACGTTTTTTGGCAAATCTTTTACAATGGGAGATTTTGTGGTAGATTAGATGTGATGAATTATATATCAGAACAAATCAACGAAACCGCTGTCAGCATTTTGCAGACTTGCCCGTGAAAATGGTTTCGAAATCTATGAAATGGATTTGGTTTGTGGAGGCAAGATGATGCGTACATTGGTAGATGTACTTGGCCTGAAAGAAGTGAAAGAATCAGATATAGAAAGGCTGAGGGAAGAATTATGCAAAAGTCAATAAAAATAAGCGCACCGGTGCGGCTGATTTTAGCAGCATGTCTGCTGTTTTCATTGCTCACTCCTGCTTTTGTGCAGGCTGATGATGTGAAGACGGTCCGGGTCGGCTACTATGAAAATGAGATCTTTCAGGAAGGCGCACAGGAAGGTGCGGTAAAGACAGGCTATGCCTATGAATACTATCGAAAACTGGCAGAATACACAGGCTGGAAGTATGAGTATGTATACGGCTCTTTTTCTGATCTGTACCAGATGCTGCTGGATGGTGAGATCGACCTGCTTGCCGGTCTTGCCCGCAAGGAAGACCGGGTCGGGCTGATCGGGTACCCGGATGCTGCTATGGGGCATGAGTCCTATAACCTGGTAAAGCATGAGCAGGACACTGAGATCAATGCGGATCCAGTGACGCTCACAGGAAAAAAGATCGGCGTTATGGAAAGCGCTATAGTGGATACCTTGAATGAGTTTCTGGATTCACATGACGTGAAAGCTGAGGTCATAACTTTTCCTGACTATGACAGCCTGTTTGCTGCGTTTAATGCAGGAGAACTGGATGTTTTCGCGGGTGAGGGAGACAGCGGGTTCAGTGTGGAAAATGCTGTGATCCTCTATTCCTTCGGAACTTCCGACTATTATCTTACAGTCAATAAACAGCGTCCTGATCTCCTTGAGCAGCTGAACACGGCGCAGACCCTTCTGGCAACAGAGGAGCCGAATTATCTTAATTCTCTCAGTACGAAATACTATTCCGGGAGCCTTGCAAGCCGTGCGCATTCCGCTGCGGAGACAGAATGGCTGCAGTCTCACAGCGAACTCAGGGTCGGATATCTTGAGAATTATCTGCCTTACAGCGATACAGACGAAAACGGACAGGCTACAGGCATTGTGACGGATGTCACAGAGCAACTGCTGAAGAGCCTGAACATTGACACGCTTTCTGTAAGTTATCATGGCTATGAAAACTATGATGACATGATCGCGGACCTTGTTTCAGGAAAGGTAGACACAGCCTTCCCGGTTGGCGGCGGTCTGTACTATTCGGAGGAGAGCGGGATATATCAGACTAATCCGGTAGTCTCTGCAGCGACAGAGATCGTGTTCCGCGGAGAATTTAAAGTAGACGATATGTCGCATTTTGCCGTCAATGAGAACAACCGGATGCAGTATTACTATGTCCGTACACACTTCCCTGACGCCGAGATCACCTTCTATCCATCCGCGAATGACTGCCTTGACGCAGTCGCTGCGGGGAAGGAAGATGCGACTACGTTAAATGGGCTCAGGGCCAACGATATGCTGAAAAATACTCGTTACGAGAGTCTTTCCCTTCTGCAGCTGAGCCAGAGCGATGACCGCTGCTATGGCGTGGCGATGGGAAGTGAAGGGCTTCTGAAGCTTCTGAACCGGGGAATAAACGTGCTTGGTGTTGATTATGGACAGAACCAGGCTTACCGTTATGCCGACGGATTGTATTCTTATACCTTTTTTGATCTGGTACGGCAGCACCTCGGAATATTTATTCTGGGGATCCTGGCGGTTGCTGCTGCAATTATTTCTTTGCTTATCCGAGACAACAGGCGCTCCCGCACGCAGATCAGAGAAAAAGAAACCGCCCGAACTGAACTGGAGGAGAACAACAGAAAGCTGGAGGAGAGCAGACAGGCTCTTCTTGAGAACAATGAGATCATTGCTTCTGCCGGATTTGGTGTCTGGCATATCATCCTGGAGGACGGCAAGGCCCCGCGCATGAGGGGAAATACCAAGATGATCGAACTTCTGGGGATCACGGGACAGGATATGACAGAGGAAGAAGTATACGATTTCTGGTTTTCTCGTATCGATGAGGACGCAATCTCATCAGTTCAGAAAAGTGTTTCAGAGATGCTGGAGGGAAAACTGTCCGAAAATACATACCTGTGGGAACATCCGGAAAGAGGCATGATCTATGTGCGCTGCGGAGGGACAGCAGAAGCGCTGGACGAACACACACACCATCTGAGCGGATATCACAGTGATGTAACAGAGCTCGTCAGGGCAGAACAGGAAAAGCAGAAAGCACTTTCTGATGCTTTGATCGCAGCGGAGCACGCAAACCATGCCTAAACTGCATTTTTGAACAACATGTCTCATGATATCCGGACTCCGATGAACGCCATAGTGGGATTCACAGCACTGGCCGCTTCCCACATGGATCATCCGGAGCAGGTGAAAGATTATTTGCAGAAGATCAGCGTGTCCAGCCAGCATCTGCTCTCTCTGATCAATGACGTATTGGACATGAGCCGGATCGAAAGCGGAAAGGTTACGATCGAAGAGGCAGATGTGCATCTGCCGGATGTCATCCATGACCTCAGAACGATTATCCAGGCAAATATCACGGCAAAGCAGCAGGAACTTCTCATCGATACACAGGATGTGAAGCATGAGGATATCTTTACAGATAAACTTCGTCTGAATCAGGTCTTGCTCAATATCCTTTCGAATGCGATCAAGTTCACGCCTGCCGGAGGAACCATCAGCTTCCGCCTGATCGAGGAGCCATCGTCCCATGCGGATATCGCAAACTTTGTATTTAAGATCAAAGATAACGGCATCGGGATGAGCAAAGAATTCCAGAAGACGATCTTTGAAGCATTCACAAGAGAAAGAACCAGCACAGTCAGTGGAACACAGGGCACCGGACTTGGCATGGCGATCACCAAAAACATCGTGGATATGATGGGAGGAACCATCTCTGTCCAGAGCGAAGAAGGAAAAGGTTCGGAGTTTATTGTGCGGATCCCGTGCAGGATAGGTGAAAGTAAAGACAGATCCGAAAAGATCCCGGAGCTGCAGGGAATGCGCGCACTGGTGGCAGATGACGATACCAACTCCTGCCTGTCTGTCAGCGCAATGCTTCGTGATATAGGCATGAGACCGGACTGGACAAACTATGGAAAGGAAGCTGTGATACGGGCCAAGGAGGCTAAGGATCAGGCGGATGAATTCAAGGTCTACATCATCGACTGGATGATGCCGGATCTGAATGGCATCGAGACTGTGCGCCGGATCAGGAAAATAGTCGGAGACGATGCACTGATCATTATACTAACAGCATATGACTGGACTGACATAGCGGATGAGGCCAGACAGGCCGGCGTGACCGCATTCTGTTCAAAACCGATATTTATGTCGGAGCTGAGAAGCGTACTTGCCAAACCGTTCCTCATTGAAAAACCGGCCGCTGACGAAACCCCCGCTGCTTTAGAC
>JAFRKJ010000035.1 GCA_017431785.1 Bacillota bacterium | reverse complement strand
CAGGCTCGACACCAGAAGAAGATAATCTAAGTGAAAGGAAAAAGTAAAATTAAAAAGTACAACATCACTGTAAACGGAACAACATATGCAGTTGAAGTAGAAGATCTTGGCGGAGCTCCTGCACCAGCAGCAGCGGCAGCACCTGCACCAGCTCCGGCAGCAGCACCTGCTCCTGCTCCAGCAGCAGCACCGGAACCTGCTCCCGCTCCTGCAGCAGCACCAGCAGCAGGCGGCGCAGCAAGCATCACAGCACCAATGCCAGGAACAGTTCTGGACGTCAAAGTTTCAGAAGGTCAGGCAGTTAACGCCGGCGACGTAGTACTCATCCTCGAAGCAATGAAGATGGAGAACGAAATTTCAGCTCCTTCAGCAGGAACTGTAGACAAGATCGTAGCAGCTAAGGGTTCATCAGTTAACTCAGGCGACGTTCTGATCACACTCAAATAATTAAAAGTATTTTGGAATTAAGGATATATAAACAGGGGCGGTTGCATAATACCGCCTCTGCTTGTTTCAGCAAAGCGACTGCGACGGAAGGTGCGCAGCGGTAAAGCGAAAGGAGAAACAAATGTTACTTGCCTTTGATGTAGGAAACACAAACATCGTTCTGGGAGTATTCCGGGATGGTCAGATGATCACCAACTGGAGACTCGAAACAGATAACCGAAAGAGCGCTGATGAATACGGCATGATCATCAATCAGCTCTTTCAGTATGAAAATCTTGATTTTGCAGAGGTCGAAGATGTCATCATTGCAACAGTTGTACCTTCGATTCTCTACACACTTCAACATCTCTCACAGAAGTACTTCAATACGAGAGCCATCGTGATCGGACCGGGGATCAAAACCGGCCTGATCGTCAAATACGACAATCCTAAGCAGGTCGGCGCTGACAGAATCGTAAACGCTGTCGCCGCCCATGCCAAGTACGGCGGACCGCTTATCATCATAGATCTTGGAACAGCGACAACGTTCTGCGCGATCACACCGAAGGCAGAATACATCGGTGGTACGATTGCGCCGGGTCTGAAAATCTCATCCGACGCCCTCTTCGAAAAGACGGCCAAACTTCCGAAGGTCGAGCTGGAAGAGCCGGGTCATGTCATCTGCAGAAACACCATCAACAGCATGCAGTCAGGACTGGTTTACGGACATATGGGACTGGTTGAATTCATCGTGCAGAAGATGAAGAAAGAGCTTGCAGAATACTGCGCCAAGGAAGGCGTGCGTGAGGAAGACATCAAAGTTATCGCGACCGGCGGACTGGCAACGATGATCAATCAGGGCGTGGACTGCATCGATTACGTTGATAAACTTCTGACCCTCGAAGGACTTGAGCTGATCTACAGAAAAAACAAAAAGTACCGCAAACAGGTGACCCAGGAAGAAATTGAAAAGACAGACATGCTGTACGAAGGGAAACTGTAAATGAAGAAAACACTTCAGATCGGCGGAATCGAATTCAAAACACCTTTTATCCTGGCGCCGCTCGCCGGGTACACGGACAAGACAATGCGCGCCCTTTGCGAAGAGCAGGGGGCGTCTCTTGTATTTACGGAAATGGTCAGCGGCAAAGGACTCAAGTACGGCGATCGCAAGAGCCGCCAGCTTTTGGAACTGACAGAAGAGGAGGTTTCAGCCGGAGTTTCGGATATGCAGCCGGTCAGCGGCGCAGCCGGATTCCAGCTCTTCGGTGATGAGCCGGACGTGCTCTATGGAGCGGCTCGTGAACTGGCGGCATGCGACAATGTGATTCTTGATCTGAACTGCGGTTGTCCGGTACCGAAAATCGTCAGAAACGGTGAGGGCTCTGCTCTGCTGAAACGATTGGATGTACTCTATGACTGCGTTGCCGCAATGGTAGCCGGTGCGCAGATGGGAGCGGGAGCACTGTCTGAAACAGATACCGCACCAAAGCCGGTGACCGCAAAGATCCGGATGGGTTTTGCACGCGGAGAGAATGTGGCCGTCGAGGCTGCAAAGGCAATAGAAGCAGCAGGGGCTGCGGCAGTGACAGTTCACGGCAGGACACGGGAACAGTTCTACGAAGGAACCGCCGACTGGGATGTCATAGCGGAAGTAAAGAAAGCTGTGGACATCCCCGTGATTGGAAACGGTGATGTAAGGAGCGGTGAAGATGCCGTGCGGATGATGGACGAGACCGGATGCGATGGCGTCATGATCGCCCGCGGCGCGCTCGGAAATCCATGGATCTTCCGGGATGCCAGATTGCTTTGGGAACTCGGATGGAAGCCTGGGAATGGTTCTCTGGCAGCAGGCGGTGCTTTCGAAATGACCCGTGAGGAACGCATCGAGATGCTCATTCGCCATCTGGAGATGCTTTGCGAAGATAAGGGAGAATCAATTGCCGTTAAGGAAATCCGCAAATTCGTCGGCTGGTATACCAAGGGTATGCGGGGCGCGCCGGCACTCCGACGTGAGATCAATCAGATTTCAGACGCAAGCACCATGGTGGAACTGTTCCGCACTTTTCAAAACAGATAAACAAAAGACCCAAACTGATGTGATATCAATTTGAGTCTTTTTTATATTTGTTCTAATTCGCTTTGCAGGTTTTGCTTTAGAAGCTTACCTTTGAAGTGTTCTTCCAGATTCCCATCTTTTCAGCCTGCTTGATGAGGTCATCTCTGAAATCAGGATGCGCGATGTTGATCAGGAGTTCTGCACGCTGCCAGGTGTTCTTGCCCTTGAGGTTGGCGATGCCGTACTCTGTGACAACGAAGTTGGTTGCAGTACGCGGTGTTGTTACAATACTGCCTTCGGAGAGCATCGGCTTGATGAGAGATTCTCTGGTGCCATCCTTAAGGGTTCTTGTAGATGGCGTGCAGAGGAAGCTCTTGCCGCCTTTGGATGCATATGCACCAAGAACGAAGTCAAGCTGTCCGCCCGTACCGGATACTTGCTGTACGCCGGCTGACTCGGAGCAGACCTGCCCATAGAGGTCAACCTGAATACAGCTGTTAATGGAAATGAAGTTTTTGATTTTCGATACAGTTTCAATGCTGTTGACGTAGTCGACTGGAGCACTGCAGCAGATTGGATTGTCATCGATGAAGTCGTAGAGCCGCTTTGTGCCGCCTGCGAATGTATAAACAGCCTTTCCTTTATCCACAGGTTTGTTTCCGGTCAGTTTCCCTGCTTCGAAGAGATCCACATAAGCGTCTACGAACATCTCCGTGTGTGCGTTGATGTTTCTGACATCCGATTCTGCAAGCATGGAACCAATGCATCCCGGCAGGGCGCCGATTCCAAGCTGCAGTGTACTGTGGGATTCAATCTGGGATACTACATATTCAGCAATATATTTGTCGATCTTTGTCGGCGGTTTATTGAACAGTTCGTCCATCGGTGAGTTGGAACCTTCGACAACGTAGTCAACACCGTAGAGGTTGAGCTGCGTCTGATGACCATGGGCAATCGGCATATTCTCGTTGACCTCTACAATAACTTTCTTTGCACTCTTGATAACGCCCCAGATATCCGCAACCTGCGGTCCGATGTTGAAGTTTCCATGTTCGTCCATAGGGGCGACCTGGAAGAAAGCGATGTCCAGACCGCTGTCATTGTGCTGCCAGTAAACAGGCAGTTCATTGAACATCATCGGAATATACCAGCAGCGGCCGGCTTTGCACATTTCACGGTCGAAGGAGCTGAAGTGCGCTGATGAGAATCTTACTTTCTTATTATCGTCCGTAGCCAGGTAGGTCTCGAACGGAGCGTTCCGCACGCCTACAGTACTGATGATTTCTACGTTCCAAAGCTCATCCGCACGTTTTGCCAGAGCCTTATCAATGTCCTTAACGGTTCCAAGGCCCAGACCGAAATGAATACGGTTGTTATTGTGGACCATTTCAGCAGCCTGCTCTGCCGTAATGAGCTTTTCCTGATACTTCTTTTCGAGCATTGAAGTTTTATACATCTTTTTATCCTCCCGGATTCCACATTGTTATCCTTTAACGCACTCTATTGTAGCACCGTGTAATAATTGAGTAAATAGAAAATTGTTATTTATTTAACAAGAAAGCCCTAAAATTTTTTCGGGAAAGTAGTTGACAAACAATATTATATGCCGTATAGTATTAAACGAAAAATAACATTGCACGAAGAAAGGAGGCGCAAAGTGGCTTTTAAGATCGAATCAAGCTTACTCGACGCGTGCGCCCTGGCAATTCTAAAAAGAGGGGACACATATGGGTATGAGATTACGCAGGAGATGAAGAGCGCGATTGTGATTTCAGAATCGACTCTTTACCCGGTTCTGAGAAGACTTCAGAAAGAAGGACTTTGCAGGACTTACGATCAGCCTTATCAGGGAAGGAACCGCAGATACTACTCCATAACTGAGAAAGGTGAGGCACAGCTGCTTGAGTACAGAAAGCAGTGGAACGATTACAAGACAGCAATCGAAAAGCTTATGGTAGAAGATGAAAGGGGTGGCGAGAATGACTAGGCAGGAGTTTATTGTTACGCTGAGGGAAGGGCTCAGGAAACTGCCGCCGGAGGAGATCGTTGCAGCAACTGAATTTTATGAAGAGTACTTCGATGAAGTTCTGGAGTCCGGGGAGAAAACAGAAGAAGAGATTCTGGATGAACTCGGCAGTCCGAAGAGAATAGCGACGCAGATCAGAGCCGATTACGCCGCAAGGCTTCTGGATGGAGACGAGACACTGTTAGGCGAGAAGCCGACGGCAAAGAAGAAACTCTCAGCAGCATGGTGGGTCATCATCGGAATCGTTTCCGCACCGGTTTCCATTCCTCTCGCGATTTGCGCATTCTGGGTGCTGTTCGGTGCCGCGTGCGTTGTAGTCGGTCTGGCTGCAGGAATCATCGGATCGGCAGTCGCAGGCCTCGGATGTGTAGTATTCGGAGCTGTCGCCATGGCTGATGCGGTTTCATCGGGAATCATGGTCACAGGAATGGGTCTGATCGTTCTCGCAGCATCTGTAGCCGCGGGTGCGGGACTCTTCATAGGAGTTCGTGCAGCGGTCATCGCAATAGCAAAGGCAATCCGCCGCGGCAGAGAAAAGCGCAGAATCAGGAAACTGGCTGAGGACAAATCCGCCAAGGAAGAGTGGGTGTATGTGAACCGTCCGGATGAAGAGGAAGAGGCATTCATAAGGGAGATGGAGGCTGACGCTGCGGAGGCCAAAGCAGAGCAGATGTTGTTAACAGGGGGTGAAGGAAATGAGTAAGCTGGCAAAGTTTTTCATAATATGCGCAGCCGTCTGCGTATTGGGAATCGTAATGACCTTTGCGGGTTACGCCGCTGGCGGAGTCGATGATCTGCAGAAAGTCGCGGATAAGCATGAGTGGCTGAACGTCGGACCGAATTCGACAGAAACAGATCTGTTTACCGTCGGAGAATTCCAGTCCATCGAGGCGGAAGGCAATCTGGACATCGTCGTGATTGCCCCGGGGAAAGAGCTGGATGAAGAAGCTGTTCCGAATTTTGTCGAAGACATGTATTACGCAGGGACTGCCGGAACCGTTGCAGTCAGATGGGGTAAAGGCTATGGCGCGCCGGTAGTAACGAATGAAAATGGGGTATTAAAGATAGAAGGCAGCACTGAAAGCATTGATACGGCCCAGGTCAACCTCACAGGTGATGACCCGAGCCCGGATGTAGTAGTATTCTGCTCAGACAACGAGCTTGAAAGTATTCACATCAATGGCAAATACGGAGACAACGCTATTGTATGTGTTAAAAGCAAAAGCACCAAAGTCACCGCGGAATCAGGAGATATTGAAATCGAAGATGTGGAAGGCGGCGAGATTGCAGCGGAAACGAAGACCGGTGACATCTATGCCGACGATATTGTCAGCAGCAAGTTGACGTTGAAGGCAGGCACAGGTGATGTTGATATCAGCGGATGCGTCGGTGAAATAAGCGCAGAGACCACGACCGGAGACATTGAATTCGCAACAGCTCTGACGCAGAGTCAGTTTGAAATGGATCTTTCGGTCAACACCGGTGAAATCTCAGTAAATGAAGAAGCAATCGACGCTAAGGAATTCAACGCAAAGGGTGAACCGAACAAGCTCTTGTTCAGGACGAATACCGGAGACATCGATGCTGATTTCGCCGAAGATTAATAAACGGCTGAAAGGGGTTGGGGTTTCAGAGGTAAGATAACCAAAAAGCTTATCCGCAATTGCGGATAAGCTTTGTTTTTTGCTTCTATGGTTTTCTGCGGTTTTCTGCAGGAGGACTCTATCCCCACAGCTCCTCATCTGTTGGAACGTGGTTGTTCGGCATGAAACGAGCAACTCTGGAAACATTCATCAGATGAGTATAGTTCAGATTTTCGGAAATGGAGTTGTGACCCCATGATCCGCAGCCCAGCGTGTTGGTCGGGTTCAGACCATTGAAGTAGGAACCGCCGGTGCTGTTGGAACTGCACTGGTTGATGACGAACCTTGAAACGCAAAGGTTCTCTGCGACCTTGGCGATGTGTTCTTCGCTGTCCGAGTGGAAGGATACACTGTGGCCTTTGCCGTCGCGCTCCAGATTTTCGGCGGCGATCCTGATGCCGTCATCCAGATCCTTATAGGCATACGCGCTGATGACAGGAGCCATCTTTTCACCGCCCAGAGCATCCGTTGCTCCCGTGCCTTCGGCGACAGCTACGATGACTTTCGTGCCTGCAGGAATATCCAGACCGGCCAATTCACCGACTTTCTGGCAGTTCTGGCCAACGGAGTGTCTGTTGGTTTTGCCGTCCTCGAAGAGGGCGCCGCGGATTTTCTCCAGTCCTTCCTTATCGCGGACGACAACTGCGCCGTTCGCTTCGAATTCTTTCAGAATATCTTCGAAGTCCGCTTCCGGGCAGATGACGCTCTGCTCTGCAGAACAGATGATGCCGTTGTCATAGGAGCGGCCTTTGATGATCTTCGGAACAGCTTCTTTATAGTCATAGCCTTCATCTATGATGCACTGGACGTTTCCTGCCCCTACGCCGAGCGCCGGTCTGCCGGAGCTGTACGCTGCCTTGACCATTCCTGCGCCGCCTGTAGCAACGACAACGTCTGCGCTTGAGATCAGATTCTTCGTGTTTTCTCTTGAGTGCTCGTCGAGAATCTGGATCAGGTTTTCCGGATAGCCGAGCTCTGCCAATGCTGCGTTCATCATCTCCACGACCTTGGTGCTGCATTTCACGGACTTGTGGTGCGGTGTAATGATAATTGCATTGCCGCACTTGAGTGCGAACATGGAGTTGCTCATCGGCGTTACGATCGGATTTGTGCAAGGTGTGATTGCAGCGACGACGCCCATCGGCTTCGCAACGGTTGTAATACCTGTCGTTTCATTTGTCTCCAGAATACCGCGGGACTTCTTGCCGCGCAGATTGTTCCAGACGATGCCCGCCTTCTGCCTGTTCTTGGCACACTTGTCCTCAACGTTTCCCATGCCTGTTTCCTCAACGGCGATTTCCGCGAAGTACTGCGCGTTTTCGTAAACAACCTTACCAATGGTCTGGACGGCCTTGTCGACCTGCTCCTGACTCATCTTCTCAAATTCGGCCTGCGCTTTGCGCGCCCGTTCAATATAACCGTCAATGTATTCCTTGCTGTCCATTGTAGTCTCCTTAATATCTATCTTCATTGTTATGCTTTGCTCTTAGAGCAGTCTGCGCTCCAGAAACAATTATACAACACAGAAAGAGGCTTTCAAGTATCGGTAAACAAACGAGCCATCAAGAAGAGCACGATTTCTATGCATTTTAGCAAAGAATCTCAAGATGATAAGATGGTCTTCCGAGATAATGAACCCAAGACGAACTCTTTAAGGGTTATGGGTCTATTCTCATTTTTCGTTTACTAGTGTTGAGCAAAAAACAACCAAAAAATCATGAAAACATAATAGAAAAAAGAGAATAACCAATAGAAAAGTGAAAAGCAAAAGAAATCCTCCATGGTAAAACCGATAAAAGTCGGAATGGAAAAACCCATATCATGAAAACGAGGGCCTTGGGGTCTATTTTCTCAGAAGACCAAATTAAATAATAGACCTTACAGCACGAATGGGGATTGCTTGGGTCGATCCACATGGATTCAAGAGTATTGGTATCCGGGAGAGAAGAGAAAGAGGAAAAGAACTTGCGAATAAATGGAATATAATGTAAAATATGAATAGAAATTCCAGCAAAGTTAGAGAAGAAATATAGGCTAAAGGAGTATGGGACAATGGGAAGTGAATTGAAGAACGTATACACGTTGAAAGATGTTGTGAGCGCTAGTATTGAAACAGATCAAAAGAAGATAAGACATTACAAGACAATACTGAAAGGAATGAAAATCGAAGGGCGTTTGAAATGTCATAAAAGCGCAAATGGGAACACAAAGGCATGATGAGCAGAACAAACTACGTCGAGAGGGACATAGAAAAAGAAATAATATATAATCTAAATGGGATTTATCAGCCGCATAATTTGATCGTGAGTGCTGAAGGCCCTAATAATGAATTTGATATGGAAGCAGTAAGGAGAGTTGTTGAAGGAGTATTGTTACCAGCAATGGCAATTTAAGGAACTGTTGAAATGACGATATTGATCGTAAAAGTAGCAGTAAGCATAATAGTAGGTTTTTTCGCAGGACCTGCGGCGGTCTATGTGTTTAATCATATGCCTGCCAGATGGCTGTGTGAATACGGTGAAGATCCGGAGAAGAATCCGAAGCTTGCGAAAGAACTGGCGGAGGGAGAGAAGCGCATCAAAGAGAATCCATGGCGATGGGTCTATGCGGTCGGGTTTATCTGCCTTTGCCTGAGGCTGTCGCTGATTGAATACAGTGATGGCCAGCTTAGCGTGCAGCCTGAAGTGACAACTGCGACGACCCAGCTGGCGTTGGCGGGGCTGATTGCCTGTTGGCTGATGCTGATCATCGCACTGGCGGATCTCAAGTATATGATCATTCCGGATCAGTTTGTGCTGCTGCTTGCGCTTTCATCGATAGGGTTCATTCCGCTTTGGAAAGAAGAGTTCAGTCTGGCTGGCGGAAGTCAGCTGCCAACGAGCGGATATCTGGTCGGTACGAGTATCGCCTGGCCGGAAGGCTTTTGGCAGCCGTTCATCGGCATGGCAATCGGCGGCGGATTCATGCTTCTCTGCGCGATTGCGGGGAAACTGGTTTTCAAACAGGATGCGTTTGGTTTTGGAGATGTCAAGCTGTGTGCTGCAATCGGTCTTGTTCTGGGGATTAACGGAACGATTGCAGCTGTTGCAGCAGCTGTGATCATCAGTGGGTTCGCGGCTGCAGCAGGGCTCGCATCAGGCAGATACAGGAAGAACGACCAGAAGCCATTAGGCCCGTATCTGTGCGGATGCGCCATGGCTTACATAATAATCGTCATGCCGCTTATGTAGGCAGACCGCACAAGTGGGCGGACCGCCGCGGTATTCGGACAACAGCGGCAAAGGCAACAACGAAAAGGGGCAGAAGGAAAGGAGATACAAATGAATATCAATGAATTTACTGCGTATGCTGCGGAGGAAGTCTTGAAGTGCCTTCCGGAAGAAATGCGGAACAGTGTTTCTGTGCAGACGGCAGAGGTCACGAAGATCAATGACCAGATCATGCACGGGTTGGCGTTCCACAAAGGTGATGAACCAGCGCCGACTTTTTATTTGGACGAGCTGTTTGAGATTTACCAGCATGGTGGAGACCCGAAGGAAATCTTCCGCGGTCTTGTTGATACTTACGTTGACTGTTATGCATATGCAGAGGCGGGCAACGAAGAAATACCGATTCCGGCTAAGATACCGGACCTGAGCTATCAGGGCATCAGACAGATAATCGGCGTCAGGCTGCTCGGAGTGGATTACAACAAAAAGTTTCTCGAGAAGGTGCCTTACAGGGATGTGGGGAATGGATATGTGCTGGTCAGTGAGATTCAGATCAAAGCATCCGACGACGGCATGTTCAGCACAGTCATCACAAATGAAATGGCGGAAGAATACAACTACGATATGGAGCGCGTTTTCGACACTGCGCTGGAAAATGCGTGGCGGAACAATGCAGCTTCCTTTGTACGGGCGGAAGAAGTAATGAATGAGGATGATTTGTGTGACGAAGCAGAGTCGTGCTGGGTGCTTTCGACCAGCAGACGGCGTTTCGGGGCAACAGCTTTGTTCTATCCAGGCACGCAGGCAATGATTGCTGATGTTCTGAATGAGGATTACATTGCGATTCCAAGTTCTCTGCATGAGTTCATCATCGTCCGTAAGAGTATTGTTGCCGATTCGCGCCACCTTCAGCAACTTGTGAAAGAAGCGAACCGCATCATCGTCAGACCGGAGGACGTACTGTCGGACAATGTTCTGTATTACAGCAAAGATAGGCAGAGCATATCGGTATTGTAAAGGAAGGCTTCAATACGGTATAATAAATTACGTATGGAGAGAAATGTGCTTCTTACAATCGCATATGACGGCAGCACGTTCCATGGATGGCAGAAGCAGCCTGGCGAGAGGACTGTGCAGGGGTATCTGGAGCAGACAATGTCCCGTTTGTTTGGCAGGGAGATATTGCTCAGCGGCACCAGCAGGACCGACGCCGGTGTACATGCCTACGGACAGAGAGCGTCTTTTAAGGCGGACATTGGAATTCCAACGGAAAAGATTGCACTGGTTGTAAACAATGCCCTTTGCGCCCGAGAAGGAAGTGAAAGCGGGCGCGGTGGTTTTGCGAAATCACCGGTACGGATCCTGAATGCAGAGGAAATGCCACCCGACTTTCATGCGAGATTTGACAGCAAAGGCAAGAGGTACATTTACAAAATCTGCGCAGGGGCTGCGGAATTGAACACAGAAGAGGCACAGCACTCTCTGGTGTTCGAACGCAATTACGTTTATCATGTGAATGGATGGGCAGGCAACGCTGCAGCCAATGGGCGGCTTGACGTGCAGGCAATGCAGGAAGCAGCGAAGCTCTTCGAAGGGGAACACGACTTCAAATCCTTTGAAGCTTCCGGCGGAAATCCACGGGAGACGACGGTGCGCAGAATGTTTGCAGCAAGCGTCAGGGAAACTGAGCCGGCGGCAGACAGATTACAGCGGGTTGAGTTCACCATCGAGGGTGATGGATTCCTCTACAACATGGTGAGAATCATGACCGGGACGCTGGTCGAAGTGGGCCAGGGAAAACGCAAGCCAGAAGAGATCAGGGGAATCATAGAAGCAGCGGACAGGCAGGCGGCGGGGCATACGGCTCCTCCGAACGGACTCTATCTTGCAGAAGTCTTCTATTAATATAATCCGTTATTATAATCCGTTGAACATTTCTGCGGAAAAGGGAGAAACATATGGATAACAGACCGAGCTGGGATGAATACTTTATGGATTTCGCAGTGTTGACTGCGAAGAGATCCACTTGCCTCAGAAGACAAGTGGGGGCTGTCATTGTGCAGGATAAGCACATTATAGCGACGGGTTACAACGGCGCTCCGAGGGGAATCGAACACTGCGGTGAAAGAGAAGGCGGATGCCTTAGAGAACAGCTCGGCGTTCCTTCCGGAGAAAAGCATGAACTTTGCAGGGCGCTCCATGCTGAGCAGAATGCAATTATTCAGGCGGCTACATTGGGACAGAGTGTAGAGGGTGCGACGATTTACGTTACGCATCAGCCTTGTGTGATCTGCGCGAAGATGATCATCAACGCAGGGATACAGAGAATCGTAGTAAAAGATGGTTATCCTGATGAACTGGCAGTTGATATCCTCAAAGAAGCCGGACTCAGAATCGTAATGCTGGGAGATACAAATTGACACCGACAAGCTTCAATCTGTGGGCTCCGCTGATCTGTGCAGGTCTCGCGACAGCGATTCTTACGCCGTTGGCCATAGTTATCGCACCGAAAGTGGGTGCAATGGATGTGCCGAGAGACAAGCGGAGAGTTCACAACAAACCTATGCCTAGATTCGGAGGCATAGCAATATATGCAGGACTTATGGTCGGGCTGGCGCTGTTTGTTTTAGGAAAAAACGCGCACATCCCCGCTGTTATGGTTGGCTGCACCCTCATTTATATTCTGGGCGCAATCGATGATATCAAGGGCATGAAACCGATCGTCAAATTCGGAGGACAGGTTGTCTGTGCCACAGTCGTTTTCGCAATGGGTCTTAGGATCAACTTTATCACGAACTGGTTCGGCGAAGGCAACATGAATTTCGGCATTGCGGTCTGCTATCTCGCAACAGTCGTATGGCTTGCGGGCATCACGAATGCGGTGAACCTGATCGATGGACTGGATGGTCTGGCGGCTGGCATCAGCGCCATTTCTGCTTTGTCCATCGCCTATGTTTCATATATTCACGGCTGGTACGTTCCAACGATGGCTATGATGGCACTGGCTGGAGCATGCGTTGGCTTCCTGCCGTTCAACTTTCACCCGGCGAAGACCTTTATGGGAGACGGCGGTTCACAGCTCCTCGGGTTTGCGATCGCATCGCTGTCGATTCTGGGTACCGTTAAGAGCGCGACATTGGTTGTTGTCGTAATCCCTGCACTGGTGCTCGGGCTTCCGATTCTGGATACACTGATGGCCATCATCAGAAGGACGATCCGCCATCAGTCCATTGGAACAGCGGATAAGGAACATCTGCATCACAGGATACTCAGGGCAGGATTTGGACAAAGGCGCGCTGTGCTGCTTATGTATAGTGTCAGCGGCATCATGGGTATCGTTGCGATTCTCTACAGCCGAGGTCTCTTCATTGAGTGTCTGGGACTTGCCTTCGTTGCTCTTATCATCGTAGGCGTCATCATTACAGATACAGGCACAAATAAGGTAAGCCTCAAGGGATACAGAATCATCAAGGAGCTTCCTGACACACCGAGACCAAAAACAGCAGATAATACAGAAACAAAAGCAGTGAAAATCATCGATGAATAATAGATGACTGAGAATCTGAACACCATAGACAACAGAAAATTGATGAAACAAGTAGGCCTCATTGCGGGGCCTATTGCGTTACAGAGCTTAATTGCATCCAGCCTCAACCTGATCGACAATTTAATGATCGGCGGGCTGGGTGAGCTGGCTTTAAATGCGGTCGGCGTTTCCACGCAGATGTTCTTCGTCTTCTGGATGCTGGTCTT
Organism: Bacillota bacterium; assembly: GCA_017431785.1. Taxonomy (GTDB): domain Bacteria; phylum Bacillota; class Clostridia; order Peptostreptococcales; family Anaerovoracaceae; genus Lentihominibacter. Next base: position 8,580 of record JAFRKJ010000035.1, on the reverse strand, counting down.
CGGATTTACGAGCGGCAACGCCACGTTCATGGCACAGTTTTTCGGAGCGAAAGACTACGCGAATATCCGGAGAACGACGGGATTTGCTCTGACAGTCAACTTCTGTATGGGGTGTTTGTTCTTTTTAGTTGCATTCTTTCTTCCGGAACATGTGCTGAAGATTTTCACGAATATTCCTGAAGTCATTGAAGCGGGGATTCCGTATGTTCGCACGGGGTCATTCTGCTTCCTTCTTATACCAATCACACAGAGTTTTACCATCGCCCTGCGGGCAACCCAGCAGACACATCTGCCTCTTGTCGCCAGCGTGACAGGATTCTGCACCAACACGTTTCTGAACTATTGTCTGATTTACGGGCACTTCGGTCTGCCCCGGCTTGAAATACAAGGTGCTGCGGCTGCCACCGTTGTGGCGCGAATGGTGGAGCTGTCCATTCTGCTTTTCTTCGTATTTGCAAGAAACAACATCATCAAAGGAGAACTCAGGGAGTATTTCAGCTACAGCAAAGAGCTGGCAAAGCGGATTGTCAAAAATGCGATTCCGACGACCATCAACGAAACGCTTTGGGGGCTGGGAACGTCTATGTACGTTGCTGCCTTTGCACGAATCGGTGTCACAGCGGGCGCAGCCTATCAAGCCTGCAATACCATCAGCAATATCTTTTCGATGCTCGCATTCAGCGTAGGTGATGCAGCGCTCATCATGATTGGGCAAAAGCTCGGGGAAGGGAAAAAAGAAGAAGCCTATGAGATGGGAAAGAAGATGCTTATGCTCGCACTTGCAATCGGAGTCCTGATGGGCGGCATCTCGCTCATCTTCGGGAAACCGATTCTGAGTCTGTTTAACTTCACACCGGCAGGGGCGGACATGGCGTGGAAGACATTCATCGTCTATGCCTGTTTGCTGTGGCTGGATGTCTATAACGGAACGATTGTTGTTGGAATTCTCCGCTGTGGCGGCGATACAAAGGTCGCAGCTTTTGCGGATGTTGGCCCGGTTTGGCTGTACGGTGTTCCTGTCGCATTCATCACTGCGTTAAAACTGGGATGGCCAATCTACTTCGCAGTCCTGGCGGTTCGATTCGGTGAGGTTATCAAGGGCATTCTGTTGACTGTCCGGTTTCTCTCCAAGAAATGGGTCAACATCGTCATCAAGGACTTATAAACAAGTGGGTATAAACAAACCGCAAACTAGTACAGAATGCAGCGCAAATACTATTTTAATGCAATTTGGTAAAGTGTTGAGCACCTTGGCGTTATTGAGGTTGTTATAATAATAACGACGAGTTTCATGTTGAAATCATAGCAAAATGATGTATAATTATAACTAACTATAAAAGCGGTTTCATGACACAGAAAGGACGGGCGAGTGACCAGTCTTAAAGAGTTCAGGAATGAGATAATCATATACGCCATAGTCATGGCGGCTGTGGCGGAAGTGGTGTCTCTTTTCATTATCGGGCCAAGTGTCATGTTCCCTGCCGGTCTGGCAGTTGGAACTGCAGTATCCATTATAGGGTTCATCATTCTGGTGAAGACGGGCGAGACTCTTATGGAAGAGTCAAAGAAGTCCCCGATTCTTTTAGGATACATCGTGAGACTGTTTTTTTACGGAATTTCGTTCTTCATTTGCATCAAACTGAGTCTCCAATGCGGGTGCGGATGCGGAATTGGTTTCGTAACAATACACTTCGGAATTATGTTCCTTTATGGCATAGTGTATAAATTCATCAAGAAAAAGAAGAATCCTCTCAACGACTGGACCGAGCCAAAAGAATGGAACGATCTGAGCGTATACGATGACGAGGATGACTGGCCGACACTCTAAGGAGGTGACAGCGAATGTCATTAGGACCACGAATCATATTCATGATTGGTAATGTTCCTATCAGTGAAACAGTATGCTGGAGTCTTATCGTAAGTCTCGCAATACTGTTGTTCGCGTTCCTTGCAACACGAAAAATGCAGACAGTCCCACACGGGGCACAGCTTCTCGGTGAGATGCTTGTAGGATTTGTCTACAAGATGGTTAAGGATGTTATGGGCGACATCTCAGACAAGTTCGCTCCATACTGTGGAACGCTGATTGTATTCCTGGGACTGGGAAGTATGCTGGGATTGCTTGATTTCAGACCGACGACGTCTGATTTGAACTGCACATTCCCGCTGGCTCTTGTCACGTTTGTACTGATTCACTACAATGCGGTCAAAGCACAGACGGCAAAGGGCTACATCAAAGAACTTTCATCACCATATCCGTTCATGCTGCCGCTGAACATCATCAGTGACAGTATGTTTCCGGTCACACTGGCCTGCCGACTGTTCGGCAACATTCTTGCCGGAGTCATTCTGATGTCTCTGGTCTACAGCGGACTGCATACCGCATCAGCTGCACTGGTCAATCTGTTTGCGGATCCGGATTTCTCAAGAGAATCCATTATTCCGTTCTTCCAGATTGGATGGCCGCTGATTCTGAACTTCTGGTTCGATATGTTTGAGCCGATACTGCAGGCATATATCTTCGTCATGCTGACCATGGTATTCATCGACAACGGCAGACATCCGGTAGAAAGTTAAATACGTTATTAAGCCAGGCTGCGGCACATGTGCCCGGGCGGCTAAATATAAATGATACAAAATCAGTTACTAATGATTTAAGGAGGAGAATAAAATGACAGGATTTACAGGCGCAGAACTTATTGCTGCTTTCTCATCACTGGGAGCAGGAATGGCAATGATAGCCATGGCCGGCGTAGGAATCGGTATCGGATTTAACGCAGGTAAGACAGTAGAGAGTACAGCACGTCAGCCGGAAGCACAGGGTACGCTTCTGAAGCTGATGCTCATCGGTGTAGCACTTACAGAAACAGCTGGTATATTCGCGCTGGTAATCGCGATCATGCTTCTGTTTGCGAATCCACTTCTTTAGATTGTCGGAAGTTATTGCTCGTATGATTTAAGGAAGGAGGAACAGCCATGGAAATGACCCAGGGATTGATTGGATTCAACTGGTCGTCACTGATGATACTATGTAACGTATTCATCCTGTACATCATTCTTAGGAAGTTCTTCTGGGAAAAGATAAAGAAATTCATGGATGACAGAGCTGCAGCCGTTCAGGATGCAATCGACGCAGCAGAAGCTGTAAACAAGAGAGCCGATGAAAAGATGGCCAATTACAGCAAGCGTATTGCGAACGTCGAGGAGGAAGGCCGCGAGATCATCAAGGCTTCCAAGCAGCAGGCAGATGCACAGGCGCAGATCATCATCGAAGAAGCGCGTCAGCAGGCGAGTGACATTATCGCAAAGGCAGAAAGAACCATTGAGCAGGAAAAGGCTCAGGCCATGGAAGAAATGCGTAAGGAAATCGCATCTATTGCGATGCTCGCAGCTGAACAGATCGTCGGCAGAGAAATCGATAGCGTTGGACAGGACGCTATCATTGATCAGGCAATTGAGGATGCAAGGAGTGCGAAATGGCAGAACTAGCTGTTGATCTGACATACGGGACTGCACTCGTGGAGGCAGCCCGGGAAGTAGGAAAAGAGGATCAGATTCTCGAAGAAGCTCAGGCTGTTGTCCAGCTCATCGAAGATGAGCCGGATCTGCACCAGTTCATCAATTATCCCGGAGTATCTGCGGACGAGAAGAAAGAAGTACTGAAGAACATTTTTGAAGGCAGGATCTGCGAAGAACTTCTCAATTTTCTCTACATACTCGTAGATAAGAGAAGAACGATGAACTTCGGAAGAATCATCAAAGTCTACAAAAGCCTCGTTGAGAAAGAAGAAGGCGTTTCTTATGGAACGGTTTATTCCGTCGTGAAACTTTCCGATGAGAGAATAGCCGAGCTGGAAGAACAGACTTCGAAGCTTTTGCAGATGAATGTTAAGTTGGAGAATGAATTAGATCCCAGCCTGTTAGCGGGGTTCAAGATTCTTGTGGAAGGCAAGATCATTGACGCGTCATACAGGAAGAAATTTGACGAATTGGCAAGTCAAATGAATCTATCTTAGGGAGGAAAGTTATGAATTTAAGACCTGAGGAAATCAGTTCGGTCATAAAAGAACAGATAAAGAATTATAAAAGCCAACTGGACGTTTCCGATTTTGGTACGGTCATTCAGGTAGGTGACGGTATCGCAAGAATTTATGGTCTGGAGAACTGCATGTCAGGCGAACTGCTGCAGTTCGGTGAGGACACATACGGAATGGCCCAGAACCTTGAAGAGGACAACGTCGGTGCCGTAATACTCGGTTCTGACAGAAACATCAAGGAAGGCGATATCGTCAAGCCGACAGGAACAGTAGTAGAGGTTCCTGTTGGAGAGGGCATGATCGGCAGAGTTGTTAATGCTCTGGGAATGCCGCTTGACGGAAAAGGCCCGATACAGGCAACCGAGAGAAGACCGGTAGAAACCATCGCGCCGGGCGTACTGCTGAGAAAGTCCGTAAACCAGCCGCTGCAGACAGGTATCAAAGCGATCGACTCCATGATCCCGATCGGCAGAGGACAGAGAGAGCTCATCATCGGCGACAGACAGACCGGTAAGACAGCGATTGCAATCGATACCATCATCAATCAGAAAGGTGAAGATGTTATCTGTATCTATGTTGCAATAGGACAGAAGGCGTCCACAGTAGCCCAGTTGACGCAGACACTGGAAGACAAGGGGGCGATGGATTATACGATCATCGTCAGTGCAACTGCATCAGACTCAGCACCGCTCCAGTACATCGCGCCATACGCTGGATGTGCTATGGGTGAGTACTTCAGAGACAACGGTAAGGATGCACTGATCATATACGACGACTTGTCCAAGCATGCGGTTGCATACAGAGCGATGTCACTGCTGCTCAGAAGACCGCCTGGACGTGAGGCATATCCTGGCGACGTATTCTACCTGCACTCCAGACTTCTGGAGAGAGCTGCGAAGCTTTCCGATGAGATGGGTGGCGGATCACTGACCGCGCTGCCGATCATCGAGACGCAGGCAGGAGACGTATCGGCGTACATCCCAACAAACGTAATATCCATTACCGACGGACAGATCTATCTTGAATCAGAGCTGTTCTTCTCCGGACAGAGACCGGCGGTCAACGCAGGTATCTCCGTATCCAGAGTAGGAGGTAACGCTCAGATCAAGGCGATGAAACAGGTAGCTTCCAGCATCAAGCTGGAGCTGGCGCAGTACAGAGAGCTGGCATCCTTCTCACAGTTCGGTTCTGATATCGATGCAGAGACGAAGAAGAGACTGGATCACGGCGAGATCCTGATGGAAGTGCTGAAACAGCCGCAGTACAAGCCTCTGCCTGTAGAAAACCAGGTAATGATCATATATGCTGCAATCAACCACTATCTTGAAAATGTTGGCGTGGAGAATGTCAAGAACTACGAGACGGAGTTCCTGGAATACATGATGTCCACATACCCGGAGGTAGGCCGCAGCATCAAGTCAGAAGGCAAGATCATTGAGAGCACAGAAGAAACCCTCAAGGCCGCTATTGAAAAGTTCAATGAGAAATATCTCCGTGCAATCGGAGTCAACATCATCGAACCGGATGCAGTAGAGGAAGAGGTTTCAGGAGCTGCTGAAGAGGCTGCGGAAGACAGCGAATAAGAGGGGGTGTGACTTATGGCTACAGAGTCCATACAGGACATCAAAAGGCGTATAAAGTCTGTCACCAGCACTGAGAGAATCACCAACTCCATGAAGCTTGTTTCAGCCGGTAAGCTGAGGAAAGCCAAAGCTATATTCGAGAAGACGAACGAGAACTCTCACTTCATCACGAATACCATTCAGGAGCTGTTCAACTCGGGATCTGAAATTCCGCAGGAGTATCTGGCAGGGAACAGAGAGATCAAGACGACAGCGTACATTATCGTAACGAGTGGACGTGGCCTTTGCGGCGGATTCAACACCAACATCATCAGAGAAGCACAGCGGGAAATCGATGCTGACTGGGAACCGCCTGTCATCGTGGCAGTCGGAAGCAAAGGTAAGGAATACTTCGAGAAACGCGGTTACAACATCCACAGTTCATACCTTGCACCGCCGGAGAGCATTTCATTCCTTGAGACAAAGGAACTCTCCACACCAATTCTCGAGATGTATGACAATAAGGAAATCGATGAAGTCGTTCTGATTTACACCTCCTTCATCAGCACGATGGAACAACAGGTAAAGAACGAAGTCATCCTTCCGTTTGAAGTCGAGAAAGATCCGGAGTTTATGACGGTCAATAAGTTCGTTGAGTACGAGCCTTCCGTAGAAGCTGTGTTCAACTATCTTGTTCCGAAATATGTTGAAACGAAGATCTACTCTGCTGTTGTTGAATCAGCTACGTGTGAGCACGCGGCTCGAAGAATGGCAATGGAGAACGCGACAGATAACGCCAGAGAGATGCTGGATGCATTGAACCTGAACTACAACAGGGCAAGACAGTCGGCAATCACTGACGAGATCATAGAAATCGTTGCAGGTTCTGAAGCGCAGAACTAAGCAGCATACGACTTTTGCAAAAGCATAAGGAGACGAAAATGAACAAAGGAAAAATCCATCAGATCATCGGTCCTGTAATCGATATCAAGTTCAATGAGGACGAGATGCCGGAGCTGCTGAACGCAGTCAATATAGAGTTTGAAGGGAGAACCATCGTTTCGGAAGTTGCCCAGCACATGGGAGACGACGTAGCAAGATGCGTAGCTCTCTCATCCACAGATGGACTCAAGAGGGGCATGGAAGCTATCGATACAGGTGCGCCGATCACGATCTCAGTAGGAAAGGAAGTTCTGGGAAGAATGTTCAACGTACTGGGTGAGCCGATCGATGATAAGCCTGCGATTGAAACCGAGATGAAGTCAGCAATACATAAAGCTGCACCGTCTTTTGAAGAGCAGGACACATCAGCCCAAATCTTCGAAACAGGTATCAAGGTAATCGACCTGATCGCACCTTACACCAGAGGCGGTAAGGTAGGTCTGTTCGGAGGAGCCGGCGTAGGTAAAACGGTACTGATCCAGGAGCTTATCAGTAACATCGCGAAAGAGCACGGCGGTATTTCTGTATTCGCCGGCGTAGGCGAGAGAACAAGAGAAGGAAACGATCTGTACTATGAAATGATCGAATCCGGCGTAATCGAAAAGACAGCCATGGTATTCGGTCAGATGAACGAGCCGCCTGGAGCCAGAATGAGAGTAGGACTTACCGGTCTTACAATGGCAGAGTACTTCAGAGATGAAGAAAAACAGGACGTACTGCTGTTCATAGATAACATCTTCAGATTCACACAGGCAGGTTCGGAAGTATCCGCATTGCTCGGTCGTGTACCTTCAGCAGTAGGATATCAGCCGACACTGGCAACTGAGATGGGTGCGCTGCAGGAGAGAATCACTTCCACAAAGAAGGGATCCATCACATCCGTACAGGCGGTATATGTACCGGCGGACGACCTGACTGACCCGGCGCCTGCAACGACATTTGCACACTTGGATGCTACAACAGTACTGTCCAGAGCGATCACTGAGCTGGGTATCTATCCGGCAGTAGACCCACTGGAATCCACATCCAGAATCATGGACCCACTGATCCTGGGCGAAGATCACTACAACACTGCTCGTGGCGTACAGGAAGTACTGCAGAGATACAAAGAGCTGCAGGACATCATCGCCATCCTGGGTATGGACGAACTGGGCGACGACGACAAACTCATCGTAAACCGTGCTCGTAAGATCCAGCGTTTCCTGTCACAGCCGTTCAGCGTAGCAGAACAGTTCACAGGCATGGAAGGAAAGTACGTACCGATCAAGGAAACAGTCCGCAGCTTCAAGGAGATTCTCGAAGGACAGCACGACGAGATTCCTGAGCAGATGTTCCTGTTCGCCGGAAGCATAGACGAAGTAGTAGAAAAATACGAAAAGAGCAAGAAAGCATAGGCTCTTTCCCAGTCTGAAACGGAAGGTTTAGATATGGCTAACAGCGTAAGATTAGAAGTAATAACACCGTCCAAGCTGTTTTACCGCGGCGAGGTTGAACTCGTCATCGTAACGACACTTGACGGAGATGAGGGATTCATGGCAGGTCACGTCTGGGCATGCAAGCTTCTCGATGTTGGCGAGCTCTGGATCCAGGAAAAGGGCGCCGCGAAAAACGAGTGGCGGGTCGCTGCAGTTGCAGGCGGTTTTATCGACGTGAAAGACAGCATCGTTATCTATACCGACGCAGTTGAGTGGTCCGAAGACATCGACATGGAGCGTGTCCTCAGCGAGAAAGCCAAAGTCGAGGACTGGCTGGGCAAGCATCCTGATGCCGATGAAGATTCAGCAGAAATGCAGAACGCCAAACTCATGTTGGCCAAAGCTGAGACCCGTACGAACGTCGCGGACGGCGGCCACAGACATTAACGATAAGATGCGTAAGCGACCCGTGTACTGCGGGTCGTTTTTAGTACCATGAAAGTGTAGTAGACAGAGAGTAATCTCTGCAGCTGCACTTGTTTTATATAATAAGGGAATCAGTTGGTCTGGCGAGGCGTTTTTTGGATCACAGCATCCGGCAATAAAACTGTCAGCCATCCCCTT
>JAFRKJ010000034.1 GCA_017431785.1 Bacillota bacterium | reverse complement strand
CATAAAGATTATAACATAATTCGTTCGATGTCGCGCGTTGCTACTCCTACGGATAATTGTGTGATCGAAGCGATAAACGGGTGGATAAAAGCAGAGATGTATGCTGAAGGTTGGCACAGACAGTTTGACTCTCCTGAAGAACTGATCGACGCATTTGTATATTACTATCACAATTACAGACCTGCATACTCACTACAATACAAAACCCCAGTTCAGTATAGAACCGATCTGGGGTTCTTGTGATTGAGGTTTGACCTTTTTGAACTGTCTACTTTTAGTTGACAAGTTCAATCGTCTATGCCTCTTTATTAGATACAATATTTGATAAAGATGAATATCATCATCCTCAATCAATCAAAGCACCATTCCTGTGTGTCGGTTCGGGGTTACGAGAATATCACCTCGTTTGAGATTTCTTGTACTATCTGTATATGATGAATCAGTATAGAATTCAAATTCTCCAGTCGCCTCCATAGCGGCTTTCATGGATTTATTCGCTGTCCACCAACCTGCAGGAACACTTACTCCTGCAGCATTGATGCATACTGAAACAAGCGGCGAACAGGAACATTCACAGTTCGTTGTGATGCTTGCGATATCCCAGTTTACAGCCTTTGCTGCAGAATACAGACTTGTTCGGCTAGATTGGTCGTAACCGATATGGCTATTGTTGCACGCAGCCTCCATTGCGTCCGCTGCGATTCTTGCTTTCTCAGGATCCTTGAATCTTGCAACATATCCCCAGTTGTTCCAACTTGATCCGTGGCTCCATTTGCCGATTGCAACCTCTTTGCCAGTCTGATCACCCGCTGCGCCGCCGCGCAGATGGTGATGCTCGTCATTCCTCGCCTGTCCGACCATCGCATCTCTGATTGTCTCGCTGGTCTTCTCTGATGGATCACTTAAATGTTCTTCACCTTCTGTATTCGCAAAGGCAACCACTTCATAGCTATACGTATTTCCGATTGTTCTGTCTGAAAACTCAACAAAAGTATCATCGGATGAAACTTTTGCAGTATCATTCAGATTGCCTGCGGAATCATATTCTTTCACATAATAACCATCCGCGTGATCTACTTTTTCCCACTCGATCTGTGCGCTTCTGACTCCCGTCTGGGAATGGGTGATCTTCGGTGCCGTCAGTTCATTTACGGTAATCTTCGTCTTGCTGAAGCCAGGCGTGTGCGACAGGTTTCCCATGGAGAAGACCGTAATGACTGCACTTCCCTTTCCCTTAATCTGCACCGTTCCATCGTCATCAACGGTTGCAACGTCAGGATTATCCGATGTGTATGAAAGCAGCAGGTCTTCGTCATTGCTCTCCGTCTTCAGCGAAAATTCATCCGTACCGATTACGGTATCGATGGTTTTCGGCGTCTCAATTTTAGCAGTTGCTTTGTTGATGACTTCACTATAAGGATGTGACGGGTTCATATATGCAAATTGAAGCAGTACTGCAGCAGAAATCAACACTGCTACGAACAGTGAAGAAACCACAATGAACAGCTTATGAGATTTTCTCCCTTCTCTCCCTTTCATGAATACCTCTCCTTATTCCTGAGCTTTTGTGATCAGTTCGATCATAGCGTCAACAGAATTGAAGTTGTCCGGAACGAGATCTTCAACAGTAATCTCAATATCGAATGCATCATTAAACTCTCCAACGATTGCAACGATGTCAAGTGATGCCAGAATGTTGTCATCAATCAGTCTTGTCTCATTCTCAAAATCAACATCTCCTCTGATGTCGGTCAGGATCTCCATTACCTCTTCTCTCATGTTCTATCTCCTTACTTTCAGTTTAATATCTTCTATGATCCGATCGGTCTTCTCCGCACACTCATCAAGTGATTTTCCTGTTATCACTATCTGACCGAGACAGTCCCCCGGATTTCTGAATCGATTCACATGCGAACCGTTTTTCACAAACATGCAGACATTGCTTTCTGCAGCGGCCGCATCATCCCATACGACCTCACCTGCTTCCTCAGATAAAAGCATCCTGCCGTAACAGATCCTCTCGTCATCCGTTTCCCTGAATTCACCTGTAGTGCTGTAATCCCCTACGGATGTTCTGACGATCAGTTCATATATATCGCTGCTGTAATATTCCGATGTGATTTCAGGAATCGCGTTGGCCCCGAGTCTTCCTGTCAGTTCCAGGATGTACGGCTTGCTGTCTTTCGCCATTATGTCCACATTGACTGCACAGTCGTCCAGACCAATCGCCTCTATGGCTCTCCGCACATGCTCCTCTACCTGCAGGCGCATATCCTCATCACATTCGAACGGCACATAATGACCGACCGGTATTTCATCGTTCTCCCCGTACCTCAAATCGCCGGTCGGTAAAACGAACAATACTTCTCCGTCTGCAACAAAGGATGTCGCGCTGAATTCATATCCGTCGATGTATTCCTCAACGATACAATAGTCCTCTTTCGTGGCTGACATGGTATCTTCAAATTTGTCAGCCAGCTCCTCTTCAGAGAATACAATATTGATTCCCCTGCTTCCGCCGAGGTCAACCGGTTTAATGATGACCGGCAGTCCAAGCTCCTCTGCTGCTTCTTTCAGCTCATCGGAACATTTTATTTTAACATATTTTGCAGTATTTACACCATTTTTTATGAAAGCATCTTTCATGAGCCACTTATTGGATGAAACCTCTGCACTTCTGCTGCCGGGTCCTTTGAGGGAAAGCTGCTCACAAGCATATCCAAGTGCCGGAAGACCTGCATCCATACACGCAGTGACAATTCCGTCCGCACCGATTTCTGCGCCCAGTCTGGCGACGCCTTCCTTGTCTTTGATATCGGTGATGCAGACTTTGTCTGCATATTCAAATCCAGGATAATCTCCATCGATGCTGACAGCTATGGATTCATATCCAAGTCTGCTGCATGCTTGATACAGACCGATTTGACCCCTTCCTGCACCCAGTATTAATATTTTTTTCTTTGTATTCTCCATAGCTATTCCCAAACTGGTCCTTTGATTCCATCCTTGGTTTCGACTTGAATGCGCAGTTTATCTTTCACAGCGCTGATTTCTTCCATAAGCATATCTCTGTCAACTGCTTTCAATATGACTGCGTATCTCGATGTCTTGTCTTCAAAATGTTCTGTATGCAAGCCCACATAGATGTCATCGAAGGCGTCCTTGCAGACACTGTCCATCGCTCTGATTTCTTCTACACCGTCGACTGCTTTGACCGTACCTTCCGGCAGATAGAATGTAACATATCCGCAGGCACATCTGCCTGTCTCGAATTCCGGCAGTTCTTTTCTGTTCCCCAGTGCAATGTCCAGCAGGAAATCATTCACATCCACCCCTGTCTGCAGCTCAGCGATATGAGAGGAGATATAGGTACCGCCGCCTCTTGCTGCTGCTTCGATCAGGTATATAACGCCTCTGTGATCCATGATGTACTCACTGTGTGTCACGCCTTGCTTCAGCCCAAATCCTGTGATGACATCGTGGTTTGTCTGAAGAAGGTTCTCAAGTACTTTCTTCTCTGCAGTGGATGGATACAGCCTGGTGGTGGATGCAAATACATCCGGAATGTTGTATGGCGTGAGATCCGCATGCATCAGAGTTTTTTCCTCATGATGCAGTACGATGGAATCCACCTCAAACTCCGTTCCTTCGATAAAACGCTCTATCACGACTCTGCCTGATCCGGAATACCCGATGGTTTCAGGGAAACGCTCCTTCAGCTTTTCTTCAGAAACAATTTTGAATACGCCTCTGCTGCCCTGATTGTCGGCAGGTTTGATGATTGCATTGCTGTCCAGGCTCTTGTAGAATTCCAACGCTTCCTCATAGGAACTGACGCACTTGTAATCGATTGTTGGAATACCCAGTTCCATGCATCTGTCGCGCATCATGATTTTATCTGTAAACAGCTTTGCTGTTTCGTAGCCTATTCCGGGAAGTCCCATGTTCTCTGCCACGTATGCTACCGTTCTGACAGCGATGTCCGTCTGGTCTGTAATGACACCATCAATCTGTTCTTCTTTGGCCACCTTGAGGATCGCCGCTTCATCGCGAACATCATAATAACACACCTGATCTGCCAGTTTCAGTCCGGGATACGGACCGTCAGGTGAAACCACTATCGTATATATGCCTTTGCTTCTGGCTTTTTCAATCAACGGCACCTGATACGTTCCGGCGCCTACAATCATGATCTTAGTCTTCTTTTTTGCCATCTGATTTCTCAATGATTCTACGAATAACATACTGCGGACTTTCGTTCAGGCTGATATAAATTCTGCCTATATACTCTCCGATCATTCCGAGCATGAGCATAATCAGCCCTCCGACGAGGATATTCGTTGCGATCAGCGAAGTCCAACCGACGGAAATGTCCGCGTTCACTAATTTTCCGATAACCAGGAAAACAATGATGATAAAACCAATCAATGCGAGCACGCTTCCTGCAATCGTTGCGAAACGGAGAGGTTTAATGGAGAATGTGGTCAATCCGTTGATCCACAGGCTCAGAAGTTTCCTCATGGTATATCCCGATTCACCTGCCGCCCTGTCCTTTTGATCGACGAGTACGTTTCCTACATTGTGAGTCGTTCTGAGAAGAAGGCCTGTCCAATACGGGAACGGATTTTCATACTTTGTGATTTCTTCAATGACGAATCGCTTAGCGACAAAGTAAATCGCCGTATTGAAATCATCCGGCTTCTCCAGGAACACTTTGACCATGGTTCTGTCTGCCCATGTCCCGAGACGTCTGAAGAGAGAGCGGCTGCCGCGATTCTCGTATTTCGCGCACACCACATCATAATCGCCTTCGAACAGTTTCTCGATCAGCCTGAAGGAGGTATCTACCGGTGTCTGCCCGTCATCATCGCAGGCGATGATCAAATCTCCTTCTGCCTGTCTGAATCCGGCCATGAGCGCGCACTGCTGACCGCTGTTCTTCGCGATATCGATTCCCGTTATATTTCCGTATTTTTTCGTCAGAGACTCGATCACCTCAAATGTGTTATCCGGTGAACAGTCGTTGACGAGTATGATTTCAGAATCATATTCACTGTGCTCACGCATCATATTCTGAATTTCTTCCACAACATTTCCCAGAGTCTTAGCTGACCTGTAGCATGGAATCACAAAAGAAATCAGCATTCTACACTTCTCCTTTATCTATTGCCGTACATTTTTTCATAGTATTCCTGGTACTCCCCGCTGATGATGTTCTTCCACCAGTCCTGATTATCGAGATACCAGTCGATAGTCTTCTTGATTCCGTCCGCAAACATGGTTGTCGGCAGCCATCCCAGTTCCTCATGAATCTTGGTCGGATCGATGGCATATCTCAAATCGTGGCCTTTGCGGTCGGTAACGTACTTGATCAGCGTCTCCGGTTTATCCAGATACTTGCAGATCAGTTTGACGATATCGATGTTCTTCATCTCATTGTGACCGCCGATATTGTAGACTTCACCGACCTTACCCTCATGCAGGATCAGATCGATGGCTCTGCAGTGATCCTCAACATAAAGCCAGTCTCTGACATTCAGTCCTTCTCCGTAAACAGGAAGTTCCTTGTCTGCCAACGCATTCGCGATCATCAGCGGAATCAGTTTCTCCGGGAACTGATACGGTCCATAGTTATTGGAACATCTGCTGATTGTAACCGGCAATCCATATGTTCTGTGATAAGCCATCACGAGAAGATCCGCAGATGCCTTTGAAGCTGAATACGGGCTCGATGCCGTAATCGGCGTGGTCTCGGTAAAGAACAGGTCCGGCCTGTCAAGCGGCAAATCACCGTAAACCTCATCGGTGCCCACCTGATGGAAACGATCGATTCCGTACTTGTTGCAGGCGTCCATCAGAACCTGCGTCCCTAAAATGTTCGTCTTCAGGAAGATGCCGGGGTCCTCAATGGATCTGTCTACATGAGATTCTGCCGCAAAGTTTACGACAACATTGAATCCTTCTTCTTCGAAGAGTTTGAACACTACCTCCCGGTCCGCCACGTCACCTTTGACAAACTTGAATCTGTCGTTTTTCATGGCAGGCTCAAGCGTCTCCAGATTGCCTGCATAGGTAAGCGCATCCAGACACACGATGTCATAATCCGGATGTTCCTTCAGCATATAGAATACGAAATTGGCTCCGATAAATCCGGCACCGCCGGTAATAAGTATTTTCATCATGATCTCCTTATTTAATCAAGCAATGACAACAGATATTTACCGTAATCTGTAACCTTCAGCTCTTCGCCGAGCTTTCTGAGCTGCGCGTCATCTATGAACTCACGTCTCCAGGCAATCTCCTCGAGACAAGCGATATAGAATCCCTGACGCGACTGTACCGCTTCAACGAATTCTGCAGCCTTAAGCATACCATCCGGAGTTCCGGTATCCAGCCAGGCCATTCCTCTTCTCATCAGTGTAACTCTCAACTTACCTCTGCGCAGATATTCATTGTTGATCGATGTGATCTCAATTTCGCCCCGTGCTGAAGGTTCCACATTTTTAGCGATTTCCACCACGCTGTTATCATAGAAATACAGTCCGGGAACAGCGTAATTCGACTTCGGTTTTTCCGGTTTCTCCTCGATGGAAATAACATTGCCATCCTCATCGAATTCAACAACACCGAAGGATCTGGCGTCTTTGACCGGATAGCCGAATACTGTCGCGCCTTCATTCCGTTCAATCGTCCTCTTCAGCATCGTGGTCATGTCCGGTCCGTAGAATACGTTGTCACCCAGAACGAGGCACACATCATCATCTCCGATGAATTCTTCGCCTACGATAAACGCATCCGCCAAGCCTCTTGGTTTATCCTGCACTTTGTAGCAGAAGTTCATGCCAAGCTTTTTTCCGTCGCCGAGCAGATCTTCATAATCGCCGATGTCAGCCGGTGTGGAAATGATCAGTACATCCCGGATCCCTGCCAGCATCAGAACGGATATCGGATAGTACACAAGCGGTTTGTCATATATCGGCAGTATCTGCTTCGACACCGCCTTTGTGATAGGATACAGTCTTGTTCCCTTTCCCCCTGCAAGAACGATTCCTTTCATACCAACTCCTCCTCTGTTTCCGGCTGTTTATTATAACAGGCCGTCTTTCTTCGCCATCCTGACAAACCGTTCAGTATTCTTTCCATCGTGGAACTGAACGATCTGCCTGTATCTGTTGATGTACTCCTCACTCTGCGGAGCGTAGTAACTCTTTTGAATCGATTCCGCCAGCTGCTCTGAATTCATGCACACATCACCGAATGCCAGATCTTCTGTCAGCATCAGCTTACCGCCTTTGCCGTATTCTCTCATGCACATATCCTTCTCTTCCCAGTCGAATATGATATTTGTCCCGCGGTAGAACGCATCATAGGAAATCGATGAATAATCTGTGATGAGCAGTTTTGTGTTTCTCAGTATTTCATCGTATTTCTCACTGACTGTGATGTATTTGCTGATGCTGCTGTCTTCCATGCCCGCCATCTGCTTCGCAATGAGCGGATGCGGCAGGATGATCAGCTTTTCTTTGAGCTCTTCCGGCACAGCAGCTTCGATTCTCTCCAGCATCCTGAAATATGCCGTCTGCCGTATATCATTGATGCCGGAAACATATTCCCAAGGTCTCCACGTGAGCATGACCGTGATCCTGTCTGCACCGTCATACAGGATGCTCTTGTCGAATTTCAGCAGGCCGCAGACATAGATATCCTCGTCTCTGTATCTGGTGTAGTGCTTGAAGTGTTCCGCTTCCAGGTCGGAAGAAACCACAACTCTCTTTCTGGAACGCTCTACATCAACATTGAAGAACATTCTCTTATCTGCCCCCAGTGAAACCATATACATGACACCGTGCTGCAGGAATACATAATTCTTCGATCCCTGAACCACGTAGTTTTTGAAAAGCTTGCTTGTCGTCCTCTTTTCCAGCGCATGCCCTACTGCTTCTGAAGACACCAGTGTCTTTGCTGCGAAGAGATTATAATAGTGGCTGAAAGAATACTTGTCTACCAGGTATTTCCGGCACTTTTCCGGTATCCCATCCCGGTGTTCGTAGTTCTTGTCCAGCACGAATTTCGCATTTTTATATTTGATATCGGCCAGATATTCCAGAAGCACAGAAGCGCTCTCTTCGTATCTGGCGCAGTTCTTTTCATAAAGGAGCACCGGCTTGTTCCACGGTGTGATTTTGCTTAGGGCAAAAGCAACCGCGAGCTTGATTTTCTCAATCTTTCTGTCGGTCACGTTTTCGTCGCGCACCACGATCCGGAAACCGTTCAGTTCCGGCCGGAAAGAGCAAACGCTGCCGATGGAAGGAATACTGTACAGCTTCCTGGCCTGCTTTTGTTTCTTCGCACCCCGCAGTCTCGCCCAGAGCTGCTTGTCGCCGATTGTCACGCCGAGCCCGATGCGGTTGTTCACATTCCATGTGACAAATTCCTGCGGATCAATTTCAAAATCTATATGCACAGTCTTCTTATAGATCCTGTTCGAGAAACTCTCGGACAGCACCTTCAATCCTATACGGTGTTCTTTCTTATTGATAAACAGCCGGTCTCTGACCTGGAAGTCATGTTCAAGAGAACTGACTTCGACCGTACCGCTCATGAACATCTTCTGATCGTCCGCGCCGAACCGCTCGCAGGTGTACTCCGCGATAATGCCTCTCGAGAAGGGTTCATCCGGATTCCAGATATCCTGGCAGAAATCCGGTGGATAATCTTTTATTTCATCAAAAGATGAGATGAATTTCTCATAGGAGGCAGGATTCTTCGCAAATCCGTAGTTCAGAGCGAAGCGAAGTTCCGGCGGAATGTTGTGATATACCTTCCGGCTGCCTGATTTGGAAAACATTCTGGCAATGCTGGCATTGCCGGACTGCAAAAACTCCATGCTGGCGGGATGAATACCATACAAGAGCCTCTTCCGCTCCTGCACAGCATAGACTTTCTTCGAAAACGGTCTGTAGTCCGTAATGATAAAACGCACAAAGTGCAGAGCCGGATCGATCTCTGCCAAGTGTGCCAGACTTTCTCCATTAAGTCTGTTCTCAAAAGTGAGAACAGTGCGCTTCTTCTCTTCTTCCGTCATACCCTCGATGACACGATTGAGAACGAACCGGTCCTCCTGTCGGAGAATATTCCCCGCATGGATGACGCGCACATTCTCACCCGGCTGCCACTGCGTTACATTGACGTCTTCTTCTCTTCCTTCACAGATGAGATCGAGCATCTTCTCTGTTGCATGGCCGAAGTTTTCCCCGATCAGGGAATCGTCGAGCTTGTATTCCAGCGGCGCCGCATGGACTGCCTTCATCAGCTCTTCTTCTGTTTCCGCTTGCTTGAACGGAAGCGTTTTAATATCAAAATAGAAGCCCTTCTCCCGGCAGTATTCCTCGTAATCATACATGTACATGATCACGTCTTTTCCTGTCTGTGCGAAGTCTATCATCACACTGGAATAATCGCTGATCAGCGCGTCACACACAGCCAGGAATACATAGGTTTCGTATTCTGCAGGGAATTTGCGGATTTTGCTGTATTTGCTGTAATCAAGTTTTTTGTTGACGAGGAAGTGAAGGTTCACGTAGAGGATCTCGTCTTCTGCAAGATGCTCATCCATGAACTGCAGAACCTTCTCCGTATCTGCAATCTGCTTCGCAACGTCAGCACTTCGTCCGGTGCCGCGCCATGTAGGCATATACGCCAGAACCTTCTTGCCTTCCAGGCCGTATTTCTCCCGCAGCTGTCTGCTGCGTTTTTCATCAAAGAGCGCATCATTTCTCGGATAATCAATGACCACAGACTTGCCTCTGTAAAGTCTGTTCACCATATAATCCTCCATCATGATGTCTCTTGTATATGTATTCGGGAACAGCAGATAGTCCGCAAACAGGAAGTTCTTCTGCACATTTCCAATGGACGTGGAGTGCATGATGTCCTGTCTTCCCAGTCTTTTCAGCGGCGTGCCATGCCATGTGTTCAGGCACACCTGTCCTTCACGTTTCACATAGTAGGATGGGAAGGAATTATCGGTGATGAGATACTTCGCCGTAGCCAGAAGTTTCCTATATTCCTCACTGTCGCGCAGGACAAGTTTTGCCTTGGTGAATCCGTTGTCCGCCAGCTTCTTTCCTGCGCTCTTCTTCGCACCATCGGTCACTGCGACATACCAAGTAAACCCTTGCCACTTGCTGTTTTTCTCCAGCTCCTGTACAAAGGCAAAAACGTTTCCGTTGATATGCAGACCCTGCCCTGCCTCGAGAAGAAATGTCTTCTCTTCCAGCGGCAGTTTCTGATACTTTGCGTACTTCGTGAACTTGATTCTTTTTTTGAGTTTTTTACGAATGTTGTCCAGTTTCATAATCTGTATCTTCTGATTGACGGCGCGTTCTTCCAAGCAAATGGATGATGCAGACGATCAATGCTGCCAATAAACCAGCTGACGTTACCATCATCGCTGTTTTCATCACTCTGAAACTATATTTTAACACAATTTGGTGTGTTCCGTGTGATAATTCCACCCCGGTGAAGGCAATATTCACTCGATCCAGCTTCTCGACTTTTTCTCCATCCACATAGACATCCCAGTTGTCGTAATCGTAAATGGAGAAGTACAGGATGCCATCCTTCTGCATCTCTACTGTTCCCGTTACCGTCTTATCGTCAAATGAGGAAATATCGTATCTGCTCTTCATACGCTGGGCAGCATATTTGTCATACAGGGAAGCTGACATGGATGAGAGATAGATATCATCGAACGTATACGTTCCTGCTTCGGAGAAACGTACTGTGATCGTATCCTCATATTTTTTACTGTAGCCGAGATTGATGTCATAATGATCAACATCTTTGAGCGCCTGATTGTTGTTTACTCTGGTGTTGCTCTTCTCTATTTTGCTGTCGCTTACATACATTCTGAAGCTGTTGCCGCCGCTTCCATCGCTGTAGAGTCGATTCAGTCCATCAAAGGAAAGAATCAGCTGTCCTGCAGGAACATCTTTCGGGGTGATCTTCAGCTCAGCATCTACATCCGTTGCTGTAATCACACCGTCTTCAATGACGGCATTTTTCCCTGCCTTGATCGTGAATTCCGGTTTCACGATCTTCGTTTCGATATCTGAAGCAGTGAGCTTGCGGCAATCGCCCAGACTTCTCGCTTCCTCATCAGGAATCACGGCTGCCTGCAGCAGCGCCTGCTCACGCTCGAGGCGGCTGAGTTTATTGAATTCGCTTTCGGTAATAAAGGCGTCATATCCGAATCCAAGCCCTGAATCATATTTGTTCTTCCAGATGGTGACACCGTCTATGGTCCCGGATTCTTTGAACCCGTAGCCTGCGAAGTAATCCGGTGTGAAATGCTGGCCGATGACATCCTTCCCCAGAAAATACTTAACGCCCATCAGAAAATCCAGACCCATTCTGTTGTCGTTGGACAACATGTAAACCCGCTCAGCATAGCCGTAATTGTTTCCGACAAGCCCGTTCAGCTTGATCATATCTGCCGGAATCTTGGAATCATAGATGTACAGCGTTCTCGACTTCCACCAGAGATTTTCGTTTGCAGGCTTGTTGAGCAGACGGTTGTTGCGGATGCCGTTGACCTGATCGGTTCTGTAGAATCCATCATCCTGAATCTGATTGGATACGCGCTGGGTCGAGCCCTGAAGCTGATTGTATATTTCATGGTTCCTGAGATAGTTGCTTGTATGATCTGAAAACGCAACAAACCAGCAGCTGATGATCGCTGCGGTGCAGATACCTGCGATGCATACGCTTCTCCATCCGTCTCTGCCCTTCCTGCCGGAAATCAGTATGATCAGCAGGGCTAACAGTCCGGAAAAGAGGTTGATCATGATGAACAGTATTTCATCGTCATCCAGCGGCGCAATAACGCCGATTTGTCCGAACACGATCGTCCAGACGAACATGACGAACAACGCAGCCATCATGAGCATGAGATTTTTCGTTTCCGCGAGTTTCGACGGTACGAAATTTGTAAGCCCTGCCCAGAGCAGGAAGAACGCCACCATAAAGTACCATCTGCTGGAACAATAACTGAATCCGTTCAGCGCACTGCTGAAGAACGGAAAAGTCAACATGATCCCGCATATGATCGTCATGATAGCAGGTGTCGACTTCATGGAAAAATGCCTGAATGCAACCGGCACTGCCATGAGCACGATGACAGAAAGACCCAGATAAGAATAACCTCCTGAAAATCCCCCCGTTACTGCCTGGGAAATAAAATGCTTGCCGAAGTAAAAATACTCTTCTGCATCGTAAAACAATCCGTAACCATCCGTAGCGCTCTCTGTCGTCGAGCTCATCAAGGAATAAACATATGGAAGAGATGTGATCGCAGAAATCGCCAGTCCGATGATTCCGTATATCACAAATCTACCGATAGTGAGCAGATACTCACCCAGTTTGAATCTGTCATGGTAATAAGCATACCGGAACAGGATGTACAGAATGACACCTATGGCTGCCATATAGGCGAAATAGACACCCGTGATGGTGTAATAAGCGACGGTCAGTATGAACAGGATCGGAGATTTGCCTTTGTATATTCTGTCCACAGAGAGAATCAGTATCGGGAATAGCACAAGTTTCAGTACGAAGCTGTACTGCACAAGCGCCGAATCGATGCCCCACCCGCAGAACGCATAACAAATGGCTCCAAGAATACACTGCAGATCGGTCATACCGACTTCTCTTGCAAAGGCAAGAAAAGCCAGGCCGCAGAAGTAGAGCTCCGCGACCAAAGCTACGGTGTATCCCAACTCCAGGTTCTCCGGCTCAAAGGTTGATGCGAGAACGGTAAACGGATCCGTAATAAATGATGTCTCCATTCCAAGGCCTTTGCTCCAGGACCAGTTCGTCAGTCCTCCTCCTGAAAGAAATGTCTCCAGGTTGCCCTTGTTCTCAACAAGCCAAAAATAACCTTGCCGGTATCCATCCCCATACTGCACAAACGACACATGATTGATGAGGAAGTGATAAAAAACCCCGGCGGCAATGATTGCGAACAGGATTGTGTATATAATTATGAGTTTGAGGGTTCTGTTCATCTATCTGACATATTACCGATCCGACTGTCTGGATCTTCTCCTCCTGCTGATGATGCAGACAATCAACGCCATCAATACGCCGGCGATCGACACTGTTCCTGCATATTTCATCATCTTGTAGCTGTATTGCAGCACAACTTCATGCTGCCCTGACGGAACCTCGACTCCCATAAAGGCGATATTCACATTGTCGATTCTCTCCTGTCTGACGCCATCGACGTAAACATCCCAGTTCTGATAGGACGGGATAGAGAAGTAAACGATACTGTCTTTTCCGGTGTCGACTGTTCCGCTGACCGTTTCTTCGTCATAGTCTGTGATCTGATAGAGGTTGTCCTCTCTGATCTTCGCGTATTTATCGTAGAGATCTGCCGACATTGCGGACAGATACAATCTGTCAAAGGTATACTGACCAGGGTATTCCACTGTGATGCGAATCGTTCCGCTGTATTCGTCATAGTATCCCATGTTCAGATCGTAATCACATCTGTTCGGGATGGTCTGATTCTTGTCATCATTGATCAGCACCTGAGACAGCTTCTCGTTTTCCGCAGTGAGATACATGTCAGCGGAACCTGCGCGCTTTAAGTTGTCGAAAGAAAGTATGAGCTGGGCATCTTTCACATCTTTCACAGCCAGATCAACAGTGGCATTTTCTATGCTTGTAGTAATCGTATTGCCCACCACTTCAGCGCCGTTCGTGCCCGTAACGGTATATGGCACATCTTTGATATCGGTTTCTATTTCTGAGGATCCGACTTCCTTTACATTCGTTTTTTCATTATCAGGAATCACTGCAGCCTGCAGAAGCGCCTGCTCCCGCTGCAGTCTTGACAGTTTATTGTATTCACTTTCACGGATGCATTGATCATATGCGTATCCCAGACTTGTATCATACTTGCTCTTAAAGATCCTGACGCCATCGATGGTGTCGTAATACGCAAGTCCGTAGCCTGCATAAGCATCCGAACCAATCCGATTGTTTTTCGTATCGTCGCCCAGGAAATACCGCACGCCCGTCAGATAGTCCAAGCCCATCCTGTTGTCATTGGACAGAATCGATACTCTCTTAAAGTAGCTGTAGTTATTGCCGACGGTCTTGTTGAATGTAAGCAGTCCTGCAGGCAGTTTGGAGTCATATAAATAGATATGTTTTGTCTGCCACCACATGTTCTCATTGGCAGGAGACTTCAGGTCGCGATGCAGGTTCAGCCCGTCAACCTGATCAATCCTGTAGAATCCATTATCCTCGATCTGATTGCCGACTCGCTGGGTCGACTGTTTCAGCTGTGAATTGATCTGGTTATTGCGCAGGAAGTCGCTCGTATGGTGCAGAAACGCACCATTCCATCCGATGACGAGTGCTCCCAACGTGAAGAGCAGAAGAAGATTCTGTCTGACTGTCTGATGCTCCCGTCCGCCAAGGCCAATGCACAAAATCATGACCAGGCCTGCAAACAGATTCCACGGCACAAAGATCAGCGCATTGCTGTCCAGATGAATCGTATGCGTCAGCACAGGTCCTATGGTCCATACAGCCAGTACAATCAATGCCGCCGACATCAGCACAAGATTGCTCTTCTTCCGGAGCTCGGACAGATCCAGAACCGTCATTGCGGCCCATACAGCGAAGAAGAGGAACATATATGACCATCTGAGCGTTGGATAACCGAATGCATTGAACATGCTGCAGAAGAACGGAATCATCATCATGACGAAGAGGATGATCGTCATGATCGTGCCGGTCGCTTTTCTGGAAATCTGTCTGACGGCAATCGGCAGAAGCAGAAGAATGAAAATCGGCAAGCCGACGTCCAGATAATCATCTGCCATGCCCTGGCCGATCATCCGTTCCCCGAAACCGATGTAATACTTGATTGCGAACAGAACGGAAGATGTGTCTGTCGCACTTTCCGTCGATGCTCCGAAAATTTCACTGACATACGGGAGCATTGTTATAAACGAAATCAGACAACCGCAGATTCCGTAGATGACAAATCTTCCGATGTTTGCGAGATACTCTTTTATGTTGAACTGATCGTGATACGCGAAATACCGCAGCAGGATATAGATGATGATCACGATGGCAGACATATACGCGAAATAGAACGTTCTCATCATGTAGTACGCGACGACAATGATGAAGAACACAGGGCTTTTCTTTCTGTATACCCATTCTGTGGAAAGCACCAGCAGAGGGAAAAGATAGGCGTTCATCAGCAGTGAACCCTGACACAGAGCCACCTCAATGAACCAGGCAGAAAAAGTATAGCACAGCGGGCCTAAAACTGACTGATAATCTCCCAGCTTCACAAATCTGCAGAACGCAAAGAACACAAGTCCGCCGCAGTACATCTTGAGGATATTGGTAACCGTATAGCCAAATTCAATATATCCCGGAGGAAACAGCGCTGCCAGGATCATAAACGGATCAACGATATATCCTGTGGATGCTTCCATGCCGAAGCCTTTGCTCCAAGACCACATGTGGAAGCCTTCCCCGGATGCGATATCCTGAAGCTGCTGCCGGACTTCAATGATCCAGAAGTAACCCTGCTTATACCCGTCGCCGTACTGGATAAAGGACTTATGTGCGAGAATAAACAATATGAAAATCCCAATGGTGAGCACACCAAAAAGGACCGTGTAAATTAATAACAGCTTTAAGGTCTTGTTCATTTCTTCAGGTCTTTTTTTATCTGGGTTGTGGAGATTTCCGGCGTCCTTGGCAGATAGACCACCTCGCAGTAATCCTTGAGGAAGTCGAACTTTCCTTCCCAGTCGTCTCCGATTACAAATGTATCTACCTTAAACTCTTTCACGTCACTGATCTTCTGTTCCCAGCTCTCTTCCGGGATCACCAGATCAACATATCTGATCGCTTCCACCAGACGCTTTCTCTCCTCGTAGGAGAAATAGCATTTTTTGTTTTTCATGTTCCAGTTGAACTCATCTGTGGAAATGGCAACAATAAGATAGTCCCCAAGTTCCTTGGCTCTCTGCAGAAGATTTACATGCCCGTAGTGGAGCAGATCGAATGTTCCGTACGTGATTACTTTTCTCATCCTGTCACCTCTTACTTAAAAAAACTGTATATGGAATCCACGACCTTCTCCACATCTGTTTCAGCAAGGCCGTAATACATAGGAAGTCTGACTAAGCGTTCGCTTTCCTTCGTAGTGTATTTGTCTTCGCCGTGGAACCTTCCGTATTTTTTACCGGCTGTTGCGGAATGAAGCGGAACATAGTGGAACACGGCAATGATATCATCCTCTCTCAGGTGCTTAATCAGCGCAGTTCTCTCGGTGATATCTTTTACCTTGAGATAGAACATATGCGCATTATGCGAGCATTCCTCCGGAATGTACGGAAGCTCTAGCCGCCCTTTGTCCATGAGCGGTTTCAGACCTTCGTAATAGCGATTCCAGCTCGCCAGTCTGTTATTGTTGATTTCCTCTGCGATCTCGAGCTGCGGAAGCAGAAATGCTGCGTTCATCTCGCTTGGAAGGTAGGATGAGCCTTTCTCCACCCAGGAGTACTTGTCGACCTGTCCGCGCAGAAATCTGCTTCTGTCCGTTCCTTTCTCCCGGACGATCTCCGCCAGTTCAACGTACTCAGGATCATTGACGAGGACAGCGCCGCCTTCCCCCATGCTGTAGTTTTTTGTCTCATGGAAACTGAAGCATCCGAAATCCCCGATGCTGCCAAGCGCTCTTCCTTTGTAGGATGACATCACACCCTGCGCAGCATCTTCGACAACCTTCAGACCATGCGCGCGTGCGATCTCCATGATGGTATCCATCTCGCATCCAACGCCTGCATAGTGCACAGGCGCGATTGCCTTTGTTTTATCCGTGATCGCATCTTCAATCAGTTTCTCATCGATATTCTGCGTGTCCGGCCTGATATCTACAAACACGATTTCAGCGCCTCTCATCACAAATGCGTTGGCCGTGGATACGAATGTGTAAGAAGGCATAATGACCTCATCCCCCGGCTTGATATCCAGCAGGAGCGCGGCCATTTCCAACGCTGTACTGCAGGATGTGGTCAGAAGCGCCTTCTGCGTTCCCGTATTCTCTTCAATCCAGGCGTTGCAAGCCTTTGTGAAACTTCCATCGCCGCTGACCTTGTTGTTGTCAACAGCCTCTTTGATGTTTTCTAATTGTTGTTCCCAGAAATATGATTTGTTGAATTGAATCATCGTGAATCCTTTTGCTGTTTCCAATCATGAAACTATCTAATAAATAGGGTAGAGTGAGAGCTTCCTCTCACCCTCCCGTTGCACCGTACGTACGGGTCTCGTATACGGCGCTACATCAGTATAGAATCAAGTATTAACCCAGATAGTACGCCAAAGGATCGACCAACCCCGGTCGGTCTTT
>JAFRKJ010000002.1 GCA_017431785.1 Bacillota bacterium | reverse complement strand
TCAGTTATGAAAAATGCAGTCATCTATGCCAGATACAGTTCTGACAGACAAAACGAAATGTCCATCGAAGGGCAGATTGAAGAATGCAGACGTTATGCTTCTGAGCATGACCTTCTTATCGTGCAGGAATACATCGACCGGGCGCAGACTGCAACGACAGATAAACGTCCGGGCTTTCTCCGCATGATCGATGACAGTGAGAATGGTGGTTTTGAGATCATCCTGGTCTACCAGTTGGACCGTTTTGCGAGAAACAAGAATGATTCCGGCTATTACAAGAAGATCCTGTCCGACAACGGTGTCAGAGTCCTCTCTGCCAAAGAACAGATCGCTGATGATAGTTCCGGTATCATTACCGAGGGACTTCTTGAGGTTGTGGCGGATTACTTCAGTAAACAGCTTTCCGAAAAGGTCACTCGCGGAATGTACCAACGTGCTGAACAATGCAAATTTAACGGCGGAAATCTGACCTACGGCTATGCTATTGACGCCGAAGGGTATTACATCCTGAACAGCGCAACTGCGCCCGTTGTACGTGAGATTTTTGAGCGAACTGCAGCCGGAGAAAACGGCAGAAGCATCATGGACGATTTCAATGCCCGGGGCATCAGAACTGCAAAGGGAAAACCATTTACAAAAAACTCGCTTCAAAATATTCTTCGTAACGAACGGTACAAAGGCATCTATATTTTCGGGCATACACGCTGTGAAGGCGGTATCCCGAGAATCGTCAGCGATGAACTGTTTGAGGAAGTACAGTCCCTTCTTGGAAATCGTGCCCGGGGACACCGTCCTGCGAAAGAAGACTACCTTCTGTCTGGCAAGCTCTACTGCGGACATTGTAAAAGTCTTATGGTCGGAACATCCGGGACCTCCCAGACGGGTGAAACATACAGATACTACTTCTGCAAGAACACTCCAACCAAATGCAGTAAGAAAAATGTCAGAAAGTCTTATATAGAGAAACATGTATTGGAAACATGTCAGGAAATGCTTTCCGATGACATCATAGATACTGTCGTGTCAGCGGTTGAGAAGCAGAATAAAGAAGATCAGGAAAGTCCGGCCATCATCCGCCTAAAGGGTGAGGTCAAAGATGTTCAGGTTAAGATCGATAACCTCATTGATCAGGTTGAAGGCGGGAACAGCTCATCGACAATTACAGAACGTCTGAAGCAGCGCGAAGAGGAATTGAACAGTCTGAAGAAACAGCTTCAAAAGGAACAGGCCAAGCAAGTCGTCATTGACCCGAAACTTGTTAGAAGTTTTCTCCTCTCCCTGCGCAAAGGGCCTATCAAAGAACTGGCTTTCCAAAAAATGCTGGTGAATGCGTTGATCGACCGAATCTATCTCTATGATGATCACTTCCTGATCATGCTGCATCATTCCGGTCCGAAGTCAAAAGCCGGAAAGGATGAGGTCCGAGAGGTTGAACATTACTTCAGCAATTATAGTTCTAATGAATCACCTGATGGTGTACCAAACCTAAGGGACTTCAGGCGAAGTCCCTTTTGTGTGTCTTGATAAGGGATAAGTCAGACACCCTAATTTTCACAGTAGTTTTTATAAGATTACGATAATGAGGCAAGGCGTAATAATATTTAAGGAAAAAAATATATTCACTTGTCCCTTTTTTAATAATTGTTCGGTATTTATATATGGGAAGGAGGAACAAACAATGGATAAGAAACTATTGATAGCAGGGATTGTATTACTTATGAGTTTTCTTATGACGGCATGCGGGGATAGTTCATCTGTTCAAAATGAAGCTGCAATGAACACGATTCAGCCATATAATCTATCTGATGAAGATAGTGAGATGGTTAGCCTTGTGGCACCTGGTGCAGAGGATGCAATTACTCAGTTTGCTGTTGATAAAACGTATCAAAGAGTTTGTGTAGGATATGATTATTATGAGCATGGAAAACTGGTCAAGAAGAATAAGACCAAAAGTGACTTCCCTTTCACATATGATGGCGGGCCAAAGGATTCCTATGGAAAAATCTGTACGTTCGTAGATAATGACGATATAGTAATCAATATTTATGGCAAAGCATATGATAAAGACGGTAAACCGGCCGAGGCAGACGGACTTGGAAGCAAAGAACCTCTTTCGAACGAACATCTGACATTAGATGATGTGAACACTAATTCTATTAGTATGCTTGATGGTCCCGTTGACATTGAGAAGAACAAAAAAATATATATCTTTGCAGCAATTGGCGATAACGATGACGATTTTGAAGTGACCGACATCTTAACGCTTATGGAGGACAAAAAACTGCTTTCAAGTTATGACAAATGCTTCGTCTTTTATGCAACGTTTAAATAACGATGGAGAAACATTTGGGTAGATGCCTGGGTAGGTCAGAACGGGTAGTGCGGATAAACCTCCATTTCTCAACGTTTTTGACCCCTAACATTTCGTTCGAACCCCTGATGGTGTACCAAACAAAGACAGATAGGCAACTGCCTATCCGTCTTTCTGTCTAGAGATAAAAGATGAATGAAATAGACTACCAAGTAAATGCGGCAGGTCTTTTCCACAGACAATACCCGTGTTAAAATAAAAAGAGTTAATTACAAACCAAGAAGGGGGCATCACGATGGTCAAGATTTCAATGAACGGTGGTGTTTCAAAAGCAGACAACCCTTACGTTCCAATCAATCCGGAAGAATACCTCGAAGAGATAGCCTGGTTTATGCAGCATGGAGTCAATAACTTTCATATACATTTCAGGGATGCGGATGGAGTCGATACATTAGAACAGAAATACGTCCAACCGCAGTTTCAGAAGCTGAAAGAAGTTTTTCCAAATGCCATGATCGGTGTCGGTTCGCCCTTATTGTACTGCAGGACAAGCGAGATGCGATTAGATCAGGTCAATCGGTGGACATGGAAGCCGGACTACATTTCTGTCAACGTCTGTGAGGAGGGCAGCCCGCAGTTTTCGGAGCTTTTGCAAAAGCATGGAGTTCCTATAGAGTATGGTATCTTCGAGATGGAAGACGCTGAAGAATTTGTACGTCAGGGTTATATTGATTCCGCCTTTCGTATTATGATCGAGGTGAGCGGTGAAGCAGACGGCCCGGCGACTGTCAAAAAAGCCTCTGCCATTTATGAGTATCTCCACGACAGATATCCGAAAGGGAATTATCTGATCCACGGAGAAGATATCTTCACATGGGATGTGATCCGTTTCGCAGACAGGCAGGGAGTGGATTGGCGTATTGGATTTGAAGATATCGATCGTGACGAGAACGGACAACTTCTGACATCCAACGTCGCGCTGTATCAGCACGCAATGGAAATCCTCGAGAAATAAGTTGGGCAGGTCAGAGCGGACAGTGCGGATAAACCTCCGTTTCTCAACATTTTCTGACTCTCACCACGTCATCGCGACGGCCGAAGGCCTAGTCCCTTTAGGGAAACCCCTGATGGTGTACCAAAGAAAGGCTATAGTTTTGACATAAACTATAGTCTTTTTTAAAATAGATGGGGATTAGTGTAAACAGGAGGTTGATGATTAATGGCATTTTTGTTTTCTGGTTTATATAAAGCTGTTCCGGATATTGATTTATATCTGGAAAGAATTGATTATCACGGCGATCAAAGGCCGACTCTAGATAATTTGAAGGAACTCATGTGGAAGAACCTGACGCATATTCCTTATGGCAATCTTGACTTTTATCGGAATCAAAACTGTCCGTCTCTGGCTATTCCGGACATCTTTGAAAAAATCATCATCAGGCATGGTTGCGGAGGATGCTTTGAGATCAACTTGCTGTTTTTTGCCCTCTTACAATCGCTGGGATATGACTTGTTCCCCGTAACTGTGAAATGCTTATTCGGTTCTACCGATCCTGTTGTGCCGACCCATTGTGCTGCCATCGTCACCATAGACGATACCCAGTATTATGTGGATGTAGGGTTAGGCCTTCCTTCTCCGGTGGTACCTGTAGCGCTTGACGAAAGTTCTGACTGGCAGCCGGCAGCGATTTCGCCCCATTATTATTCATACAAAATGCATCAGGAGGGCAATACCATCCTGTTTGAGGGATACAGTGGGAGCAAGAGGATGTCCATGGTAAGCTTTGTTCCACAGCCTGTGGAAGTTGTGGATTTTATCCCTTTGCATTATTACGCCTGCATGGCAGAGACAAGTCCGGTAACACAGGGTATCATCGTTGAAATCTTCAGAGAGAAGGGATCAGCGAATATTGTAAACAATCAGCTTACGATCTTTTCAAATGACAAAGTTGAAAAAAGACAATTAGAAACCGATGATGATCTGAATACTGTCTTGTGGGAAGTGTTTGGAATCAAAGTATAATAGAAAAAGCGAAATGAATCAGGGGGTACAAGTAAATAACGATTACCACATATGTGTTAAAACTATATTCATAAGTCAAAAGAGGGACTCAATCAGAGTTCCCTCTTTATTGTCTTATTATGGATCGTTCTGCTCCTTACAGCGTTTTCGCGAACTCTCTGATTTCGTTCAGCTTGGCTTCGGATTTGTTTTCTGCTCCGTTTGCGGTAATGATGCCGGCTTCTTCGATGCCGGCAAAGCTCATGTAACCTCGGAACTGTGCGATAGCGCCATCATAGACTCCCGGTGATCCGGAGCTCAAAAGCATTGCGGCTTTTGTTGCCTTCAGCGGCTTGCCGATGCAGTAGACTCTCTGGATGGCCGCTTCCATCTGTGCGGTCAGTGTGAAGTAGTAGATTGGAGAGGCGAATACAACCATATCTGCTTCCATATAGGCCGGCAGGATCTTCTCAAAATCATCCTTTTGGATGCAGCTGCCCTCGCCTTTGGTGTGACAGTACTCACAGCCCAGGCATCCTGCGATTTTCATCTTTCCTACCTGATACTCTTCAACTTCATGGCCTGCAGCTTCCGCACCTTCGCGGAATGCCTGCACCATCGCAGTTGTGTTTTCTTTTCTCGGACTCCCGTTAAATACAGCGATCTTCATTGTTACTTCCTCCTTGATTCTTCCTGTTTCATATACTCAATATATTCTTCTCCCCGAGTTGCTTCAACTGCACTGGAACTGGAAACTGACCCTATGTCGAATGTCAAATGCTCTGCTGAAGGGCAGCTTGAACATCCCTGCGGATCAAATCAAAATCGGCAGATGATAGTACGTGAGATGAAATATATGCCTTTGCATCTTCATAGCTGTAACCATAGTCCTGCATGATGGCACGTACCACCTGTCCAAGATGCAATGAGACATCGAAAGAGCGGCCGTCTTTGAGATAGTTGTACAGCAGTTCATAATAACCACCCATGGCGACGAGGATGTCATCCATAAACTGTTCATTAGTAACGGTCCGCCCCGGGGAAAGAAATTCCACACCCCACGCATATTCGAAGTTCAGAACATCTGAGGTAATATCACGGCTCGAGGTAAGATCAAGCAAAAGCTTCCGCGCTCCGCGCCCGCTCATAAGCAACATGAAGAAACTTTGGCCGATACAGAACATTGTGTCAAATTCCGAATCCTGGTGAAGATTGTTCTTATTGACTGAATTACGTATTGCAGTGAGGAGATCCTCAAAGAAGGAAAGCGCAAGCGCGGTCTTTGACGGATAATAATTCTGCACTGCAGTCCTGGCCACACCGCAGGCGTCTGCGATGGACCGGTATGTCGTATTTTCGAAGCCAACTGTCAGAAGCTGATCATAAGCGGCCTGTTTGATTTTGCAGTATAATTCTTCGTTTCTTGGTCGTGCCATTTCAAAACCTCATTATATGTTGAAAAGAAAGGCCTTGCTTTTTACCATACATGTATTATAATACACGTATAGATATGTTAAAGCAAGTGTTTTCAAGGGAGATAATATATGTATACCATAGACGACATCGTTTCCGCCACACAAAATAATGCAACAGCAGTCACTATCGCATGTATTCTCGTATGGCTCATCGGATTTCTTCAGTATGGAACGAGCGTATATCTGCAGCTTTCAGAAAAGCGCAGCGCATGGTGGTTCATCCAGCACGCCTGGTACATCGGACATGACCTGACATTCGTGCTGTTCTTTCAGAAGTGGTTTTTCATCATCGATTTCTGGACGTTCAAAGTCATGTGGGCTGGCTGTCTCGTGTTCATCGGTATAGAACTGTTCACCTTGTATAACACCATCAAGGATGATGGCGAACGCCAGGAAGTATTCGGCAGATTCAAGCCGAACGGCGGATCGATCACGAAGAAAGAAGCCTGGACCAGAGGACTCATCGGATATGCTTTGGGATTTGCGTTATTTATCACACTGACCTACGCCCTGGGTGATCCGTGCTGCTTCTTCCTGACTATGACTACGAACTTCATGGTAGCGGTATTCCCGGCATTCCTGGCAGAGGAGAGAGGTTCCAGACGCGGACACTCCATGTGGCTCGGCATCTTTATTCTGGCGGGAACGATCAATACTTTCTGCCCGGGTATCAGCATGTGGTACAATCTCGCAGAGTGTTTCAGAGAACCTTGGTATTATGTCCTCGGGGTGATTGGCATCATCGGCTGCATCAACTACTTCAGGGTGTTGCATAAACTGCCGCCGAAACCGCTGAAACCAAACGGGAAGAAACGCATATGGTAATCCACAAGGACTCCTGATGGTGTACCAACGCACAGCCATACGAACCTAGTGTTTTATCCAGGAGGATACGCGGTTACCGTATGGCTGTTCTAGTAAATGAAAGACTGGCACGTATGAAGTGGTAAAACAAAAGTAGACACTTCAAAAAGAGCGGTCTCACAAGCAGACATTCAAAAGAGTGTCTGCTTTTTCTTTGGTAAAATGAAAACGGAGGTGGAAATATGGCCAGACCAAAAGGCGGAAAAAACAGAAACT
>JAFRKJ010000033.1 GCA_017431785.1 Bacillota bacterium | reverse complement strand
TGCTTCGAGGATGAGTACTACGTCGCCGGCGTTAACTGCCTGACCTTCTGAAACTTTGACGTCCAGAACTGTTCCTGGCCTGGGTGCTGTGATGCTTGCTGCGCCGCCTGCTGCTGGTGCTGCTGCAGGTGATGGAGCAGGTGCAGGAGCTGCTGCTGGTGCAGGTGCTGCTGCCGGAGCTGGTGCAGGTGCTGCCGCTGCTGCTGGTGCAGGAGCTCCGCCCAGATCTTCTACTTCAACTGCATATGTTGTTCCGTTTACAGTGATGTTGTACTTTTTCATTTTACTTTTTCCTTTCACTTAGATTATCTTCTTCTGGTGTCGAGCCTGTCTTCCAGTCCGGATACGCCCCAAGGGGTGTTGTCTCCTGAAAGTCGTATTATCTTCTTTACAACCAGGTTGTTTGCATTTGCTCCCTGATAAGCAGCAATGGCTGCCGCTATGACTGCTACCAGGCTGTCGTCTGATGCCTCTTCCACAGGTGCTTTCGTTTCAACCGGTGCCGGTGCTGCGGCTGCCGTTGGTGCTGCAGCAGGTTTCTTTGCTCCGGTTCCCAGAACTTTACCCATGATCGCGATGAAGATCCATATTAGAATGAGTACTGTAAATGTGATACCCAGTCCCATGATCATCGTAATGGTGGATGCCAGCATCTTCTCCCCGAATGTCAGTGAATGCATCGTATCTGGATTCGAGAATATTTCCATTAAACTCATGTTGGATGTATCCATGCTGTCACCTCCTTAGAGCGGAATGTCGCCGTGCTTCTTTGGCGGCAGAGTTTCCTTCTTGGTCTTCAGCATGTCGAGCGCGCTTGCGATTCTCTGACGAGCAGTTGCCGGTTCGATGACATCGTCTACATAACCGAGGCCTGCTGCATAGTACGGATTATTGAACAGTTCTTCGTACTCGTCGATTCTCTGCTTTCTCAGTGCTTCGCGTTCATCATCATCCTCAACCTGCTTCAGTTCAGCCTTGACAGAAGACATGATGTTTACAGCGCCTTCCGCACCCATTACAGCGATCTGTGCTGACGGCCATGCCAGTACCATGTCAGATCCCAGCTCCTTGTTGCACATTGCTATGTATGCGCCGCCGTATGCCTTTCTGAGGATCATTGTAATCTTAGGAACGGTTGCTTCGCAGTAAGCATAGAGCAGCTTGGCTCCGTGTCTGATGATGCCGCCGTATTCCTGATTGGTTCCAGGCAGGAATCCAGGAACGTCTTCCAGTGTCAGAATCGGAATATTGAATGCGTCGCATCTTCTTACCATTCTGGCCGACTTGTCTGACGCATTGATGTCCAGGCATCCTGCGCCGACTGCAGGCTGGTTGGCGATAACGCCTACTGTTGATCCACCAATTCTGATGAAGCAAGTGATGATGTTCTTCGCGTACATTGCATTGACGTCGAAGATCTTGCCATCGTCTGCGATGCCCCTGATGATGTCATACATGTCGTATGCCTTGTTAGGGTTCTCAGGAATGATCGTGTTGAACTCAGGGATGAGTCTGTTAACGTCATCTGTACATGCATATGTCGGTGGAAGTTCCTTGTTGTTGGAAGGCAGATAGGTGAGCAGTTCTCTTACCTGCATCAGTGTGTCTTCGTCGTTTGCGCCCATGAAGTGAGCAACGCCGCTGACTGTGTTGTGGGTTCTTGCTCCGCCCAGCTGCTCTGATGTAACGATTTCGCCGGTTACTGTCTTGATTACGTTAGGTCCCGTGATGAACATCTGTGATGTCTGGTCAACCATGAAGATGAAGTCTGTAATTGCCGGTGAATATACAGCTCCGCCTGCGCATGGTCCCATGATGACAGAAATCTGCGGGATAACGCCTGATGAAATAGTGTTGTTGTGGAATATCTTGCCGAATCCTGAAAGCGGGGCAACGCCTTCTTCGATTCTGGCACCGCCTGAATCCTGAAGTCCTACGAACGGAGCTCCCATCTTCAGTGCCATTCCCTGTACTTTTACGATTTTTTCTCCGTGGTATTCACCCAGTGATCCGCCGCCAACAGTGAAGTCCTGTGCGAACGCGAATACCAGTCTGCCGTCGATCTGTCCATATCCGGTAACGACACCGTCACCAGGCATGTCCTTCTCAGGCATTCCATAGAACGGACATCTGTTCTTAACGAAGGTATCCATCTCAACGAAGGTATCCTTGTCGAACAGGATGTTCAGTCTTTCACGAGCCGTCAGCTTGCCTTTTTTGTGCTGTGACTCGATCCTCTTTTCTCCTCCACCCATATAGAGATGTTCTTTCTTTTCGAGGAGCTTTTCAAGCTTGTTCATTTGGTTACTTCCTCCTAATAAAAGTATTTTGGATATTGGTACTCATGACTATTTGTCACCTGCATCACGAAACAGATGTCAAGCGACAACATACCACAAATACTATATCCCAACGCACCTTTTATTTCAACCAAAAATCACCAAAAACAAGGCTTGTATACATTATATTTCTGTAAAAAAAGAGCTGCTTTTGCAGCTCTTTCGGTTCTGATTATGCAAAGTCAATGGCAGTATCTGTTGCCTTTACTTAGTAAGGGAAATTTCTGTGAAGCGGATACTTGTCCGTCAGTCCTTTGACGATGGCTCTTGCCTCATCCATCTTGGCTTCATCTTCACCCTTGCTGTCGATGACGAGTGCGATGGCATCTGTTACTGCCTTCACGTCATCTTCCTTGAATCCACGGCTTGTCATGGCCGGTGTTCCCATTCTCAGACCAGATGTGATCATCGGCTTACGAGGGTCGTTCGGGATGGCGTTTTTATTTGTTGTGATGTTCGCCTCATCCAGAAGTCTTTCGGCCTTCTTTCCTGAGATTTCCTTGTTGAGCAGTTTCACCAGAATCAGGTGATTGTCACTGCCGCCGGATACCAGTTCGAAATCATGTGCATTCATGCCTTCAACCAGTGCCTGACAGTTGTCGATGACCTGCTGCTGATAGACCTTGAACTCAGGCTGCATTGCCTCATGCAGACATACTGCCTTAGCAGCGATGATGTGCATGAGCGGTCCGCCCTGCAGTCCCGGGAAGATTGCGGAGTTGATTGCCTTCTTGAACTCTTCTCTGCAGAGGATCATTCCGCCTCTCGGCCCGCGGAGCGTCTTGTGTGTCGTAGTCGTTACGATATCTGCATAAGGAACCGGATTCTCGTGCAGTCCGGCTGCAACGAGACCTGCAATATGAGCCATGTCAACCATGAGGAGTGCGCCTACTTCATCAGCGATCTCTCTGAACAGTTTGAAGTCGATTGCTCTCGGATATGCAGATGCACCGGCAACGATGAGTTTCGGCTGGTGTTCTTTTGCCTTTGCTCTGACGTCGTCATAGTCGATTCTCTCATCTTCGCCCAATCCGTATGAAACGAAGTTATATGATTTACCTGAAATATTTACCGGGGATCCGTGTGACAGGTGTCCGCCGTTTGACAGGTCCATACCGAGCACTGTATCACCGTAATCCAGTACTGCCTGATAAACAGCAGTGTTCGCATTTGCTCCGGAATGTGCCTGTACGTTTGCATGGTCAGCGCCGAACAGTTTGCATGCTCTGTCGATAGCCAGCTGTTCCACTTCGTCAACGAATTCGCATCCGCCGTAATATCTCTTGCCCGGATAGCCTTCCGCATACTTGTTTGTCAGCGCGCTTCCTGCCGCTTCCATGATTTCGTAGTTTACGAAATTCTCTGATGCGATCATCTCGATCTTGGTTTCCTGACGGTTGATTTCACGTCTGATGGATGCTGCTACTTCAGGATCAGCCTTGTCCAGATAGTTAAAATACATAACCTCTCTCCTTCTTTTTATACTCTGATACTTAACAGTTCTATTATACTCAATCCCGCATAAGCCGACAAGCACCAGCGCCGCCTGTATGCAGGAATTTATGCGTTTTAGCTTACCGCACGTTCCAGCCGTTTCAGGGCCAGCGCCATGGTCAGTCCCGGCGTGGTTCTGCTTCCTGTTACTTCGACACCGAGCAGTTCGTTGATCTTCTTCAGACGATACTGCACTGTGTTCGTATGCACGTCCATGATCTGCGCCGTTTTACCTGTACTCATACCTGCATCGAGCACAAAAGTCTCCAGTGTTTCAAGCAGCTGGCGGCCTTTGCTTCCGCCCATTTGTCTGAACGGTTCCAGGAGCTCCGTGTAGTTCTTGTGTACGAAGCCGCCTTGTATCTGTATGTTGATGCAGTTGTTGACAAGCGTCAGTTCATACTTAGTGAACACTCTCTTGTATGGGAATACGTTCTGGGCGAAGGTCCAGCTCTCGTTGATGAGTTTGTACGCATCCCCAACGCCTTCGATTCCATTGACCCCCATAACATGGAAAATCCGGCCTGCCCGGTTCTCCTTCAGCCTATCGAACAGCGCCCCGCACTTGGACAAAAGCTCCGTGTCCGCAGGGGTGTGCTCTGTTTTAAGAATCATGCCGTATGTCTCATCGTCCTCGTTAATGTGCATCACTTCGAGGTCTGTTCCCATTTCGAATTCCGCAAAAGCATGCGCTTCTTCATCTCTTGAGATACCTTTGAAGAAGAATGCGCAGATGATATCCTGGGCATCGATCCGTGCTTCATCCTGCAGGTTATAAGCAAAGGATTTATTGCCTCTGATGAGCGCTTTGATGAAATCTGCTTTCGCGTCTCTTTCCGGCGTATACTTCCACATGCCCATGGCAAGCTCTATGATCTCCGCCAGCTTGGTCATTTCGCCTGCTGTGTAGACGTCCTCGTTATCCACGATGAACATGAAGTACTTGTCGCTGCCGATGTTCACGGGACCCCAGTACGTCAGCACGCCATTGACATCGATCTGTGTATAGACTTTGCCTGCATCTCCTGTGATGGTACTTTCTCTGCCGAGCCGGATGGCGTCGGCAATGGTCGCTTTATGCCTCGTCTCAACTGTGAGCACCGGATTGAACTCTTCGCTGAGGATGATCAGCTGGAAATCATTGTTGATGGCCGCCTCTCTGACGGCATCCGGGAAGCTGGAATGTTTCTCAAAATTCAGCAGATGGAACACGGTATTATTGATGAGGGAATTATTGAAATTCTCCCCGTACAGAATACTGTCCATGATTCCCTCGATTGCTTCTCCGTACCGGATTTCAGGAGCCATTCGTATGAGTGTCAGCCCCGCTTTCTCTGCTGCTGCAACAACGTTGTCATCCACTTTGCCTGCAGCTCTTCCGTCGAAGAATACTGCCAGCGCCGGACAGCCTTTCCTGGCGATCTTCTCAACGAGACGGCACTGCTTTGCCACATCGCCCTTTGCGCCGAGAAATCCTGTCAAAAGCATCTCGGATCTGTTGTTGCCGAACAAGTTGAGATCTTCTTCATCTGTTCCCTCGAATACTGAAACAGAGCTTACATTACATGTAAGCCCTTTTTCATATGCAAGAACTTCCGCTCCTGCAAAAGCATTCAGTTCCAGACACTCTTTCACGGTCAACTTCATTCTTATTCATCCTCTTTGTCTTCCGAAGCTTCTGCCGGATCTTCGTCTGCTGGTGCTTCATCCGTTGCTTCTTCAATGACTGGTTCTTCCGCCGTTGGCTCTTCGACTGTTTCGAATTCCGCGTCCGGCAGTTCTTCCTGAACTTCCGGATCCAACGGTTCACTCTTCGCCTCCACCGGTTTTTCGATCGGCGTCGGATCCTGTGTCATGTCATTATAGGTCATGACTCTCGGTTTGAACTTCGCGTTCTTGCCCTGCTCTTCGATCATCTCCGTCAGCTCGTCCAGCTTGTCCTGCGCCCTTTTCTCGGCTTCTTCCTTTGCCCTCTGGCGCTCCTGCTTTCTCTTCTTTACGGCTGCCTTTGCTTCTTCCTTGTCCTTCGCTTTTCTCTCTTCCTTGGCAGCGGCAAAATCTTCGCTCAGTTCCTGCGGCGTCTTAGTGCCGTCAAAGAGTGCGATGAACTGATCGCCATCGAGGGTCTCAATGGCGAGAAGTCCCTCAGCGACTGCTCTGAGCTGATCGATATGTTCTTCAAGAATCGTGATGGCGGCATCGTATGCTTCTTCAACAATGGCCTTCACTTCTTCGTCAATTTCGTTTGCTGTCTCTTCAGAGTATGCCTGCTTGGATGTAAAGTCTTTGCCCAGGAATACTTCGTCCGATGAGCTGTAATTGACAGGTCCAAGCTTCTCACTAAAGCCGTACTTGGTGACCATCTCTCTGGCGATATCCGTAGCTCTCTGGATATCGTTGGATGCACCTGTGCTGATATCATCGAGAGTGAGTTTCTCGGCGGCACGTCCGCCAAGCAGATGGATGATCTGCTCTCTCATCTCTTCCTTGGTTCCGTAGTACTTATCTTCCTTTGGCAGGATCATGGTGAATCCACCGGCCATTCCTCTCGGTACGATCGTGATCTGATGCACCGGATCAGACTTCGGCAGACAGTGTGCGACAACCGCGTGACCTGCTTCGTGGAATGCGGTCAGCTTCCGCTCGTCGTCGCTGATCACCCTGCTCTTCTTCTCCGGTCCTGCGATGACCTTCGTAATGGCTTCTTCGATTTCCTCCATCCTGATGACCATGCCGTTTCTGCGCGCCGCAAGAAGGGCCGCCTCATTGAGCATGTTCTCGATGTCTGCAGGCGTGAAGCCCGGTGTTCTTCTCGCCAGAACCTTAGGGTCAACACCTTCATCCAGAGGCTTGTTTCTGGAATGAACCCTGAAGATCTCTTCTCTTCCTGTAATGTCTGGAATTCCGATGACGATCTGTCTGTCGAAACGTCCCGGTCTGAGCAGTGCCGGATCGAGTACGTCAGGTCTGTTGGTCGCAGCCAGAATGATGATGCCGGAATTCTCGGCGAATCCGTCCATCTCGACAAGCAGCTGGTTGAGGGTCTGCTCTCTTTCATCATGGCCGCCGCCCAGACCGGCGCCTCTCTTACGTCCTACTGCGTCGATTTCGTCTATGAATACGATGCAAGGCGCATTCTTCTTCGCCTGGTCGAAGAGATCTCTGACTCTGGAGGCACCGACACCGACAAACATCTCAACAAAGTCCGAACCGCTGATGGTGAAGAACGGTACGCCTGCTTCCCCTGCTGTTGCCTTTGAAATATATGTTTTACCGGTTCCCGGAGGGCCTACAAGCAGTATTCCCTTAGGAATTCTGGCACCTAAGCTGTTGTACTTGGCCGGGTGTTTCAGGAAATCTACGATTTCCTCCAGTTCTTCCTTCTCCTCCTTGAGTCCGGCGACGTCCTTGAATGTGATCTTCTTCAGGTCTTCCTGCTTGGCCAGC
Source organism: Bacillota bacterium (assembly GCA_017431785.1). Classification (GTDB taxonomy): domain Bacteria; phylum Bacillota; class Clostridia; order Peptostreptococcales; family Anaerovoracaceae; genus Lentihominibacter. The sequence goes on along the minus strand of JAFRKJ010000033.1, from coordinate 36,999 downwards.
TTGGCCCTGGATTTGCCGAAGGCCATCGCCTTGCCTCCACCGCCCTGCTGCCGCATGATGAATACGAAGAACGCCACCATGATGCCGATCATCAGAAGTGTCGGCAGCAGCGTGAGCCATACAGAATCCTGCTTCGGCGGATCGCTCTCCAGTTTCAGTGTTCCCGCATCCACCTGAGGCATGATGTATTTATCGTATATGAAATTCAAATCGACGGAGTTGTTGACAAAGGAGTAGACGACATCTCCATCCTCCAGCTTCGCCGTGAGTTTCGTATCTGTTACATTGATGCTCTCCACCTCATTGGATTTCAGGTGGTTGATCATCGTTGAAGTCTTGATCTGCTTCATGCCCTGATCTTTATCTGCGTTAAAGAACCAGAAGAATCCCAGCACAATGGCAAAGATCAACACATAAATTGTAATGTTTTTCCCTAATCTTCCTTTTCTCAAGTTTTCTTGCCCTCCATGTTATTTGTTGTTTAGAAACAAATTTGCACGTTATTCTACCATAAAAACCACCAATTGCACAACAATTTACAGGTGGAATCAAAGATCCAGCTCTCCTACGTGATCGTGAAGCAGTTCCTTCGAGGCCTCTGTTAATACAAGCCTTGGATATTCATCGTCTGTCTCAACGATCATGCCCTCTTCCTCCAGTTCCTGAATCAGCGCGTCAAGTTTCTCCTCGGTTAATTCTTTCAGGCTGCCAAATGCAGAATTCAACTGAAGACGCCTGTTGAACACGCGCACACTGTGGCTTCCTTTCAGCACATCGATTGCCAAACCGCGGCCGACACGCTGTTTGCATTTCGCTACACAGAGCAAAACCTTTAATTTCTCTTCTTCAATCCTGTTCATGATATCTCAACAACTCCTTTCCCAACATAAAGTGTATGTCCATGCGGGAATTCAACCTTTTTCCCGCCAACTCGCCCGAGTATGATTTTATCGGCTGCCTCAAGACGTTCTGCCGTGATATCCTTCTCAAGCCCGATGTCACTGAAGGCTTTCAGGATGACTCTGTGACGCAGCGCCTCGTGACATTCCGCCAATCCCCGCCAGTCCAGGACTACTGCAAAGGCATCCCCGGCGCTGTCAGCCGCCTCTGCGGCGGCCGGCACTTTCAGGTTCTCAGCGGCCGGCACTTTCAGCCTCTCGTATGCCTGCGCCGTTTCCGTCCAGAAGAAGTCTTTATCCGCCGCGGCGATCTTCGCCATGCGGACCAGTCCCTCCTGGAAGTTGCTGTTGTACTTCGCTTCTATATATGGAATCAGGTCAAGCCTGATTTTGTTTCTCGCATAGAGTTCTTCGTTGTTGGTGTGGTCGGTGACAGGATGCAGTTCCATCTCCGAACAGTATTCCTCCACATCCTCCCGCCATGTGTCGAGGAGTGGCCTGATGATTCGGAAGGAGCTTCCGCCTGCACCTGCAGCACCGCGCCTCTCTTCTCTCTCGTAGGCCATGCCGGCGATACCATCCATGCCGGTTCCCCGGAGAATTCTGAACAGCACTGTCTCTGCCTGATCGTTGGCATTGTGCGCCACGGCAATCTTCACGTGGCCGCCAATCTCTTCGGCAACCTGTAAGAACGCATCATACCGCGCCTTGCGCCCTGCTTCTTCGCTCGTCATGCTGAGTTCCTCCGCCAGTGCATTGCAGTCCACTGTGAACACTTCTGCCTTTAGACCGTACTGTTGGCTCAGTTTCTCCACATACGCCTGGTCTTCCTCCGCAGCGCCCGGCCGGAACCTGTGATTGATGTGGACCGGATGAATGATCAGCTGCATCTCTTCCGCTATCTTCTGCAGCACATGAAACAGGCATACCGAATCAGGGCCTCCTGACAGACCCATGACGATATGATCGCCTTTCTCTATTAAATTGTGGGTGCAGATCGTCTCACGAATCTGCTTCTCCGCCTTCAGCATTTCTTCCTACACTTTCTGACACTTTACTACCCGATCACGGCCTGCCAGGTCGTGGATCACCTCAGGTGTACGGAACCCTCCTGTTTCTATAATCAGCTTGCGCAGATCTTCTCCCTGATCATAGCCGATCTCAAGCATGAGCCAACCTTTGTCTTTTAGGTACAAATGTGCATCGGCAATGATTCTTCTATAGTAATCCAGTCCGTCCCTGCCTCCGTCCAGAGCGAGCATCGGTTCATGGTCCTTCACTTCCTCCTGAAGCATGGCGATGGTATTGGTCTTTATATACGGCGGATTGCTTACAATCATATCGTAGCTGCGGACACGCTTGCCTTTGCTTGTATCACGAAGGGCATCGTAGAGATCCCCCTGCAGGAATTCCACCTCCGCGCGGTTTGTTTTCGCATTTTCCTTTGCCAGCGTAATCGCCGCCTCACTGATATCTGTCGCAGTAACCGACAGATCTTCGCAAATCTTCGCAAGGGAAATGCCGATCGCACCGCTTCCGCAGCAGAGGTCCAGCACTTTCTGTTCCGGTGGTGCGCTGAACATTTTGAACAGCCCGCCGCGGGACTTTGACTTGTTATGCGCTGCCGCCTTCCGCTCATCGCGCAAAAGCTTCGCAGCTTCGGTCACCAGCACCTCTGTATCCTGACGAGGAATCAGAACATCCGGGCTGACCATGAAGGTAAAGCCCATGAACTCCTGTTTGCCAGTGATGTGCTGCAGCGGAATCCGGGACGCTCTCTCCTCGATGAGCTTGAAGTATGCTTCTTCCGTTTCTTTGTCCGCTTCCTCTTCCTTCATGAGGAACAGGACGACTTTGTCGCATCCTTTAAGGAAGCAGTAGAGCTCTTCGGCATCAATGTGCGCATCCATGACGCCAGCTTTTGTCAGTCGGTATTCTCCTTCATTGATCAGAATTCTAGTCTTCATCTATCTGTATCTCTCCTGTTCCCCTATCTCCTGTCTTCGATATCCCATACATGCGGATATTCATATCTTGTTTCCGGTCTGATCGTATACTTGCGTGGCGGCTTGTCATCACATACTGCATTGACAGCAGCAATGGCAACTTCCAGCATGGAATCGTCCGGCTCCGCGGTCGTGATCTTCTGAAGCCAAAGTCCAGGCATGCTGAGAATCTTCACCGGCCAACTGTCACTGCGACCCGCCCACTTGAGGAGTTCATAAGAAAGACCTGCAATCACAGGAAGCAAAAGCAGCCTCGTCACGATTCTGACCCACAGAACCGGCCAGCCGAGAAGCACGTGACATGCCAGCGCAATGATGAATACGAACATCAGGAAGCTGGTACCGCACCGCGGATGCAGCGTCGGATACTGCCGGCACTCTTCTACGGTCAGTCCTTTCAGGTCAGGCATGGCTGCCATTCCTTCGGCGCCGTCTTCTGTTGCAACGGTCTTCCTCGGCAGATTCTCAAACGCGTGAATCGTCTTATGCTCCGCGCCGTGGAAGCGGAAGACCCGCTTCATGTCCGGCATGAAGGATACTGCCCAGATGTAACCGATGAACAGTGCAATACGCAAAAGCCCTTCCACCAGGTTGATCCAGATGACGTTGGTCGAAACGAGCTTGGCGACAGACGCCACCCAGGTCGGAAGCAGAATGAACACGCCGATCGAAAAAGCAAGCGCTATAACCACAGAGAAATAGATGAGCAACTTCCAAAGGGCTTCGCTGCCGAACTTTTTCTCGAACCAGATTTCAAACTTGCTCGGTTCGTACTCTTCGTCATCGTACTCGCTGAGGATGTCCGCCGAATTCATCAGTGTTTTCGTACCGTAAACAAGGGAATCCACAAAGGCAACGACGCCTCTGATGATCGGGACTTTCATCCACTTCCCATAAGTCTTCGTCTTCTTGGTTTCAATCTCTATATTGCCGTTCGGAATGCGCACTGCAAGGGCGGTCTTTTTTTCGCCCTTCATCATGATGCCTTCCATCACGGCCTGTCCTCCCATTTTGGTCGGGCAGGCATCTTTAATGAAAATCTTTTTGAGATCCATTCGTTGTTTCTGTTATTGTGCTGTCTTCTGCGGCACTACTTAAATCTTACTTTCTGTATTACTTCAATAAATGTCTGGTTGTCTCTTGTCATCTGCAGGTTGTCGAGAATCGCTTCGGTGGCTTCCATATTATCTCTGCCGCCGAGTGCTCTTCTCATGGCCCAGACTGCCTGCATCTCATCCTGACTCATCAGCAGATCTTCACGACGTGTACCGGACTTGGCAAGGTCGATCGCCGGGAAGATTCTCTTCTCAGACAATCTTCTGTCGAGGAACAACTCCATGTTGCCGGTGCCTTTGAATTCTTCGTAAATCAGGTCGTCCATGCGGCTTCCCGTTTCTACAAGGGCGGTGGCCAGTATCGTTACACTTCCGCCTTCCTCCAGCTTACGCGCTGCACCGAAGAACTTCTTTGGCTTGTGGAGAGCGCCCGGGTCGAAACCGCCGCTCAGGGTCTTGCCCGAAGGCGGAACCACCAGGTTGTATGCTCTGGCCAGACGCGTGATGCTGTCCAGAAGAACCACAACATCTTTCCCCTGCTCTGCCAGTCTCTGCGCTCTGCCGAGTACCATCTCCGCTACTTTGACATGGTGCTGCGGCTGTTCATCGAATGTTGAATATATGACTTCGCTCTTTTCGTTGATGAGACTGCGTTTGAAGTCGGTGACCTCCTCAGGTCTTTCATCAACGAGAAGGACGATCATCTCTATTTCAGGATAGTGCTTCTCAATACTGTTTGCGATCTTTTTCAGAAGCACAGTCTTGCCTGCTTTTGGCGGCGCGACGATCAGACCTCTTTGACCTTTTCCGATCGGTGCGATGAGATCGATGATTCTCAGACTCAATTCCTGTCTGCCATCTTCCATGACGAGTTTCTCCCTTGGAAAGATTGGTGTCAGACTGTTGAAGTCCGGACGCCTGATCGCTGCACCCGGCTCTTCATCGTTTACACTTACTACATAGAGGAGCGCTCCGAATCTGGCATCCCCCTTCGGCGGTCTGCAGATTCCCTTGACCTTATCGCCCGTCTTCAGATTGAATCTTCTGATCTGTGCCGGTGCAACGTAAATGTCTTTATCGCTGGTCAGGAAGTTGTTGAATCTGAGGAATCCGAATCCGTCCTCCGCCATATCAAGAATACCTTCCGCTTCATAACGGTCATCTTTATCCGGGACGACTTGCTCCGGCACCTTGTCGCCTTTCGTGACGCGTGTTCCTTTATGGGATTCGCCCTTGTGGGATTCTCCTTTCCGGCCTTCGCCTCTGCGTCCGCGCTTTTTCTGTTTCTTTTCTTCTTCCGGTGCAGCTTCTTCCTGTACGGCTTCTTCCTCTGCCTCGGATGCCTCCTCAACCGGAGTCTCTGCTGTTTCCGCAGAATCTTCCTGGGCTTTGACTGCTTTCTTTTCCGGTTTTGCCGGCGTATCAGCTGTTTCTGCTGTTTTTGCCTTTGGCTCTTCATCGATCATAAGGGCCGCAATAAGCTCCGCCTTACGCATTTTTTCATAGCCTTTCAGGCCAAACGTCTTGGCGATTTCTTTCAGTTCAGCTACTTTTTTCGACTTTAAAGTAGCCTCGTCCATCGTTTTCCACATACTAAGAGTCCTTTCAGAATTAAATCAGATGGGGTTACTGGAATTGATTTAAAAGATTTAACGCCTATATATTACACTATGCGCCGCATGATTTCCAGCAAAAACCGCATAAAAAGACCGCCGTGCAGTATCCTGCAGGCGGTCTCTTTGTTGTAAGTTTATTTGTTGTAAACGAAGAAACCTTCGCCAGTCTTCATGCCCAGCTTGTTGGCTCTTACCATCTTTCTCAGCAGCGGATTTGGTCTGTACTTCGGATCACCGTATTCATTGAACAGTGTCTCCATGATTGCCAGACAAACATCCAGTCCGATCAGATCGCCCAGTGCGAGAGGTCCCATTGGGTGATTTGCACCAAGCTTCATTGCTGTATCGATACCTTCTGCGGAAGCAACACCGTCTGCCAGAATGCCGACTGCTTCATTGATCATCGGGATCAGAACTCTGTTAACAACGAATCCCGGAGCCTCAGCTACTTCTACCGGAGTCTTCTTCAGGCTCTCTGTTGCTGCGACTACTGCATCCTTAACTTCATCGGAAGTTGCGATGCCCTTAACGACTTCAACCAGCTTCATTGCAGGAACTGGGTTGAAGAAGTGCATACCGATGACCTGTGAAGGTCTGGATGTAACAGCTGCGATCTCAGTGATGGAGAGTGCGGAAGTGTTGGTTGCCAGGATAGCATCGTCCCTGCAAACCTTGTCCAGCTCTGCGAACAGCTCTTTTTTCTTATCCATGTTTTCTGTGGAGGACTCGATGATCAGATCGCAATCCGCCAAAACATCAAAGGTGGTGCCGCCGGAGATGCGTCCCAGTGTGGCCGCTTTGTCTTCCTCAGTAATCTTCTCTCTGGAGACCATCTTGGACAGGTTCTTGTCGATCTTAGCCAGCGCACCGTCAATGTACTCCTGCTTGCTGCTTCTGACAACTACATCATAGCCAGCTGCTGCGCATACCTGAATGATGCCGGATCCCATAGTACCTGTTCCCATTACACCAATTTTTTTCATAATATTATCCTCCTTAGTCAATCGTTAAGATTGTTAAAATATTAACTCTTTCATACAGAGTTATTATATACCGCTCTCCACGCCTTGTAAAGGCTTTTGGAGCATTAAACTAATTATTAACAAAGTTCCTGTTGCCTTTGCTGCCGCTGCCCTAATCCAGCAGATTGTGCATTTCCCTCTTGTACGCTTCCACGCCAGGCTGGTCGAACGGATTCACATCGTTCAGCATTGCCGTAATGGCGCAGGTCGTCTCCAGGAAGTAGATCAGCTGTCCGAAGTTCCTCGTATCCAGTTTCGGAATGTGCACTTCCGCAATCGGAATGCCGGCCTGCTGATGCGCCTTTGTTACGCCGCCGATCATTGCCGCGTTGATGTCCGCTACGGTCTTTCCCTTCTGCGGTCCGCCCGGTATTTCTATGGATACGGTCGGTTCGTCGACGATCATCAGTGTTTCCATGAAAATCTGTCTGCCTTCCTGCATGTATTGTCCCATGGAATGCAGGTCTGTGGAATACATGAGGCTCGTCGGCATGAGGCCTTTGCCCTCTTTGCCTTCGCTCTCGCCGAATAGCTGCTTCATCCACTCGCCAAGGTAATGCAGGCGGGAGTGGCACAGTCCGAAGACCTCAACCACCTTGCCCTGTTTCTCGAGGAGATGTCTGGCGATGGCGTAATCCGCCAGATCGTGGTCCCATCCCGCATCTATTGCGCATTCCTTCGCGCCGTCCAGAAATTCTATGATATCGATACCGCTCACGGCCATAGGCAAAAGCCCTACAGGCGTTCCGATAGAATACCTGCCTCCCACATTGCCCGGAACAGGCAGTGTGGAATAACCGAATTCCGTTGCTTCGGATCTGAGTGTTCCCGTCTCTTCATCTGTGATGGCGAGGATTCTCTTGGACGCCTCTGCCACGCTCCCGTATTTCTCTACCATAATCGGTTTGACCACTTCGAAGGCCGTCCTGACTTCCATAGTGTTTCCTGATTTGGAGATGACGCACAGAATGGTATTCTTCTCTTTGATGGCCTCCAGGGTCTCAAAGTAGTAGTCCGTACACAGGTTGTTGCCCATGAATCTAACTTCGATTCCGGATGCTGCCTTCGGCAGCGCCTCAATTGCTGCCTTTGCGCCCATATAGGAACCGCCGATACCGATGACGACCAGAAGTTCTGCCTCGTCTTTAATGATGTCAGCAATCTGCTGGATTCTGTCGAGCTCCTCATTGTTCCTGTTCACCGGCAGCGTGACCCATCCGGTCATCGGCTCGTTGCCCGACCAAAGTCTGTCGAGAGCCTGTCCTGCCTGGGGACGCATTGCTTCAATTTCTGCTGCCGGAATACCGGTTTTATCTACTTTCGCAATGATGTTCATTTTGGTTTCCCTCTACTCATTATTTCAATCTGGATTACTGCCTTTTGTTTAGCTGTAATACAGGTTGTTCGTTACATATTCAGGATCACTCGTCACATCGATACCCAGACCCTTGAGTGTTTTTTCGTCTTTGTCACTCAGGATAGCGGTACAGTGCGCCTTGCATCCTCTTAGTTCTGCGATCTTGTTGAGCGCAGCTTCCGCAGTCGGGTTAGTCGTTGCGGAGATGGTAAGCGCCGTCAGAACTTCCTCACAGTTCAGGGATGATTTCTCTGACTGGAGCAGCTCCGTCTTCAGATTCTGGATTCTCTCCAGAATGCTCGGTGCGATGAGGTGGATCTCATCTGCGATGCCGCTCATCTTCTTCGCCGCGTTCAGGATTGCAGCAGCTGCCGCAACCATTCGTCTTGAGCTTCGTCCTGTGATGATCGTTCCATCATCGAGCTGCATCGCTACGACGACGACATTGGTATATCTCGGATTCAGATTCCGCTTCATCTCTGCGTATTCTCTTGCCGGCACGACGACAGGTCTGTCTTCTATCTTCAGCCCCATGTCGTCCATGAGCAGTTTCTGTCTCTCCAGGATATCGGCGCCGATTTTGCCCTTCTTGAAATCACACTCAGCGATGAGATATCTTCTGATGATCTCCTGACAGGCCGCCTCTCTGCAGACTTCGTCGTCGATGATGCCGAATCCCGCTCTGTTGACCCCCATGTCTGTCGGAGATTTATACTCTGCTTCAGCACCGGTGATCTTCTCGATGATTCTCTTGACGACAGGGAATACTTCCAGATCCCTGTTGTAGTTGACCGCCGGTTCTCCATAAGCCTCCAGATGGAAGGAGTCGATCATGTTCACATCTTTCAGATCTGCTGTTGCCGCTTCATAAGCCACGTTAACCGGATGCTTCAGCGGCAAGTTCCAGATCGGGAAGGTCTCGAACTTCGCATATCTCGCCTTGCGCCCGCGGATGTTCTCGTGATACAGCTGGGAAAGGCTTGTAGCCAGCTTGCCGCTGCCGCCTCCCGGTCCTGTCACAACGATCAGTGGTTTTGTCACTTCTATATACGGATTCGCACCGTATCCTTCTTCGCTTACGATGGTGTCGACATCCGTCGGGTACCCCTTGGTAAAGCGGTGTTTATAAGTTTTGATGCCGCGCTGTTCCAGTTTGTTGATGAACTTGGTCACAGCAGGGGAATCTTCTTCGAATCTCGTAACAACGACGCTGTTGATCTCCAGATCATACTTTCTGAAAACGTCGATCAGTCTGAGCACTTCCAGGTCATAAGTGATTCCGAAATCCGCTCTTGTCTTGTTGGTCGTTATGTCTCCGGAATAGACGCAGATAATGATCTCCGCCTGATCCTTCATCTTCTGTAAAAGTTTGATTTTAGCGTTTTCATCAAACCCCGGCAGCACTCTCATGGCGTGTTTATCCTGGACCAGTTTGCCTCCAAACTCCAGGTACAGCCTGTCTCCGCCGCCGCGTTCGATTCTTTCCAGAATGTACTTGGACTGCTCTTCAATATACTTTTCCGCACTGAAGCCAATCTTCTGCATGATGCCTCACTTCCTTTCCATCTATATGAATATCAATATTTAACATGGTAACAGACATCACTGCTGCATAACTGTGATGTTGATGTGGTTTCTTCCCTCGAGCAGACCTTTGAGGCTCACTTCATAGTCGATATTCAACTCACCGCAGCCTTCTTCTGAAACTGTGCTGTTCAGTTCGTTTGTCAGGATCTCGATCTCGATCGGTCCGAACGGCGTATCATAAAATCCCACGTTGCGTTTGCCCTTCTCGAAGACGATCTCGCTTCCTGCTCCCGCTCCGTCGCCGAACCGCTTCATCTGCACATCGCCCTCTCTGAGCCTGAGCCGGGTCTTACATCCCGGAATGCCGCTGAACTCGCTTTCCTCGTAGAGAAGATAGGTTGTATTGTTACGTCTGTAGAGCTTTGCTTCGGTGATGAATTCCATTTCATCCTCACCAGCTTCCCTGCTCACCTGATGACTTTTTATCTTTACCAGTACATCTTTCATCGTCAAATATCCCTTCTGGAATCCCTTCTTTCAATAACTTTTTTATTTTACCATAATTCTGCAGCCCATGGGTGCAAAATATGAAAAAACCGGGGTGCGTATTCAGCGCCCCGGCGGTGTGTTTTTATGATTAGTTGTTTTGATCCTGAAGCTGATCCTTCGTCTTTTCCTGCAGCCGTAATGACAGTTCCTTCGTCTCTCCGTCCCGCACGATCATGAACTTGAGTTTATCCCCGACCTTGTGAGCTGAGATGATCGAGGAAAGGTCGTCGATCGATGTGATTTGATGTTCGTCAACTGCCAGGACAACGTCGCCTGCCTTGAACCCTGCTTCCTTCGCTTCTTTCGTTTCAACGGAATAAATGTAGACTGTTCCACCTGTACTGTCTCCGAAGAGGAAATCCAGTCCGCTGCTGCCTTCCGTGTAGGTCATCCCTGTCCATGGTTGTCCGCTTACGTAGCCTTTGTCCATAAGCTGCTGCGCTACTTCTGCCGCAGTATTGATCGGGATAGCGAACCCAAGCCCCTCAACATCGGACCCTGCCGACTTCGCTACGACCAGACCGATCAGCTGTCCATCTCCGTTGAAGAGACCGCCTCCGGAATTGCCTGGATTGATTGAGCTGTCCGTCTGCAGAAGCTTCATGGTCTTGCCATCGATGGATAGCTCTCTGTCCTTGGCGCTGATGATGCCGGCTGTAACCGTTCCGCCTAATTCACCGAGCGGATTGCCGATTGCAACTGCCATGTCTCCGACCTGCAGCTGATCGCTGTTGCCGTAGACGGCAGGTGTCAGTCCTGCAGCCTTGATCTTCAGTACTGCCACATCGTTCACTGAATCTGTGCCGACAACCGTCGCTTCATAGGAATGCTTATCGTAAGTTGTGACCGTGATCTTGCTTGCACCATTGATGACGTGGTTGTTCGTCATGATATATCCTTCTTTGCTGATGATGACGCCGCTTCCTGCACCTTCCGTTACATACTGCTGCATCCAGCTGTCACTGACCACGCCTTCTGTTTTTATTTCAACAACGCTCTTCTGCGCTGTCTGCGTAATTTCCTGTATCGTCAGGTTGCTTCCTGTTGCGTTCTGAAGGTTGTACCCTGTCGTCGAAACAGTGCCTCCACTTGCTGTATCCATTGCCTCAGTCGAGGCGACTGGTGAATTCGATTCGTGATACATGCTGTTTCCAATCCGTGAACCGGCAAACCCAAACAGGCAGGAGAGCACCATACAACATGTGATGAGAAGTGCCAGCGATTTCTTCGTCAACGTTATCGGCTTTGACTGTTTCCCTGCATCTTTGAATTTTTTTCTGATGTTTCCTCCGCCGATGCCGCCGCCATAGCCACCGCTGCTAATGCCAGATTGAAAGCCGCTACTGCCTTTATTGCTGCTGTCTGTTGTAAACTCACTGTCTGCTCTTGCCTTTCCGCCGCTCCAGCGCGCTGAAGCGCTGGATCCGCTTTTGAACTTCTCCCTTGGATCTCTGTAGCGTCCCTCCCCTTCCGTCGGTGTCGTCGGCTGAGGCGTTGGACCTTTTTTCTCGAAAAAGCTTTCGTCATAAAGGTCATCTCCAAACAATTCCTCACCGGAAACGGTATCCGCCGTCACATAGGATGGGTTCTCCGCAATTGGTTCCGGATCCTTCATCACGAAGTTCGGTTCGTAATTTGTAAAGTTTTCGTTTCTGTTTTCTTCCATGGTATTTCCCTCAATACATGTCCCCTCTTGACGATACTATAGCACCTGATTATGTTGGTTTTGTGTTGGTTTTGTATTAATATAGTAGCCGGAGGAGACACTTATGAGCACTGAAAACAAAACGGAAACCATCTGCCGCAGCTGCATCGACTGCGCTGCCGGCGCATGCGACGGTAAACATGGAACTTATCCATCCTTCTGCCTTACCGCAGATATCAAAGATGGCGGAGAAGCTGCGCCTCTCTGCGATGAGTCTATGGACAAATATCTGAACGATCCTGAAGACAGTCTGATTGCAAAAGCATCCGCCACGGTCGAATTCGAAAACTACTGCAAGATGACACGCATCGAAGAGATCTGTGAATTCGCCAGCAAGATCGGCGCAGCCAAACTCGGCATCGCGACCTGTGTAGGACTGCTGCGCGAGGCTCGCACTGCGGCCGAAATCTTCCGGCACAAAGGCTTCGAAGTATACGGCACCGCCTGCAAGGTGGGCGCCATCAGAAAAACGGACATCGGTCTCGACCCTGAGCAGGAGTCTCTCGGACCACATATCTGCAACCCGATCCTTCAGGCAAAGATCCTGAACGAAAAAAAGACCGACCTCAATATTGTGATCGGTCTGTGTGTCGGTCATGACAGTCTCTTCTATAAGTATTCCAATGCTCTCTGCACCACTTTGGTGACCAAAGACCGTGTCCTCGGCCACAATCCTGCAGCGGCCCTCTATCAGGCGGACGGGTACTACAGCAAACTGTTGAAATGAACCAATTTGTCACCCTCATACTGCAGGGTCATGTTTATGCTGTCGGCACCTTCGATGAGCGGCTTTAGGAACAGCCTGTCCCCCTCCCACATAGGAAGGTCCATCAGCGCTTGTTCCGGTATCCATCTGAGTTCACCTTCCTCACAAAGTGCAAAAGCGTCCGCTGCTTCTGCAGAAACGGATGCATCTGATGCGATTTCTGCCCGATACAGGTACATGTCTTCATCTTCCCACTGATCTGAAAAGAAATGGATCACGCCGCAGAAGTGATAGCTGTCCGGGGATAACCCGGTTTCTTCTTTTACTTCCCGAAGCATGCACTCGTCCGGTGTTTCTCCAGGTTCGAATTTGCCGCCTACACCGATCCACTTGCCTTCATTGGGGTCTTCTTTTTTCTTATTGCGGTAGAGCATCAGATACTCATAACCTGATGCCGCTGCTCTTCTTATATAGCAAAGCGTTGCTTTCTTCATCAGTTCTTCTCCAAGCCGTTTTTTCTGCTTCAGATTATAGCACATCCCCGGCACATCTTTTTTATATACTGCCTTTTGTCTTTGATGTATAATTTAAAAGAACAGGAGAAAACCCATGGAAACTATCACCATCCACACTTCAAAAGCATATGAGATCCTCTTAGAAGAGGGGCTTCTGGCGACCGCTGCGGAACACATTTCGAAAGTTCTTCCGCCGGTGGAAGACGGGCGTGCTGCCAATTCGGCGCCACGTAAATGCTGTGTTGTGTGTGATAAAACAGTATGCCAATTATATGGTCAGAAACCGCATCCGCTCCTCACCGGACTTCTGGAAGCCGGTTACACGGTTCATGTCTACGTCTTCAATCCAGGCGAAAAGAGCAAGTCACTGCGCACTGCGGAAGATTTGTGCGGGTTTCTGTCTGAGAATCACTTCGGACGGAATGATTTCATCATCGCTCTAGGCGGCGGTGTGTGCGGAGATCTGGCGGGGTTTGCAGCCTCCATCTATATGCGGGGCATTCCGTATATACAGATCCCGACGACACTTCTCGCCATGGCGGACTCGTCCGTAGGCGGTAAGACGGGGGTCAACACAGATGCGGGCAAGAATATGCTTGGCACGTTCTGGCAGCCATCGCTGGTTATCGCAGATCCAAAGGCACTCGAAACACTGAATAAAACAGAACTGTTGAATGGTCTTGCCGAAGTCATCAAAGCCGGTTTTATCGGTGACACCAGCATCTTCGACGTCATCAGCGAAGGACTTCCTGCTGCCATTGCAAAGGCAATACAGGTCAAGAAGGAAATCGTGGAAGAAGACGAACGCGAGGGAGGCAGCCGCAGGCTGCTCAACTTCGGCCACACGATTGGACACGCAATCGAAAAGTGCAGCAATTACACCATTCCCCACGGCTTCGCCGTGATGACAGGAATGTATCTGACTGCACTGGCTGCAGATGAACGCGGATGGAGCAGAACGCCAATGGCAGGCTTTATCAAAAGTGCCATTGATGCCTTTGCATATCCTGTTTATACAGATTGCACTGCAGCGGACCTCGCTGCCGCAGCAAAAGATGACAAAAAACACGAGGCAGATAGAATAACCATCATTTATCCCGACCAGCCCGGCACCTGCGCGATGAAGGAACTGCCGATCAGCGACCTGGAGGTCTTCATTGCATCCGGACTGACAAAAGCACAAGGGAGATAGAATCATGGAGATCAAAATCACACCGCGTAAATTGACCGGAACGATTGAGGCCATGCCGTCAAAATCACACGCCCACCGGCTTCTCATCGCAAGGAAACTTTCCGAACTGCAGGGCAGTGCATTGGAAGGCGGTATTGAGATCCCTGCTTTTTCTGATGATATTGAGGCAACAATGGCCTGCATCGGCCAGCTCGATAAGAACACTCCATATCTGGAGTGCCGGGAAAGCGGCTCCACACTGCGCTTCATGCTTCCTGTCGTCATGGCGCTCAAAGAGCACGCCACTTTTCTCGGAACGGGACGGCTGCCTGACAGACCGCTCTCTCCTTTAAAGGAAGAGATGGAGCGGCATGGCTGCCGATTCCGGATGGGCTCTAATAAGAATACAGACCGCTTCAAGGAAATCTGCGAGGTGTCCGGAAGACTCGTCGCCGGTGATTATGTTCTTGCCGGCAATGTGAGCTCCCAGTTTATCACGGGACTGCTCTTCGCCCTGCCCCTCGTTGACGGCGACAGCAGCATTACACTCACAACCGAACTGGAATCAGCCGGATACGTTGATATGACGCTGGATGTGCTGAAGTCTTTCAATATAGAAGTGCAGGTTTCCCAAACAGAAGATGGATTCTTCCATTATGAGATTCCCGGCAATCAGGTATACCGAGAAAAACCCGGAATCGCCCTGGACGGCGATTGGTCGAATGCCGCATTCTGGCTGGCCGCAGGTTCCTTGAGCGGGGACATCACGGTCACAGGTCTTCGTCTGGAATCCTGCCAGTGGGACAAGGAGATCCTCCGCATTCTCGCGGAGATGGGCGCAGATCTGGATATACAGCCCCAGGTGGATGGCACAGTCACCATCCGCTCCAAGGCATCCATTCTCAAGGGCATGGATGTGGATGTTGCGCAGACGCCGGACCTGACACCGATCCTCGCCGTTCTCATGTCCTTTGCGGAAGGGACTTCTATGATTACACACGCCGAGCGGCTCAAGTTCAAAGAGTCAAATCGTCTAAAAGCGATTTATTCTGTACTCTATAATCTGGATGCAGATGTTTCTTATGGCGGAGACTGGCTCTCTTTCACCGGCAAAGCCTTCCTGGAAGGTGGAACAGTAGACAGCTACGGGGATCACCGCATCGCCATGTCGGCAGCCATCGCATCCTGCCTTTGCCGTGAGCCGGTGTATATCTCCAATCCAATTGCTGTGACGAAATCCTACCCGGACTTTTACAAGGACTTCGACTTGTTGGGCGGAGAAATCGAATATTAAAGAGCCCCATATGGGGCTCTGTTTATTGTCTGTTAACGATCTTTACTGCAACTGTTCTAGAAGGCGTCAGTGTATACGGATGTGATTTCGCGGGAGTATTCCGAATAAGCTTCCGTCATCTTTTTGAAGTATTTCTTGTACTCTTTTCCATCGTCTTCCGTACTTGCAAGCATGGCCTCGACCATTTTGTCTTTGCCGTCGTCATATACCTTTTCGAGTTCTTTGATCTTGTCCTGAGTCGCATCATACAGTTTACTCTTTGAAAGAGAGAATTTATCGCTGTTCAGTGATTTGACATACTGCTTTGTTGCATCTTTCATTTTGGCATCGCAATCCTTGTAGATCTTTGCGTACTGGGAGGTGTTGGCGTCATCTTGCTCGTCAGCATCTTCATCAGTGTCTTCAGTGTCTTCGTCGGTATCTTCGTCGTCCTCTGCTTCTTCTCCCTCCGCGTCATCGTCCCCTTCTGCTACCGCTTGCTCATAAATCGGCTCCTCTGTCTCTGCTTCCTCGGAAGGGGTTGTGATCTCCACCGTTTCCTCTACGGAATCCTTGTCGCCGCACGCGCCAAGGAAGCCGCTCATTGCAACGGCAAGAACAACCGCTATGAATATATTGATGATTCTTTTTGTGTTGATGCTTTTCTTTTTCATAGATTGATTATATCACGCAATTGTGATCGTTAAATGAACTCTTCCTGATTCTGCATGTTCACACGTGAACCCGGCTTGACGGATGATGTGAGGAATACGTTACCTCCGATGATCGATCCTTCTCCGATGACTGTCTCGCCGCCGAGAATGGATGCCCCTGAATAAATCGTAACATTATCCTCAATGGTCGGGTGGCGGCGGGTGCCGTGCAGCGCATGTCCTGCGCTGGTGGAGAGGGCTCCTATAGTTACGCCCTGATAGATTTTCACATGCTCGCCGATAATTGATGTCGATCCAACGACAATACCAGTGCCGTGGTCCATGAAGAAATATTCGCCAATCGTTGCGCCCGGATGGATATCGATACCCGTCGTGTTGTGCGCATATTCTGTCATCATTCTCGGGATGATCGGAACCTTCAGCTCATAGAGCTCATGGGCGATTCTGTAAATGGTACTTGCCAGCAGCCCCGGATAACAGAGGACGATTTCTTCCTTGTTGTCGGCTGCCGGGTCCCCATCAAAGGTCGCCTGCAGATCCGTATTTACCATGTGGCGGATCTTTGGAACGCGTTTGAAGAAATCAACAGCAAGCATCTGTGCGCGCACGCTCGTGCAGGCGTCTCCCACCAGCGGCGCACCGCCCAGACTTCTCAGTTCGTCATCGTACTCAAGGGCAATGGCGATCTGATCCGTCAGATTGTACATGACATCTTCAATCAGGACGGAAATCTTGTTTTCCAGGTTGAAGAACTTATATGTTTTATCACGATAGTATCCCGGAAACAGAATGTTCAGCATCTTGTTCACGATATCGACGACCACGTCTCTCTCCGGCTGCTCGAAGACATTCATCTTGTCGATGTCTCTGCCCTGCCTGTAATCATCCATGATTTCCTGTGTGATTTCTTTCAGCTGCTCTTCGGCTTTATCTCTCATCTGATTTTCCATGTGAAAACTCCTCGTTTTAATGCGTTAATGATTCTGTCTTGCATTATAACACAAAAGCCCGAAACCGCTATGGTCTCGGGCCTTGTTTTTGCTTTTTTTAGTTCAAGACCTCGCTGTTGACCGGGAAGGTGAAGTACGTGTCCGGATATGGCTCGTTCTCCAATGTGAAGTGCCACCACTCTTCCGGAAGCGGCTTAAATCCATGCTCTGTCATGGCCTCTCTCAGAATCATTCTGTTGTTGTACTGTTCTTCCGTGATGCCTTTGTAGTCTGGATGGCTTTCTTCTCCAAAGTAATCGAAGGTTCCGCCCATATCGACTTCTTTCTCAGTTTCCATGTCAAAGAGCGTGAGGTCCACTGTGCTTCCTCTGCTGTGTCCGGAGTGCTCTGCAATATAGCCCTGCGGGAAGAGAACGTCCTTATCCAGCTCCGGATAGAAGTATTCTTTCATTCTTGTATCCTCTTCATCCTTTGCCCACTCCACGAAGTTCGTAACCGCTTCCTGCGGACGGTATGCATCATAGATTTTCAAACGGTACCCGTCATCTTTCACATCATCACTTACTTCTTTGAGCGCATCGGCCGCCTCCTTGGTCATGAAGGCGAGCGGTTCTTCATACCCGTCAATACGATCTCCGACAAAGTTGTAAGTAGAATAGTATCGTATTTCAAAGATTGCATCCGGAACAACATCTGTAACCAGTACAAAGTCGGACGAATCATTTGAGAGCGTAACGCCATCTTCCGCTACTGCGGTCGTCGGTTCTTCTGCAACGGCTTCTGTTGCATTTGCATCTGCGTTTGCTGTTTCATTCCCTTCCTCGGAAGCTGTATTTCCACATCCGCACAGGAATCCAATCGATAAGATTGCGGAAAGCAATAGCGATGTCAGCAAATAACCTATCTTTTTCATTTCACTCCTCCTGATTTAAGCGCCGTCTTCTTATCATAAATACAGACGATTTCAATAAACAGTACGATTGCAGCGAACCCCAGACACCACGCGCCCAGGACATCCGTTGGAAAGTGCACGCCAAGATAGATCCGGGTTGGCCCGACCAGAAGCATCGGAATGGCCAACAATACCGTTAGTATCCGTCTGGCCGTCTGGTTATCCACATACCGCCAGATAAGCCAGATGGCAAACCCGTAAAAGAACATGCTGGTGATCGAGTGTCCGCTCGGAAAGGAAAAACCGTGTTCCGTTACGAGGTGCACCACTTCAGGTCGAGGGCGCTCAACAACGTGTTTGATGAGGCTGTTCATCAGCATCGTAACCAACGCGCCGACGGACAGTGGAATCCCGAAGGTCATGCGGGTACGCGGAATGATCAGCAGCAGGAGACAAAGCCCAATGATGACATATTTATTGGCCAGCGTTGTAATCACAATGGCCGCACCCGTAAGCGCCGGACTGCGCAGGCTGTAAAACCACTCTCTGATCG
Source organism: Bacillota bacterium (assembly GCA_017431785.1). GTDB lineage: Bacteria > Bacillota > Clostridia > Peptostreptococcales > Anaerovoracaceae > Lentihominibacter. The sequence goes on along the minus strand of JAFRKJ010000033.1, from coordinate 18,529 downwards.
GGTCGTCGAAACCGGCCGTACAATCTTTTATGACACACACAAGCAGCGCTGCAAAGGCAACCAATGCCGCGATTGCCGCTGCCCTGCGGATGAATACACTATTAGTCATTGCGTTTAGTCCGATGTAGGAATAAACTTCGCAATCTGCGCAGCGACATTGGAGATCGGCATAGACTGGAGCCAAACATTGCCGGGACCTTCTACAACAGTGTTAAACAGGCCTTCCCCGCCGAACATAATGTTCTTTGCGCCTTTGATTCTCTCAACTCTGAACTTAACGTTGTTTCCGATGATGGCAAGATGCGGTCCATCTACGATTTTAGATTCTCCCGCCGCCAGTTCGTATTTCTCGAGACTTCCGTCGATTTCTAAAAATACCACACCCGGGCCAGTGAATTTCTGCATGATAAATCCCATGCCGCCGAATAATCCGCCGCCTACTTTCTCGTGGATATGAGTTGCAACATTGACACTCTCTTCGCAGGCAAGAAACGCATCTTTCTGTGCTATGATGCTTTGTCCTGCTGCCAGCTGAACCGGAACAATACATCCGGGAAATGAAGATGCGAAGACGATCTCCGCCTGCCCTGCTGCGCATTCATAGCGGTTAAAGAATATCTTTTCACCCGAGAAGGCTCTTCCTAATGCCTTGCCAATTCCGCCGCCGCCTTCTGTGGACATTTTGATTCCGCTGTCCATCCAGCTCATGGATCCGCCTTCGCATTTTACAGCTTCTCCTTTTTCAAGTGTGCATTTTACTGCCGGGAATGCTCCCCCTATGATTTCGTAATTCATGATGTCCCTCCTGTCTTCATAGTTTCTATTATTCTACCACAAGTCTCTCCGGAAATGAAAAGCCTGAGATGTTTCCACCTCAGACTTTGTGTTTTTCACGCTCGCTTTATCACTCGTCCTCTTCCCAGGTGTCTCCGCTGAGATAGATGCAGTGTGCCCAGCACTCCCGCATGATTCTCTGCACATAATCGCGGTCCTGTTTTGGAGGCTCCGCATAGACCTCGTAATCGCCTGTGTTCTGCAGGCATGTGAAGGTAAGCGTCATGGCGCTGCATGTACCGCAGCTAACACATTTGGTTCTGTCTATTATAATCATTATCTTTCCTCTCAAAATAATCTCTAATGTACGATTCGGTTTCAATCGCTCTTTCTTATTGACGATTATACCCCAATGAGATGAAATAGAAAACCCGAAACTGTTAAGGATTCTCGTTTTCTGACATCCCAAATGTGATATGATGATATCGCGAAAGACTACTTCGTTTTCAAAATACAAAATTGATCAGCAACAGAAGTAGAGCGGAACAATGAGTGACATGATTAAGGACCCGATCACTGCATGTATGACGGAAGAGTTCCTGAGTGAACTAAGCGAGATGCAAGAGTTCGCAAACTCGCTATATGGTGAAAACCAAAGAATCACAGACGTAAATTACGACAAATCACTGGCTGTAAAGTGCATCAATGGCACTTTTGTCGGCAGGAAGACGGAGAACATCATCGCGTACAAGGGCATTCCATATGTCGGCAACCAGCCTGCTGGCGAGCTTCGCTGGAAAGCGCCAGTTGATATTGCTCCGGATGACGGCGTATATGAAGCGTATTACAGCGGCAAAAGCCCTCACCAGAGATTGCTCGACTTCGCGGCTCTCTTCCCTCAAGGCGAAGACTGTCTGCATCTGGATATATGGAAGGCGGATGAAGCGTCTGCAGAAAAGAAGCCTGTCATGGTGTGGATCCATGGCGGTGCTTATGAAATCATGCCTGTTTTATTCATATGTAACACATGAGATATTCATTCTCAACGATGTGCACGGGAATAAAGAATTCAAAAAAGCGGAAACCCATGATAACGCTGGGTTTCCGCAAAAAAACAATGGATATTCCTGCTTTGATAGTACGATATAAGCTCTGCTGATCTTAGAACAACGACTGTTCCTGCTGTGCCAGGGCTTTATATGTTTCATACTTATGGCGGGCGTCCTCTTCTACCTGATCGAAGAGTTTATCCGCAATGGATGGGAATTCTTTCGCCAGGGATGAATACCGAATCTGACCCATGATGAAATCCTTAAACGAGGCGGTCGGCTCTGCAGAATCCAGAACGAACGGATTCTTCCCTTCCTCTTTTCTCTCCGGGTTGTAGCGGTAAAGGTGCCAGTAACCTGATTCAACTGCGTCTTTGATGTTCTCCTGGGACTTGCCCATTCCTTTCTTGATTCCGTGGTTGATGCACGGAGCGTAACAGATGACCAGGGACGGGCCGTCATAAGCTTCTGCTTCCAGCAGTGCCTTCATGAGCTGGTTCTTGTCAGCACCCATGCCGACCTGCGCAACATAAACATACCCATAAGACATGGCCATGAGGCCGAGATCCTTCTTCTTGATTCGCTTTCCGGATGCTGCGAACTTAGCGATGGCGGCTGCCGGCGTCGCTTTTGACGCCTGTCCGCCGGTATTGGAATAAACCTCTGTATCGAACACGAGAATATTGATATCCTCTCCGGATGCCAGTACGTGGTCCAATCCGCCGTAACCGATATCGTAGGCCCACCCGTCACCTCCGACGGCCCACATAGACTTCTTGACCAGATAGTCCTTTGCTTCCATGATTCTGTTGCAAAGACCGATCACCACATTGTCATTGGTATCCAGATGCTCAATTGCGTCCAAAACCTTTTCACTCTTTTCGCGAGTCTCTTTGCGGTCGTCCTTGAACTCCAGCCATTCTTCGAGCGCCACCTTCAGGGACTCGTCTACATCCAGCTCCAGCAGCGCCTTCATATTGCGCTCGATTTTCTCGCGCATTTGTTTGACTGCCATAACCATGCCATAGCCGAACTCGGCGTTGTCCTCGAACAGTGAGTTTGCCCAGGCCGGCCCTCTGCCATCTTCATCCTTACAGTACGGCATGGATGGTGCTGATGCGCCCCAGATGGAGGAACATCCTGTCGCGTTCGCGATAATCATCCTGTCTCCAAAGAGCTGTGTGACGAGCTTGATATACGGTGTTTCTCCACATCCTGCACAGGCGCCCGAGAATTCGATATACGGCTTCTTGAACTGGCTTCCCTTGACCGTGTCAGGGTTGTATTTATTATCTCTCTTCGGCAGCTTGATTCCAAACTCCCAGTTATCCGCTTCATGGACAACTTCCCGATACGGCTTCATCACAAGCGCCTTTTCCTTCGCCGGACAGATATCAGCGCAATTCCCGCAGCCAAGGCAGTCCATGGCGGACACTTGGATCCTGTAATTCAGACCATCAACGTTCTTGCCGAAGGCCTTGATGGTTTCAAAGCCTGCCGGCGCCTGCTCCAGTTCCTCATCACTTGCCAGCATCGGCCTGATGGCGGCGTGTGGGCATACGAAGGAACACTGGTTGCATTGCAGGCACGTGTCCTTGTTCCACTGCGGAAGATATACGGCTACACCGCGCTTCTCATAAGCTGCTGTTCCCGGCGGGAATGAACCGTCCGCTGCAACTGCAAACGCGCTGACTGGCAGATCATCACCTTCCTTGGAGTTCATAGGAATCTGAACATGCTCTACGAATGCAGGGAGTTCCAGCAACGGATCGCGGCCGTCTTCGACATCAGCCCATTCCTCAGGAACGTCGATTTTCTTGATGAACCGGATGCCGGCGTCAACAGCCTTACAGTTCATATCCACGATATCCTGGCCTTTGCGCTTGTAGGTCTTCTCAACGCCTTCCTTCAAATATTCGACGGCTTTGTCGATTGGAATAACGCCGGTCAGCTGGAAGAACGCCGCCTGCATGATCATGTTGATCCTGCTGCCGAGGCCGATTTCCTCAGCGATTTTCCACGCGTTGATTACATAAAAGTTGATTTCTTTCTTCGCAAGATCCCGTTTGACCTTAGGCGGAAGATTCTTCTCGATTTCCTCCGGATCCTCCCAAAGGCAATTGAGCAGGAATGTGCCCCCTTTGTTCAGTTCTTTGAGCATGTCGTACTGGCGGATGTACGCCTGGTTGTGACAGGCAACGAAGTCCGCGCGGTTGATCAGGTACGTGGACTGAATCGGCTGTTCGCCGAATCTCAGGTGTGAAACTGTCAGACCGCCGGATTTCTTCGAGTCGTAATCGAAATATCCTTGTGCATATAAATCAGTTTTGTCACCGATGATCTTGATTGCGGTCTTGTTGGCGCCAACCGTACCGTCAGAACCGAGTCCCCAGAATTTGCATTTGATTGTGCCCTTCGGCTCTCTGGCGATGCCTTCCGTATATGGGAGGGACCGTCCGGTCACATCGTCCTCGATGCCTACTGTGAAATTGTTCTTCGGCACTTTATGATAAAGGTTATCGTAAATTGAGTGGATCATGCCCGGTGTGGTGTCTTTGGATCCAATTCCATAACGACCGCCGTAAACTTCCGGTGCGTTACGCATTCCGTAGAGTGCTGTCTTCACATCCTGATACAAAGGCTCTCCGAGTGCGCCTGGTTCCTTCGTTCTGTCCAGCACTGCGATTCTCTCAACTGTTTTCGGCAGAACATCCATGAAGTATTCCTTGACGAACGGACGATATAGTCTGACTTTGATCAGGCCTACGCGATGTCCGTCCTCAAGCATTTTATTCATAGTCTCTTCAATGGTTTCGCAGATGGATCCCATCGCAACAATGATATTCTCCGCATCCGGTGCGCCGACATAATCAAATGGTTTATAACTTCTGCCGGTCAGTTCGCTGATTTGTTCCATGTAGTCCGCAACAATCCCCGGAATCTCTTCATAGTATTTGTTCGCGGCCTCCCTGCCCTGGAAGTAGACGTCCGGGTTCTGTGCCGTGCCTCGGATGACCGGGTGCTCTGAGTTCAGAGCCCTGGCCCGGAACTGTTCAATGGCGTCCCAGTCCACCAGCTTACGGAAGTCGTCGTGATTGAACACATCGATCTTCTGTATTTCATGGGATGTCCTGAAGCCGTCAAAGAAGTGCAGGAACGGAACGCGTCCTTTGATTGCCGAAAGGTGTGCGATTCCACCTAAATCCATGACTTCCTGAACAGAACTGGAACACAACATTGCGTAGCCTGTCTGCCTGCAGGCCATGACGTCAGAGTGATCGCCGAAGATACAGAGCGCATGGGTTGAAACGCTTCTTGCTGCAACGTGAATGACGCTCGGCAAAAGCTCTCCTGCCATTTTATACATGTTCGGAATCATGAGAAGCAGTCCCTGAGATGATGTATATGTTGTTGCCAGCGCTCCCGCCTGCAGAGAACCGTGCACAGCTCCGGCTGCTCCTCCCTCGGACTGCATCTCCGCAATTTTAACAGGTTGTCCAAATATATTCTTCTTTCCATATGCCGCCCACTCGTCAACGGTTTCCGCCATCGGTGATGATGGTGTGATCGGGTATATGGCGGCTACGTCTGTGAATGCATAAGATACATGTGCCGCGGCAGTATTACCGTCCATTGTTAACATACGATTCTGTCTCACGGATATTCCTCCTTTGCAATTTCGTCCGTCTTGTTCTGGTTTTAATACATTTGTTTGCCAATTTACTGCATTATAACCACGCTGTCAATAATGTATTAAAATTAATACAGTATACAAGATGTAAGTAATTTCCATCGCCTAAAAATGTTGAATTTTCAACGTTTCTGGATGATAAATCATTAACAATCTGCGGCCTGATTTCGCTGTGTTTTCAGCCCTGATTCCGTGAATTTTTTGTCATCCGGATAAAAGAAAGTACTGCTTAACAACTGTATTTTGCTGATTGTTATTGATTTCTGTACGTTTCTTTCTGCCTTTATTGTACATAAGTTGATACAAAATCAGAAATGCGTTGCCTTCCTGCGTTATGCATTTTCTGCATGAGCAATCAGTTTCATAGAATTAAACATATCGGCCGGGCGCTGTTAAAATAGAATCAGAAAGAAACCTTAAACGAAGAACAAAACCTATTGCATTCAATAAAAGGAGGACAATCTCATGAGTCTGAAGTTTGAAAAGAAACCGTATTTTATGCCGGTATTCATCGGTGGCGAGAATGAACACGGTATCAATGATACTTCCCTTCATTCACCCGCAGATATTAACGTGATTTCCCTTACGTATGAAACAGATCGCGAAGTTCTTGAAAGTATGATTCCGGAATGCTATGAACTTCTGGAGCCATATGTCAACATCAAGTTCTGCGAATTCTTCGGCTGCAGCTGGATGGCCGGCAAAGGATATACTCTTATCAACATCAGCTGCCCTGTTCACTTCAAGGGCGAGCGTGATGACATGGATGGAGACCTTATTTTGACCATGTTCGAAAACCATGCCGATCCAATCATCGGCGGACGTGATTCCATGGGCTATGCCAAGTATTTCGCAGAGATTCCGCTCATCGAGAAACTCGACGGAAAGTACTCCTGCAAGGCATCAGCATGGGGCAAGCCGTTCCTGGAGATGACTGTCGACACGAACATCAAGGCCTCCGAGGAAGATATCGAAGAAGTCAAGAAGGTCGAAGGACGTGCTCAGGGCAAGTTCCAGTACAAGTACATCCCGAAGGTCAGAGAAAAGGACGAGCCATACGAGGACAACTACTGCACGCCGGACTGTGCTTACCCTGTCGTTCTCCCTGCTTTTGAAAAGCCGGAAGACTATCCTTATGAACTGGGCGCCTCCGAAAGTGAATGGGGCATGGGCAGCATCAAGTGGACAGCTACGACCTGGGAAGATTGGCCTCATGGATGGCGCATCGGCGCAGGGCTTGCAAAGCTTCAGCCAAAGCGTATCCTTGCCACAAGACACTTCACTTATAAGGATCCGGGTGTTTACTACACCTGCTACATCCTCCGTTAAAGGAAACCATAATCACTCCTAAATAATATACATGATTCAAAAACCGACCGGCAGCTCGACTGCCGGTCGGTTTTGTAATGTCTGTTCTGATTCACTATGGGTGCATGATGATTTTGCCGATGGCGCTGCCGCTGTCCAGAAGTTCATGGGCGGCGCGGGCCTCTTCCAGCGGGAAGTCTTTGCAGACATACGGTCTGACATTGCCGCGTCGAATCATGTCGAAGCATTTCGCGGCGTTCGACAGCCGTCTCTCCAATTTATTATCATAGACGTGGAATGAAAAGGACCGAATCGCCTGTGCATGCCAGGCGCGCTTGACAATCGTCTCAAGCTGCGGTAATTCAGGTGAACCATTAAGCCAGTTGTACAGAATGATCTGACCGAAATCTGCCAGATAATCAAATTTCCCTGCAAGCTCTTTTCCTGCTGTCTGGTCGTAGATGACATCAGCGCCAACGCCATTCGTTGCGCTGAGGACGATCTCCTTTTCGTCCTTTTCCTTGTAATTGAAGACCGTATCTGCACCGAGCTGCTCCAGAACGGCGCACTTTTCTTCATTTGATGCAGATGCGATTACCCTGATTCCAGATGTTTTTGCCATCTGCACCATGGTGGTTCCGATTCCACCTGCGGCGCCGGAGATATACATACTGTCCCCTTCCCCGAGTCTTCCCGCATCGAACAGCAATGCGTACGCCACCTGCAGATTCAATACGCCGGGAACCATTTCAGGCTCGACGCCATCAGGCAGTTTGATGACATATTGTTCTTTTGAGCAAGAGTATTCCGCGTGAGATCCGCATCCTGTTGCATTCAGAACTGCGACCTTGTCGCCCGGTTTGATGCCTTTCACCTCCGGGCCGACCTCCTCGGCAATTCCTGCACTCTCATTACCGATGATGAGGCCGGGCAACGACTTGGCCAGATATGGGTCATTGCCGCTTCTGACGAGGAAGTCAGGTTTGCCCACGCCGATGATCCTGTTGCGGACAAGGATCTCGTCCGCCGCCGGAACTGGCTTCGGCATATCTCCGTATTGTATTTGTTCTGGTCCTCCAAACGAATTGATATATGCTGCTTTCATGTTGTCTCTCCTTTTTGTCTACTTTTCTGTATGCCCCAGAACACCGCAGGTATGCCCATGGCGGCAAGCAATATCGCTGCCAGCAGGTAGGTCAGCGTACTAGGCTGTGCGCTGCTTGTTATTCCTGTTATAAAATTCATAATATATGGGCAGATGAACTGGCCGAGGTTCTGTGCGCACATGGTGATTGAAAGCGCCATTGCGGAGGAATAGGCGTCTACGGAATTCGCCGTGTTGACGAAGGCCGCCGGCATACAGATTGCCATGGCGATGCCGTAGACAAAGCCACCGAGGTAGATCACTGTCATGCTTCCGGCAAGAGCCAGGATCAGATAGGAGAGCGCCATGACGAACAGCCCTGTTGCGAAGGTCAGATTCCCTGCTCTTCCGGCCAGTTTCCCATAGAGGATCCCCATGATAAAGCCGCCGATACAGGCAACTGCCACTGTCGCCCCGGACTCCGCCGCGCCGCCGATCGATTTCTCGCTAAGCACGTAGGAAATATAGACCGTGTACACCTGCACGCCGATGAACAGGAGAAATGTGATGCCGGCCCAGCTCCAGGAGCTTTTGTTCAGACGAGTCTTCCCCCGCCCGCCGCCGGCTGCTTCGCCGCCTTCCGCAAAAGCAACAACGTCCGTGCTGTCCTTCTTCGGTGCCCTGACCAACGGCAGACAAACGAATGCGATGATCAGCGACAGGATGGCGATCCCGTGCACAAGGAACGACGCGTTCCACGCGATATCGCCGAGCCAGCCTCCGGCAAATACCATGACTGCGCAACCCAGCATCTGTGCAGAGGTCATCGTCCCCTGCACCTCTTCCCGCTCCGGACCGATGAAGTTCTCGGCTACAAGGGCGGAAGCCACTGCCTGCACAATGCCCACGCCTATGCCGAAGATCCCGCGAAAGACCAAGATGACCGGCAGGGAAGTCAAACAGACCGGAACAACGCCTCCGACCAGGAAGATCACCATCCCGATGATCCCCAGCGTTTTCTTAGGCATGTTCCCCATCAGCTTTCCGGAAAGAAGCGTTGTCGGCAGGACCGCCAAACACGGAATAGAGATGATGCTCTGGATCATCGACTGGGATGCAGAAGAAAACTGAGCCCCGATTACCGTCAGGGATCCGGACACACCGACGATTCCCATCATGAGGACTGCCATTGCGTAGATTCCGATTTTGATTTTTGTTTTACTATAATTTGCGCTCATGAACTGCTCCTTTTTATGCAAACGCCGGCTGCCAGCCCCGGCAGTCGGCGTCAGTTTGGAGATATTATAAATGTCAATATATTCTGCGTTTATCCTTCATGGTCGTAGTCTTCATTTCCGACTGCTACCTTGACGTGGATGAAGATGAACATCAGGCCGCCAATCAGCGCTACGATTGCGAAGAATGTGTACGGTACTGCATAGCCGGCGGTGAATCCGCGCAGGATTGCCAGAATGATGAAGGAACAGGATCTGACGATACCTACGATTGTGTTAACGCATGCATAGCAGGTCGGGAAGTCCTTCCGTCCGAAGGCCAGTGCTGTCATCGATGGCGGGAAGTTACCATTGCCGCCGATTCCAGCGCCCAGCATCACGATGCCGATCCACATAATGAAGGTGTTCGGCGCAAGCAGCAGCAGGATGCCGATGCAATACCAGATGCCGAAAATGGTTGACGTTTTCTTGGTGCCGATTTTCTGGTCTATGGTTCCCCACATAACAGATCCGGCCATACCGATTACCGCTGCGATGGTGACCGTGTTCAGCGCAGTCTGGAGTTCCCATCCTCTGGTTTCCATGAAGAAGCCGACAAGCTGTGACATGATACCGACAGTGGCCATCCCGAAGAAGCCGTAAGCGATACCGAAGAGCCATACGTACTTGTTCTTCAGGGCTTGCTTATATCCTGCAGGCCTTTCATCTTTCGTCCGTTCCTCTTCTGCCTCGATCAGCTTCGCAACTTCCGGGTCATTATCCGGGAAGCATCCGGCGTCTTCCGGCTTTTCCTTGACGAAAATCGCCGTCAGAAGCGCAACAAACAGAATGACACATCCCATTATGGTGATTGCTCCCGAAATACCCCAGTGTCCTGAGAGCTGATTGAGGATCTGGCTGATCAAAGCGCTTGCCAGGTTCATACCGATGGTGGCGACACCCATAACAACGCCTTTTTTCGTCGGGAACCAGTTCGTTGTGATTGCCATACCGACATTGATTGCAAAAGCGTTGATCAGTGTGACCATCAGCACCAGTGCGATGAAATAGAGTGGGATCGTCGATGCATTCCCGTAGAAGATCGTTGCCAGACCTGCGGCCACCATGGTGATGAGCATCGTTTTTTTGGCGCCGACCTTGATGATGAATCCGCCCCACAGTGCGCACAGAATCAGCGCGATAATGGATGCAGGCGTAGAAAATGATAAAATCGTATTCGGATCCCAGCCTCTGAACGCTGCGATTCCCGGCACGATGATGTTCAGTCCGTCAACAGTCATGCCTGTCATGAAGAACAGCCAGACAATCTGGAAACCGACGACCGACCAGCCTCTCGCGCCGAAGTTGTACATTCCTGTTTTCTTTGTAGTCTGCATAATGACACCTTTCCTTTCTGTCATTTATTTGACTTGCTTTTTCGTAAGCTTTTTCTTAGTCCATCTTCGGCAGAGGACTTGCGATGACCAGCATGGTGGTAATGTAGTTGGTCTTGTTCAGAATCTGCTTTCCCTCGCCTGCTGCGAAGTGCATGGAATCATACTTTCCGAGAACTTCGATCACATTATCGTCCTTGTCCAGTACGGTAAGCTCGCCGTCCAGGATGAAATAGACCAGTTCTACCGGCGGTTCAACGTATGCTGTGCCGCCGCCTGGCAGGAAATGGGACATTCCCAGTGAAAAAGCCTGACAGTCATTGGCCGGTCCGTGCAGACGGATGGCTCTCATGTCAAAATGTCCAGGTGCGTTATATGCTTCAGACTTGTTTACTTCTACTTTATTCATGATTGATTCTCCTTTCAACTCTTTGTTGACTATTTTCAGATTTTTCTGTTAACGGTTACAAAACACTTGATCTCATCTCTTGATTTCATTGTAAATACCGGTAAAACAGAAAGGAAATTCCGTTCCCTACTCTGGTTATGTTCATTTGGAATAGCAGAAGTTAAAACCATTGATTTCACTACTTTGAGTTGTTAAAATATTGTTACAACACTGACAATTGCTTTGCTTGAAAGGAGCGATTTCATGGATATCAACAGAATCAAAGAATTTCTGGTGCTCTCAGAACATCTCAATTACAGCAAGGCGGCAAATCTTCTCTATATCACGCAGCCTGTACTCAGTCGGCATATCCATGACCTGGAGGAGACTCTCGGTGGGCAGCTATTCATACGAGATACCCACAGCGTCCGGCTTACTGAATTTGGCGAACTGTGCGCCACGCAGCTGCAGGAGGTGGCCAGCACTTTCGACTCCGCGCTGATCAACATCAGAAATGCTGCAGATACCTCCAGCGACACACTGACCATTGGTTTTCTGGAATATGCCGTCAGGCCATTCCTTTACCAATTCGCCGAATGGTTCCAGACTGCGCATCCAAATATCGAGATCGATTATGACTCCGGCAATCTGGATGATCTGACAGCCTCTGTTCTGGAGGATCGGATGGACCTCGCCTTCGTAACACACGTTGGTTCCGATCCATCTATCAGTAAGGATCTGGACAGCGATGTTGTATATGAAGACAACCTCTTCGCTGTGGTCTCCCCTCGCCATGACATCAGCACCCGGGAGTCCATCACGCTGCAGGAGCTGTCCACCTACCCGCTGATCAATTATTCCGAGACAAACAACCCCTACACTGCTAATTTCCATAAGGGTCTGTTTGAGAAGAAGGATCTTCGCATGCAGGTTGCCAAAGAAGTGACGAGTTTCGAATCCGGAATGTTTTACGCAAAAGCAGGAATCGGCGTTTTCCTGATTCCGCAGCACCTGAGTTTCATTGCAGAAGACCTGATTACGGTTCCGATTTCTGACGAGGATTGCGTAGTTCCTCTCAATCTGATCTGGAAAACAAAGAATCCGAAACAGTCCCTGCAGACCTTTGTGCAGGATTTCAAGATTTTTTACAACACGCTTTAAGATTCACTGCTTAACAGCAAAGCCGGCTCTCTGAGTAATGAGAGCCGGCTTTTGATTAAAGAGGCGTTTTGTATTTCTCTGTTGCTTTTGCTTTATGATGTTGCAACCAGTCCGCCGTCCGGATAGATCGTAGTAGCTGTAACCATATCGGAAGCTGCTGAAGCGAGGAACAGCGCGACGCCGACAACGTCGATCTCGTAACCGATTCTCTGTGCAGGAAGCGGCGCTGCGATTCCGTTTCTGGTTTCTTCATCCGGCGGGAGAAGGCCAACCATCATCGGTGTATAAGTAATGTTCGGTCCGATAGCGTTGACCTGAATGTTCGGTCTCAAGTCTGCCGCGAAGGACTTGGTCAGCATTTCGACTGCGCCCTTCGTTGTGCAGTATCCTACGTTGCCCATGCCGCCGTTGCCGATGATTCTGATACCGCGGACAGAACTCATGTTGATGATTTTGCCGTAGCCCTGACAAGGTGACGGCTGGCCGGATGTGAATTCCGCTTCATCATAGACCTTGCCGTCTTCTGTGTTATTCTCTTTCATCCAGTTGCCGAAGTAGCGGTTGGTGTACATAGTGGAGGTGATGTTTGTCTTCAGCATCTTCTCCCAATACTCGGAGTCAATCTCCCACGAGAACATCTTCTTGTTCAGGCCCTGCGTGTTGACCAGGATGTCGCATCCGCCGAGACCCTCTTCGCTTACCATGTAATCTCTTGCTGCGATGACCTCTTCTTCAACGCATGCATCGCATGCATAGTATTTTACCTGCACACCTTCTGCCGCGACTGCCTTGATTTCCTCGGCCGCAGCCTTCAGCGCTTCTTCTCTTCTGGAAAGGATCAGTACATCTGCTCCATTGGCTGCGAATCCTTCTGCGATGGCTTTGCCGAATCCGCCGGCGCCGCCAAAGATTGCTGCTTTCTTTCCACTGATATCGAACATGTTTGTCAGTTTTCCGTCATATACTTTAGGCATTGTTATCTCCTCCTTGTTTCTTAACTATGTTTTTCATCGATCTCTGATGCTTTTGCATGATATCGTTTACTCGTCTTCCTTCTTCGGTCTGTACGGCTCAATCGTTTTGAGCTCGAATGGATTGACTGCGTTGCCTGCTTCTACTTCCTTGAACCATTCGAACGGTTTGGTCCGGAAGCCTGCCCAACTTTCTCTCGTCGGAGGCTGCTGCATCCAGTCATTCTGGTATCTCCAGTCATTGGTCTGGCTGATATACTTCTCATCCTGCTGTCCTGCGTTGGTATCTCCCATTTCACCGGCAGCAATTCTGAGCAGCGATCCGTACTGTTCGCTGACTGTGTGGAGTTTCAAATCGTCTACGAAGAGTTTCTTCAGCGGTCTCTTCGCCAGATCAGACATGATGGTTCTGTTCTCATACGGCATGGTCTTCCACATTCTCGCGATCTCCCATGCACGGTCAAGAACTTCACCCTTCTTACAGATCTCGCTGATCATACCCCAGTCGAGCATCTGCTGCGCTGTCCACTGACGGGCTGTCATCATGTAGTAAGTTCCTCTCTTCGTCCCGAAGTAATGCTGTGCCATGAGACCCATGCCGTCCCCCGGTACCAGTCCGCCATGTGCATGCGGTACCTCCATCCAGGTATCTTCTGATGCGAGCGTAACATCGCAGAGCATTGCGGAATCCCAGTGGAATCCAGGGCCCGGGATGGCGCCGATCGTCGGTACGGCCAGATCGAATACCATGTTCTTGATCAGGTTTGTGTCATCGAAGTACTGGTGCTGGAATCTTTCTTTCGGAAGTTCTGAATAGGTCTCCCATCCGTTTGGATCGGATTCTGTCATCCAGCTGTCACCCAAGTGCGTGAAGATGATGATTTCATTCTTATAGTCCATAGAGATGAATCTTGTCAGCTGGCTTGCCGCTCTGTGGGACATGCCGCTGTGACACATCTGATGGTCATTGGTCTTCCATGTAACCTGCAGGATTCCGTCTTCTCTGTAGAGATCCGCGAAGTCTTTGAACCATTCTTTATATTCTTCCAGTTCCGGAAGTTTCACATAATCTGCTAAAGGCTGTGCCATTGCTACTCTCCTTTCGATCTGCTCTTTTACTAGAACTTGTACCAATCCGGCTCATTGCTGTGCTCGAATTCATACGGATTTTCGATTTCGCCGCTGTTGACCTTGTCCCACCATTCCTTGGCTCTCTTCGGCATTCCGCGCCAGAGTTCCTTGGTCATCGGCTGTTCCATATCTGTTGTCGCATAGCGATAGTCATTGACGCGGCTGATGTACTTCTCGTCCTGCTGTTCTGAATTTTCGTCACCCAGCGTGCCTGCAGCGACACGGAGCATTGACGCATACTGTTCACTGACTGTGTGCAGCTTCAGATCTTCCATGAGCAGTTTCTTCAGCGGTCTCTTCGCCAGGTTCGACATAATCGTTCTATTCTCATACGGCATGGTCTTCCACATTCTCGCGATCTCCCATGCACGCTCGACCGCTTCACCCTTCTTCGTCACTTCACTGACGGCACCGGCGTCCAGCAGCTGCTGCGCAGTGATCTGACGGGTCGTCATCATGTAGTAGTTGCCGCGCTTGGTTCCCAGATAGTGCTGGAACATCAGTCCCATACCGTCTCCTGGCACTAGTCCACCCTGTGCGTGCGGAACTTCGATTTTGGTATCTTCTGTTACGATCGTCACATCGCAGAGGAAAGCGGAATCCCAGTGGAATCCGGGTCCCGGCATAACGCCGATGGTCGGAACATCGAGGTCGAATACCATGTTCTTGATCAGGTTCGTGTCATCAAAGTACTGGTGTTCAAATCTTTCTCTCGGAAGCTTTGAATAAGTCTCCCATCCATTGGCATCGGATTCGATCATCCAGTTGTCGCCAATGTGTGTGAAAATGATGATCTCATTCTCATAGTCCAGCGACAGCATTCTGGTCAGCTGGCTGGCAGCTCTGTGGGACATACCGCTGTGGTGCATCGGACCGTCGTTCGTCTTCCATGTGACCTGGACGATACCGTCTTCTCTCTTCAGATCTGCGAACGCCTTGAACCATTCTTTGTATTCATCAAATGTCGGCAGTTTCACATAATCTGCTAATGGCTTGTTTGACATATCTCTTTCCTCCTTAGTCTCTACTGTGCTTTTGCTTCGTAATAGATGATTGATCAGAGTGTTGTGTTGTTTTGCTTGACTTTATTGTAAATAGGCCAGACGCAAATGAGAAATTCATGATTGTCCGCTTGTTATGTAAAAATTGCATAAAGACGAAAACAGCGCTGCAGATCAATTTCTGCAGCGCTGTTTGTTAATATCTACGTCGCTTGCCTCCGCATCAAAATGCTACACGCATACGATACGGCCCGGTTTTCTCTCCGCCGCATCCGGGAGCTCCCCTTCACGGTATCCGAGAATGCAGTTTCCGATCCCGACATAGTTTTCGGGAACGCCCCACTGCTTCTTTAACGCTTTGCCCTCTTCTGTTTCAAAGGTCTCCTTCGCCCGATGGATCCAGCAGGAGTCGACGCCAATCGAAGCTGCCGCGAGCATCATCGTTCCAATCACCAGGCTTCCGTCCTCGACATATGTCAGGCGGTCCTTGTCAGCAAAGACCACAACGACGGTCGGCGCACCGTAGAACGGATCGATGTCCATACCCATGACCTGAGCATTCATCCCGCTCATCTGCGCGATGATCTGCAAATCCTGCACCGCAACCATCATGCTCGCCTGCTGCCCCATGCCGCTGGGAGCGTAGCTTCCTGCTTCCAGAATCGTCTCCAGCTGCTCTTTTGTAATCTGCTCATCGCGAAAGGCTCTTATGCTTCTCCGCTCTTCTATTGTTTTGATCACTTCATTCATCGGACGTTCTCCTCTCCAAACTTTTCCGCAATCAGGTTGCAAAGACCTCCCAGCAGTTTCAGGTTGCAATAGTAATTGCCATCCGGCAGAGGACTGACCAGAACGTCTTCCGGATCCTGTTCGTCGTCTGCTTCAAATTTTCTGATGACTCCAATCAGTTCGTCACGGACTGAGAGCAATTCTTCATATGACTTTTCCTTCTGTTCTTCAATAAATGCTTCCGGGGTGATTCTCATGTCTATCATTCTCCTTTCTTAAATAATCATATTGTTCGGGCTTATGCCTCATAGATGCCGTTGGGAATGATCTCTATTTCGTTCTTGCGTGCTATGATCAAATCCGGCACAGCTGGCATCGTTTTCTTCATCTGCGCATAAAAATCCGAAATGGCTCCGCTGCTTTTGGATGAGATCCTGACTCTTTCTGTTTTGCCTTCAAACAGATTCAACAACTGCACTGCTCCGTACACTGGCTTGATTTGTCTGAAGTTATTATCATTTGCAATCTCATCGATATTCTGCAGCATCCTGTAGTCCTTCCGTTCCATATATACTGTCCCATTGACTTGAATCTCAGAAATAGCCTTCGTTTTATCGAGAAGCCTTTTCAGACTTTGCGTTGTTTCTTTCGACAAATAGGTTCTATATGAGACTGTATACTCCATTTCGACACCCTCCCTTCGATAACTTGCTTGTTAATCTTATGGTAGCACCCCGTGTCTGAAATGTTTAATGCAAAGGCAAGACCAGCTCATGCGCAAATGGCATAAACAAAAAAACAGAGCAGATTATACAATTGTTTGATTGACAGGCTGCGCCAGACTAGAAAGGCAGACATGAAGGCTGCTCTGAAGGCAAAGCGACAGGAGCGCGAAGCAGAGCTGGAAAAGAACTTCGAAGAATACAAAGCCAACCTGAATCTGTAATGCAAGAACGATAAAGGACTTGAGAGCATGTTCTCAGGTCCTTTTTTCTTTTGCTTATTCCGTCATTTGAATAATCTGCTCTCATTTAAGGATTCTTAATAATTGCTTTCAGCTTTATTTTATATTTACGTATCACAATATGAATATACTAAAGTTGTTTTCTTCTTCCATAAGAGAAGATTAGTATAATGATTTCAGACAACAAAAGGCGCCTCTGCGGAGGCGCCTTTTGTTGTCTATATACTTCTAGACTGTGGCTTTATTTGTTAATAGGCGGGAATGTCTCTTCAAATGTCTTCTCATCTCCATGAAGCGTGACGACATGTCCGACCTTGCCGCGTTTGTTCTGAATCCAGTAAACGATCATCGGGATGATGATTGCCGAAGTTGCAACGCAGAACACTGCGAGGCCGCCGCCGCAGTCACCGACATCAATATCAGGCTCCAGACCCTGCGCTTTCATACCATTGATGTAAGCATTTTCAACAGGTGTTGCGAATGCCAGCATGATCAGGCAGATGATCTGCGCAATGAGTGCGAACCATGGCACCCATGCCATAGGCTTTGGTACTTTCGCTTTGAGGACCTTCTCCGGGTCGTATCCATTTCTCTTCAATCTGACACGCATTCTCTTCTGGGATGCGATGATACCTACCCAGGCCAGTGTGCCGGTGAATCCGGACATGGACAGCAGTTTTCCGTAGATATCTGAGAGGTGTCCTGTTACATTGGCCGTCAGGCCGGTCAGCAGTACGACCCACATGAATGCCATCGTGAAGAATACGGCATTTCTCGGCGCCTGGTTCTTTGACAGACGGCTCAGGAACTTCGGAGCCAGACCCTCTGTGGACAGACCATACATCGCACGCACTGTTCCATAGAATCCTGTATTACCACAGCTGAATGCTGCTACCATGACGACCGCAGCAAAGATGTAGAAGAATGGCGTCAGTCCGTAGTCTCTCGCGACTTCAGCAAATATTGGTGTCGCATCGTCTGCCAGTGCAGTCGGGTAGATCAGGATGACCAGAAGCAGCGGTGCCAGGTACAGAGCGACAATACGATATACGACGCTTCTGCATGCCTTTGGTACTGCAACTTCAGGATTCTTTGATTCCGCTGCTGCCAGACCTACGATCTCAGTACCCTGCATGGTTACAAGTACTACTACCATCATGACCGAGATGATCAGGATACCATGAGGGAACCAGTTGTCGAATGCATTCATTTCAGGATTAAAGTTAACGCCTGCTCCCTTGAAGCCTTCCGTGATGTTGTAAGCTGCCAGTTCGCCCTGCGGGCTGCCCCAGAAGCCGACCCAGATACCGAGTCCGACAATGATGAATACAATAATGATAATTACTTTTGTGATAGCCAGACCCGACTCGATCTTCGCGAAGATATCTACTGCGAAGCAGTTGATCAATGTCAATGCCATCATGGTACCTATGGCGAATGCAACATAGGTAACTGTACTGTTCAGACCAGTAATGGCCTGCAGTGTTGATGATACCGCGATTGCTTCTGACGGTACATAGCATACCCAGTTGAACCAGAATGCCCAACCGAAACCGGTGGATACTGTTGGTCCAAGGAATTCATTGGTGTACGCAATGAATGATCCGGAACGCGGCAGGTTTACCAGAAGTTCCGCATAGGATATCATCAGACCAAATACGATGACGCCT
>JAFRKJ010000032.1 GCA_017431785.1 Bacillota bacterium | reverse complement strand
TGGCATATCAAAGTTTAGTGGGGTCTGAGTTCGTTAGGGTCATTCCGTGGGGTTTTTCGCTGGGGTCTCTTATGTAGGGAAACTCAGTGGGGTCTATGAACGCAATTAAACAGAGGAGGCGCAATTTGCCTCCTCTTCGCTTCTTCTTTATCATGTATCTGCAACGATTCAGAAAAGAAAGGAGCGCATATGAATAATATCATAACCTTCCTCGGTTTAGAAGACTCTTCAGTCATGATCGAGGATGTCTCGACCGAAGGACGTGTCAGGACGATTACCCTGTCAACGCCTCCGGAGGCCAGGTTCTGTCCCCAATGCGGCTTTCGCATGTATTCCAGAGGGATCAGAACCAGAAAAATCAACCATCCCATCATGCAGGACACCTTTCAGGTCGTGATCCTCCTTAAACAGCGCCGCTGGCGATGTACGAACGAGCTGTGCCGGCGCGAAGAGAACGAGACCTTCAATTTCATCGGTAAACGTCGCCGCAATACGAACGCATCCGACTTCCTTATCGTAAATGCGTTCAGGGATCTGACGAGATCTGCTGCAGATATTGCCAGAGCACTCCACACATCAGACAGTCATGTTCTTGACGTCTTCGACCGTTTTGTCGACATGAAAAGGCTGCCTCTGAGTGATGTGATCAGCATCGATGAAGTGTATCTCAACATGGACCAGGACTGCAGATATGTGCTGGTCATTCAGGATTTTCTCACAGGCGAGCCCATCGACCTCCTCAAAAGCAGGAGACAAAACGTTACAGAGCCGTATTTCGCTGCCATTCCCAAAGAGGAACGCTTCGCTGTGAAGTACCTCATCAGTGACATGAACAATGAGTACCTCCGCTATGTGGAAAGATATTTTCCTAACGCAGAATCCGTCGTTGACTCATTCCATGTGATCCAATGGATCAATATGGAACTGGATAGATTCCTACGGACCATGCAGAAATCCTTTGCAGAGCGTGACACCAGAAATGAGGAGGAGAAATCCAGAGAAGCCGGCAGGCAGGTCCATCTTCCAATGTCCGACGAGGTGTACCTTCTGAAGAATTACAGGTTCTTTCTACTCTCCAGCACGGATTCCATCAGGTATCATGAAGACCCCCATATGGATCGACACTTCAGATATCTGATGCGGACCACGGATTATGAGGAGAGATTCTTCAACATCGATCCTTCGCTGAAGGAACTCCGTGAACTGAAGGAATCCTACGTGCGTTTCAATACGGTCAATGCCGGCAAGCCACAGAAGGCGGCATCCGAACTGGATCAGCTGATCGACCGCTATTCCCACTGTGGACAGGACATCTTCGTTCGTTTCTCCGGTCTTCTGAAGCGCCATCGTGAAGCCATCATCAATTCATTCGTTCTAATCGAACGTCTTGACAGGAACGGCAACTCTATCGTTTCCAGATTGTCCAACGGACCCATAGAGGCCATGAACAGAAAGGCCAAGGATCTGAAACGGCTGGGCCGCGGATATCGCAACTTCGATCATCTGAGAAACCGTTTTCTCTTTGCCACGCGTCTGGATCCAGAACTGAACGGACGTGAACAGGTAAAAGAGGATGCTCCTCATGCTCTGAGATATCACAACACCGTTCTCAAAAGCAGGCAGCGTGTCCTGAATGCGGAGCTCGAATCGATCCTTGAGAAATATGACTGCTCGAAAGAAGAACTCCTGGCCCTGCGCCATTGGGTGGCAGAGGGCAACAGTCCTTACGACAATCCCGACGGTCTCTACAACGAAGCCGGCCTCACCTGCGATTTCATCGCCGCAAGCAGGATCCTGGACGAAGCATTTAATGAGATCGACCGCATGGGAGGTGAGCCTGAATGACGTATTATGATGAACTGTACCAGCACACCCTCGCTCTTCAGGAGGAGATCGACCGCAACACGAAAGAACTGCAGTATATGAAAGATTTTCTCACTTGGAGGGATCTGTGGAACGACTTTATCTGCTTCAGGATGAATGCTCATCTCGAGCAGGATGAGGACGAGCCCTTCCCCCGTTATGTCCTCTGATCCACGATTCTATATAAATTATTTCCATAATCGTTGCACGTTAAAGCGGAGGCAGCCGAAACTGTCCTCCGCTCTCGTTTTATTCACTTGTTCGGATCAGACCCCATTGGCAGACCCCACGGAATGACCCCATGGACTGACCCTATCGGTATTCCCTACTGACAGACCCCACGGAAGAACGTCTGACCCTATTGATTGACCCCATTAAACTTTGGTAAACCCCACTAAACTTTGATTATCCGTTTTTATCGTTGTTATCCGAGTTTCTTCTCAATCAGGACTAAATCCACGCCCGGTATCCCGTTGAACACAGTCGGCACGATGCCGATTTCCGTGTATCCGTGCCTTTTGTAGAAAGCCCTGGCTGCGGCGTTCCGGGCGTTCGTATCCAGGCGCAAATACTTGCAGCCGTGTTCTAATGCAAAAGCTTCATAGTACGCCAGAAAATCACTGCCGAGTCCCTTCAGGTCAGTTTTGCGCGAGATAATCAAGGTGTGGATGACCATGACTTCGCTGTCCTCGGCCGGATACTGCCACTCTCCGTCTGCGTATACGTCGACCTGCAGCTGATTGAGGATGGCCGTGCCGACGACTTGACCCGCCGCATCCGGGTCGTCCCCGCTGACCACTTGCACGTACATATCGCCGCGTGCGACGGCGTCTTCAGCGGTCTTCTGAACAGGATAAACATCGCGAAGCCAACCAGTCGTCACTTCGCCGGCTTCTTCGCGGTTGTGTATTTCATCATAAATTGCTGCGATTGCAGGAATGTCTTCTGCCGTCGCTTTCCGAATGATCACGTTACTCATAGAAAATCCTCACGCATCGGTGCGAACATGTCGATCAGGAGTGAGTCTTCCACTGCAATGGCGCTGTGTACCTGATGCGGAGCGATGTAAACGGAATCACCGTCTCTGAGCACCTTGGTCTCCCCTTCCAGGGTAAACTGCAGTGCGCCTCTGATCACATAGGTGATCTGGCTGTGATAGTGTTCATGTTCCGGTGCGGTATCTCCCACGGAAAACTCATTTTCTACCATCATCATTTCCGGACCGTGGGCGACAATGCGCCGGTTCGTCCATGTCGGCATCTTTTCAGCCAGCACATCTTCGTGCATGACCCAGGTCTGCCCTGTTTTTGTCTTTTCCATTTTGACTTTTCCTCTCAAATCAATAACAACTAATCCTATTGCTTTTGCTTCCCGTAACGCTTCAAATATACCTGGTACGTCCCGAACTGCGCATTGCCCGGCGAATCAGGATACATGTAGTCCTCCAGCTTTTCCAGCGGAACCCACTGGGCTCCGTCCACCTCAGATGACAAGGTGAACTCGCTCTGGCTGGTGTAGCCGATGAAGCCGTGCATGAGCAACTCCTGCAGTTCAAAGAACCAGGTTCCCGAGTACTCCAGATCGTCCAACTTGATGCCGGTTTCCTCCAGCACCTCACGGTATGCGGATTCCTCCGCATTTTCACCGACAGTGATATAGCCTGAAACGAAATTCATGTACTCGTCGGACATGTACTTCTGGCGCAGCAAGAGCACTTCAGGGTTCTGGCCGCTGTCAGCGTTGCCTTTGCCTCCGCCGCGTACGACCATAATGATCACACAGCTCCCGAAGGTGTCAAACCAGTACTTTTCGCAGTCTTCGCAGTATGGCACGAGCCCATCATCGCCGGCCTGCTTTTGTATTAACTTCTTCCCGCATTTCGGGCAGTATTCGTATCGCATCTTCTCTCGCTGTCACTCCCACTTATTGTCGCTACATAAACTGCACTGTTACACCTGCCGGATCCTTCACGAAGAAGAACTTCACTTCCGGCATCGGCGAAATCATCGGTGTGGCCTCATATCCTGCAGCGACCATCTCTTCACGTTTCTTCTCCACATCATCTGTCTTGAATCCTATGGACAGGTTCTTGTTGCCGGCATCATCTGCCTCAGAATTGTGCAAAACCTCTACACAGGTCTCTCCCGCTGCGTTTGCGAGAAATACAAGATCCTTATGGGGCCGCATATCCCTCTGCAAAGTCAATCCGACTTCCTTCTCATAAAACTTGATTTCTTCCTCAAACCGATTCGTCTGAATCGTGACATGCAACATTTTCATGGCTTGTCCCCCTGTTACAGATACACTTCAACGATCATAGCCAGGATGAAGACAACGCAGGCGATGCCCATAACCAGAACCATCCTGCGTGCCCGGGCTTTGTTGTGTTCTTTGCGCTCGTCATAGTTCAGTCGATTGTCTTTGCCTAAGTTTGTACCCATTTGTAATTCCTCCTGGATTTATGCTGTTATTATACTACAACAATGACGCAGGGTCATGGAAACAAAAAGAAAAGTCCCGGAGTCGCATCTCCGAGACTCATTTCACATGATCTGCTGTTATTATCTGCTGTCGTTATCTGCTCTTCCACTCTGCAAGGACTTCCCGCATCTCGTCCGGCAACCGTTTCAGAGCTTCTCTGGCGATTCTGTTCGGAATTACGTAGAATGCCTCTGCGATAGAGCCTGCCATCGCAGCAATCGTGTCGCTGTCACCGCCCAGTGATACAGCGTTTCTGATGACGTCTTCAAAGTCTGTACCTTCCAGGAATGCGATGATCGCCTCCGGAACACTGCCCTGGCAGGAAACATCAAACTCATAGCCCGGTCTGATTCCATCACAGGTTCTGTCCAGATTGTAGCCGAACTCCTGTGTGATATAGTCGTGAATCTCCTCTTTGATGGCGCCTTTGCGTGCCAGGAAAATCGCCGAGGCGACGGCTTCTGCACCCTTCACGCCTTCCGGATGATTGTGGGTGACTTCCGCCGTCCAACGGGCCAGTTTTCTGGTGTTGATGATGTTGTCCGCCATCCAGCCAGCTGGTGAGACACGCATCGCGGACCCATTGCCCCAGCTGTTGTACGGCGCACTGTCTTCACTGATCAGCCAGCCGAAAAAAGCTCTGCCATAGCCAGCATCCGGGTACTTCAGTCCCCATTTTTTCAGTGACGAAATCAACAGTTTCTTCACAGCCTCCTCATCGTCCAGCACCTCCCGGCGTTTCGCCTCCATCAATGCCTCTCCCACAGCGATTGTCATAACACTGTCGTCTGTAAACCTACATCTGTGGCGAAATAGCTCGAATTCTTTGGTCTTGATATTGTGCCATTCGTATGGACTTCCGATGATATCTCCTATAATTGCTCCTAACATAATATCCCCCCTCTGCTTTGTCTCATTTCATCCCCTCTTGATGATATACTACATGATAAGGTGTCCGTTTTTCTTCCCTCAATCCCAATACCTCTTTTATTTTCTCTAATGTCCCTCCTTCTATTATCATTATGCCATATCATAGAGCACGTGTGGTCGCTTCGCGGGCGACAATTTCACAACAAAACCCCCATCACAGGGATGGGGGCATTTACTGTCTAGCCTCTTACAGCAGGTTCTCTCCTTCGCCCATCATAGCGATGTCTACTGCGGTTGCGTCTTCCAGGTGAAATGTCATCATCTTGTTGCCGGTCTGCTCGTTGTAGATGTTCCGCAGATCAGGGATCATATCCAGAATCGCCTCTGCGTACTTCGGATCCTCTTCGAATACTGCCTTGCCGGTATAACGCATCCAATGACCATCCTGCTTGCAGGCAACGATCTCGACCTTTGGATTTGCCACGAGCTGCTTATACACATCCTTGAAGTCGCCTACGCCGAAGAGGACCTTGTCATCCATCTCAAGATGTGCGCCCAGCGGTCTTACCTTCGGCTGGTCGCCGTCAACGGTTGCCAGGAAAAATACGCCAGCTTCTGTTAAGAAATCATTTACCTTACTCATTTTGTATTCCTCTCTTTCTCTTTTGCCAGCAGCCAAGCCATGACGTGCACAGACTGCTGAAACTGTCCGTTATAAATCATGTTCTCTATTTCATCCGCAGAGTACTTTTGAATATTCAGTACCTCGGTCTCATCCAGATCCTGTCCTGCCACCAGGCGGCAGTTCTTCGCACGGAACACGGTCGCATAGTTGTCTGCGATGGTCGCATTAGACGGCACGGTCAGCAGATGTTCCCATTCATCGGATTCATAGCCCGTCTCTTCCATCAGTTCCCGTTTGGCGGTATCCAGCAGCGCTTCTGCTGCTGAGGTCTCTGCGCCAGCCGATGTCTCCTCTCCAACCGAGCCCGCAACGCTGGTAGCGCCCGCGCCCACAGCGCCTGCACCCCTGTACTCTTTCCCGTCAAAGCGTTCTACGCCGCCTGCCGGGAATTCTGTGGTCACTTCCTTGATACCTTGCCGGAACTGCCGCACGCAAAGATACTGACCATCCACGTCAGACGCCACAATGACGACGTAGTCTTTGCGGCTGTAGCTGTAAAAAGGCTCAAACACCCGTCCGTCAGGATACCGATATGCTGATTTCCGGAAGTCGATTCACTGGTCCTGCACCACGTGCTCCACGCTGATCTCTTCCCACGCCAGGTCTTTGTCTCTATCTCTGTCTCTGCCTCTATCTGCCATCACGCATCCTCACGCCTACTCAATCTCATACTTCCGCAGGTCGATTCCCTGCTTCAGGGCCATATCGACCAGTTCTTCGTCCGAAGCTCGTTCGATGTCGATGGCTTCCACCAGCGCACCGCCGAACCCGCCGCCGAAGAACGCGGCCAAATCCTCGTTCCGCATATCTTCACGCAGTTTATCTACATCAATGATCATAATTTCACATCCTCCTCTGCCAAAGGCTCCGACACCTCGGTCTTCACATCGGTCCGGCTCAGCACGATCATCGCTGCGACGACGATTGCCATGCCGATGACACCGAGCACGGTCGGCACTTCCCGGTACACGAGCAGCCCCAGAATCAAAGCCGCCGTCGGTTCGGCACCGGACGCCAGAATCGACGCCACACCGGAATCCACAAATACAAAAGCAATCGTAAACAGCAGATTCGGCATCAGTGAAACAACCACCGCATGGGCCAGCAAAAACAACGAACTCCACAATGGCCGCTCTGCCACAAAGTCCGCCATCACTCCGTAGTCTGTAAACGGCGCCATGACGATCAAGCCAATCAGTGCCGTGTACACCTGAATGGTCAGCGGATGAACTTTCCGCACATCTGTAACCTCTTTGAGTACGATGGCAAAGAGCGCATTGGTCATAGATGACGCAACGCCCATGGCCAAACCGAGCACACTCCATTTCAGGGCGCCTGATTCCACAACGCCGCTGAGCAGCACGCATCCCATCAGTGCGCCAACCATGCACGCCAGTCGTACCAGCGTGATCTTCTCTCCATACAGAATCCTGCCGAAGATGATGACGAACACCGGCGCTGTGCACAGCAAAATCGACGCCAGAGACATGCTCAATGTGGTGATGGAAATGTTGTAGCAGATGTTCATCAGCACATAGCCGTCGATACCGATGACCGCAAGCAGCCCCAGATCGCGTTTGCTCACACGAAAGAGCCTTTTGTCATATACCAAGGTGGCGATCACCAAAATCAGCGCCATCACCACCACTCTCGAAAAAGTAATCGTTATATTGTCAAATCCCGCATCATCCAGGGTGCGGACAAACACACCCGCACTGCCCCAGCAGGCCCCGGCGATGAGCGGTAAAAAATACGCAAATCTCGTCATTTCAAAACTTCAGTCATCTATGCAAAACGTCAGTCATCTATATCTCCATTCCGTACGCTGCCAGCGCCTGCAGGAATGGATCATCTTTGTCTTCCATCGTCCCGCTGTACTCCAGCAAGCCGAATCCCACCACATTCGCGACTTCTTTGATCTGCGCCAGAACCTTACGCAGCGTCTCCTTCGTCATGCCATCTGGCTCTTCCAAAGGCGTCAGCTGGAATTCGGAAGGATCCAGAGCGTCAAAATCAATGTGGATGTACACATTGTGGTAGCCTTTGCGCTGGATTGCCTTTGCAGCAAGTCCAGGGTCGGTTTCGAGCTCCTGCACGGTGAAATCCGTGACGTTATGGTCGGCTTTGTACTGCAGCTCCTCTGGATCCAGATTCCGTGCAGCGCAGGTAATCAGCTGCGCAGGCGCAATCGCAGACGTCAGGTTCTCCAGATACTCCGGTACGCAGTCCCCTGCTAAGGCGCGCAGTGACATGCCGTAGTACAGATGGCTCTCTGAAGACTGCGGGGTATTGAGGTCCCCGTGGGAGTCGATGTAAACCACAGCCATATCGCCGCCGTAAACCTGATTCAGCCACGCCGCACAAGGCGTATCTGCATCACATCCGCCGCCGACTGTAAATATCTTCTCCGGTGCAGCTGCTTCCAACGTCTGATTCACACGCTTCATGGTCTCCAGGATGTCCTCATACCCGAGGATTCCGTCCTTCACCGGCCCGATATCTGCCGTACTGACTTCCACCGTCGCATCCGCTGCGCCGTGCAGGTAGTTCTCATTGAATGCAAAAGCTCCCTCATAGGTGCACAGATCCTGTCCGCCACCCTGCCACTGAGGAATCACGATCGTGAGTTTTTTGTTCATTATTATCCTCCTGCCCTTATCTCGGCAGTACGATCTTCCTGTTCTCCTTTTCCGGTGCCTGTCTGTACAGCACGAACTTCCGTCCGATGGCCTGTACGAACTCCGCATCAAGCATCTCCGCCAGTTCATTGGCAACCGGTTTTGCCTCCAGAATACTGCCTTCCTGAATCTTTACCTTGACCAGCTCCTGTGCCGTCAGATTCTTATCCAGCTCCTTGATGACTGTTTCCGTCACATCATTCTTGCCAATAAATACTACAGGGTCCAGTTCCTGACCCAGTTTTCTCAAATAACTTCTCTGTTTGCCTGTAATCATTGAATCTTTACTCTCCTGCTTTTTCTTCCCACTCTCCCTGCTTGAAGCCGACCAGCACTGCGTCGTCCTTGATCAGCAGCGGCCGCTTCACCAGCATGCCGTCGCTGGCCAGCAGGTCATACATCTCATCTTCTGTCATCTTCGGCAGCTTATCCTTCAGCTGCAGCTCGCGGTACAGCATACCGCTCGTATTGAAGAATCTGCGCAAAGGCAACCCGCTCTGCTTGTGCCACTTCACGAGTTCCTTCCTCGTCGGGTTCTCCTCTTTGATATCTCTTTCGTCAAAGGCAATCCCGTTCTCCTCCAGCCACTTGCGGGCTTTTTTGCATGTGGAGCACTTCGGGTAACATACAAATAACATATCACAACCTCCTTACTGGCAAAGCGAATTCATATAATGATACGCCGTTTCTTCATAGATTTCACCCATATAGCTATGCGCGACCGCTCCTGGAACGCTGTAGTTGATGTAGTGTATATGCACGACTTCCTTGTTTACCGCGTCAATCACGAATACATAAGTCACGATATCCAATCTGTCAAGCGGCCCCACATAATAATCATGAGCCACATTGAAGCAGAGGGCCGTCATCAGAATCAAGTACTTGCACTGCCCTCTTGTATCTGCAAAAGCTTCTGGCTTCGTCGGTGCTACTGCATTCTCTGAAACATAATGCGGAAGCTCCTCTTCCTGCCCTTCCTTCGGCCTGACGCATGGATCAACGCGCGGTGCTTCAGTCTCCGACTGAGTCGCGTACTCACTGCCCCAAATCACCTTACCTTCTTCCAGCCGGAAGTCATCTGCCGTCAGTGCAGCTTTCCCTTCTTCCGAAAGGAAGAGCTCCCCGTTCGCCTGGCATTTGAAAATCACACCCTCGTCCGGATCTTTCTCTGCATAGCCTTTGTCAAACATGTCCTGAACAGCACTGTCCCAGACGTCCTTTGACCAGCTGTCATCTGTTACCCCCTCTTTATCCGCGTCTGGATTGAGCACAGCCGCATCTCCTCCGCATCCTGCAAAGGCAACGCATACCACAACCATCAGCGTCACAATCAACAGCTTTCTCATATCTGCCTCCTAGAATCCCGGCTGCACGATATCGTCCTGTATCGTGTCATCCGCATTGAAGATATCTGTATCTCCGATTCCTTCATACACATCTGTGTTGCCGATACCATCGTAGTTTTCGTTGCCTGCATCAGGCGCAATCGGAACACCCTCCGGTAATCCTGATGATGTTGTCGTGGTGGTCGTTGTCTCTGTTTCCGGTGTCATGCCGGAAAGATTCAGTTCTACAGTCTCCTCGTCGCTGGTGCCTTTGAGCGTCCCGCTCGTTGGAAGCGCCGTTCCTGTTGGGATGTCGAAATAGAACACTACCCTACTTCCATAGCCTTCCACCTCGTCGGTGGCTGCAAAGGATATGGATCTCGGCGAATAGGTCGTATCTCCATCCGTTAGCGTCAAATCAATGGCGCTTTGCGTGCTCAAGGCTCCGCTAGTTCCCAAACCGCTGATAATAACCGGTGCTGAATTACCGACATGCAGCAGGCTTACTCCGTAGCATTCTGTTGAACTAGTATCCTCATCTATCGCCCTTACTACTTTTTCGAGAGCATATGTGTCCTCCCCAAGCTGAAACTGCTCTCCCTCGGAATAGCCTGAACCGCCACCGCATCCTGCAAAGGCAACGCACATGATCATGACCGCCATTGCTGCGATAATCTTGTTCAAACTCTTCATTTCCTTCCTCCTCAACGTTTCAATAACTTCCTGATATCCTTCTCATCCGCGCCCGGTAAGATCTTCCTCAAGTGGTCGAGCAACCGCTCATAGGATTCCTCCGGTGTCCGCGCGTATACTTCTTCTGTGAAGGCGGCTCCCAGAAACTGCTCCGGGGTCGCGTACTCCGCCACGCCCCAGCCGTATTCATTACCGTTCTTATCGATCATATAAGCGAAGTCGCTGATGATCACATACCCCTGGGCCTGCAGCCGGGTGATACTCGTATCGAAGCCCTTGTTTCCGCCTTTTCTGTAGTTGCCGAGGGCCTTCAGACGCTTTGAGAGCACTGGTCCGTGCCCATCGACCAGCTCATATAACGCCTTGTCCCGGAAGCTCGCCAGACCATCTTCATACCGGGCATCGAAATCATATCCATCCCGCCGGTAGTTCGCGAAGTCCGGAAACCATTCTTTGCTGATATACACGGCCTTTTTTCCGAAGAACTTGCCGTAGGCGCATTGCATATCATTGATGAGGGGCCCTTTCCAGTCCCAGATTTTCCAGTCGCCGTCTGCGGAATACCAAAGCTCGGGATCCACATGCTCCTCAATGGAAAATCCCGGCACACAGCACGGAAAGAATGGCAGAAACCCGAGTTCCTGCACTGCTTCTTTCAACTCATCATATGAAGTGATGTAGATATCATCGATGGTCATAACAGCCCTTCTTTCCTCTGCCTGCATTATATCACAACTCTATCAAGCAAAAGTAAAACCTGTCAGAGTTTGTTTATTCCTTCCTCTTTTTGGTGTATGATGGTATAGACAGTAATATTTTAGAAAAAGCAGGTAATAATATGAAATACTATCTTCTCGATTATGAAAACGTTAACTCGAATGGATTGGACGGCGTCCGTGACCTCGGTGCAGACAGCCGGATCATCCTGTTTTATACGAAGAATTCCAGCAAAATCGACCTGGGAATGGTCAATTTGCTCCGCGACATGAAAGCTGAGCTGTCGATTATTGAGGTCCATCACGGCAAGCAGGCACTGGACATCCAGCTCGCCTCTTATCTCGGCTATCTGATCGGAACGAAGCCGGATGACACGGAGTACTACATCATCAGCAAGGACAAAGGCTACCGTAACGTCCAGAGTTTCTGGCCTGAGCGCCACATCGTCCTCTGCAGAAACCTCAATTCCGACAGCGAGATCATCGACGAACCGGCCGAAGAAAAGAAACCGGCTTCCAGATCCCGCTCCAGAGGCGGGCGGAAATCCACTGCCACAAAGACATCCAATGCAAAGGCAGCAAAGTCTGCAGATGAGCCAAAGCCGGAGGAACCGAAACCGGAAGAACCAAAACCAGCAGAACCAGTAGATGCTCCGAAGCCAGCAGAACCAGCTGAAGCTTCAAAGCCGGAAGATCCAAAACCAGCAGAAGCTCCGAAGCCGAATGCTTTTGCAGAAGCTGCTGCCATCGCCAAGGCTGTCGTAGAAGCAAAGAAAGCCAGAAACGAGGCAGAGCAGAAGAAAAAAGCCGAGTCCAAGCAGAAGACTCCGTCGAAGAAGAAGGATGCGGCGAAAAAAGCTGAACCGAATAAGAAGGCTACCGAGAAGAAAGCCGAGTCAAAGAAAAAAACGACTGCGAAGCAGAAGGCTTCTGACGCCCGCGCCGAAGCCAACAACGAAATCCAGAAGATCCTCAGCAAGAAAGGATTCCCGGAAGAAGTGGTCAACTCCACTGCATCCTTTGTTTCCAAGAACATCGGAAAGGAAGGATACAAGCAGAAGATCTACCGAGGCATCATCAAAGAAAATGGCCAGAAGCAAGGTCTGGCCATCTATCGACTGATCAAAGATAAAGTGAAATAGTTTCGTTTATTGCAAGGTGCTGCCTGCTACCACCCCGTAGGCGCACCTTTCTAATTCCTCTCTTTTATCCTCTTATTAGACCAGATATTGCTCTGTCAGCCGCTTCGCCGCCTGCTGCATCTGCTTGACGACATCATCCGGCCCTGTGATCTTCACATTCTCTCCCAAAGCGATGATCCAGCCGATGAACTGCTCGCTGACGGCGACGTTGACGGTAATGCTGAAATGGTCTTCGTCCTCCGGAACGATGATGATGTCTTTGCCGAAACGGTCGATCATGACGCCGACCATATCATTGGTCGCTTTGATGGTCACTTTCTTTTCCTCGCCGCCGAACATGCCGAAGAGGCTCTTCGTGTAGTGCGGCAAGTCAAATTCCTTGAATTCCTGCTTGCCTTCGCGCCGTTCGTCAACGGTTTCTATATTCAGCATCTTATCCACACGGTAATGGCGGATTGTTCCGTCTGCAGAGTTGTAGGCGACGAGATAGTAGTTCTCATCGTCCCACATGAGCCCCCATGGGCTCGTCTGATACCATTGGCCGTCCCGGCGCAGTTCCATCTCCTTGTTCACGTTCCACTGATAGTACTTGAACCGGATCTGGCTGTCCGTCGCAATGGCCTCATGGAGTCTGTCCACGTTGTAGTAAATGCTCTCGTTCATAGTCTTGACGCGACCGGCGATGAAGACCTGCCTTTGCAGCTTCTTTGCATCGTGTCTGCTTGCCAGCGATTCGATTTTGTGGATCAGTTCGTTGGATTTACGGTCTGTGATGAACTTGGATGACTGGACGGAATCGACCAGAAGCTTGAGCTCCGGCAGCTCAAAATCCCGTGCTCCCACATAGTAGTACCACTTGCGCCCTTCCTGCTCACTGATGATGTCCAGCCCAAAAGTCCGAAGCTCCTCCATGTCCATGTAGAGGGTCTTACGGTCCGCATTGACGCCGTAGGCATTCAGCTTGTCAATCAGTTGGGGCATGGTCAGCCCGTGCTGCTCGTCCGTTTCCTCCATGAAGATCTTCATCAGGTACAAAAGCTTCAGTTTCTGGTTGGGTCCCTTTGCCATGGGTCATTCTCCTTGGTTTCGGTTATGCCTATCTCTTTCCGTTCTCTTCCTGCCACTTCTTGTACTTGTTCAGATCCATCTGAATCATCTGCAGGACAAGCACGATGGCTGCGGCGTCATCCAGCTGTCCGATACCGATCATGAAGTCCGGAACAATGTCCATCGGATTGACCACATAAATCAGCGCGGCGATGGATAACAGAATCGTCGCAACGGAAACGTCCGTATACTGCTTCTTCGCATATGCCCTGATCATGGAGCACAGCACGGCGATGTCGGCTGCCTTACCGCCGATCTTCGGAATCTGCCCCAGCTTCTTCTCAAAATCCTGGAACAATGATTCCATCTTCGCGTCATCGTCTAAGTATGCCTTCGCATTTTCCATATTGTCCTTCAGCGAATCGAGCAGTTTTCTGTTTGAATATTCACTTTTTGATTTCATTTCGTAACCTTTCCCCTCTCTATGATGAAAGATATATGGTATGACATTTTGATGCTTTATTGTAACATAGAATTTGTTATCTTTGTGGCAACACTACTAATCTGCCGTCTATATATCAAGAATCACTCCATCCACTTTGTCATGCCGGCGCCCATATGGCCTTCGCCGGGACGCCTCTTGAATCCGAACTTTTCGTAGAACTCTTCTTTGCCTTCTGCAGCCATCAGGTAAACCATCATCGTCGGTTTGCCTTCCTTCTCCTGCAAAAGCCATGCATCTATCTCTTCAACCATATGCCGTCCGATTCCCTGTCCCTGATAATCAGGGTTTACGATTACATCCACGATCAGGTAGATGTATCCCCGGTCGCTGATCACTCTGGCGATGCCGACTGGCCTATCCTCATCCCATGCGGAAATCAGGAAGGCAGAATTGCTCAAACCTTCCTCAGCCTGCTCAAGAGAGAGACTGCGCCAGCCTGCACCAACGCGCAGGTTGTTGTATTCAGTTGCCGAAATGTCGTGTTTGTAGGTGATCATTTACCCTTGACCTTCTCGAATCTATATTCTGCTTGATATCCGGGTACTTCTCATATCCCCATCATTCATCCATCTAATTTGAATAAATCGTTATCTTCACATCTCCATTGCCCAGTAGTTCCGTCAGTTCATCCTCTGTCAGATTCACATGTCCCAGCATCGTATAGTCCCAGGAATTAGAGCCATAGAATATGACGATCTGATCTCCGGAATACAAAACGATATCGCCTGCCTTTGCAGTTATCTGCTTATTATCGCTGGTAATGCTCTGTCCGATTGATCCAACCTGTTCGAAATCACTGTACATACTCATCTGGATCGTGATCGGTTCGTTCTCCGCCAAAGATTTCAGCTCAGAAACAGAAGTGTTCTTCTCCCAACTGACCGGGACTTCTGTATTTCCAATCAGTAGTTTCATGTCACCCTCCGTCTGGTCTGTTACAATTTCACCCGTCCAGGTGTTGATCCCGCCGAATTCATACACATTGGTATATCCCATGTCAGCAAGTTTCTGGGATGCATCTTTACTGCGATTGCCGCTGCGGCAGTATATCAGGAGAACCTGCTCCTTATCCGGAAGCTCGCTCGGCGGATCTGTTCCTATCGTCTCGTTCGGGATACAGATCGCACCAGGAATATGCCCACTATTGAATTCTTCCTGCGTGCGCACATCAATGATCTTATGCATGTCCTCAAGCTGCATCATTTCCTGCGCTTCTTCCTGCGTGATCTGAGTGTAGCCTGAATCTATATTTGAGGAACCTGCACACCCAGTCAATGCTATCGTCATCACTATTAATAATATGAGTGCTATTCTTGCTTTCATCATTTCCTCGGTATCATAAACGCCTCTGATACCTTCTCAAACCTGTACTTCTGCTTGATGTCCGGATACTTCTCGTGATCCACCTCGCTCAAAAACATCTCAAGCGGCCTTACGTACATTCCTTTATCCTCGTACAAAGGCTGATATACCATCATCGGCTCGCCGGTTTCGCTGTGTGTAGCGATTCCTATGATCTTATACAGATATTTGTTCTGTGCAAAGGCTTCTTCATCCAATGTTTCACGCTTGAAGTGCTGGACGATGTCGCCGGGGTGGAATCTATTATTCATGCAAAACTCCTTGTTCCTTATATAATAGCAAGCAGTCTCTTTTTCATTATTTTGCTCCTTCCTTGATACATTCCCTTATTACACTATTTAGCAGCAGCTTCTTGTCTTCATCCATTTCGTCATCTGCTGTTAACAAATCCATACCATCAGACAGTGCCAACGTCTGAGCAATGAATATCTGCAGTTCCAGTTTGTCACGTTCCTTTTTCAGTTCTTCTAGACTTTTCATGATTGTTCTCCGAAATTCTTTTTCTTCGCAGATGGCTATTCCGGCTTCTTCAATTGAAACGCCGATGTATTTCAACAGAAACAACTTTTTCAGTTTCCCAACGGTCTCATCGTCATAAAGCCATTGACGCCTGCCTGTATTCTCTCTTACCGTCGGTGAAAGTACGCCCTTTGCATTGTAGTAACGCAAAGCACTTTCTGTCGCTCCTGTTATTCGAGTTACCTCTTTCATACTCCATAGTGACATCGCAAACCTCTCTTCCTTACTCTACATCTCGTTGTAACGACGAGGTCAACACTTAATTGTGCGTTGCTCCTCACTATAGGAGTTGAAAATTTCGCGAGCATAGGATTTGTTTAGGTGCAT
The DNA here is from genome assembly GCA_017431785.1 of Bacillota bacterium. Lineage (GTDB taxonomy): Bacteria > Bacillota > Clostridia > Peptostreptococcales > Anaerovoracaceae > Lentihominibacter. Next base: position 48,270 of record JAFRKJ010000032.1, on the reverse strand, counting down.
GAAAAAACCGCAGATGTGTAATCTGCGGCTCTGTTGTTTCAACTCTTGTTCTATTCTCTATTCCCAGATGATCTCATAATTAACATCGAAACTTTCTCCAAGTTTATCGATGTAATTCTCTATCGCTATTTTTGTAGCTTCTGTCGTTTCTTCCTTTATCTCTTCATTTTTTTCAAATGCAGCTTCTAGTTGTTCTTCTGCTTTCTGCATTATTTCTGTTTGATCCTCAGCACTGATTTTATTGGGATTAATAAATCTATCGTTGCTAGCATAAATAGAGTCTTCATTAATAGAATCACTGTCAACGTGTACACCTAAGACCTTTGCTTCAGGCAAATCTATATACACTTTATTGTTTTTCACTTTAATATCAGTTTCTTCCGCATCCACACCCATTTCAACAATCCCAGTATATTCGACCCAATATTCTCGATCTGTCTCTAAAATATGCGGCCATCCTTCACCTGCTTTTTTCTCTGCCTTAATTACATCATTACATTTAACTGTAAGTGTTTCCAACTCACAGATTTTTTTTATCGTATTTAATTGCGGCCTTTCAAAACTGAAAGGGTTCGTGCAAGCGGTAATACCTATAGCAATTACTACTACCATTATTATCGTGCATATCCGTTTTAACATATTATCACTAGCCTCTCTAATTGAAATCGACTGTATATCCCTCAGCCCAAGGTTCTATCATCGCCCTAATACTTTCTTCCGATTCTTCTGTAGCTTTTTCCAATATATCTTTTCTTTTCGACTCTTTATTTAAGTCCTTCTCGCAAGATTTAAGTGCTTCAGAGAAAATCTTTTCTGTCTCATACTTTTTCTTCTTGAAAATATAATCTAAAGAGCTCGCTTCGACATGCGGATCAACCTTAATGTCTGGTAGGGTGATCATTATCTTCTTGTTTTCTTTATCAACTTTTACGTCAACTTTATCTAGGTCGATACCCGCCTCTATTGTTCCTTTATATGCTACATAATATGCATCATCTTTTCCTTTTTTATCTTTCTGCGTAACAACAGAATTGTATGTATATTCCACGGTTGTTAAATCGCTTTTCTGTATCGTTTCCATTACATTATGTTCTGATACAACATCAATTGGTCCCTCACGATTTGGAAGTAACTTAAAAAGTGTGAATAAGATACAAAAGATTAGTGCAGCAATTACAAGTACCACTATTAGTACTTTAAGCCTTCGTTTCACGCTACGCACTTCTTCAATAATGTCTCTGTCTTCATCAAACATACTGTTCCCTCTTTAATACCTTACATGTAGTTTTTTATAATTAATTATACATCAAAAAACTTGATAGTTGCCTCACTAAGTTAGTTATCAATTACGTTTTCAATCCGTTTTACCGTTTCTTCAGATTCGTCTGTCAGCATCCCATCATCAGTAAGTAACGGTGTATCAAGCACAGATTTAATAGTAACAGCCAGGCTTGCACATGATGCGATTGCCTTTTTCGAGTCCAAACTATAATCTTTATAGTCATCCCCTTCTGTCTTAAGTATGTCTTCCATTTTATAAACTAACGGGAGGAAGTAGGCATCCAACCTTGCCAATAAATTATAAAAGATATATGTCCTGCGGCGAATTGATTCACACTGAAGTGATCCCGCATCTAATTCTGCTGCTATCTGCATGGCTTCAGCCTGATTAGTCTGTGCCTTTTCTAATCCTTTTTTGGCTGCAGCACCAGCAACAAATCCCATCACCATGAGCGCTGGACCGGCAACCAATCCTCCAAGAACAGCCGCACCTCCAGCCATTCCCAGCCCACCAGTAGCAAGTGAGCCTCCACCAAAGAACGCCAGTGTCGCGTTAGTGGCTGCCGCTCCACTTAATGCAGAAATAGCAGTTCCTGTTGACGCAACCGCTAACGTCTGCGCAGCTCCATATGCGCCAAATGCAACCAAAGCTCCACCAGCAGTTCCGGCAGCTGCTCCCCCAGCAAATGATCCCGCAAAATTGACCATCTCACGAAGTTCCTCAAACTCTGTTTCATCGATATGCAGCTTATTCAATTCTTCCAGACCTTCAGACTCGTTGAAGTCAACATTTTTTATTTGCGTAAATGTATCCAGAAACTGTGTCATGCTGTTGTTTAAAACAAACAGTTTCTCCTCTCCAAGATGACTAAGTGAATTTCCGCAAGCAGTTCTCTGTTTGTTAAGCAGTTCTGTGGATTCTTCTACAAGCTCATTTGCATTCTTGTTTATCTTTTTTGCTTGTGATGCATCAACGCCCGCTTTGATGCTTTTGCCTATACCAAGCCCACCAGTTGCTGCAGCTATGCCAATAAATAATAATGGTAATGCCATAATCTGTTCTCCTATAATGTAATTAAATCATGTACACTTTCTAAGATAACTGCTTTTCTATCAGCAAGTTCATTAACAACTTTTTCTATCTCCTTGTACTGTCGATCTGTTGTCTTAATCCAATCACTTTCTCTTTGTATGTCTATTAGTGTAAGAAAACTACTTTCCATTTCCAAAAACTCAGCTTCATTGACATTCAGTTTTTTGACAATAAATCTTATCAGCTTTTTCTCTGCATCATCATACTGATCATCACTGTAAGCTACAGAAAGCAGATCCCATATCAATAGTTTTGGAGTAATAAATGAATCCTTGGTAGGTTTCGACAATGAGATAGCTGTAGTAACGCCTCTTTTGATAACAGAATAATAGTCATCCTGTTTCTTTGCTTTTTCCATTTGTGTTTGACATCTTTTAATGATTTTCTCACGGTTATCTTTGAAATAAGGATCCAGCTCCTCCCCTATTAAATTGTACTTTTCTTCTTCTGTATGATAGATTTCACCATTTACAGCCATTAGATAGTATATGATTCTCAGAGCAGCGGTTGTAGATAAAACTGTAGTTCCATCAATTTCTTCCGGAATTGCATCTAAATCGTCTTTATCTATTAAATCTCTAACTGCATCAGTTGCGTCATGTATATTACCTATAGCGCTAAAAACTGTATTTTTGACACCCTTGTCTATATTACTTGCCACCTTTTGAATTGTTTTTTTCTTATTGACATCATAAAGATCAACATCACCTGCAGCATCAATCTTACTGCCTGCTAGCTTCTTTTCTTTTACCATTTCCAATTCCTCCGCACTTTATAGTATCAATGCATCATTCGAATCCATTAATTCATCGAATTCTCTTTGATTGGTAAATTGTGGTTCTCTTCCAAGCACCCTTTGGATTACAACATTACCATGAATAACTATGTCTGAATCACCCGTCATTATTCCTTCGTTGATATAATCAAAGCCTTCCAGGAATGCGCTTATATCTTCTGCAAGGTACTCGCTTACTCTTTCCTCCAGCTGCTGTTTGTATTCTTGCAACTGTTCCAAAACGATTTCCGTTTTCGCTTCTGTTAACAAGCGCTTTTCATGAATAAGTTGTTCTTCTTTTCGTTCATTTGAAAACTCTTTGACTATCGCAACAGTAGCCCTGCCCGCACCAACATAATTAAATCTGGTAACAAACCGGCCTGCAAACAACACCCAATTACCACCCGACTCAATTGCTGCATGTACAGCTGCGTCTGTGGTATCAGCCAACGAGAATGTCATAGTTGAGACAGTTAACATTCTATCAATTGTTCTGTTCCCTGATGGTTTTACGTTTTCCCAGTTAATCGCTTTTATATCAGAAAATGAATTGATTTCCTGTTTCATAATCTCCCATGAGAGTCTTCGGATGAAGAACAGTGCACGAACAATTATTTCATTAACCAATACTGGAAAGGCTTGCTTCTGAAGGTGATGTCCAATACCGACTTCTGTTCTCAAATCCACTTTTAATGGGTGCAGTTTTCCAAACTCGTCACGCTTTCCTAACAAAGTTCCATTAAAAAGTTTAGATAGAAAAACGGATAATTCGCGGTGACCTTTTTCATTCAAATTATTCTTGAATAATGGTGTTGAAGAAAGAGTCTTTGCAATCGACAATAGTGGTCCAGGAACCCCTGTTCCTTCGGATAATGACCCTGATCCCGCAATATCACTCACCATATGAAAAAACCAATATACAACTCCAAATAATAGCTTTTGAGGTACATCTTTTCCAATTAATTCTTTATTTTTCACATCACGGATAATAAACTCTCCTGTCGTGTTTGTTCCAAAGCATTTTCCTGTAAACTGTGTGAGTACCGAAAACGCAAGCCCTGTAATAGATGCATGATGAGAAAAATCTCTCATATGGTGCTGTAACGGTCCACCAAACTCCATCATATTAGGGTCTGAAGCTAGATGGAATCCTTTCTTCATATCTGAATGATTATGAACTTTCTCATCAGCGAGATATTTGATTGCTCCTTTTACATCATAACCCTTGTATCCCTGCCATCGTGCAACTTTTACAATGAAATCCTCTGTCTTTTCACTTCCCCACTCATGTGCTTCTTCAATATGCAATTCACTAACATAGACCGCATCAACAATGCCTGCTATGATTCCACTAGCGACGGCAAGCGCATAATCCACTTTATCAGCATGGCTGGTGTAACGATTCAATTCCATATTGACACGCTCAAGTTCTGAGTCTAGTGTTGCCAATTGAGGATTGTTTTCTGTACTAATCCCATTATTTAAAGTGGCTTTTAATTCTAAATCCAAAGCCACTATCTCTTTTCGTCCAATAATAAAATTGTCTTGTTTTTCCTTGTATTGATTACCCATTAAAATCACTCTAGTCTTGACTTCGCTATCGTCATTTGCCCATTATCTCATAACTTGTTAATGCCTAATCCAATCAACCAGACCGGTGTCTTTATGATAGAAAGATATTCGCTAATAACCTCACTTGCCGATCTAAATGAAACTGTATTACTGCTAAGAAATCCGCTCAGCTCGTCATCTGCAGTTACATATATATAAAAATCGACTCCTGGATTGCTATCAGCATCAAGTAGGCGAAAAAGATCTCTATAGATGAGTGCCCAGTTCCCAAATTGCAATTCCCCAGCAACTATAAGCTTTTCTTTGTCAACAATAAAGTCAGCGTTTTCTTCCACTTTTGAACTAATAGTGGCAATCATCCCCTTCCACTCTTTTTTCTTATAACCCAGTTTTTTATATACATCTATGATTTTCTTATCACCGTTCAATACACCAACAGTCCCTTGATAATAGTTGTATAAGCGAGCTATATTATACTTCTCATCATAAAATGAGAAATCAAATCCACTCTTTGTTGTGTGAAAGAACACACCGTTTTCAACATGTGTCTCCCCTTTGATGGATTCTGCGCTTAAACAACGACGCAATGCTTTATTTAGACTTGCAGCATTAATTCCATCGTACTCCGGTCTGCCCTTCGGTGTCCGTCGTATTGTTGATATTACTTCCTCTTGTGATAGTGCTTTTCGAATGCTGTCTCTAACATCAGGAATTGCATTTAAAACAATCTTTCCATTGTTAAAAAAACGTTCATTACTTATCTTAAATTGAACCTTCATATGCCCCACCTTTCTTGTATCAGATTATCATTAATTCTCAAATTCTCACTTTTGAAATATCACATCATTATGATATTCAATGAAATCTTTTCTTGGTACAAACTTATCCGGGAGATGAATCTGTTGTTTCTCATATCCAAGTAACCAAGACTTCGTTGCATCATCCATTTCAGCTTTTTTTACTTTACTCGAAATAATAACACTATACTGGTTATCTATAGTAATTAGTCCTCGATCAAATGCTCTATCATGGAAAGAATTTAGGCACAGCCCATTACATGGATTTGTCCGTTCTGTCTTTACGTCACTGTCCTTCCATGGTTTAATATGGCTTGCCACTAATAAGGTGGGGATGCTTAATCCAGTAATGCAACATCTGTTAGAATATGAATTAACTATAGCTAATCTAAAATAGTAATGTCCAATTCTTTCTTTCACCATTCTTTCACGATATTCTCCTGGGGGCATTTCTTCCAATTCAAATGTTTTCAGGGTACTTGAATCATTTTCGCTCATAATGTTGGATTTAATAAGATGGGCTTCATACGACAATCCACCTATGTTTTCATAAAACTCATGAAATATTTCTTCATCCAATTTGCTCCCATGAGACATCGCAGTAATATTGCGCCTTCTTAACTCAGGATCATGATGTGCTAAATTAAGAATTTTATAGGTAACAGCTCCTGGTGTTCGACCAAGTATTGCTGCGAGCTCAATGATTTCAGGGTTACGTTTATCAATTTTGGTAAATGGAATTCTCCAATACAAATCAAATGCTAATACCGTCTCGTCACGACCCCACTTTTGTCCATCTCGAGTAGTATTCATATGAACACCCTTTCATCAAGACCTTCTTACCTGTACTCTTCACTAATAATTTTTTCAATATATTCCCTATTTAACCAGAAGCATTGTTTAGACATTACCCTACCATCTGGCAAAGGATAAACATCGTTACTATCTCTTGCATGTGGTCGTACATGTGCGACATAACTTTCAGATTGTTTTGGCAAATTGTTTCTTGTTACTCGCCCATCAAAAGACAGTTTTACACCGTCTTTTATTATTCTAACAGTACGTTCCCATACTCGATGAACCTCATCGATGTCTTGGGCTGGCATATTCCAGAATTTTATTCTCTTAAATACATAATCGCCGTCAACATTTTCTTCAAAAATAGCAAACATGAATTTTGTTGGTTCAATCATTTCCTTCAAGGAAGATGTTTCCCAATCCTCATTGATTATTTCATTAAATTTGAATGTCGGAAATGACATGCTTTCCTTTATCTTTCCATTTTTCTGTATTCTGACAGTCTTTGGTACGATATTCGCGTTTTGAAATTCGGCAGTTTGTGATACTCGTCCTTTGACACCCATCATTCTTGAAAGAAGCAACTCGTTTTTGTTTTTCGCATGACCCAAAACTTCAAAATAAGCTGCAAGTCTATCTACTGTTTGTCCATAGAAGGGACTCAGTCTTTCGATAATAATATCTTCGAAAGTGTTATTAGAAAGAATCCTCCAATCCGTAATAATATGCTCATCTTCTTCTGCCCCGAAGATGTATTTGTTAAGAATTCTTGTCATATATGACGACTTCAATGAATAGGCTCGCTGTTTTGCGGGTGTACTACTAAACGGCTGTTTCCTCACGGAAGAAGCATTAACGCCTTTTGTACAAGCTGCAAGATATAGTGTGTCCCCCTCCGTAATCGAATGGGCTTCTCCATTTCTGATTTTAGAGATAATCTTCTCCCAATCTTGTTTAATGATACGAAGATCTTCTTCTGGGAAACTAAACAGAATGGCCTTGTCAATAGTGAACTCACTCTTTGGTTTGTCCGGTTTGTGCTCATATGACATTATTAATAACGTTTCGCATTTGTGCCAAAAGTCACTTGTTTCAAAAGATTTTTGATACTCAGTCATATAATTGATGATATTACAGACTAAGCGCTCCTTTGCACGAATACCAGAACGAGTGTGTAAATATGGTGTAACTTTTAATTCAACCCTCGCATCAGGAAAATCAGGTTCAGACTCACTGTTTGGTGAATATCCGAACCAACTCTCTTCAAGCACTGTTCCAATTGCACCTTTGCCTGTACGTAGTCTTCCTGTCCGGTCAATTGAGCCCAACGGGACACCTATCGCTTCCTGCGCCCTTTTTAATACGGCTTCCTTTGTTTTATATTTTCTGGTATCCATAGATGTGTATTGTCTATCATTCGTTCTCGATGATAGAATCGATGACTCTTCCCATTCTAGTAATCATAGGAACAACCAGTGCATTCCCCATGCAAAAGTATCTCATCCTTTTTGGCATTTCTACGATGTCACCATCTAAAAGGCAGTTTTTTGTCCAGTCATCATCAAATCCTTGTAATCTTTCAGCTTCTATCTCAGTTATTAATCTCAGTCTTCCGGTGCCAGGGTCGGCAATAACATGTGTGCTCCTATTCTTAGTACTCTCACTAGTCAGCATTGTTCTTGAAGGTTTATCGAGTGGATCAGGAAATGCTATTGGACCTTCAGAAAAGATATATTCATGACCATTCGAAGACTTTCTTGGGATTTTTTTTGCCCCTTTCATATATGTCCAATTAGACAAATCTTCCTGCTTGATGTAATACTGTTCATCAACCCCTGCTTCAGTAACTTCTTTAAGAAGTCCAGGTTCTATGGAATCTGCTTCAACATTTGCAGTTATTACTGACCCATCTTTCATATATCCTGCATTACCAAATTCAAATTTGAAATATTTAGTCATATCAATAAGGTCATTATCACTTTCAACAGTTCCTATTTCCAAAAGTGTTTGAATATCTTCTTTGGAAATATCGGTGTGTCGTACTTCCCCGTATCTTTCTTCTCGTATGCTAGCTATCGGGAAAGACTTTGCCATGAACCCCTTCTGTGTAATGATATCTTTTTCATCTAAGACATCCATTCTCTCAGCGTATTTTGTGTTTTTTTCATATGCAAATATGAACGTTCTTCTGCGCCGCTGATGTGCTCCATATTCTGACGCGTTGACGACACGCCACTCAACACGATAACCCAACTGTGCAAACGATGTCAGAATAATTCCAAAATCCCTTCCGCGTTGTGACGCCGGTGATTTAAGCAAGCGATCAACATTTTCAAGCAAAACAAAAGGAGGTCTCTTAGCAATCAAGACATCTCTTATCTGCCACCAAAGAACACCTTTTTTCCCTTCGATTCCCTTTGATGAAGTCAATGAATGTGCCACGCTATAATCTTGACAAGGGAATCCCCCTGTAAGAAGTGTGTGGTCTGGAACATCGTTCTTGTCAACTTCTGAAATGTCGATTCCTGTTGTGACCTTCCCTGATAAATCTACGCTATCGCCAAAATGATACACGTAACAATCATGTGCCCATTGTTTCTTTTTGCCTGGTTCCCACTGTGAAAACCACGTAGTTTCCCATCCGCTCTCCAAACGGTCTAATCCAAGGCGAAATCCGCCAACACCAGCAAATAATTCAACCATTGTTTTTTTCATAAAGTCCTCCTTGGCTTACAAGCCTTCACACTTATTCCCTATATGTAAAGTGTTAGCGCTGCCAAGTGGCAGTTCGACATATAGGCAGTATTATTATAACACAGTATTTCATAGGCTAAACAAAAAGCCATTTTGTTTTAGTAGTAGTAATTGTATAATAAAAGCAGAGTCAAAAACACCCCAGTATAACGATTGAAAATGAAACACCAAGTACTAAAAACTACCCCTGAAATCTCAAAAAGGATGTCCAATGTTAGTTTGAAAGGCAGTAAAGCAGAAACTGCCTTAGCCAAGGAATTATGGCATAGGGGTATTCGTTATAGAAAAAACATGCGAACACTCCCTGGTTCTCCCGATATTGCTATCACGAAATACAGGGTTGCAGTATTTGTTGATGGTGAATTTTGGCACGGCGAAAACTGGTCAGAACGGAAGCAAAAGCTTAAGTCCAATCGTGATTATTGGATTGAAAAAATTGAAGAGAACATATCGCGTGATAAACGTAACGATGCGCTCCTTGTAGAGTTGGGCTGGACACCAGTACATTTCTGGGAAAAAGAAATAAAAAAAGATGTCAGCCGATGTGCTGACTCAATAGTTAATGTAATACAGACAGAGTATGCACGTAGTATTGATTTACTGTAATTATTAAGTGTAATGGCCTATATACACATTTAATACAATGAAAAGGAGTTAGTAATGGAATTCAAAGGAATTAGTGATTTATTTAGCAATTATTATTATGCTATACCAGACTATCAACGTGATTATGCATGGCGAAATCAGGAAAATGGAGTACTGTTAGATGATGTTTTTAATCTAATGGAAGGCCATAGTAAGGAACATTTTATAGGTGCAATTGTAACTACAACTTACGAAGAAGACAATGGAACCGGAAAAGTCATCGACTTTGATGATTATCAAATAAATACTGCGAAGGTCAAACATGTTGTTGATGGGCAGCAGAGACTCACTTCACTTTCAATTCTTTTCTGTGCATTAGATGATTTAGTCAAAGAAGAAACCTATTCCTCAACAAAAGATATAAACATGCAAAAGAATTTGAGTGGAAGATTGAATGCTGTCCTGCGTAGTTATAGTGAAATCCACCTCAAGACCGGTGCTGCTGCACCTCGACTAATACTCAATGAGAATACTGGTGAATATTATACAAATAGTATTTTAGAGATTGATCCCGAAGGAGAAACGGGTGATGAAAGATATGTTGGAGCAAAAAGAATAAAAGCTGCTTATCAGTTTTTTGAATCTCAAATTGCAAAGCGGAAAGATGACTTTTGTGAAGACAATCCCTCATTAAACGAATTGGATTTCTACAATAGATTAGTAAGCACTCTCACCGATAAAGTTCGACTGGTTGAAATACAGTGTACCTCTTCCATGGACGCTTTCCAAGTATTTGATTCGCTAAATGGAAAGGGTATCGATTTAACTGCTGCCGATAGAATAAAAAACATTTTCATGCATTGGAGTGAAAGAGGAAAAGGAAAGCAACAATGGGATTCGTTTATTTCTGGTGTAGGCGACAAGCATCTCACGAATTTCTTTGTATCTCTTTTCTTCTATGATGGTGGCGAAGGACGTATCTCAAAGGCCGAAATACCTAACAAGTTCAGAGAATACTATTATGATGGTGCGCATGATGATTTTTCCTCCTTCTACAAAAGTCTAAAAGCAGACGGAGAAACATATGGTTTACTTAGGAAAAATGTTGAACAATCAAAACACCCTATACAGAAAAGGCTTGAAGATTTACGTCGTCTTAGTTTGGATCAAGTCTTTGTGCTAATCTTTGCTGTATGTAAGCGATATCCGAATGATACAGTACGCATTCTTAATAAGAAAAATCCAAATCAAAACGAAAGAAAAGACTTTGAAGAATTTCTTGACACATTAACTTCTCTTGTCATTAGAATGCAGGTGTGTGATAAGAGTTTTAATCGACTTGATACTATTTTTGAAAAATGTATCGAAAAGATGAAGACTGGTAAGGCTCCATTAAAAACAATCACTAGAATGATTGCTGATGAAAAAAAACGACTAGTTAGTAATAATGAATTTGAAAGCGCTTTTATTGAGTTTGCACCTTCAAACAATACAGTGTCCGAGTATTATTTAAGGAAGCTGGAAACCTATATGCGGAAGACAAACTCGGGAGACAACAATCCTGTACCAGTAGGTCTCTCTGTTGAACATATCATCCCTCAGGATTTGCCAGACTTACAATCTTGGTATGGAAAAGTATCTGTACCTGACGAAATTAAAACAGATTTCAAGGAGATAGTTGTCGAGAGGATTGGGAACAAGGCCCTACTCTTTACTCCAGAAAACTCGTCTGCAAGCAACAACAATTACAAGGAAAAGCTCAAAGTCTACAAAAAAGGAACTCAAAGTGGTGATAAAAGTATTCCGGAATCTACTTTTGAGCTAATTAAAGATTTGACTAGTAACCACCCTAAGAAATTTAATCATACGGAGGTCGAGAAACGTGCAGAACGACTTGCAAAAATAGCAGTTAAAATTTGGAAATAGAATATCATCTTAGTGCAAAGGGGTAACCAGAAAAAAATGATTACCCCTTTGTATTATATCAATTACTCTATTAACTATGGAAATAGACCCCTAAAGACCATCAGTTATATTTGCCATAGCAGTTGCTTCCACTCCGTCCTCCCCACTTCTTCGGTTTCTTCAAAGTGGATTTCTTCGTCGCTCTTCGCGGTTCGGCTTTTGCCTCTAATGTTGCTTTTGCATTCTTTGGCTTGCGCTTGACAACCTTAACAGAGCTGGTGCTGCGAACCGGAGTCTTAATCTCCCGATCAAAAAACTCGCAGTCGGTCTCGCTGCACACTTTTCCTTCTTCCGCGTGCATGCATCGCTCTCCTGCCTTTGCACAATATACCCAGTCTTCTTTATCTGTAACGAATGCTCTGCTCAACTTATAAGTTCCCTATAGATATCGCCGATGTTCATTAAAGCGCTTACGGCAACAACACCCAATATCGTTATAATCGGGTGTGCCACGATAAATGCCACTATCATTAATCCAAACAACATCTTTGCTACCTCCTTATTTGCTCCCCTCTTGATGCTAGTATCGCAAAAGATGTGTCCAAAAAACTTCCCTTTATCTCTTCCCGTTGGCTTTCTGCCACTTCTTATACTTGTTCAGATCCATGTGCATTGCCTGCAGGATGATTCCGAGGATGGCTGCGTCGTCCAGGATGCCGACGCCCAGGACATACTCAGGAACCACATCCATGGGATTGACCACGTAAATGAGTCCTGCAACGGCGGCTATGATCGTAGCAATGGAAACGTCGGTGTACTGCTTTTTGATATATGCCCGGAGCATGGAAAGCAGTACGGCAACGTCGCTGGCGCGTTTGCCGATCTTCGGAATCAGCTTCAGCTTTTTCTCAAAGTCTCTAAACAGTTTTTCCATCTTTTCGTCATCAGCCAGAAAAGCTTTGGCCTTTTCCTTGTTCTCGTCCAGGAACTTCTTCAGTTTTCGTTCGGAGTATTCTTTCTTCGTTTTCATATAGTAATTATAGCACAACTGCATCTGGACATTACGGTAGTTCTTTATCAAAATGATCCAAAAAGTGAACACAGTGAATAGAGCAAATAGAAATCCCGGTCGGTCATGATAATGCCCGTGCCGGCGGCCACTGCTGCAGATGTCACATTCCCCATGCGGTAGATTTTCTTTTGTTCAAGCTCAATGACCAGAGGAAGCCGTGATTCAATCGTATCCTGCCTGGAGTATGATTGATTCTCCACACAGGAGAAACCTTCTGATTCAAGATATTCGATGAGTTTCACCCGATCCTCTTCTGTGGCTGGATGCACGTAATTCTGCCCACCGGCGGCAAAGCATTTTGCAATCTTATCTGTGTCGACGGGTCTGCGCCCCTTGGTGTTTTCAAATGTGTAAACCATTGCCTGCCTCCTATGTAATAATATATATCTTCCCCTCTTGATAGCATTATCACATAGAACATGTCCCAAAAAACGGACTCCATTGGCATTAGAAAACGGCCAGCTTTCGCTGACCGTTTCAGGTTTGATTGCATTTGCAGTTGTAGCTTTTGCAGTGTGATTGTATTATTTCAGTCCAAGCTCCTCTGCCTTGTCCATCGGCATGGCGACGAGATATGGCTGCTGTGCAGGGCCGTCGAGTGTTGAGGCCTCCCCTTCATGCCACTGATAGAAGAACCGTTCAGCGCTGTAGGTGTAGTAGCCGTCCTGATACTGGTCACTGGTGTCATATGGATCAGCCAGGATCAGCACGTCGTCTGCGGAATTGTCTTCCTGGCAGGTATCGATGCCGATGATGCACTGCCAGTGGCCGCCCCAGTCAGACCAGTCGACCATAATTGGAACGCCGTTGTCGATCATCTTAACGCAGTAGTCTTCAAAGTCCTGCAGCGGATCTTCGCTGTCGTCCCAGTTGAACTTTTCTGTCGTTGAGAAGTTGAACTCCGTGTACCAGCCGAGCTCATCCTGGAAGAAACCGTTCATGCCTTCCGCGTCCGTGCCAGCATCTTCTGTGGTGCCGCTGAACTTGCAGATGGTGAGTTCGTCGTACTTATTGACATCACCGCCGAACCAGTTCAGAACCATCACGCCGCAGGCCGGTCCGCAGGAGTATTCTGTGGACTGCTGATAAGATGCGAAGTTCGTGAGAATGTGCAGCGTTCCATCGCTTTCCATGTTGTAGTAGTCGTTGATTTTGAAGTATGGTGTGTCAGGATTGTCGCACCATCCATCGTAGCTGGAACCGCCGCCGGATGTAGTGTCATAACCATCAGGATACCCTAACAGGTGTTTTTCTGGAGCAGATGTGGCTGCGGATTCAGAGTCGGACTCAGATGCGCCGCAACCATAGAGGCAGAAACTAAACGCCAGTATCAGGCATGCGATAACAGCCAAAAGCTTTGTTCTGTTATTCATTTTACTGAACCTCCTTTTTCTGATTTTTCTTACAAAAACATTATACACCCGTTGTAAAGAGAAAACGCCGGAACTGGTGATTGTTCCGGCGTCTGTGTATATTATTGCTTTTTCTTCTCTCTCTTCTGCTGTTTCCGCTCTTCTTTGAGGGCCTTTCTCTCCTCTTCCTCTTCCATGTAGCGGATGAGTTCGTAACGGCGCGCCATGACTTCATCTGTCGGCACGACGCGGTATTCTTCCATGTCCGGCAGCAGGTCGATGTAAACACTGTCGAAGTGGGTCTTTGCATTGTCGTTGATCTGCTTATGCAGCTCCTTCAGACGGACCAGATCGACGGTGTTGCCAGCCGGGAGGAAGTAGATCTCCGCCCAGACTTTGCGACCGGTCTTGATGACATCGATAGCTGTAATCTCGTAGCCTTCTGCCGTAAGCGTGTCTTTGCAGAGCTCTTCGACCTTGTCTCTGATTTCTTTATCCGGAGCAAAGAGCACCAGACTGCGCAGAGAATCAAAGATCATCTCAAGTGGCTCCTTGATCAGAACGATGGCCAGAATGATCGCGATGCCCGGGTCCACGTACGGACAAATAAAGGACAGCGACGTACGCATGAGGATCAGGTTCACCAGGAAGGCGCATCCCACGCCCAAAGTACTCAGTGCGTCCAGTTTCCAGATGAACAGCTCCGCCTTGATGGACGGTGAGGAGTACTTTTTCTGAAAGCGTGTGAGCACCAGGTACATGATGACGCACCCTGCGGATACGGCCAGCTCAAAAACAGCCAGCACATTCGCGTCTACTTCGTTACCGCCGGAGAGAATCGCCTTCACACAATTGAGCACGAGTACTACGTCGACGCCCAGGAGGATGCAGTACTTGATCAGCACAAAGAGCGACTCCACCTGTGCAAATCCGTACGGTTTCCGCTCAGTCATCGGCTTATAGAGCAAAGGCACCAACACGATGAATGGGCCGATCATGACCAGGTCGGCAATGTCGTAGACACAGTCCATCAGAACGGCCTTTGAACCCGTATAGATGGCGAAGAAGATCTCAGCCAGCAGGAACATAATGCTCCCTGCCAGGGATAAGTTCAGAATCTTCTTTTCCGTTTTGAGTTTTTTGTCTTTGAGATCGGTTTGATTGGTGATGTCAGTTGGGTTGGTAATGTCTGTTGGTTCAGTGTTTGTTTCCATACTATCTCTGTGAAATCTGTAATGATTCTATGCGGCAAATGTCGCTTTTAAGCGATTCCCCTTTCGTTACTAATGTAATCCATGAAAGTGTCTGAATTCAAACACAAGGTTGCTGTCATTTTGTATTGATTTGCTGTGTTGATGGGTCGTTCTACATGGATGCCAAAAAAACAACTCCGGAGCCGTATCTCCGGAGAAGTTTCGTGAGACTATGATCTCAACCGCTTTTCGCCTATTTGTATTATATCAAAGCAAGAAAAAAAGTCAACTATATGTTGTAAACAATTTCCATTTAAGGTAATATATTCTTGTTGCTACATCCAGACTGGCAACAGAAAGGAGGTGAGACTATGAATATGTCAACCGCTTTTCTGATTTCGCTCGCAGCAAGTGTAGTTGCCTTCTGCATTTGCAAGTGGCTGGAGCGATTTCTAAAGTAGCAACCAGTCCATTAACTCCGGAGCCGTATCTCCGGAGTTTTCTACCACTCCTCGTTAAAACACCCTGAAATTTCCGACAAACGGCAGTGGTTCATCGCTCATCTTCACAGCGCGGACAATGCCCCAGATGGTAAAGGCAAACGCAAACATGGCGATGATTCCCGCTGCATACCCGATGATGCCGCCAATGCGGTTGCCAGTGGACACCAGAATGCCGACGATGTTCAGCGCCAGCGCCTGATTCAGGTGCTGTTTCAGAATGCGGTCATTCCTGTCGCCAAAAACAAAGGCGATGATCCAGCCAATCCACGTGATATAGCTGATCACTGAAAACAGTTTGATGTTCTTGTTCATTACAATCCCTTCTTTCCCTTAATCGAATCACAATCTCGGCAGTCGCATCCTCGACCACCCGCCGTCTGTTACAGCACCCAGAATCCGCCTGTGCCGACGGTCTTCTTCGCCTTCTTCAGCTTGGACTGTTTCGCTGCCTTGCGCGGTTCCGCCTTCGCAGGCTTGACCTTTGTTGCCTTTGCAGGGGCCTTTGTATTTTTAGATGTTTGCTTTTTCAGAATACTCATCTCATGCCTCTCCAATTCATAGTTTTGTATATTATACCACATGTGCATTCCTCTTTAGAACTATGCTGTTTTCATCTAAAACTGTCATTTCGGTATTATTTTTCCTTTGATTACTATACCGTTTCCTTCTTAAATGATCGTTTCGGCATAGTTGTACCCTTGAAAACTATACCGCTTTTTCTAAAACGACCATTTTGGTATAGTTGTACCCTTGAAAACTATACCGTTTTTTCTGAAACGACCATTTTGGTATAGCTGTGCCCTTGAAAACTATGCTGTTTTTCTCTAAAACATCTGTTTCGGTATAGTCAATCATCTGAAAACTATACTTTCTCTCCCCGTACCGTCCATTTCGGCATAGTTGTGCCGCCGTATTGCACTTTCCCCTTCATTTTGTTACACTTCTCGTGGCTCAGGAGGAACGACACACATGCAGGACAGCAAAGGCAACAGCAACAAAGACGACAAACGTATATTTATTCTCAGTGAGGAGCGGCCGGCAAAGGCAATCGTGAGCCTGGGCGTTCCTCTGGTTTTGGGTATGTCCATTATGGTTCTCTACAATCTGGTGGACACCTTTTTTATTGGGCTGCTGCACGATGATTACCAGATGGCGGCGGTCAATCTGGCCTATCCGGTCATGATGATCATGATCGCCATTTCCAATATGGTCGGCGCCGGCGCGTCGTCGCTGATTTCCAGGAGCATGGGTGCCGGGAATTTCGGGAAGGCATCCCACACGCTGACGGCAGGCTTTCTGCTGACGGTGATCAACAGCGCCGTCGTGGCTTCGCTGGGCTTGTTGTTTTTGCCTGCCATCGTCGATGGATTAGGGGCCAAAAGCAACACCTTCGGTTTCACGTCCCAATATGTGATGATCATTCTGATTGGAAGCGTCTTCGTCATGGGCAATTACACCTTCGGGCAGCTTTTGCGCAGCGAGGGTTCTGTAAAGTATTCCATCGCGGGGATGATTGCGGGAACGGTGGCGAACATCGCTCTGGATCCTCTGTTTATCTTCGGTATGGGTCTGGAAATCAAAGGTGCCGCCATCGCCACGGTGCTCGGCAATGCCATCGGCATGGGCATTTCCGTATGGTACTACGCCGCGAATAAGACGCTGCTGAGACCAGCGGTGCAGTACATCCGCCCAACTGGCGAGATTCTGAAAGAGATCTTCTGGGTCGGCGTGCCTGCGGCGCTGGAGACGTTGCTCACGTCCGTCGCTTTTATCGTAAACAACAACCTGGCCGTCGCCTACGGGGAGCTGACCGTTGCGGCAATGGGTATCGCCCAGAAAATCATGTCTCTGGGCAACTATATCTACCAGGGGTTTGCAGCCGGTTCCCAGCCAATCATGGGCTACAATTACGGCGCAAAAAATTACCACCGGATGCTGCAGGTTCTGAAAGCAGGCGTTCTGGTGGTAAGTGGTATTGAGCTTTTTGTGATGCTGATCTATGGGGTCTTCGCCCCGTTTCTTATCGATATCTTTACGAATTCGCCTGAGGTCATTGCCACAGGGAGCAAAGTTCTCCGGGCGATCATGTGCATTCTGCCATTCGTCGGCGCTGTGTCCATGAGCCGCATGTCATTCCAGGCGATGGGCAAACCTCAGTACGCCTTCGGCATTACACTGGTGCGGCAGCTGATTCTGTATATTCCGCTGCTTTTGCTCCTCAATCACGCCTTCGGATTTGATGGCATGATCTGGGCCCAGCCGATAACGGAAGTCATCATGATGGCCGCATCTGTGACGCTTCTGGTGCGTGTTATCCACAAGGAGTGGCGTGCGCAGTAGCTGGGTTGCCAGTAGTTGCACTGCCCGTCGCAGTAGCTATCCAAGAATCTCCCCAAAGAGCAGTCCCTTCTTATTTGGCTGTTTCGGCGTTCCGACGCGGAACGTGTTTCCGCCTGCTGTCGGTTCGATGCAAGCCTGGTTGGCGCTGAGGTCTCCCGTGAGCGTCATGTACATGGACGCATCGCTCATATCCCAGTCGTAGGCCTGGGCGATCAGTCTCTGCATCTCAAGGTAGCCGAGGGTGATGGCCTCGTCGCAGGTCGGCGCGTTGGTGTTCACATACCAAGCGTCCTCTGTCTCCGTCATAGCCCAATTCAGCTCGAAGTTCTTCAAAAGACGTACGCGAACAGTGATTTCACCGTCAACTTCCAGTCCCGTTCCGACCACTTCCCCGTCCGCCATGCAGGCGTGGATGTCGCCCATGGCCAGCAGTGCGCCCGGAACACGAACCGGCAGCCACACAGTCACACCCTTTGTGATGATGTTGCTGTCCATGTTGCCGCCGCAGTTGGATGCGTGGGCCGAAGGAATGTCCTCGCCGTTCGGCGCTACCCCGATGGTACCGACCATCGGATTGATTGGGATCTTCACGTCTTTGTAGATGGCCTGACCGTCCTCGATCTGCAGAATCCTCGTGCGCGGCTCGCTGTTCTTCCAGAGCGGCCCGCAGTCCTCGCAGATGATGACTGCACCGTGATCCGCCACCTCTACATCCAGAATATCCACAGCCAATACGTCCCCAGGCTCTGCCCCGTTGATGTACAAAGGCCCTGTCGTCGGATTGGAATGGCTGTAGTCTGCATGATACGGCACATCGCTGTCTTCGGTCACAAAACCCTCGAAGCAGTCCTTGGTGACGAACTTGACCGTCTCACCCGGGTCCGCGTAATCAATCGGTGTGTTGTCTTTTGAAAATTTGTATGTGAATTGTGTCAGTGTTTTCATTTTTTGCTCCTCTTCTTTCTGTCTGTTCCCTATTCCAGCACCGCCGCTTATGCGACAAATGCTTTCCAGTTCTTCACGCTGTACAGCGGAATGAGTGGTATCATAATTGGCACGGTTTTGACGTACTTCTGGTAGACCGGATCGTCGCCGTAGTTGCGATCCTGACGCATTTCCAGCCTCCGTGCACCGCTAAACATAACGTAGGTTATGCCAACCAGTCCCAAAATCGCAATAATCCATTGAATCGCTCCCTGCAGATATGGAATGCCTGCGATGAACACCCCTGCCCAGAGCAGCAGTTCCCCCAGATAGTTCGGACATCTGACGATTCGGTACAGGCCCGTGTCTACAAACCTGTTTGGGTTCTTTTTCTTGGCTGCATTCTTCTGCATATCTGCTGCAATCTCCAACAAAACGCCCAGAATCATCATAATCAGGCCGATCCATGCAAGTGCCACATCCGGCGCAATCATCGCTGCACCCTCTTCCACCAGGTTCGCTGTATTCTCCAGTCGGAATGTGAACGGGCTCGTCTGCAGGAAATACAGAATCGCGCAGGACACCCAGATGGCGATTTTTACGCCGGGTGCGATGCTTTTGCTCCTGTCGTTCTCAGGTTTTAAGATCTTGTTGTAGGCCGCGCTCTTCATCTCACGGATCATCAGATATCCGCCGAGCCGCACCCCGTATACAATGAACAGGATGCAGGCGATCCAAGTCACCGGTGTCATGATCCCGTGGAACATGATCAGCAGCGCGATGCCGATGCCGGCCACCGCGAACCCGTAGCCTACCGAAAAGAAATAGACATATCTCCAGAAACCCACCGCGCAGAGCAGCAGGCTCACTGCCAGTATTACTATGTACGTCATGAATTGTCTCCCTCTTGTTGTCTTCCTTTGTTATTTCCCTTCTATTTTTTCAATTCTTTCCGCTTCCCGGTGACTTCTTCCACGGTCAGCTTGTACACGACGGTGCGCGGCAGCGCCGCATGATTATAATGGGCGACTTCCCCGCCGTGATAGTGGCGCATCAGCTGGTCCAGTACGGCAACCTTCTCATCATCTTCCAGAATCGTGATGTGTCCGCGGCCGATAACGCTCTCATAGGCAAATGTGCAGTAACCTCTGTCCTCGAAATACTGGAGCTGATGCCCGCAATCCATCTCAAAAGAAGCCCTGTTGTCTTTGCGGATAAGGTCTAATTTATAGCCTTCTGTTGCGCTGTGAAAGAAAAGCTCAATCACACCATCCTCGTATGTCATACCGAAGTTCAGCGGCAGGATGTATGGAAATCCATCGTCGTTAAGGGCGAGCCTGCAGACGTCGCACTTTTCCATGACGGTGACGATATCTTGAAAATCTTTGATTTCTCGTTCGCTTTTTCTCATGCCTACACCTCCACTGAATATATTACTACACAAACACCATCTGCAAAAGCAGCATATACACGGCGGTCCCAAGTACGACGCTCACGATAGTGTTGCGTTTCCACAGGTAGGACGCGACGACGACCGCCATGGCGATGAGTTCCGGGATACCGTGGGTGCCGCCGAGGATCGAAACATCCCGCAGGCAGTATACGATCAAAAGCCCCATAGCCGTGTATGGAATCACCTTGCCCAGGTAGAGGATGAAGTCAGGCACCTTGGCGCTGCGGCCGAAGATGATGACTGGCACAATACGTGTGGCGAAGGTGGCTGCGCCCATGACGAGCAGGATGATCAAAGCATGTCCGTAATCAGGCATTCCCATCACCTCCCGTCTCGATCCGTTTCCGCATCACCGTCATGGTCAGAACGATGATGATCATGGCCGGAATCAGGAAGATGTCCGGTCCGAAGACCAGTCTGCACAAAAGCGTAGCGAATAGCCCGGTCAGCGCCGGAATGTGATTTTTGGTGTCGATCCACTGCTGCAGGAAGACCGTCGTAAACAGCGCTGTCATGGCGAAGTCTATGCCTGTGGAGTTGAAGTCGAGCAGCGTTCCGACGCATCCTCCCAGGACGCACCCCAGCAGCCAGGACAGCTGGTCAAATAAGGTAACCAGCAGCCGGTAGCCGCTGACATTGACCCCTTCGGGCACATCGTCCTTGCTCAGCATGGCGTAGGTTTCATCGCACAACGCATAAAAAAGATACCACTTCCGGGCACCTTCCCTGCTGTAGCGTCCAATCATGGAAATGCTGAAGAAGATGTGCCTGGCCGAGACCATCAATGCGGTCAATCCGGACATCAAGACAGATCCGGTGCTCATCAGCGCGATGCTGACAAACTGGACCGTACCGCTAAAAATAATGATCCCCGATGCGAGAGACCAAAGCGGTCCGAACCCGTGCTTTTGCATGAGGAGTCCGAACCCGATGCCGAGCACGATGAAGGTCACCATAATCGGGGAAGATGTCTTAAGCGCCGAGGATATTTCTTTCTTTGTGATTTTTAATTTCATAGATTGTTTGCGGACCAGCCGCAAAAGCTACCGCTTCAAAACGCTCACGGAAACCGGAAATTCGAAGTATGTATCCGGATATGGCTCATCCTTCAGGGTAAAGTGCCACCACTCGCAGTCGATGGGCTCGAATCCGTTGCGCAGCATGCTGCTCCGTAAGATCATGCGGTTGGCGTACTGCTCCTCTGTGATGGTCCGGCAGTCCGGATGTGAGACCTCACTGAACAAATCAAAAGGGCTTCCCATATCGAGTTCCTTGCCGGTCGCCATATCGAGCAGCGTCAGGTCAACTGTGCTGCCGCGACTGTGGCTGGACTTACTGGCGACGTAGCCTTTGGAAAAGAGCTCCTGCTTCTGGAGCTGAGGGTAGAAGTACGGCTTCATGCGGATATCCGTATCCTCGATACCCCATAACACGAAGTGCTTGACGGCGCAGACCGGACGGTAGGCATCAAAAACCTTGAGCCGGTAGCCCTGCACGTTCATCTCGTTGGCGACAGCTTTGAGCGCCCGCGCCGCTTCCACGGTGATCAGCGCCACCGGTTCCTCGTAACCGTCGATCTTATCACCTACAAAATTGTATGTCGAAAAGTACCGGATCTCCTGAACCACTCCCGGAACATAGTCCGACAGCAGCACAAATCCGGAGGAATCCGTTGCAAGCTGTTTCATATTACTGTTCTGCTATTCTCCGTTTCCCTGATCGCTCTTTTCCTGATTGGTTTCTTCCTGATTGATCATTTCCATATAGTCGATGACAACAACACAATCCGAATGCACATTCTGCAAAACCTTCACCATCTCCTTCTCCGGAATCGCAACACATCCGGCCGTGTACGGATTGTAACCGAGGCAGTGCAGGAAGATTGCGGAGCCTTTGCCTGGTGTGCAGTCCTCATTCCAGCTGATGTTCAGGCAGTACTGATAGTGCGGGTTGTAATCGATGAGGTGCTCGCTGGCACTTTTGTTCAGATCCGGATAGTCTTTGATGCTGATCATCTCGTTGTAACGGTAACCCTTCCGCTGATCGCCGGACCAGTAATCATCCTTGGTGACCTGATAGTATCCCGCCATGCAGCCCGGGTCTTCCGCAATGCCGAAGGCCTGTGTGAACCGGTATGTTCCGATCGGTGTCCTTCCGTCGCCCTCTTTGGTTTTCCCTAAACCGTTTCTGCCGATGTAACCGGTTGTCTCTAGGATCTGTTTCCAGTTCCCTTCTGCATCCTTCTGGTGCATCGAAACATCTGCAACCGTCCCGCCGGTAACGGCAACCACGAAGAGCTGCGTAACATCCTGTGCTTCTTCCGCCTCTGCAGACGCTTCTGCTTCCTTCGTCGCAGCCAGGTCAACGACCCATGCCGGTGAATCCTCTGCCGCTTCAATGTCGAAGGCCGGCTTCATTGCTTCCGATGCTGCCTCTTCCGTTGCTGCCTCTTCCGTCGCTGTCTCTTCCGTCGCTGCTGCCTCATCCGTTACTGCTTCTGACTCCTGCGGTTCTTCCAAAGCATACGAAAACCCGCCGCCCATCATGAAACAAAGGCAAGCCAGCAGCATTGGTATGAAAATGAACTTCCTAAACCATAGTCTCTTCATCTCATTCCCACTTCCTTTACAGTTCCGGTTTTTCTTTTACAGTTCCCATTCTTCCCACTGCGCAGGGCTGATGACCTTCAGTGAATCGATCAGAACGACGCAGTCAGGCTGTACGTTCTGCATGACCTTGATCATCCTTGAATATATAGTAATCATACCATATATTGTGCCTGAGAGCACCATATAAAACTATAAATTCATTTTATTGACCGCTTAAGAGGCACAGCCGTATAATAGCACCGTACCATACTTTCAGATAATTTGAGCAATACAGACATGAAACAGCGGTTTGCGCAGTTCATCGTTGCGCACAGCAAGACAATTTTAATCATATTCATCGTCCTGGCTTTGGGATGCGGCGCACTGATTCCTTTCGTGAACGTCAACAAAGATATGACCAAGTACCTGCCGAAGGATTCCGCCATGCGCCACGGGCTGGACCTGATGAAGACCGAGTTCGGTGATGAGAATTCCAGCGACCTTGAGGTCATGTTCGATGATCTCAGGACGGACGCGCAGAAACAGGATGTGCTCCAAAAGCTGGAGTCCATGAGGTACGCGGACTCGGTGGATTATGATGCCGCCGGTGACGACGAGGATCACTTCTACAACAAAGGCAAGTACACCCGCTTCATCATCAACTGCGAGTACGACCAGTATTCCAAAGAAGCCTCGGCTCTTTGGAATGATGTCATGGATACTTACGTCAATGGACCTGACGCTGATGAAGAGCGCAATGTGGTTCTCGGCGGCACGATCAACTCCGCCAACAAAAACGAGCTCCCTCTCTGGATTCTCGTAATCGCGGTCTCTCTTGTCGTGGTCATTCTGCTGATCATGGCCAGTTCCTGGATCGAGCCCCTTGCCTTCATGATCACCATCGGCATTGCCGTGCTCATCAACATGGGCACTTACATATTCTTCCCGAGTATTTCCAAGACGACCTTCGGAATCGTCGCCATTCTCCAACTGGGCCTCAGCATGGACTATTCCATCATGCTTTTGAACCGCTACCGTCAGGAACGTCGGCTGACGGAAGACAAGCACGCAGCCATGCGGGAAGCTCTTTCCCGTTCTTTCGGCGCCATCACCGGCAGCTCCCTGACGACCTTCGCAGGCCTGCTGGCTCTGGTGTTCATGAGCTTTACCATTGGCGCGGACATCGGTCTGTCCCTGGCGAAGGGTGTCATCATCAGCATGCTCTGCATCTTCACCGCATTGCCTGCCCTCATTCTGGGCTTCGACAATCTCATGCTCCGCACCGTCAAGCGCACGCCGCCCTTCGATCTGCCGCGGCTCTCACGATTCCAGCACAAGCTGCGCATCCCGCTCACAGTGCTGTTCGCAACCATGCTCATCGGTTCCTTCGGTCTGAGAAACGGCGTGGATTTTTCCTATGCCCAGAGCTGGCTGACGGAAATCGACAAAGTCTTCGGGCACACCAATACCATCGTCATGGTCTATGATGAAGACGATGGGGAAAAAGCCGGCGAGCTAGCTGACTCCCTCGAAGATGATTCGAAGGTCCGCAACGCAGTCTGCTACGAGAGCACCCTCGGCAAACAGCGGCTTGTGTCTGATATGCACGATTTCATCGATGAAATGCGGGACGAAAGCAGCAGCGACTCCGGCAGCAGCAGCGACTCCGGCAGCAGCAGCGATTCCTCTAGCGATATGGAACTGAGCGATTCTATGCTGAAGCTGATCTACTACGATTACCACGCGGGCGACCCGGACTTCACCCTGACGATTCCGGAGTTCGTCGCCTTCCTGCGCGGCGATGTCTTCCAAGATCCGGATTTCGCCGACAGCATCGACCAGGAGACGAAGGACCAGATTGACGACATGGTCAAGTTCACGGACCGCAATGCACTCACTACGAAAAAAACAGCCGCCGGCCTGGCGAATTTCTTCGGCATGAAGAAGTCTCAGGCTGCGCAGCTTTTGCTTTATTACCAGATCAAGAACGGCAAGTCCGGCGAGTCGATGACCCTGCCGAATTTCGTCGACTTCCTCATCAACGATGTGGCAAAGGATTCCGAATACGGCAGTATGATCAGCAAATCCCAGCTGAACCAGCTCAAGCAGATGCAGACGTTCACTGACAAAGACGCTATGACTGCCCCGCTGCCGTACTCCCAGACGGCGCAGATTCTCGGCATGGACGAGACCCAGATGCGCCTGATCTACGTCAATCACTATGCAAAGGCAGGCGTGTCCTCCCAGCGGTCCATCTCTGATCTCGCCGCTGTCTTCAGCGATATGGCGGCAGACCCTGCCCTCGCTGACCAGTTCGGCGGTCCGGAAACGGCGCAGCTCATCGGCGGACTGAATCAGATCGGACAGATGGATCCGTCACCTTATGATGTCAGCGGGATGGCAAAGGCTCTGGAGGGATACGGCATGCCGCTTGACGCAGGCAGTATTGCCTTTGCCTATGCTTATGGAGATCTGTCCGCCGACCCGTCGGTTCACATGATTTCCGTACAGGATCTCATCTCTTACATACTGAACGACAAGGACACCAGCAGCTCACTGTCGGCAGAACAGAAAAAGCAGCTCGGCACGCTGAAGCAGATCATTGACGCGTCCGTCTCCGGGAAGAAACTCTCCGCGAAGACAATGGGATCCATTCTCGGAATGAAATCCTCCGATGTGAACAAGATCTACCTGCTGCACCAGTACAAGAGCGGCAGGACCGGTTCCTGGAAGCTGACGCCGCAGCAGTTCATCAACTTCCTTGTGGACAAAGTGCTTTCAGACAAGTCCATGAGATCCAGGATCGGAGGAAACGCTTCAGATCTGAAACTCGCAAAAAAACTCATCAACAGTGTTGTCGCCGGCACGGGATTCACCCACTCTGCGCTGGCTGACTTCTTCGATGATTACAACGGAACTTCAGGCGGCGCTTCTGACTTTAGTCCGGATGACATTTCCCTGCTCTATACGCTCTACGGTTCCCGCCATTTCTATGATGATACGTGGACTATGGATATCATGCAGCTGGTGACCCATTTGGATGAAAACATGATCAGCAGACCTGCCTTTGCGAAGAACATGGACGCGGAGGATATCGAAGACGTGCATGAAATGCGCAGCGATATGGATGAAGCTGCGGAGCTTTTGCGCGGAAAACACTATGGGCGCATGATGATCACCGCTGTGATGGAGGAAGACTCCGATGAGACACGGGCGTTTATGGACGATCTGACCGGCTGGACGGGCAGCCATTTTGACAACGATATGTATCTGATCGGCAACACCCCGATGGCCTATGAGATGTCCAAGACCTTCCACCATGAGCTGAACAAGATCACACTGATTACGGCTCTGTTCATCCTGTTCATCGTGCTGCTTACCTTCCGGCGTGCGGCAACTTCCATCATCCTTGTGCTGCTGATCCAGTGCGCGGTATTCCTGACGATGGCTGTTCTGAACTTGCTGCATGTGGATATGCAGTACATGGCGCTTCTGGTCGTACAGAGCATCATGATGGGTGCAACCATCGACTACGCCATTATCTACACCACCTATTATGTTGAGAACCGAACCCTGTCGGTAGGTGACTCCGATGCGTTGCCTGACGGCCAAGCGCCGCTGAGTCCGCGCGAGGCGATTCAGGCTGCCTACAAGGGCTCCTTGCAGACGATCCTGACTTCCGCCACGATTTTGACTGCGGCAGTCGGCGTGCTCAGTTTCGCCTTCTATGATCCTTCGATCCGGCAGATCTGCCGCATTCTGGCAATCGGCTGCCTGATCGCGACCATTCTCGTCATCTTCGTGCTGCCGGCTATACTGGCCTGCCTGGACCGGTTCGTCGTAAAACGCAAAGCATAAAAAAGGACCTCACATGAGGTCCTTTGGTAACTACTATTTCTTCTGGAAATCATTCAGCGAGTAGTGGATCCTGTCCGCTAAAATGCTACCCCTCAGATAATGCCGATCAATGGAAGATGACTTTCTTCACCTTATCGAAGAATGTGCCATCCGCCAGGCTCTCCTTGATTTCTTCCTTGATGCTGAACTCCTGTCCTGTCCGGTCTTCATAGATTTCTTCGAAGGATCTGCCCTGATCATACGGATCCAGGTCGACATTCGCTGCGCTCTCCCGGTAGGAATTGTCCTCCGGCAGATACTTGAATGCCAGATTATGCTGTTCCCATTCGTAGGCCATGTCTTCCGCTGTACGGTATGAAACCATATCTTTGCCGTGCACCGGATGAACGTCGATCAGAGCCTGACAGATGATTTCCAGATCATCCTTATTGGTGATTTTGTACGAATCGTAGATCGTCCAGCAATCGTACTGATACAAAGCTCTGAACTCCTGACCGTTGTACGTGAAGGCATAGTTCACCCCGGCGCCATCCACATCGTGCAGATCAATATCCTCCGTGGATGACAGGATCGAACCTCTTGGAGAATCCTGCTGTTCCTCCGCTACGCCGGTCTGGTGGTCGTTGACCAGATTCACAATGAAGTCCGGGAAACCGTGCAGGAAAACATACCCGCACGCCAGTACTATTAAAATAAAGATGATCAGTTTTTTCATTCTATCCTACCCCTGTTATAAAAGTGTATAGTCTCTCTCAAAAAGCTCTTCGCTGATCGCCTCATGCAAAACCTCCGCAGGCACTTTTTCAATCAGCTTCTCTCCTATGAATTTCTTGTTTTTGTTCGTGTATTTCGGCATGCCGTTCTTCGCCTGGATGTGCGCCAGTTCCGACTTCCAGAGCAGACTGAGTTTCTGTTTCAGCTTCGCCTTGGGATTCGGCTGGGCTTCCCGCACGCGGTAGAAGTCCACTCTGTCTTTGATTAGTTCCACTGTGATGATGCCCCAATAGTCCGGCACATGTTTCGCCACGTGCATGGCGTGCCTTGAACCGGCAACAATATAGTTTTCGTCGTAGTATTTGTCGTAGTACTTCACCTGATCTGCAAGTCGGACATAGGTGTCGGCGTCGCTCTTGATTTCAATGCCGCAGAGTTTATCAGGCAAAACCATCACAACGTCGGCGCGGGCTTTGCCCGTCACCTTCTCCTCGATGAATCTGACTTTGCCGTACCGCTCCTCCAGATAGAGGAACAGCGGTTCTCTGATGTCCGCGTCAAGAAGTACTTCCTTCATCCTTTGCTCCGCTCTTTTGTCCCTTCCACTTGGTCTGCCACATTGGTCTGCTACAATAATAGACCCAAACGATAATCTAGTATTAATCCAGGTCTATCATATCAAGTCTTATGTTGCAGATTCCTGACATTTCCCGATTATCAAAAAACTTCTGTCATAGCAATCTGACTCCATCCTGTCCTTCCATGATCTTCACGAAGCATTTCCGGCTGCGCGGTCCGTCAAACTCGCAGAAGTAAATGCCCTGCCATGTGCCGAGCAAAAGCCTCCCATCCTCGATGATGATCTGTTCGGAGAATCCGATCATGCTGGATTTCAGGTGCGCCGCCGAGTTGCCTTCCATGTGATGATATCCGTCTTCCCATGGCACGATTTTACCCAGTTCCATGGTAAAGTCCCTGACCACATCCGGATCCGCGTTCTCGTTGATCGTCACGGCCGCAGTCGTATGCGGAATGAACACCGTGCAGATACCATCCCGCACGCCGCTCTCCGTGACAGCCCGCTGCACCTCACGAGTGATGTCCAGCATTTGTGTATGTTTTGATGTCCTTACTTCGAACTTGATTGTCTTCATGTGATTCCTCTGTTCCGCTGTTGTCTGTTTCCGACCCTGTTACAGCTCCTTGATCAGAAAACAGTCCATGGTCTCATGCACTGCATAAGGCGGCCGGTCTATCAGCGTATACCCTTCTTTCTCGTATAATTTCAGGGCTGCCTGCAAGTTGGAGTGGGTCTCAATATAGATTTTGCCGTAGCCCAGTCTCTTCGCCTCTTCTTCAACCATTTTGACCAGTCTGGTGGCGATGCCGTGTCCATGGCAGTCTTCTGCTACATAGAGTTTCTGCAGCTCCGCGCAGTCTTCCAGTCCTTCAAAGACATCCACGCCGCATCCGCCGACGACTCTGCCTTCCGGATTGACCGCCACGAAGTAGTTCCGCTTCTCTGGCATAGCCATATAATATCCGCAGAGATCATCCAGATTCGGATCGAAGTATGCCGTGCCCGGAATGGCCAGGCCGTTGCTCTTCAGTCCGTTCTGGACCAGAAACTTCAGCGTTGGATTATCAGACGGCTGCACCTGCCTGTATGTGATTTCCTCTTTGCTTGCGGTTTCCTCCAGCGTGAACTCCCACGCGCAGCAGCCTTCCCGCTCACTCTCTGTGATGTCTGGATAGCAGCTGATGCATTTGCAGGAGATTCTGTCGTCGATGACCTTTGCAAAATCCGCGTACTCTATTTCTCCGATGGCCTTGCAAGGATGCCACTCCATGCCTTTGCGGCTGCGCGCCCGCTGCACCCTGCAGTTGAGCGTCCTGTAGATCATCTTGCTGCTGGTCTCACTGCTGCTGGCCTCACTGCTGTCGGTCTCACCGCGAAGCTGAATGTATTCCTCATCATTGAGATTGGCGTAGAGACGGAAGCGCATGGCCTTCTCAAGACCTTCGAGTCCCGCCCTTTCCGGCAGTTTCAAAAACTCCTTGATCCGCTTCGCCTCGATCACGGTGAAGGACCGCCAGATTTCCTTGTCGCAGTCCATGGCGCCGTCCATTCCCTGCCGTTTCTCAACCGCCTGAAACCAGAGCCCGTCGCATGCGAGCCAGTCCTTTGAATATATTTCCGCCAGCTCAATGAGCTGTTCCTTGCTGAGTTTCTTCAATTCCTCGTTCATCTGTCTCCTCCTGATGCTGCGCAGCAGTTGCTGCTGAAAATATTCTAATTCAACCCGCTTAGAATGACAAGTGAACAATCCGTGTGGAAATCTACACAATACGAACAAAAACAATCAAAAGCGCACCCAGCATGTCTGAATGCGCCTTCCTTACACACTCTGTTTCCGGAAACTCTACTTCATCGCGCAGATTTCAAACATCGGCGTCGTCCTATAGAGCAGTTTCTCCTTCTCATCCCAAAGGGGTCCGGTAATGTCCCGGTCGACATTGATTTCGCCGAAACCAATAGATTTCAGGATGCCGATATCATAATCCGGCCGCATGTAATCTCTGAGCGGATGATTGCTGTCCTCACCTACATGCGGCGAACCCTCAGGGTCTGTGTTGCCGTTGAAATCGGAGCCATGGGTTCTGACACATTCTTTCCAGTCTTCGATGTACTGAGCCTGCACCTCTGGTACCGTCCCCAGGTGATGCCAGTTGGCGTCGTAAATCAGAAGTAAACCATCATCCTTCAGCACGCGTTTCCATTCCTGATAGGCGACCGTATGATCATGCAATGTATGGGTCACATTTCTGCTTACGATCAAATCAAAGGTATTGTCTGCAAAATCCAGATCATTAGCGTCCATCTGCAGAATAGAAGCCTCTACACCGGCGTATGTGATGTTTTTGCGCGCTTTCTCCAGCATGCCTTCCGCAGCGTCGATTCCTATCACATGATGCCCCTCTTTTGAGAGGATAATCGAAAAGAACCCCGGGCCGCAGCCGATATCGAGGATGTCCAATGTCTTTCCTTCCGGGAAGTGGGACAGAATCTGTTTCTGCCATGCGGCCGGACGAAAGCTGTTCAGTTCATCGAAGATGATGCTGTCATAGTTATCGGAGCTCTCCGACCATTCTTTGTTGATTTGTTCCTGAATCTGTTCCTGATTCATATTCTTATCCTTTCGTTGCTATTCATCTGCAGTGATGGCATGCAATCCTGTGCCCTTGTTCGAACTCTGTCAGTTCCGGCACTAGTTCGAAGCATCGTTTCTCTGCATACGGGCAGCGGTTTGCATAGACGCAGCCCTCTGTTCTGTCATCTGCCGTTGCATCGATCTCTCCTGTTTCATCATCTGCCGCTGCATCGCTTTCTCCTGCAACCGCTTTATCCTCTGCTGCCGGCTTTTGTTCTACATCAGTATCTTTTCCCAAAAGCAGCGCTGTATACGGATGCCGAAGACTATCGAACAATTCTATGTCGTCGATTTCTTCAACGATGCGACCGGCGTACATGACGGCCAGACGGTCGGCGATGTTATACACAGTTTCCAAATCGTGACTGATCAGCAGGTATGTCAGTCCGAATTCCTCTTTCAGATGTCGCAGGAGGTTGAGAATCTGCGCCTGGACAGAGACATCCAGACTGCTCAGCGGTTCATCCAGCAGAATCAGCTCCGGCCTTGCAGCAAGGGCTCTGGCAATGCAGATCCGTTGCAGCTGCCCGCCGCTGAACTCGGTTGTTTTTTTCTCCGCTTCATCCTTCGGTATACCAACTCTCCCAAGCAGTTCCAGTATCCTCTGATTCCACTCGTTCTTCGGAGCCAGTCTGAAATACCGGATCGGCTCTTCAACCACCTGACTGGCGGTAAACCGCGGATTGGCCGCTTCAAAAGAATTCTGATAAACCATCTGCAAAGCCTGCCGATCTTGCCGGTCGACTTTGCGCGCGTCGAGGATGTGACCTTTGAACAGGACGCGCCCTTCCGTCGGTTTCTCCAAACCGACTGCGATGCGCCCCAGGGTGCTTTTGCCACTGCCACTCTCACCGACGAGGGCAAGGCATTCCCCCTGCTCGATGTGCAATGTGACATCCCTGACTGCCCTCACTTCGCTTTGGTGTAGTCGTCCGCCGCTCTGATATGTCATTGTGATGTGTTGCAATTCAATCAGCCTCATCTTGTTTCTCCGTCGCCTGCCAGTTCCTCTGATAAACTTTCTGCGCGGCAGCACCGCACTGTATGGTTTCCGATTCTTGTCTCTGCCATATCAAAACTGAGGCATCCTTCCTGAGCGTACTCGCACCGCGGCGTGAAAGGACACCCCTGCTGGCGCTCGGCCAGAGTTGGCGGATTGCCTTCCATGACAGGCAGGTCCGCCCTCGTATAGGACGGGCGTGACTGTAAAAGCTTTTTCGTATATGGATGATGCACCCTGCCTTCCTGTAGTCTGCCGGCAGGAAATGATTCCACCAGATAGCCTGCATACATGACGTAGATCCGGTCTGCAATCGATTCTATGATTTTAAGATCATGGGAGATGTAGAGGATGCTTGTCCCCTTCTCCCGGTTGATTTCCTTCAGTATAGACACGATTTCCCGCTGCACGGTCACGTCTACGGAAGTGGTCGGTTCATCTGCGATAATCAGCGGTGTGTCCAGCATGACCGCCATGGCAATCATGATTCTCTGCAGCATGCCGCCGCTGCATTGGAACGGGTACATCCTGAGTACCTTCTCCGGCTCCCGGATGTTCATCCTGCGCAAAAGCTCTATTGCCTTTGCGCGTGTCTCCCCGTCGCTCCAATCCTTGTGGACTTTCGCGGTCTCCAAAAAGTGATGCTGAATTGTGAACACCTGATCAAATGCGTTCATCGGATCCTGCAGGATAACAGCTGCATCCTTGCCGCGCATCTCCGCAGTATCTCCTGCTCCGGGATCACTGATGCGCTTGCCGTTCAACTCGATATCCCCGCTGCATGACCAGCGTGCAGGGTCAGCAAGTCCAAGCATACTCTTCCAGAGCATGCTCTTGCCGCTTCCGCTCTCGCCGATCAAACCGACGATCTCGCCTTTGCCGATATGCATACTCGCTGACTGGATGACGCTGTATGTTCTTTTATCCCGTTTCAGTTTCAGCGAATAGTTTTTGACGGTAAGTATATCTGACATATTCTACCTCTGTCCGCGTAGGCGCTCGCTGACAAGTTCCCCAATCACATTGAATCCCAATACGATAACAAACAGGATCAGTCCCGGCCACATAAGCTCGGAGAAATCCGTCCGGATCATGTTGCATCCGTCGCTGATCATGATGCCCAGCTCCGGTGTCGGTCGCTGGACGCCCAGGCCCAGAAAGGACAGCCCTGCCAGACCCAGTATGACATTGCCCAATGCCAGGGTGAACTGCCCGATGAGCTGTGGGATGATTCCCGGTGCAATGTGCCGCCGCAGAATGATCAGCGGCGATGCACCGTTCATCCTGGCCGCCTGTACGTACTTGCGCTCTTTGAGGCTCAGCGTCAGGCTGCGTGTGATTCTGGCGTACCAGATCCAGTCCACAAGCAGCATGGCTACGATGATATTCTTCGTGCTCGGTCCCAGGAATGCGATGATGAGCATTACCAGAATGATGTTCGGGAAGGACATGAGCGCGTTGCTGACCGTGGTGAAAAACTGGTCGGCAAGTCTGCCGAAGTAGGCAGCCATCATGCCCAGGAACAGGCCGATAATCACAGATGCTAGCTCAATGGTAAAGGCGATGCCAACGGAAGTTCTCACTGCGAAGATACATCTGCAAAAGACGCACCGTCCGTAGTCATCACAGCCGAATGGATAATCGGCGCTTGCGTCATGAAACTTCAGACTTAGATCTACCTCCGTCGGATTGTGTGCCGTCAGCGGATCCGCAAACAGGATGACCGTAATTAGCGCAACCAGGAACAAGGCACAAAGCCATGCGGAAATGCGCATCCTCCCCAGCTCTGCCGCGATTCTCTTTCCCGGGGTACGTCTCGCTGCAAGTCTTGCTTCTGTCATGATACGTCCCCCTTTCCGAGCCGGATGCGGGGATCCACAATGGCGCTCATGATATCTGAAATCAATGTAGCGATGATGTATGTTGCTGCGATGATCAGGATGTATCCTTGAATGATCGGGTAATCCCTCGCCAATATTGCTTTTGTAATAAGCCGACCAAGACCCGGCCATGAGAAGACGTTCTCAACGATGACTGTGCCTGCAATGAGACCGCCGATGGAAATGCCGACTGTGTTCACCAACGGCTGAATTGAGTTCTTAAGCAGGTGTGTCCAGAAGACCAGACGCTCCGGGATGCCCCGTGCCCTGGCATAAAGAATATACACTTCCTCCCTGTTCTGCAGAACCTCGTTCCGTAGCATCTGCACGAAATAGGCGATGTGAGACAGAGACAAAGTGAAAGACGGCAGAATCAGACACTTCAATGTGCCATCCGAGACAGCAGGAAAAACGCCCCACTTCACAGAAAAGAGGCGTATCAGAATAAATCCCAGCACGAAGGTTGGAATCGCCGTACCGCAAAGGCAATAAATCCGTGTGAGTTTATCCACCAGCCCTCGCGGCCGCGCAGCTGCCCCGATGCCGAGCAGCGGCGTTACAATGACGATCCATATCATCGATGCCAGCGCCAGCTGCAGGGTTTTGACAAAGGCCTGCCACAGCTGCGGCGTTACTTCCTGGCCATTGGAATAGGACACTCCAAAATCGAGTTTCAGCACACCGCCCATCCAGTGGATGTACTGGCTCACCACCGGCTCATCGAGCCCGAGTCTCTCCTCGGCCAGCTCGATGTTCTGCGGATTCTTCGCCATATGATGCGTGATCAGATATGTATCGACCGCATCTGCCGGCATCATTCTGATTAGCGAAAAAGAGATGATCGTAACCAGAAGCAGCGTCGGGATTATCATAATCAGTTGTTTGATGAAATACCGTCTCATTACGCTCCATTATAGCATGAACTTATGCAAAAGACGGCATCCGGTTCTGACACCGGATACCGCCCGTCAGAGTATATTCATTAGGCACGTTAATACTCTCTTATGTCTGTTGATTATTCTCCTACCGTAACTGTGTTCATCGGCATAACGTTGGAATATCCGAATGAGATACCGCTTACGCCCTGCTGCGCGATGGCTCTGTTCGTCTGATAGGAAATCGGAATGATGCAATACTGATCTTCAATATAGTGAAGTAGTGTTTCATGATTCTTCTGAATGACTTCCGGATCAGTTTCGCTGAATGTGCTCTGAACCAGTGCTGCGAAGTCATCATATCCCTCGCATGGTGCAAGTGCGAACTGTTCATCCGTGTAGCCCTCCAGACTCATAGCATTCAGTGTGGAGTATGGATCCTGCGGATCACCCCAGCTGACGGAGTAGCCAACCTGGAAGTCGCCGCCGTAGATACGGTTGCTGTTTGCTTCGGATTCTTCACCGGTGATGTTGACTTTGATACCGATTTTCTTCATATCTGCCTGGAAAATCTGTGCGAAGCTGGTCTGTACTTCGTGGGAAGCATCATAGTAGTAATCCAGCGCCAGTTCCTGCCCGTCCTTGGTTCTATACTCTGCCCCGTCTTCCAGCTTCCAGCCTGCTTCATCAAGCAGTCTCGCGGATTCTTCCGGATTGTATTCATAGCCCTTGAGACCTACATCACAGTACATGACGCTTGGTGCATAGTAGGACTGTGCCATTTCCTCCAATCCGCCGAAGATGCTGTCAACCATGGTCTCTCTGTCAAGGCCAAGGATAATCGCCTTACGTACGTTGAAGTCGCCGAGCGGCTCCTGGCTGGAGTTGAGTGTGATTACACGGGTGAGAACCGGACCAGACACAGCTGATTCATATCCTTCATCCTTCAGGGAATTGAATGTGTCGATGCCCATCAGTGAACTCTCATAGTTATCGTAGAGCATATCGACCTGTCCGGACTCAAATGCGCTGACAGCAGTTTCACTGTCTGTGATAATCTGCACTCTGAACTTGTCGAGCTTCGGTGCTTCGCCCCAGTAGTATTCGTTTCTTACGAATTCAGCGTATTCATTCGCCTTGTAATCGGAAAGAACGAACGGACCGGTTCCAATCGGTTCGGTGATTCCTGAATAGCTTGTGCCGTCTTCCGCGAATCCTGCATCACCAAGCATTCTCCAAGGGCGGACGGAAGCCAGTTCCTGCAGTGCCGGATAGTACGGCTGCTTGAGAACGAACTCAAAGGTGCTGTCGTCAACAGCTTTGTAGGAGTCCATATTTGCACAGACCCCCATCCAGGCGTAGTCTTCGACAGCTTTATCATTTTTCATAATTGCGTCGAAGTTCTTGACGATGCTGTTCGCATCACAGACGGTTCCGTCTGAGAACTTGGCGTTGTCACGGATGTGGAAGGTATAAGTAAGTCCGTCTTCTGATACATTCCATTCATCGGCCAATGCCGGTACGATCTCGCCATCTTCATACATGACCAGCGGATCATAAACCAGATTCAGCGCATATAGCGATGCTCCTGAGTGATACAGATGCGGGTTGAGTTCGCTGCCCGTATCTGTCGAGGATGCTACCGTAAAAACGTGCTCCCCGGAATCGCCCTCTTCAGATGAACCGCATCCAACGAATGCGACCATCGCAAAGGCAACAACCAGGACTGCGATAATATACTTGATTGATTTCATTTTTTAGCTCCTTCTCTTTAACTAGCTAAAGTTTACCTTATGTAAAAAGTATATTTTTTCATTCCCCCTCTCACAAGCCCCCCTAGGGGATGGTTTTTGCTGATTCTGCGTTTTTTTCTGCTTGTTTGTATCCCCCGCATAGGGTTACGCGACGCCCAATCGAGTGATACAATCACACCATAAAGGAGAAAAAATGATGGCAGATGACAGAGTTAAGACAGCAGACGATATCATAAGCGCAAACCGAGCCTACTGGTCGAAACGGGCGCGGACGTACTCAGAAAGTATTCGGGATGATGAGCTCACCAATGAGTTTCATCGCATCTGGTTCGATACGTTGAATGGATTTATCACCGAGCGTTTCCCGGATAAAGATCCCTCCCGGATCCATGTGTTGGACATCGGCACCGGTCCCGGTTTCTTTTCCATCATTTTGGCAGAAGCCGGCTATCAGGTTACCGGTATAGATCTGACCCCTTCCATGCTCTTGGAGGCAAGAAAAAACGCCGGCCCATTGGTCGACGCTGCTGCTGATTCCTCCACAGGTTCCATTGAGTTTCTGGAGATGAACGCCGAGGATCTTGCCTTTGCAGAGGCTTCTTTCGACGTAATCGTGACAAGGAATCTGACCTGGGATCTGCCGCACCCTAAGACCGCATACACCGAGTGGCACCGGATTCTGGCACCCGGCGGATTGCTGCTTAACTTCGACGCCAACTGGTATCGGTATCTCTTTGACGATAATGCCCGTGCTTCCTATGACGAGGACCGCGTCAATGCAGACGCCATAGGTCGTTACAACGAAAACCCTGATGTGGATTATGGAATCATGGAGGAAATCGCTGCCAGAATCCCTCTCTCCTCGATTCTGCGCCCTGACTGGGACATTGACTTTCTCAAAGGCATCGGTTTCGACGCCACTTCCTACAAAGATATCTGGAAGACCGTCTGGTCCGAGGAAGATAAAGTCGCCTACGCATCCACTCCGATGTTCCTCGTACACGCCGTGAAAAGATAAACAGAGACCCTTCCGGGTCTCTGTATTATTACGATTGATCATATCAGAATGTGCTTATCTCTTCTGATACACGAGCTTGCCTTTGAAGAAGGTCATCTCCGGCTGGATGAAGTGGATTTCATCGGCTGGAGTTGCTTCCAGATCGCAGCCGAGCACAACCAGTTCGGCCGATTTTCCGGGTTCAATGCTGCCGGTGACGTCTTCCATAAAATTCTGATAGGCTCCTTCATAGGTGTAGCTTCGGATGACATCTTCAAGCCCAACGCATTCTTTGGTCGGATCGTCGAGTGGTCCCAGCGGTACGCCTTTGAACTGCGGCGCATAAAGCGCTGCGCCTTCGTAAATGCACCTTGTGATTGCAGTTTCAATTCCTTCAAATGGGTTCATGGAAGGAATGACCGGGAAATCTGTTCCGCATGCAACATGACACCCCGCTTCCAGAAGGCTCTTATATGGATAGAATTCCATAGCACGTTTCTTGCCGAACATGACTTCAGAATTTCCGGTGGAATCCAGATCGTAGACCATCCAACGCGGCTGGACGTTGCAGATGATGCCGTTTTCTCCCATGATTCTTTTGTCGTCATCCTGCACCAACATCAGGTGCGCGATTACGTTCCGCCGATGCTGACCTGTCTTCTCCTGCCCATAGGCGAGCCCTCTCGCTGCCTGTCTGGTGACTCTGTCCCCGCAGGCATGGATGTGGATCTGCAGGCCCGTTGCCATTGCTTTTGCAAGTCCTTCATTGACTTCCTCGTCCGTGTAGAAGCACTCACCGCAATAACCTTCCGGGAATCCGTTGGCTTCGATGGCGCCCTGCTCGTAGGGTTCGATCGTCGCGAATTCGCCGTCGAAGAACAACTTGATGGTCTCAATGCCAAATAGGTCATCCACGTTGTCGGTGCCTTTGCGTGCATTGATCTCGGCGATACGGGCTGTATCATTGATGTTGTCCAGCAGGTAGACGCCGCGTACCCTGAGTTTCAGCTTTCCTTCTGCCGCAAGCTGTTTCATGGCTTCGATATAGTTCTCTGTGCTCATGCAGTCGTTGACGAAGGTCACGCCTGACGGCAGCGCGATTTCATCCTGAAAGCGCAGGAAGGATGACTTGTACTCTTCGACGGTGTAGTCGTACCCGGGCATGTTATCGATGATGAGCGCCTTGCTCTCCATCTCGAGGAATGTCCCATCGGGATAGCCGTTCTCGTCTCTGGTGAAGGATCCGTTGACAGGATCCGGTGTGGACGCATCGAGACCTGCCAGCTCGATTGCCTTTGTATTTGTCCAAAGAGCATGCTGACAGTAGGATTCCATGATCACCGGTTTGTCCGAGCAGATCCGGTCCAGATCCTTTCGCGAAGGCCACCGGGTGTTTTTGTAACCTCCCGTGAAGTAGGCACGGTCCCATCCTGTTCCGCGATAAACCGTCTGCTCCGGATGCTCCGCAATGAACTTCTCCATTTCAGCCACGTATTTGTTGATGGCGTCATCTGAGGTTTCTTCCTGTGTGCAGGAAACCTCGAAGAGACTGCAGTTGCCGAACACACTTGCAGCAAGCGCAGAATGAAGATGTCCGTCTACAAATCCAGGCAGAATGGTCCCGCCTTTGCAGTCGACGATTTCCGTCCTCTCGCCTGCGTACTGCTGTATTGATTCGTTGTCTCCTATAGCAAGTATGAGGCCGTCCGCAACTGCGACAGCCTCTCCTTCTGCTCTCGTCCCGTCTGCGGAAATCGAGAGGATTTTTCCATTGATTAATATTGTGTCTGCCTTTACCATGCGATTATCGTTTACCATGCGAATCTGCCTTCTTCCACTGTCAGTCTGCCATCCGTTACAATGCATCGGATATTCTCCGTGTTGCAAAGCACTTCCACGTCTCTTGTCGGGTCATCTCTCAAAATCAGGAGATCTGCAAGTTTACCTGCTTCGATACTGCCGATATCCCGCTGCATACCACAAGCTTCCGCTGCAGTATACGTTGCCGCACGGATGGCCTGTTTGACTGTCATACCGTGCTTTACGAGCTCTGCGAATTCAACCAGGCTCTGTTCGCCGTATTCGCAGGATGGCTCATAAACCGTATCGGAGCCGAGTGCGATCTTCACACCTTTTTTCAGAGCCAGCTCGAAGCTGTCGATGACCTGCTTCATATACGCTTCCTGCTCTGCGCGCGGAATCGGATGATAATAATCACGGTACAGAAATGCGTCCGGACGGACGAGTCTGGTCTCATCGATATCTCCGATCGGGAGAAGATCATACCAGTTCGCCAGCAGGAATAACGTTGGCACGAGAATGATATCCCGCTCCACCATCAGATCGCAAAGCTCAGGAGTCAGTTCTTCTCCATGCTCAATGGTATCCACGCCGGCTTCTATCGCCATGCGGATGGTTTCTTCCGTCTCGCAGTGCGCACAGACCATTGTACCTTTTATCATGTGCGCCTCTTTGCAGATTATGTTCATCTCTTCCTGGGAATAATGCGTATCCGTGATCCGGTCCGTTCCCCAGTTGCCGCCGCCTGTTGCCCAGAATTTGATCTGATCAGCGCCTTCACGCAGCACCTGACGAACCGCTCTGCGGCATTCATCTTCCCCATCAGCGATGATCGCCCAGAAGTGATTCTGCTTCACAAAGTCCAGCGGAAACTGCGGACTGTCACAGTGCCCGCCCGCTCTCGCCAAACCCGGTCCACAGGCGATGACCTTCGGTCCCGGAAGCGTATTGTCAAAGAAGATGCGCTTCATGTAAAGGCTGTTCCAGGAGATGTCGCGAACGGTCGTGAACCCTGCTTTCAGCATCTTTTGCGCTTCGTATATGGAACGCATGGCGCGGACTTCCTTCGGCTCACAGAGAATTTCTGTATCTCCCCACTCCCCGGTGCCGCGTCCGCCGGCCATATGAATATGAGCATCGATGAGCCCCGGCATGATGTAGTGTCCGGCAAGATCGATTTCCTGCCGTCCGTCTGCAGCATATGCATCCATGCTTCCGATCTCTTCGATGTTTCTGCCTTTGACCCGCAGGAACATGTTGCTCTGCGGGTCATTGTCAATGCCATCTATGATCGTGATATTTGTTAACACATAGGTTTCTTCAAAAAACATATTATCGCCTCGCTTACAGGCAGTGCTTGAATCCGCTCTCGTCAACTGGTCTTCCTGCCTTCTTATCTTCGATCGCCTGAAGGATCAGGTTGTACTCCTTCGGATTGACCGGATATCTGGACATGAGGAGAATTGCGATGACAGCGCTTGCTGCAGGAAGCAGCGTGCAAAGACCGAGAATGCCTGTTTCTGCAGAATGTGTCTGCACCTCTGCCATAGCGTCATATCCGACTGCAGTCAGCATTGCACCAACTGTATAAGTACCGATGGCGGAACCGAACTTCTGTGCGAAGGATACAATCGCACACATGGATCCTTCACGTCTCTTGCCGTTTACATAGTCGTCGATTTCAACGCAGTCATATGCAAAGGCAAGATAGGTCGTCCAGTACAGCGTGCTTCCGAACTGGAATATTGTTACGTATATAATGGAATCCGCGAAGCTGTCGATCCTGATAATGAAGAACAGAATCGTCAGTATAACAGTAACAGCCTGACCAAGAATGAATGCTTTTTTCTTGCCCAGTTTCGCCGCGAGGACGCTTCCAACCGGTACCATCGCTGTATATGCAATGGCGTAGATAACCCAGAACAGCGCCTGCTGCGTATCATCCATAGCGCAGTTGTAGATCAACAGATATACGAGCGCTACGCCGGAAGCAATCTGTCCGATAAAGAAGAAGAATGTCGCAATACAGAGCTGTCTGTAGGACTTGATATGGAACGTCTCCTTCAGAGTCTGAATGATGCTTTCCCTGTTTTCTGGTCTTGCTGTCTCTTCCAGATCTGCCAAAGGTGTTTCTGTACCCTTTGTGGCTGCCCAGCTGATGACGCCGAAGATCAGTGCAATCGCTCCGAATACAGCACCTGAGATACCCCAGGATGCGCTGTCGGACAGACCATGTTCTGCGCCCCATCCTGCGACTACCGTAGGTCCTGACGTGCACAGCAGCATGAACAGTCCGCCGAAGATCATGTTCGACATTCTGATCCAGATTCTGCCGTTATAGTCTGTTGTGATCTCACCGCCGAGGCCCATGTACGGAATAACGTAGGTCGTGTACAGAGTCCAGAACAGTGCTGCAATAATGACGTAGTAAATTGTCGCGATAACTGTTCCAGGGAAGTGGAACGGTGCGAACAGCAGGAAGATGACGAGTGCCAGCGGAACGATACTCTTGATCATCCACGGTCTTCTTCTGCCTTCCGGATTCTTCGTATGGTCGGAGAGGAATCCTACGATTGGGTCGGTGATGCCGTCCCAGCATACCGCAATCAGCGATACAGCGCCTGCAACAATCGGAGGAAGTCCGACTGTATCAGTCAGAAAGTAAACGAAGAACGTATAGAACATGCAATACGGGATCGTGTCTCCCGCCTGTCCAACGCCATAAGCGATATACTTCCCGACACCTGGTTTCTTGGTATCCATAATGTGCTCCTTTCGAGATAGTACTTATATAATTCCCGACTTTATCTTAGTACTGTAAAAAAGCCATAACAACTGACTTTTTCCACATGTTTTTGTCGTAATTAACGAATATTTGTCATATAATAGAATATGCAAAAGCAGGATAGTTAGTATTGCAAAAGCTGGAAGTTCCGATATGCAGACACAGGAGGTGCGGCAACTATGAGAAAGGTACACAAGATACTGGATTTAATGCATGAGGAAATCTCATATGAGAATGACAGCCCTCTTGCAATCGATCTCTGCCGGATCACCCATTCCCCGGTGCACTGTCATGATGCTTCTTTAGAAATGGCGCTTTGTCTGAAAGGCGAAGTAAACATCTGCTGCAACCACGAATGGCTCACACTCTCTGAAGGAGAAATCTACACTATCGTTGCACGTGACATCCACTGTTTCTGGTCGGATACGGACAACATTGTGGCATTCATCCACATTGATACAAGCAGCAGACACCTCACGGTCAGAGGCCTTGAGAGTTCTTATATCGCCTGCGAAGATATTACCTGCCAGCCGTTCCAAACAGAATACATCCGTCAAGTCAAAGCCATGCTCCTGGCGCTCATTTACAAACAATCTTTCGGTGAACTCGACAGTGAGACTGCCATCAGCGCCACCAACAAAATTGCGCGCATTCTGCTCGATTACTTTAACTGGTTCAACCTGCGAGATAATTACCCGGGCAACAAACCCGAACTCTACGAACGCATGCTTCAGGTGATCGACTACTGTGAATCCCACTACATGGAGAAGCTGACCATCTCCAGTCTGGCCAAGTCCGTCCACATCAGCGAAAACTACTTCTCGCAGTTCTTCAAACACTGCCCATACGGAAGCTTCAGCCTGCTGCTCGGATACGTCCGTTGCTTTTATAGTCAGGAACTGCTGCTCACTACCGAAATGCCTGTTATCGACATCTCCCAGCGCTGCGGTTTCTCCGATGTGAAATACATGTACAAAAGCTTCCGCTACTGGTGGAAGATGACACCAAAAGAATACCGCCAGTGGTTCTCCGAGTACGTGAAAACCCCTGACCGAATCGCTTATTTAAACGAAAAAACGGCGCAGAACTTCATTCAGTCCTACGCCGCCAGCGTTTTTTCTGATTTATTGATCTAGCCCTCAATTGCTGCCATGAACAGGCTGTAGTAGTCGTCTTCGTTCTCCAGCATCGGAGAGTTTTCGCCACCGCCATTGGTCGCCCTGCGCATGCCTGCGTAAGCTTCCTCTCCGGCATACACTAGATCCATCTCATAGATCTCAAAGCCCTTCTCACGCGCAAGCCTACAAAAAGCAGACAGCGGTTCTGCTGCTGTCTTTGTATTTCTGATCTCCTCGCGGAGCGACTTGTCATTCAGCGCCGCCTCCTGAAAGCGCTCCAGCTCATCCAATACGTTCATTACTACTCCTGATGATACTTACTCCTGCTTTCTCTACTCCTGCTTTCGATACATCTCGTTGATCTTCGCCTGGGCATACTCGGTCTGATGCTTTTGCATGATCCGATCCCGGTCACTTAATATAGCCAGCATCTCATCTGCCACCTCTTCCAAAGGCAGCACATCACTCTTGGACAGATACCCCATCATCCGCTTCACCGTGAACTCCGTATGGAGTTCATTGGCCACCACCGCAGAAAACTCGGCTGGATAGCCTTTGCGAACCATGAATTCATACAGTTGTGCGCTGTGATCTGATGTCATAGTCTTGATTCGATACCCTCATTGAATTGATTCATCCACCCACTATGCTGCTTTACACTTTTAGGCAAAAAGAGCATAATTTTTCCCCTTTGGACTATGCCGTTTTACGCTATTTTCACCGGAAAAGCATAGTTTTTTCTCTGTTGACTATGCTCTTTTACACTTTTCCGGCAAAAGGAGCATAGTTATTTCTTTGTAAACTATGTCTTTTCGTTCTATTTTAACAAAAAAAGCATAGCCTTTTCCTTGTGAACTATGCTCTTTCATTCTTTTTCGGCAAAAAAAGCATAGTCTGACTCACAATAGCTCTATTTAATAATCCCTTCCAACGCTTCGGCCAGCTTCACGAGGCCGTCTTTGTCTTCCTCTTTGAACCGCGCAGGAATTGGGCTGTCGATATCCAGCACTGCGAACACTTCGCCGCCACGGTGGAGCGGC
Organism: Bacillota bacterium; assembly: GCA_017431785.1. Taxonomy (GTDB): domain Bacteria; phylum Bacillota; class Clostridia; order Peptostreptococcales; family Anaerovoracaceae; genus Lentihominibacter. Next base: position 4,252 of record JAFRKJ010000032.1, on the reverse strand, counting down.
ACAACGATTTCGGATCTTGATACGCTGTCACAGGCGATATGTCCCGGGAAGGCGTGTACATCGGGGACCAGCTGCACACGGTTCTCTGCCCACGCAGTGCCGCACACGCCCTTGCCTTTTTCAATGCGTACACAAGCGACTTTCCCCTGGAATGGTCCGAGGATGAGAGCATCATTTTTCGCATCCTCCTTCACGAGATAGAACCCTGCCCAATTGATATCCTCCATGGCATAGAAAAGCAAAGATGAAACATTGGCCATAATAGGAATATGGTCCGATGAATCATCTGCTAATGCTTCCATCTGTTTTATGATCAAATCATAATCTGTCATAACTGTTTGCTGCTTTTGCGCTTATGCTTCGTTGACGAGCTTGCCTGTCATGTGGTCGATGGTGATCTCAAAGCAGCGGACATTCTTGCCGACTTTGGCGATTTCGTCATCTGCGTAGTTCGGGTCGTCGGTGAACTTGGCGCTCAGACCGATGCAGATCTCGCGGACTTTTTCCGGTTCCTCTTCATACAGGAAGCTGCGGATGGTTCCGAAGATGATGACGCTTTTGATGTTCAGCGCCCAGTCGTCGCCTTCTGTATATCCTTCATCCATGGCGCAGAATGACACCTTGTTGTTGGCGTTGATTGCGTCAACCTTGTGGCCGACCTTGGCACCGTGGAAATAGAGCTTGCCGTCCTCTTCGTTGTACCAGTGGCTGACCGGAAGTCCGTATGGATAGCCGTCTTCTCCAAAGACACTAAGTACGCCGCGCTTCGCACCTTTCAATACTTCAACGCATTCTGCGTCTGTGATCTGCTGCTTGAATCTTCTCATTTTCCTGAACATGTTTATTCCCTCCTGTTCTCTCCCAATTATAACCCAGGGATATATGATAACGCTACACCGATTATGACCATCGGCAACATATTTGCCACACGGATTTCTTTATTCCAGATCAGGTTGATTCCGAGGCACATGATCATGATGGATCCTGTGGTGGTCAGTGATGCCAGCGCCGCATCTGTCAGCAGCGCCTTCGTCTGACATGCCACCAGCGTCAGGCCGCCTTGCAGAATGCCCACCGGGACAGATGCGAAGATGCAGCCTTTGCCGTACGGAATCGTCAGTACCATGATAAATACAAAATCAATAGCGGCTTTGGCAATGAGCATGGAGTGGTCGCCGTAGAGTCCCTCTGTGATCGGACCCATGACGGCCATCGCACCGATGCCGACGACCATAGTCGCCTTCACAAAACCATTGGCAAACCCTTCGCCGTCATCCTGTTTGACCTGCTTTTGCAAAAGCATTCCAAACCGATTGATTCCCTTCTCGATGCCGAGGGCTTCGCCGATGGCCGCGCCTGCTACCAGACTGATGAGAAGCGGAATGGACCCCTGCACGGATACGGTCCCGCCTGATACGGTCAGCATGCCCTGCATGATTCCTGTGATGCCGATGACGAATACGGAGATGCCGCAGACTGTCATCATCATGTTTTTCATCTGGTCGGAGAACAGTCTGCCAAAAGCCAGCGCTGTTGCGCCGCCTGCGATGATTCCCGACATATCTATGAGTGTTCCTACGCCTGGCATTCTGATTCTCCTTTCCCTGCAAAGCTTGGATCGTCCAGTCCTTTCCAACCGAAACGGATGATGGAGAAGACGATGGAAGCAAGTATTACTAATTCGTTCAGTACACCGCCGTAAGCTCCTTCGATGAAGTCGTATGTCATCCACGCCGGTGAAACGCAGAAGAGTTCTGCCAGACGGAGCTTCTTGGCGCTGTTCGTCCAATAACCCAGAGTTCCAACAGTCATCGCGATGAACGGAAGGATGTCCAGCGGACCTGACCAGGTTGCGATCATGTAGATCAGGGATGGTACGCACAGAAGCGGTGCCATGCCCTTCCATCTCAGCCATTTCCAGTCGTCGATCTTGCAGAGCAGCAAATTCCGCACGATCTGCATTCCCATATTGAAGAGCCCGCCGTAGGCACCCAGCAGATAGAACTGGATGCCGTAGAAGACGTTTGCGACAGACTGGATGACGTACAGTCCTTTATTCGATTTTACCTGGAAGGATGCGATGAAGCACAGTGTGGACAGTACTCCGAATCCGTTCGCGATGATGTGGATCATGGTTGACTCCTGATTTCGTAGTTGATTCATATTTCAATTATGATTATACTGATGTTGAAACATTTGAAAAGCGAATGATATTAATGTTAAACATTACAACTTCTCATGTATAATTCAACCGTATGACAGGCTGCATCATCCAGTCACATTACAAGCCACATGATGCAAAAGCAAGGAGTCCGAAATGAACAATTCACAGATCAGATATGAGATATTCCTGAAGGTCGCGGAGATGGGCAATATCACCCTCGCTGCGGATGCGCTCAGCTACACGCAGTCCGGCGTCAGCCACGCCATCGCCGCTATGGAACAGGAGGCCGGCTGCACACTGTTCCACCGGAGCAAAACCGGTGTGACATTAACGGAAAACGGCAGACAATTGCTCCCTCTGGTGCAGGAGCTCGTCAACAAACAGCACTCTCTGGACCAGGCAATGGACGCTCTTTCCAACCGCGTCGCCGGCACCCTTCGCATCGGCAGTTTTACCAGTTTCACAGCGCTGTGGATCGCAAAACTGATTCAGGATTTCAACAGACAGTTTCCAGAGGTGCAAATCGAACTGACCAATGGAGTTTATCGGGATATCGAGAACGGTATTGCAGAAGGCAGACTGGACTGCGGCTTTCTGAGCTCCGTCGAAAACGATCCTCTGGACTTCACACCTCTGTTCGATGACCCCATGATGGTAATCCTGTCGCCAAAGCATGCTCTCGCAAAAGCAGAATCTATCCCTTTGCATGACTTGAAGAAGTATGCTTTTATTTCTCAGTTCCAGGGTTCTAATCACGATATGCAGCAGGTCATCAAAAAAGCGAAGATCCGCCCGAAGACAAAGTATATTCTGGATGATGATATTTCTGTGATGGGAATGGTCGCTCAGGATGAAGGCATCGCCCTGGTGCCGAAGATGATGATCGAGACCTGCGCTTTTGACCTGGCCGCCATTCCGCTGGATCCGCCCCAGCACCGCACGATCGGACTTGCCACGCCGCCGCTCAAAGAAACCACCCTTCTAGTCCGGACCTTCGTCGCCTTCTGCAAAAGCTACAACTTCGGCTAATCGCCCAAAAGCTGCGGCGCCAGCCGATCGCCCATTACTACGGCGTCGGCTTCTGATCCGCAGCGCGCTGCCTCCCGACGCCGAGCCCCAGCACGATGAAGATGCCGACGAAGATCAGCGCCATGCCGAAGGCGATGGACCAGCTCATGGGCTCATGCAGCACGACGACGCCAGACAGGACACCTACGGCAGGCACGCCCATGACAGCAATCGATGCCTGCCCTGCCTCCATATGAGTCAGAATGTAATTCCACAGGAGAAACGCGAAGGCCGACGCAATGAGGCCGTTGTAGAGCAGCGTAACGATGCCAAGTGCTGCTGTTTTCGCAGTTTCCGAGAGAAGCGCAGTGCCCCCTGCCAGCGCCTCCGGTGCACCGACAAAGAGATACAAAAGCAGCACGAAGGATCCGCAGGCCATCTGCCACGCAGTGTACTGCAGCATATCGCAGTCTGTCAGTTTCAATTTGACAATGATGTTGGACACCGCCCAGATGACAGCGGCTCCAAGGGCCAGAAAGACGGCCCAGATGTGTTCCGTCATATCCACATTCATTAGAATGAACAGTCCGATCACACTGAATACGATGCCCAGGAGTTTTCTTAGGGTGAACCGTTCCTGCAGGAAAATGACAGCGAGAATGCAGACGAAGATGGACTGCATGTAATCCAGCAGCGCGGTCAGTCCCGCCCCGATGAACTTGGTGCAGATCTGTACGACCGTATTGTTGATGGACATCATCAGAACCCCTGTGACGGCGATCCACGGCCAGTACTGACGCGGCGGAATCAGTTTGCCGCGCACCGCGCAGACGATCAGCAGCGCGACGGCGCCAATAGAAAACCGAATCGCCACGAAGAACGCCGGCGGAAAATATTCATTCGCCACGCGCATGACGACCCAGTTGAATCCCCAGATCAAAAACAGCAAAAGCAAGTGCGGTATTACGTTTTTCTTTGCTGTCCCTTATATTCCAGACAGAGCATCGTCAGATCATCGATCTGCTCTGCATCTTTCACAAATCCCTCGACGGCGTTTTGCATATTGTTGAGCAGCTGCTC
>JAFRKJ010000031.1 GCA_017431785.1 Bacillota bacterium | reverse complement strand
TGCCGAAAGTGCTAGGAAAATCAACGCATTTCGGCATTTTTCTATTGCAATTGAGGGATAAATGCGGTATAATGATTGAGTATAATTAACCCTCAATCAAGGAGGCCGTAAGATGTACTTGAATTGCAGGATCAGGATTCCGGATGCAGGCGGTAATATCTCTATTAAGACGATTAGTGGGACACCATACGTATACTTGGAAAGGGGTCGTACCTACAACAAGGAAAAGAAATATAATGTTCCGAATCGGACCTGTATCGGAAAGCAGGATAAGGAACAGAAAGCATTCATGTATCCGAATGAAAAGTTCCTGAAGTTCTTTCCCCGGGAATTGCTGCCGATCGAAAAGGATACGCAATTTCGCAGCGGATGCCTTCATGTCGGAGCCTATCTGGTGATTCGGAAGATCATTTCGGATTACAAGTTGGATCAGATGATCGGACGGATCATTGGTGAGGATGCTGGGCTCTTCCTGGATCTGGCAGTGTATTCCATTATTACAGAAGATAATGCTGGTCAGTACTATCCGGATTATGCATATAATCATGCGCTGTTTACGAATAACATGCGGATTTACAGCGATTCAAAGGTATCTGACTTTCTGCAGAAGGTCACAATTGACCAACGTATCAGATTTCTGAATGAATGGAATGCGAAGCGGGATCACCGGGAAAAGATTTATATTTCCTATGATTCCACAAACAAGGAAAGTCAGGCCGGCGACATTGATATGGTAGAGCTGGGCCATTCAAAGCATGGCACTGAAACGGATATCTTCAACTACTCTATTGCCTATGATCGCTGTAACAGAGAACCGCTGTTCTACGAGGCATATCCTGGAAGCATCCCGGATGTATCGCAACTGCAGCACACCCTGAAAAAGGCAAAAGGGTATGGATATGAACACGTGGGTTTTATCCTGGACCGTGGCTATTTCTGCAAAGAGAACATCGAATTCATGGATGAAAACGGATACGATTTCGTGATCATGGTGAAGGGGATGAAGAGCTTTGTCAGTGAGCTGATTCTGGAAGTACAGGGGAGCTTTGAGAACGACAGGAAGAACAGTATTCGCTCTTTCAAAGTCAGCGGTACTACTGTCAAGCGGAAGTTGTACGCCACAGACAAGAAGGAGCGATACTTTCACATCTATTACGATGACGCTAGGAAGGCCAAAGACAGGGATGCATTTGAAGAGAAGATCGACCGAATGGGACGAAAGCTGAAAGAATGCATGGGTGAGCCTATCCACTTTGGCGGGGAGTATACGAAATATTTCGATCTCGTGTTCTGGCATGAAGGCCAGGCGGATGAAGTATTCATGAGCGGAGTTGAAAGGACAGAGCTCATTAATCGGTCGATTAAACTGTGTGGATACTTTGCAATCGTAACCTCTGAGAAGATGACAGCAGCTGAGGCACTCCTTCTGTACAAGAGCCGAGATGATTCTGAAAAGACATTCCGAGGGGATAAATCATACCTGGGTGCCAGAGCGGAAAGGGTATATACCAACGAATCAGTTGACACCAAGATATTCATAGGTTTCGTTGCAACGATTATCCGGAGCCGTATCTATGTTCTTCTGCGAGAAGAAATTGACAGGATGGAGAAAAAACAGAATTATATGACAGTGCCGGCCGCCATCAAGGAACTTGAGAAGATTGAAATGCTGAAAGGAGCAGACAACGAATACATTCTGGACTATGCTGTTACAGCTACTCAGAAGGCCATCCTGAAGGCATTTGACATGACCGCAGAGAATGTACACAAACAAGCTCGTGAGATCAGTTCTGATCTGTTGCGCCTTGAAGTAGAAGCATTTGAAAAGGCCGCAGCAAAACAGTCGGGATCTGAAGGGAGCGTGCAGCAGTAATGGCCAGAGGCAGAAGAGTGATTACTCTCGATGAAAAGATTGAGAAGGCTGAAGCGACAATGTTGGCAGCAAAAGCGAAGTATGAAGCAGCGCTTGATGATATGAAGAAACTGGTGGAAAAACGCAGGCAGTTGGACGATAAAAAAGTGCTTGATGCCTATCATGCAGGCACCAAGACAGCAGATGAAATCGTAACTTTTATCCGTTCAACAGATAGAGACAACGATTGAGGGTTAAAATTTTCAGGAAGTAAAGGTTTACGGTCCATTCTTCCCCATCTACCGTCAAAATAGCCATCGTAATCGGCTGAATGAATCTTCTTGGCCCGCAGCTGCCCGGATTCAGCAGCAGTGTCTTCTTTTTCATTCCCACCCATATTTCAGAATACTGGTGTGAATGTCCGAAGATCACAAGATCGTAACTGCTTACATCTTTCGGAATGTCTTTCTTTTTATGTGTCATAAAGAACCGCAGTCCAGCCATCTCGAAATCCAGAGACTCTGGCAGGTGTTCTGCCCATTCCTTATCGTTATTCCCGCGCACAACGCGAACAGGTGCCATAGCTTCCAACTGATCGAGAATACTTTGTTGGCTGATATCGCCGCCGTGCAGAATCACGTCGCACCCCTTCAGTTCCTTCACAACTTCCTCTCTGAGTAAATTGTGCGTGTCCGAGATAATGCCAATCTTCATTCTTACTCTCCCACTGCTTTCAAAAAGAACGCCTCTTCATGATTTCTTCCCCCTGCTGTACTTGGCTTTCATCTCTGCCTGATGCTTCTTCCGGCAATTGCTGCAATAGTTCGGATAGTGCTCCAGCGTGTTCGGGAAGGTGAAAATTTAATGTTTTACTCCTCTCCCGTCAGCTGTATTCCCAGCAAGATGACCTATTTCTCAACGCTTCGACTCCTGACAATTCAAGGGCTTTGGCATTTTCCCCTGAAACACAGGCCAGAGGAACATCATCGGAACAATGATCGTACCATTGTTTTTACCGAATTCTCCGTTAAACGTGAAAGCAAATGCTTCCTTCCTGTTAAACAGGTTGTTCATCACGAATTGAACCGGCATCTCTGCCCAATTATCATCACCGACAGCCCGCCGCGCCATTTCCTTCGTTGTGTAAAATGAATACACTCTGCCGACCCCGGTCTGCATATAGGACATATGTGCCTTCATCACATTTCCGCCTGCGGGCTTCATCTCGCAGCGGACAACCAGGTTGAATCCTTTGTCATAGCCCTCGCGGATAAGGAAAACCAGGCTTGTCATCACGTCCGCTGATTTCTGATCCTTTATCGCGCCTCCATTCGGACACAGCTTGGCCAGCTGCGACACGAGTGTATCCAGTCGGCGATAAAACTCATCGTTGTTTTTCACCGTATCCAGCTCATCCTTTATACCATTCAGATAACTGTCCATTGTGATCTCCTTTACCCTACCCATACTTCTTCCGGGATACCGTTTTCTCCCCACACGATATGGAAGGATCCGTTTCTTTCCATCTTCTTCAATACTTCCCTCAGCT
>JAFRKJ010000030.1 GCA_017431785.1 Bacillota bacterium | reverse complement strand
GAACCTGTCAAGATGTCTGGAAGACTCCGGAACGATCACTTCAAACTTCTTCCCTTGGAACACTTGCGGCGCTACCATGAGATCATTCCTGGGCGTAAACAGTGCGTACATTCCATTTGCTGTACTTAACTGGATCAACCCACTCATCTCAATGTTCTACGGCGTAACAGGAATCACGATGCAGGAGATGACAGAGGAAGAATATCAGCACGTTCTCGAAATGAGAGAAGCTGACAAGAAGGCTGCTGAAGAAGCTGCCGAGGCATAAGCGTAAGCGAAAAGCCAAACAAGAACATAAAGTATACGTATACACCAGAAAGCGGCGTCCGCGGACGCCGCTTTTTTCATGTTCTGAATTACGTCAAATATCTTGTTCTGCCGCATTGAAAGGGAGTGGTTTTTATGATACCATGATTAGGATTTGGAGGTGGATTTATGTCATTCAGAAACAACGGTAGAAAAAGAAATCCGAGATATATCCTGAGCGCACTGTTCATGCTGCTGATAGGAATCGTCGTCATCATCCTGGCACAGACATCCAATTGGGGATTCCATTGGAATGTGATCGGCGCAATCGTGATCTTCCTGAGCGTCATCATGTTCAAAAATGCAAACGAACTGTGACGCTGTAAATAAAAGTGCCCTGTAAATCAGAGCACTATATTTTTATCACCATATTTTATAATCTCGTGCTTCACACCCTTTCGATCGATCAGGTAATCGGTATCGAAGGGGTGTTCTGTTATCATCAGCGGAACCTTGCCTTTGAAACGCTTGTCAGACGTCCTGCCATCCCTGCACCGTTCATAAGATGTGTGCAGCATCTTCACTCCCAGTTCTTCATAGGCTTTTATGCTTTGTCCATTGTAAGCATTCAATCCGTAGTCTCCATATACCTGCACGCCCGCATCTGTAAACTGTTTGATCCACCCCAGGTTGCCGATGAGCACTCCTGTGTCACGGTACTCGTCAACGATGGAAGTAAAGTTGGCTTCCATATAATCATCCAGTTCGCCTTTGCTGACGTTCAGAATATACGGCTGATCATCCACCGCAGCCATGCCCTCGACGCGGTTTACTTCCTGCTCACTGCCGAGTTGTTCGGCGGATACGACTCTACGGATTTCATCTTCCGTCAGTGGGCAGCGTTTCCGTGTAATTGCGCCGCGCAGCTTTCCGCTCAAAGCTTCCGCCGCCTGCCGGCGCATCTGATTGATCACGGACACCGGAATCATGATATCTGGATCGATCTCAATGCATATATCTTTCGCATCTGCGCAGAACCCTGTATCTCCGAGTTTCTTCAGCTGTTCTTTGATCTTTTCTTCTGTGAGCGCTTTCTTCAGCGCTTTTTCTACTGCAAAATCACCAACGACATTTATGATTTCTCCATCGGCGGCTTCCGCTCGCGCTTCCGATTTTTTCAAAGCCAGTTCCAGTGTAGGCTTCTGCTCAATGTATCCACAGAAACGCATCCTGACCGGCAGTTTCTTTTCATCCGCCGCCATCGCCTCTTCGCGGAGCGCTTTGTCTGTAACCTTATATACTCTGTCGCCCGCTTGGACGCCGCTATCAAAGTCACCGATGCACATTAACTGATTCGCAAGCTTCTCGACATAAGTCACCACATTGCTGCCGGCCGTAACGTCAGCCGGTGAATGTTCTAAGCGGCGTCTGATTTCCACACCATCGCCCTGTCTGATGGACTCGCCATACCCATCCTGTTTCAAGCCGCTCTGCAGCTGAACATTTATCAGCACTTTATCCCGTCCTGCACCGTTCTTCCCTTTTACAGGTCTGACGGATGCAACTTTTCCAATATATATTCCCTGGTTCTTTGGGCTTGCGCCGGACAGAATCTTCCGCCCCGGATTTCCCTCGAGATAGCCGTGGGTAAAGCCTCCTCTGTTGAAGCTCCGCTTCAGTTTCTGCATGTCTTCCGGATCAATCATCGACTTCCATTGATCGGCAACGATACGCTCTCCGGCTGCACCGTTGGCATTTGCAGCTTTCACAGCTTCCGCATACAAGTCGAGATACTTCCTGTAAATGCTTGTGGTTACTGCAACATATTCCGGCGACTTGAGGCGTCCTTCGATTTTGAAGGAATCAACGCCTGCATCAATCAGCTGCGGCATCAAATCCAAAGTGCACAAATCCTTCGGGCTGAGGAAGTATTCCTTTCTGCCTTTATCATCTGTGTAAAGCAGTCTGCACGGTTGGGCGCAAAGTCCACGGTTGCCGCTTCTTCCGCCTCCGCCGAAGGCTCTGCTCATCTGGCACTGCCCTGAGTAGCACATGCACAGGGCGCCATGGATGAAAACCTCTACGTCCATTCCCAGCTCATGGGCCTTCTCTGTCAGGCGCGCGATTTCTTGCAGCGTCAGCTCTCTCGCCGGTACGACTCTGCTGAAGCCCATCTGCTTTACCAACTCGAGGGCCTGCACATTGTAGACAGTCCCCTGCGTTGAGAGATGAATCGGAAAATCCGGCAGATAATTCCTCATCAGACGGGCCAGTCCCATGTCCTGCAAAATCAGCGCATCCGCTCCCATCTCATACAGACGACAGGCATATCGAAAAGCCTTCTCCAGCTCACTGTCCTTAATGAGGGTGTTGAAGGTGATGTAGACTTTGACACCACGCTCATGTGCGAAACCGATTGCCTCTGCCAGAGACTCTTCTGTGAAATTCTCCGCGTTAATGCGCGCATTAAAAAGGGAGCCGCCCATATAGACGGCATCCGCTCCATGATTTACTGCAGCCTCCAGCTGCGCCCGGCCTCCGACCGGCGACAGCAGCTCCGGCAGCTTATTTACTTCTGAAAGATTCTTCAGATCAGTCATTGTTATTTCTTCACCTTAAAGGATGATTTCAGTCCGACGATCTTGTTGAAGACTTTTGTCTCCGATCCATCGTCTTCTGCGCTGTTCAACACGCTATCTGCGATGTAGTAGCCTTTGCGGAAGAACTGAAAACGTTCACCCGGCTTCGCCTCACCGAGCAGCGGTTCCGCATAGCCCCAGGATTCCATGAGTGAATCCGGATTGAGATCCATCTCTCCGTTCTCATCTTCTACCATCAGGTAGTCGTAGTTTCTGATCCTGATTTTGACAGCTGTCTTCGCGTCGACCCAGTGGATGGTTCCCTTGACCTTACGGTTGGCACCTTCCGTACCGCTCTTTGTGTCCGGATCGTAGGTGCACAGCAGCTCTTTGATGGAACCATCTTCGTTCTTAACGACCTCGTTGCAGGTGAGGAAGTATGCACCCTTGAAGCGAACTTCATTGCCCGGGAAGAGTCTGAAGTACTTCTTGACCGGCACTTCCATGAAGTCATCACCGTCGATCCACAGCTCGTTGCTGAACGGCACCTCACGGTCACCCATCTCCGGCACTTCACGGTTGTTTTCGATCGGCATCATCTCTGTCTGATCCTCCGGATAATTGGTGATCACGACCTTGATCGGATTCTCAACGACATTTCTGTTTTCCACTTTCGTCTTCAGGTCATCGCGGACGCAGCTCTCAAGAAGTGCTACATCTACTGTTGAGTTTGCCTTTGCAACGCCGATTCTCTCACAGAAATCACGCACTGCTTCCGGCGTGTATCCTCTGCGTCTGATGCCTGCGATGGTCGGCATACGCGGATCATCCCATCCATCAACAATACCATCGTCAACGAGCGCCTTGAGATATCTCTTGGACATGATCGTATTGGTGATATTCAGACGCGCGAACTCGATCTGCTGCGGCGGAGTCGGCCACTTGCCTACTGCCTCAAGTACCCAGTCGTAAAGCGGTCTGTGATCTTCGAACTCCAGTGTACAGATGGAGTGTGTGATCCCTTCGATTGCATCCTCGATCGGATGCGCGAAATCGTACATCGGATAGATGCACCACTTGTCGCCTGTGTTGTGGTGGGACGCATGGGCGATACGGTAGATGACAGGGTCTCTCATATTGATGTTAGGAGATGCCATGTCGATCTTCGCACGGAGTACTTTTTCACCATCTTCATACTTGCCGTCACGCATCTCTTCAAAGAGCTTCATGTTCTCTTCCACGCTTCTGTTTCTGTAAGGAGATTCCTTGCCCGGTTCGGTCAGTGTTCCTCTGTTCGCTCTGATTTCCTCTGCGCTGAAGTCGCAAACGTACGCAAGGCCCTTCTTGATCAGCGTCACTGCACAGTCATACATCTCATCGAAGTAGTCCGAAGCCCAGAGTCTTTCCTTCCACTGGAATCCCAGCCACCTTACATCTTCTTCGATGGAGTCAACGTATTCCATGTCCTCTTTCACCGGATTGGTGTCATCATATCTCAGATTGCAACCCCCGTGATATTTCTCTGCCGTCATGAAGTTCAGGCAGATGGACTTGGCGTGACCAATGTGCAGGTAGCCGTTTGGTTCAGGCGGGAATCTCGTCAGAACCTTGTCCCCATACTTTTCGTTTTCCAGATCCTTGTCGATAATATCGTGGATAAAATTTGTCATCTCAATAACTTCAGCCATCTCGCTTCTCCTTGTCTGATTGTATTTGATTTATCATTCGCTTTCTTTTATATCCTTCATCAGCGCTGCAAATGCAGGCATGGAATTCACAATTGTGTCATAGGCAACGCAGTACGCGATCCGCACATATCCCGGACATGCGAAGGATTTTCCCGGCACGATCAGAATATGGTGTTCCTTTGCCTTTGCGCAGAATTCGACGTCATCGTCTATTGGCGATTTGACGAAGAGGTAGAACGCGCCTTCCGGGAAAATACATTCATAACCGGCGTCGACCAGACCCCCGTAAAGAGCTCTTCTGTTGCGGTCGTAAGCCTCAATGTCGACCTTGCTCTTCAGGCATCTTCCCGCCACTCTTTGGATCAGGGTCGGTGCGTTGACGTAACCGAGTACTCTGTTGGCGATGTTTGCCGCCTGAATGGCGTTTTCGAAATCCGCCATCTCACTTGGGAAAACCAGATATCCGATTCTTTCACCCGGCAGGGACAGGCTCTTGCTCCAGGAATACCCTACGACGGTATTGTCGTAATACTTGGTGACATACGGAACTTCGACGCCGTCATAGGCGAGTTCCCTGTATGGCTCATCGGAGATGATGTAGATCTCCTTTCCGTATTCCTCTTGTTTCTCCTCCAGAATGTGTGCCAGTTTCCTGATGGTCTCTTCGCTGTAAACAACACCTGTCGGGTTGTTCGGTGAGTTGATGATGACAGCACGCGTTTTCGGCGTCATCATTTCCTTCATCGCATCCAGGTTCGGCTGGAAGGTCACTGTATCCGCCGGCACCGCGCGCAGGTTCACCCCATGGTTCTTCGCATAGTTTCCATATTCTACGAAATATGGTGCAAAGGCAAGAATCTCCTCGCCGGGATCGACCAGCGCCTTAATGGCTACGTTCAGTCCGCTGGCAGCGCCTACGGTCATGATGATGTTCTCTGCAGCAAAATGTGTTCCGTGGAGCTCATTCAAATGTTCTGCCACTGCCTGCCTGACATCCTCATATCCGGAGTTGCTCTTGTTGTATCCGTGGACCAGCAGCGTAGGCTCTTCTTCGAGTATATCGCGTATGGCCTGGTTCACTTCCTCCGGCGCAGGAACACTCGGGTTTCCCAGACTGAAGTCGTAGACATTCTCTGCACCGTATTGGGCAGCCATCCGGGCGCCTTCTTCAAACATCGCCCTGATTGCTGAGTTGCCTTCTACATAAGGCATCATTGATTTTGCAGTCATGCATGATCCTTTCTTTTTCTCTGTACCGCAGCACATGACGTTAGTATCTGTAATCGAATACTCTCGTTGTTTTCTTCTCACTTCTCGGCAGATCGCCGATATCTACTGCCTTCGGCGTTACGCCTACATTGATGACGCTCTTGATCTTGTCTTTGATCTGTTTCTCAAGACGGCGGCGCTCGCCCTTCTTCGTGAAGATGGTCTCGACGAAGAGGTTGATCACATCTTTGCCGTCTTCATGGTCGATAAAGATCTGGTACTCACTGGATGCGCCCTCGATATCCTTCAGACAATCCTCAATTTGTCCCGGGAAGATGTTGACGCCCTTGACCTTGACCATGTCATCGGTTCTGCCCAGAATAACATCGATTCTCGGCAGCTTGCGGCCGCAAGGACACGGAACATCGTCAGGGATGATTCTCGTCAAGTCATGGGTCCTGTATCTGATGAGCGGTGCGCCTTCTTTCTTCAGTGTAGTAATGACCAGTTCTCCCAGCTCCCCGTCTGGAAGCACCTTGCCTGTCTTCGGATCAATGACCTCGAAGTAAAGGAAGTCGTCGAAGTAATGCATACCAGTCTCATATTCACAGTTGATGGCGATACCAGGCCCGTACACTTCTGTCAATCCGTAAATGTCGTAGAGTTCGACACCCAGTTCATTGGCGATACGGGCACGCATCTTAGGACCCCAACGCTCTGAACCGATGACGCCTTTCTTAAGTTTGATGGTATCCTTGACTCCGCGCTTTTCGATTTCCTCGGCGAGGAGCAGCGCATAGGATGACGTTGCGCAGAGAACGGTGGACTCCATATCCTGCATGAACTTGATCTGCTTATCTGTGTTTCCCGGTCCCATCGGAATCGTCATGGCGCCCAGTTTCTCGGCGCCCAGCTGGAAACCGATGCCGGCTGTCCACAGCCCATATCCCGGTGTAATGTGGATTCTGTCTTTATTCGTAATTCCCGCGATCTCGTAGCAGCGCTTGAACAGCTCCGCCCAGTCTTCGACATCCTTCTGGGTGTACGGAATAATGCACGGCAGACCTGTTGTCCCGCTGGACGAGTGGATTCTGACGATCTCTTCGTCAGGCACTGCTGCCAATCCAAGCGGATAGGCATCTCTCAGATCATCCTTCTCGGAAAACGGAAGCTTCTCGAAATCCTCCTGCGTCTTGATATCTTCCGGATCGATTCCTTTGAGTCTCTTCGCGTAGAATCCGCCTGCTGCCTGAACACGCGCGATCTGTCTTCTGATGTCTTTGAGTGTTGCTTTTTTCATCTTCATTTTTGTTACCTCTCCCCAGCGCACTGTGCGCCCATATGCAAAGCCTTGCTGTTCATCTCAATCAGTTTTGGCTTCATTCTTCTCTTCAGCGCCTCTTCCATATCTTCTATCCTGAGACCCATTGCCCCGGTTTCCGCAAGGGCACCTGTCATGGCGACATTCAGCACTTTTGGTGAACCGCATGCCTCAATGATCTCATCCGGGTTGATCACGATGCATCTTCTGACTTTGTTTTTCAGCCAGGCGAGGCATTCGTCGCCATCATAGGCACTTTGACCGAGAGACGCCGTAACCGGTTTTACCTGTTTGCTGCTGACGATCAGGACGCCGTCCTCTTTCAGATATTTGATGTTTGCAGCCGCTTCACCTGGTTCAAATCCAATCATTACATCCGCCGTGCCGAGAGGGATCGTCGGCGATGCGATTGTCTCTCCGATCCGAACATGGCTGACAACGCTGCCGCCTCTCTGGGCCATGCCAATCGTCTCCGCAGTCTTTGCACGGAGGCCTTTGGCCATTGCCGCAGCCGCTATGATTCTCGACGCCAGGACCGTTCCCTGTCCTCCGACGCCGCAGAGCAGGCAGCTCTTTACCTCTTTCTCTGACATATATCTTTCCCTCATCCAATCGCGTCCACAGGACAGATCTGCGTACAGAGTCCGCAGCCTGTGCAGAGCGATGTGTCTATTGTTGCTTTTGTATTCTTTGTAATCAGTCCCGGGCAGCCGATCTCATTGATGCACCGCATACAGCCGACACACTTTTCTATGTCGACGTGTTTTGGATCGTTCGGCTTGACCAGTGCTATGCATGGTGATTTGAAGATGATTGCGCGGACGCCTTCCTCTTCCATGGCGCTATTCACTGCTTCCACTGACTGCGCGAGATTCTGCGGATCCACCGTGCGAATCGACTTCACGCCGATGCCTTCAAGCACTTTCGCGATGTCCACCGGTTCAACCCTTTCACCCATCATGGTCACACCCATTCCCGGGTGCGGCTGGTGACCGGTCATAGCTGTCGTCGAGTTGTCCAGAACGCACAGGATCATATCTGACTGATTGTAAACAGCATTCACTGTTCCGGTAATGCCGCTTGCAAAGAAAGTCGAATCCCCAACAAAGGCAAACACCGTTGTTGGTTCCTTTTGGCCGTTTTCGCTTTCCAGCCCGTTGATTGCATGATCAAGACCCTGAGCAAGGGTGATTCCTGCGCCCATGCAAAGGCAGGTGTCAACCATATCCAGCGGAGCTGCGTTGCCAAGGGTATAGCATCCGATGTCACCGCTGAAAATAGCAGGCTTCTTACCGACTGCTTTCTTGACAGCATAGAACGCTCCTCTATGCGGACATCCCGCGCAGAGTACCGGCGGTCTGACAGGCAGCGCCGGCATGTCCGCCGGTTCGCTATGTGGAATCGACGTTTTGATTCCCGTTACACTTTCTATGACACTTCCGACCTCAACGGCGCTGAGTTCGCCGCCAAGGCGTACTGTTCCGGTTCTTTTTCCTTCTATAAAGTTATCTATTTCAAGACTCAGATTGCCGTATTCGTAGATCAGTGCATCTTCAATATACGGATCCAATTCTTCGAAGCAAAGCACCTTCTCCACGCCCAGCAGAAACTGTCTCGCCAGTTCCTTCGGGAACGGATACGGCGTTGCGATTTTCAGTACTGTAAAGTCTTCTTCGTGACCGCGAATTGCCTCTTTGACATATGCATAGGAGATTCCTCCGCATGCAATTCCGACTGGGCCGCTTCCCTCGATCGTGTTGCCTTTGTATTCGGAGAATTCACTGGACATCTCGCTTTCGCGTCCGGCCACTCTGAGCTTCGCCTCATAAGCAAGCTTCGGGAAGATGACCCACTGCGGATCTTTCACGAATCCGTCCGGCGACTCCGGCGTTGTGATCTCAGGCACGTCGATATCTGCGCACGCATGGCAGACTCTCGTCGTTGATCTCAAAATGACAGGCGTTCCATTCTCTTCAGAAAATGCGAAGGCATCCTGCACGGCCTGGAATGCCTGTTCCGGGGAGTCACAGTCAAAGCACGGTATATGAGCGTATCTTGCGAAACTCCTCGTATCCTGTTCCGTCTGTGAGGAAATCGGACCCGGATCATCGCAGACATAGATGACCATGCCGCCTTTGACTCCGATATAATTGACGCACATAACAGGATCAGAGGCTACATTGAGTCCCATCTGTTTCATGGTAACAAGACTGCGCGCTCCGGCATAAGCTGCGCCTGCAGCCACCTCAGCGCCAGCCTTTTCATTGACCGACCATTCCACATATACATTTCCGGGATTTCTCTTCGCGATTGTTTCCAGAGTCTCTGAAGACGGCGTGCCCGGGTATCCGCTCACCACCTGCACACCTGCAGCCAGTGCGCCCAGCGCCACTGCTTCATTTCCCATGAGAAGTTCTTTCATTCTTACCTCTTCCTGCCACTTCGTATGGCCGCGGATCTCTTCTCCCGCTACACATACATATACAGAATGTATTATAACACAAAACCGGCAGAATGATTGCCGGTTCTTCTTTGTCTCTTTATTTTTCTGTATCCTCAATCGTTTCTGTATTTTTGACTTCTGTATCCTCAGTCTCTGTGCTTTTGAACACCCATTTCTTCTGGGTAAAATAACTCACGATGAACAGACAGCAGTCTGTGCAGAATTTGAGTCCTGTCCGATAGATGCCGTCCGCCCCGGTGAAGTGCACAAGAATCGTTACCAGCAGCCATGACATGAGCATGATAAACGCCGCTAGAATGTAATAGCGCAGCATAGACTTCCCTACTGCAGCATTGCTGTCGAATACCCATTTCCTGTTGATCACATAGTTGATCAAGGAAGAGATGATTCTTGCTGTCAGTGTGGCGATAAAGATTTCCAGCGCGGCGCGCTCGAAATCAAGAGCCATTCCCATGCCGTGAAAGATGGCCAGATCGATCACCATGCAGATGCATGATGACACCGCTAATCGTATGAAATCTGCCCCGAGCACAAACACCATCAGCGCTCTTGCTTTATCGAGTATAGTGATGCCGTCCTCCTCTCCTCTGCACTTGAGCAGTGTGTGTAGTGTGAGTGCCTGGATTCCCGCGAAGGCGATGCCCATCAGAACGCACCGCAGGCCATAAGCATACAGGCCGAGCAAAAGCACGAGGATGTTGATGGCATACATGGCATAAGCCACAGGGATCTTCTCATTTCGTTTATGCAGTATGAGGGCAATGGTATCCATCCCCACCGCAGTAGAATCGTTGCTCAGACAGAAATAATATCCTGTTCCGACGATGATAGCGGCCAAAATCAGCTCGACAGCCATACCGATCGGAATCACCGGGTTGTCTCCCATGTATCCGATCCTCACCATGGCATCGATTACGCCCTTCGGAATGATCAACGTGAAGAAATTGAATGCCGCAACACCTACTACACAACTGTACAGACTTGCAATAAAGATGTCTCTCCCGAGAAAGACAAAGCAAAGCAGCGCCAATAGGGCTGTTACGATCGTGACCCACGCATTGACTGGAAGTAGTTCTGTGAGCGGCAATCTGGACAGAATCATGCTGAAGCTCGTGACGCCGCCGTTGATGATGCCGTGAGGAACCGTCACCATGACATAGGCGAAGTTGAGAATCACCAGACCGAAGCCAATCAAAGCGTAGCGCCGTATCTGCGACGCAGCTGTTCTGGTTTTGCTTTCACCATCGACGGTATTCATTATGTCATCGTTAAAGTCGTTGTCTCGCATGGCAAAAAAATTATATCACACATACCTGCAGATATACCCGTTCATCCTCACGTTCCAGCCGAGTTCATTCTCTTTCATAACTTCTGCGCGAAGGGCATCACGCTCTGGCGCACCCAGCCGCTCCATATCTCCCAGGTCATAGGCGCGCAGCGTCCTGCGCAGAAGCTGGAAGACTCTGCGGTCGGCCTCCGGCATATCAAGATAACGGTCGATCAGTCCCAACATGCGTTCCCGATCATCGGTCGTATTGCTGCCACCCTGTGCTATGTAACCTTCCACTGATTGCAGAAGGTTGATCATGTGGTCGCTAACAAGGTATGTCGTTATCTGCGGCGCGTCCTGCTTTGCGCCTGCCAACTCGATCACCCTGCGGATCTCCCGCACTTTGTCGTCGTCACTGCATAGCTCAAATGCCCCATCCTGCCAATCCTGATAGAGCTCTGTCCCCGGTTTGACCGCTGCCGTTCTGACTCTGACGAAGTCAGGATTGACCGCATTGATGACTTCTGCTGTGCCCTCCGCATTGTCAGCGGACAAGTCTTTGCCGCCGACGCCAGGCATGAAGTAAATGCTGAGCTCGATGCCGCCGTTTTTTATGGCTTTGCCTGCGCGAATCTGCTGCTCCTGCGTGACACCTTTGTTGATCCGCTTTAGAACTGCATCAGATCCGGACTCAAATCCAGAGTGGATCCGGTCGAGCCCCGCGGCTTTCAGTTCCGCGAAATCCTCTGCAGTGGATCGGGACAGATTCTCTGCCCGCCCATAAGAAGTGATTCGCTTGATCTGAGGAAACACCTGACGCAGGTAAACAAGCACATCCGTCAGCCTGCCGCTGCTCAGAGCTGTGCTGTTGCCATCCTGCAGAAAGACATTTTCACCACCGCCCACCAACCAGTTTGCAACCGTATACATGCATTGCTGTTCGTCAGCGTCCGTCATGTTTGACAGCTCTGCATTGATGCCTTCAATATCCCATGCAAAAGCACTCACGCCTTTGCGTTCATATTTCCTGACGCGTTCCGCCCAGTAGGCGATGTTGTCGATGTCGGCTCTGATGCTGTCTGCACTGTAGGCTTTGAACTTGGTGTGCCGGTAGAGTTGGCAGAACTTGCATTTGTTCCAGGTGCATCCGTTGGTCACCTGGATCAGCAGGCTGTTCGCTTCACTTGGCGGACGAATCGGTCCGATTCTGAATGTTCTATCGCTCATGGTGTTCTCCTCCCCTTCATTATACCTTCTGCAGATGGTGAGGCAAAGAAAAAGACGGCCCTGCCGCTATTGTGCATTAAAAGAAGGTGCCGCATGAAGCGACACCTTCCGTTTTGTTTTTATTGCTTTTGCAAATCTTACATCTCTACGATGACGGATGTTCCCATGCCGCCGCCGATGCACAGAGTTGCGAGACCATAGTGGCTTCCTCTTCTCTGCATCTCGTACAGAAGAGTGATCAGGATTCTGCAGCCGGATGCTCCGATTGGGTGTCCCAGAGCGATTGCGCCACCGTTTACGTTAGTCTTTTCAGGATCGAGTCCCAGATCTTTTCTAACTGCCAGTGACTGTGCTGCGAATGCTTCGTTTGCTTCTACCAGATCCATATCTTCGATGGTCAGACCAGCCTTTTCCAGAGCTTTTCTGGAAGCAGGTACAGGACCAACGCCCATGATGGATGGATCTACGCCGCCTGATGCATAGGACTTGATGGTAGCCATTGGCTTGATGCCCAGCTCGTCAGCCTTTTCCTTGCTCATTACTACTACTGCAGCACCTGAGTCATTGATTCCGGAAGCGTTAGCAGCTGTAACGATACCGCCGTCCTTCTTGAATGCAGGCTTAAGCTTAGCAACCTTTTCCATTGTGGATCCGCGAGTGAGGTGCTCGTCTGTATCGAATACGATTGGATCACCCTTTCTCTGTGGAATCGTTACAGGAACGATCTCGTCCTTGAATACGCCGCTGTCTACAGCCTTCTCTGCTCTCTGCTGTGAAATAACTGAGAACTCGTCCAGTTCTTCTCTGGTCAGTCCCCACTGCTCAGCTACGTTTTCTGCAGTCATGCCCATGTGGTAGTTGTTGAATACATCCCACAGACCATCGTTTACCATCATGTCTGTCATCTTCGCATCAAACATTCTAGCGCCCCATCTTGCAGCTGGCATTACATAAGGAGCTGATGACATGTTCTCCGCGCCGCCTGCAACGATTATATCAGCGTCTCCAGCCTTGATGATCTGTGCAGCCAGTTCAACTGCTCTCAGACCTGAACCGCAGACCTTGTTGATGGTGAAGCAAGGAATTTCTACAGGCAGACCTGCGTCAAGCATCATCTGTCTTGCAACATTCTGTCCGAGACCACCCTGGAGTACGCAACCCATGATGACTTCGTCAACCTGTTCCTTCTCAACGCCTGCTCTCTTCAGAGCTTCTTCGATACATACAGCGCCGAGCTGTCTTGTTGGGACGTTCTTCAGAGTTCCACCGAACTTACCGATTGCTGTTCTTGCAGCACCTACGATTACAACTTCTCTCATTTTTTTGATTTCCTCCTTAATTAATATACTTATTCTGGGTATATCTTTTGGGTTCGTTAATATTTTAACGGCTATGCCGATTAAAACAATTTTTCCCTTGCGTTTGCTATGATACCTTTAATATCAAGGGTTGTCAATAGTTTTGGACTAAAAATGTTAATTTTTTAACAGATTTCTAGGCGGGTCTGTTGCTTCTTTTGCTCAATCCGGAAATACACCGATGTATTTCTCCAGCAGCTGACACGGACGATAAGAGAGTTTCGCCTTCCTCAGATTCGGAATTCCCATGTCCTCTTCCCTGTTGATGTACTTGGCCCACCCGGCCACATGCTTACAGAATTCATTGTTGATGGCCTGATAAAGTCCTCTGTATTCTACATTGGCCTTCTCAACGTGTTCGGTGATCATCTTTGTGCCGAGGCGTCCGCCCACTGCAATTGCTTCGATTTTTCCATTGATGCGGATGACCCCCGCTTCATAGCCCACTGCTTCCAGATTTCTGAACACATCGTCCATCGCTTCTTCTTCCATCTTCAGGAGTTCCATCTCATGTGCCGGAATATCCTTGCGGCGGTTGAATTCATCGATGAACTGCATTGCCTCGTCTGCCATGTCAGATGTCATTTTAACATACTCGTACTCGTATGTCTTCTTGAAATAATTGAGGTGGTTCTTCTTCTTGTGGAAGTCTCTGCCCGCAAGTTCGATCAGATCCTTCGTCAGATAGATATAATCGTAGTTCGGACGGTCGTCCTGCCACTTCAGTTCCGGCACTGCTTCCTTGATGATCTCCAGGATGTGAAACGGCACCAGCCGCAGGCTGAATGGATGCCCTTTGCTCTCGAAGTACTCCTTGGCCTTGAATATAGTTTCGCGCAGGGACTCCTTGTCGTATGATCCCGTCTTCGTCAGAGGCGGAAACATAAACGGAAGCTCGATTCCCTGTTCCAACTCCAGGTGGCTCACACCGCTCATGCACATGTAATCACCAATGATTTCCCAGCTGAACTGGTTGATATCTCTCCACATATAGAGAGCACTGTAAGAGAGTCCGGAGGTCTTGTACTCGAATCCGTTTAGATACTCCTCCAGTATTTCTCTGTTTTCAAGTGTGATTCTGTTATCGAATAAAAACATTTACTTCTCTTTCTTTTACTTTACGATTTTCGAAATTTCACGGAAGCCTTCCGCTTTTGAATCCTTGAGAAGCTCATAGAGAATCGATTCGTACGTAGTCACAACAGCTCCGGCTTTTTCCATTCTCTCCGTAGCCCAAAGAAAGTCATTCTGGCTTCTAGAAGAGATGCAGTCTGCAGGAATGTAGACATTGTATCCTTCTGCCAACAGCTGTTCCACGGTCTGCTGCACGCAGATATGCGCCTCGATGCCGCAGACAATGATGTTCTTCTTGGCTTCGATCTCAAGCTGATTGATGAAATCCACATGACTCATGCAACTGAATGTCGTCTTGTCGATCGGCTCAAAATCGCCAATCGCCTCGGCGATCTCAGGAATCGTCTCCCCGATTCCTTTGGTGTACTGCTGTGTCACAATGTGCGGGATTTCCAGAACAGCAAGTCCTTTCGCAAGTCTGCATGTCTTATCCTGCAGTTCCTCTTTATGGAACATGACAGGCATGAGTTTTTCCTGAAAATCAATAAATACTGCTAATGTGTCTTCTCTGTTCATTGTCATTTTCCTATCCTCCAGTCTGCCAGCATCCTGCCGGCTTCATATGCCGTCATATCTTTGTGCAGCGCCGATATGGACGCGTACCCGTTCTCGAGGGCGACCACGTCAAACTGATTCTCATCGCTCTCATAGAGCACCGGATCCCCACCATATACGAAGGTGGTGACTTCGCCTTCCGTCTCAACCTGCACATCGTTGATGTATTCTCTTCTGCCCATAATCGTATTGCTGATGCCTTTGATCTCGTCTGTTGGCAGATCCGGCGTATTGATGTTGATCATAATGTCGCTGTCCCACTCGCCGCCGGTCTTTCGCACCAGATCCACCGCTAAATCGCACGCGTAATCGAAGTGGGTCGCGCTGTGACTGTCAACGGAAACTGCAACCGACGGGTAGCCTTGTATGGACCCTTCCAGTGCCGCGCCGACTGTCCCCGAATACACGATATCCGTACCCACATTGGCTCCGTGATTGACGCCTGCGAATACCATATCGACTTCGATGCCTTTCAGCCTCAGCATCTTCAAGCCCACCGCTACGCAGTCGGACGGTGTTCCGTCCAATGCAAAAGCCATAGCCGCTCCGTCATACTCCACTGGCCAGACGCTGATTGGCACATGCAGGGTAATCGCATGGGAAGCTGCGCTCCTCTGTCCGTCCGGTGCAAACACATAAACCTCCGCGCCGGCCTGTTCCGTCAGCGCGTCCACCAGTGCCCGCAACCCGCGGGCCTCTATCCCATCATCATTCGCAACTAATATCTTCAACTTCTTCATATTACCTAATTATTGCGTACTACGGTATTGCTACAATAACTCAAAAGCAGATTTTGCGGTGTCAGCACGGAAGGTATGAAGCTGACCTCCGCAACGTCGGTTCTTAGCGAATTCAAGCGCCTGGCGCAGAATGAGCTTAGAACCGCTACGTGAGGACAGAGCGCAAGCGTTCAGCGGAATACCTTTCGTACTGACGCCGCTCCCATGTCCTGCG
>JAFRKJ010000029.1 GCA_017431785.1 Bacillota bacterium | reverse complement strand
CGGCGGCACGATCTTCATCGCCAATCCGAACGCCCATACCGGGATCGCACTGAGCCGCGGTCAGATCGAGGAGATCATCCGCGGCAATCCCGACGACCTTGTGGTCGTGGATGAGGCCTATGTGGATTTCGGCGCGGAGACCTGCCTGCCGTTGCTTGAGAAGTACGACAATCTTCTGATCATACAGACTTTTTCCAAATCCCGTTCGCTGGCGGGGGCCAGATTGGGATTCGGAGTGGCATCGGCAGAGATCATCCGGGATCTGAATACGATCCGGAACTCAACGAATCCGTACAATATCAATGCGATGACACAGGCAGCCGGGCTGGGTATCCTCGAGGAGGAGGAAATGATCCGCAGAAACTGCGAATCGGTCATCGCTAATAGGCGATATACGCAGGAACGGCTCAACGCCATGGGTTTTGCGCTCACAGATTCGTCTGCCAACTTCATATTCATGAAGCATCCGCAGGTGGACGGCGGGCAGATCTACGAGGAAATGAAGCGGCGCGGCGTGCTGATCCGTCACTTCACGAAGGCGCGGATGGCCCAGTACAACAGAGTCACCATCGGAAGCAGAGAACAGATGGATGTGTTCCTGAAGGTTCTCGGAGAGGTAATAGAGGAATTGAAATGAGAAACGCAGAGATCAACAGAAAAACAGCAGAGACGGACATCGCGCTGAAGCTCGAGCTCGACGGCAAAGGCGAGTCGAACATCGACACGGGCGTGGGATTTCTCGATCACATGCTGACCCTGTTTGCCAAGCACGGCCGGTTCGACTTGACGGTGAAGTGCGAAGGGGACACGTATGTGGATGACCACCACACTGTCGAGGACATCGGCATCGCCCTGGGGGAAGCCTTCGCACAGGCACTGGGGGACAAGAAGGGCATCAGCCGCTACGGCAGCGCCATCATTCCCATGGATGAGTCCCTCATCCTGACGGCCATCGATTTTTCAGGCAGATGTTATCTGGGGTTCGATCTGGACATCCCGACGGCGAAGGTCGGGACCTTCGACACGGAGCTGGTGGAAGAGTTCTGGATGGCCTTTGCCAGAAGCGCCGCGTGCAACCTGCACATCCGCAAACTCGCCGGGACCAATTCCCACCACATCATCGAGGGCGCGTTCAAGTCGGCGGCTCGGTCCGCCCGGCAGGCAGCCAGCGTCGATACAGCTTTTGCAGATGAAATACCGTCCACGAAAGGAGTTCTATAGTGATAGCGATCATTGATTACGGCGTGGGGAATCTGTTTTCCCTGCAGAGTTCATGCAAATACATCGGGCAGGATGCTGTCGTCACAGCGGATCCTGCGCGGATCGAAGCGGCAGACCAGATCATTCTGCCTGGCGTCGGCGCCTATGAGGACGCGGCGAAGAAGCTGCGCGAGTCCGGTATGGCGGACATCGTGACAGCCCAGGCAAAAGCAGGAAAGCCCCTGATGGGCATCTGCCTCGGCATGCAGCTTCTCCTGGAGAAAAGCTTCGAGTACGGCGAGCACGAAGGACTTGGACTCATCAAAGGCAACGTTGTTCCCATCAAGGGTGTGGCACCGGACTCTTATAAAATCCCGCACATCGGCTGGAACGCCCTCGAATTCCGGGGTCGCGCGGCAGAAGGGGCAGAGCCGCTGTTCAAGTACATTAAGGAAGGCGATCACGTTTACTTCGTCCATTCCTACTACGCGGCGGATTGCGCGGACAGTACCATCGCCGTGACCGAATACGGTGCGGAGCTGACGGCTGCCGTCGCCGACGGAAATGTCTACGGATGCCAGTTCCATCCGGAAAAGAGCGGCGCTGTCGGACTGAAGATCCTGCAGGCGTTCTGCGAACTATAGAACAGGAGGCACATACGAATGAAGATATTCCCTGCCATCGACCTGTTTGACGGCAAAGCGGTCCGGCTTTTGCGCGGCAGGTACGAGGACATGACCATATACAGCGACGATCCGCCGCAGATCGGAAGAGACTTCGCGGCGGCAGGAGCAGAGTACATACACATCGTCGATCTGGAGGGCGCCAAGGACGGCACCACGCCGAACTTTGATACGGTATGCCGGATCAAGGAAGCCAGCGGGTGCTTTTGCGAGATCGGCGGCGGCATCCGAAGCATGGATGTGATCCGCCGCTACATGGACGCCGGCATCGACCGGGTGATCCTGGGAACAGCGGCGGTGACAGACCGGGCGTTTCTGGAGGAAGCTGTAGCGGCGTACGGAGAGAAGATCGCCGTCGGCATCGACCTGAAGGACGGCTATGTGGCGATCAAGGGCTGGACAGAGAAGACCCAGCTGACGGCGGTTGACTTCTGCGAACAGATGCAGGCGCTGGGCGTGACGACCATCATCGTGACGGACATTTCCAAGGACGGCACCACGCCGAACTTTGATACGGTATGCCGGATCAAGGAAGCCAGCGGATGCTTTTGCGAGATCGGCGGCGGAATCCGAAGCATGGATGTGATTCGCCGCTACATGGACGCCGGCATCGACCGGGTGATCCTGGGGACGGCAGCGGTGACCGACCGGGCGTTTCTGGAGGAAGCCGTAGCGGCATACGGAGAGAAAATCGCTGTCGGCATCGACCTGAAGGACGGTTATGTGGCGATCAAAGGCTGGACGGAGAAGACCCAGCTGACGGCGGTTGACTTCTGCGAACAGATGCAGGCGCTGGGCGTGACGACCATCATCGTGACGGACATTTCCAAAGACGGCGCCATGAAAGGCACGAACCATGGGCTTTATGAGGAACTGTCCGCACGGCTCGGCATGCAGCTGGTGGCATCCGGCGGCGTATCGTCCATTGACGATGTGAAGCGGCTGGCCGCCCGCGGACTGTACGGCGCCATCATCGGCAAGGCGTACTACACAGGAACCATCGACCTGAAAGAAGCAATCGCGGCGGCGGACGCTGCGCGATAGAGGAGGCAATATGATCACAAAGAGAATCATCCCCTGCCTGGATGTAAAAGACGGCAGGGTCGTCAAAGGAACCAAGTTCAAGGACCTGAACGATGTTTCATCGCCGGTGGAACTGGCGAAGTTCTATACAGACGCCGGCGCGGATGAGCTGGTGTTCTACGATATCACCGCGTCCAGCGACGGACGGAAGCTGTTCACGGAGATCCTGACCGAGACAGCGTCCAACGTTTTTATCCCGCTGACGGTGGGCGGCGGTATCAGCACCATCGAAGACTTCGACCGGGTGCTCAAGTGCGGCGCGGACAAGGTCAGCGTCAACTCAGGCGCCATCCGGAATCCGTCCATCATCGGTGAAGCGGCCAGACTCTATGGCGACCAATGCGTCGTCCTGTCCGTGGACGTTTCCTTGATCGACGGGGTCTACCGGGTCTTCGCCAAGGGCGCCCGGGAGAACACCGGCATGGAAGCCATCGACTGGATCAAACGCTGCGTCGACGCAGGCGCCGGCGAGGTCGTCGTCAACTCCATCGATACGGACGGCGTGAAACAGGGCTTTGACATTCCGCTGCTGAAGGCCGTCTGCGATGCGGTCAATGTACCGGTCATCGCCTCCGGCGGGGCGGGCTGCATCGAGGACTTCATCGAGCTGTTCACCGAGATCCCCGACATCGACGCGGGGCTGGCTGCAAGCATCTTCCACTTCAAGGAGGTTGAGATCGCGGACCTGAAAGAGGCAATGGCAAAAGCAGGAATACCGGCAAGGAGATAAACAATGGCAGAAATGGTAAAAATAGAAGACGTGAAATTTGACGAGAAGGGACTGGTACCGGCGATCGTTGTCGATGTGGACACGAACGAGGTACTGACCCTGGCATACATGAATGAGGAGAGCCTGCGGATTTCTCTGGAGAAGAAACTGACCTGTTTCTGGAGTCGCTCCCGGCAGGAGCTGTGGCTCAAGGGTGAGACCAGCGGCAACTACCAGCACATCGTGTCCATCACAGCGGACTGCGACAGGGACGCGCTGGTGGTGAAGGTGAAACCGGACGGACCGGCCTGCCACCTGGGGACCTGGTCGTGCTTCGACTATCCGATGCTGGAAGCGGCCGCAGACCTTGATGCTGAGCCTGCATCGCCTATCGACGATACATTTTCCTATGAGGGATTGATGGAACTGATCCGCGGAAGGAAGACAGAGAAGAAGGAAGGCTCTTATACGACCTATCTGTTCGAGAAAGGGTTGGATAAGATCCTGAAGAAAGTTGGAGAGGAGTCGACAGAAGTCATCATCGCCGCAAAGGCAGAAGACAAAGCAGAGACGATTTACGAGATCGCAGACCTGGCGTACCACGTGATGGTGCTCATGGTGGAAGCGGGCATCTCGTTGGATGACATCACAGAGGAACTGGCGTCCCGCCATGTGATCGACCACAAGGTCAAGCAGGAGAAGATGACGAAATGAACTTCAGCAGATACTCGGAATTAAACAAAAACAGCCTGGCGGATTTCCACACCCACACATCATACTGCGATGGGGGGAATACCGCGGCGGAGATGGCTGCAGCGGCGTTCGCCCAGGGGCTGAAGGTCTACGGATTTTCCGGTCACGGCTACACCCCCTATGACGAGAGCTACTGCATGCTGCTGTCCGATCAGGAAGCGTATGAAGCGGAGGTCCGCGCTCTGGCTGCGGAGTACACCGGCAGGATGGAGATCCTCTGCGGCGTCGAACAGGACTGCCTGGCCGGAACACCTACAAGAGACTGGGACTATGTCATCGGCTCTGTCCACTATATCGACTGCAGCCCGGAAGGGGGCGGCATCGTCATCATCGACGAAACGAAAGAGATCTGGCAGGAGACCGCCGAGAAGTATTTCGGCGGCGATGTGTACTCCATGATCGAGCGGTATTACGAAACCGTAAGCCGCGTTGTCGAGATGACCGGCGCAGACATCATCGGCCACCTCGATCTGATCACCAAATACAACGCCGGCGGAGAAGGCGGCAAACAGGGCGCACTCTTCGACGAAGGCCATCCGCGCTATATCGCTGCCTGGCAGAAGGCGGTCGACAAACTGCTGCAGACCGGCGCACTCTTCGAGATCAACACCGGCGGCATGACGCGGGGCTACCGCACCGATACCTATCCTGCGAAGCCGATCCTGGACTACATCGCGGCCAACGGCGGCAGGTTCATCCTGTCCAGCGACAGCCATGCAGTGGATAGCCTTTGCAGCAGGTTTGACAGATACAGTGATTATCTTTGATGCATCTCCGCATCCTTCAAGTCCTGTTTCCCCTTTCATACCAAGCGCGAAAGTGCTATAATCCTAGTGGGGTTATTTTCATTGGGATCATAGCACTGTTTTTTTATTATTATTTTTATAAACTGAAAGGACTATTAGTAACATGTATAAGGATGCAATGAGAGCCGCGTGGGCGGAAATCAATCTTTCAAACCTGGATTTCAACATCAAGCAGATCATTTCCAAGGTCGGTATCGACAAGAAGATCACGGGGATCATCAAGGCCGACGGCTACGGCCACGGATCTGTGAAATGTGCATCGGTTCTCCGGGCAAACGGTGTGAAATCTTTCGGTGTGGCAACACTTTCCGAAGCGATCAAGCTCCGTAACGCCGGATATAAGACAGAGCAGATTCTGATCCTCGGACTGACGCCGGAACCTTACGCGGACGTCCTTGCTGAATATGATCTGACACCGGTCGTCTGCAGCTACGCGAATGCGGAAGCGATCAACAACGCAGCGCGCAAGGCAGGCAAAACCATCGAATGCTACATTGCCGTAGATACAGGAATGGGCAGGATCGGATACAACCCGGAAGATCCGGCCTCCGTTGAAGACGTCAAGATGATTACGACCCTGCAGCACATCAAGCTGATCGGCCTCTTCTCCCACTTCGCAACAGCAGACGCTGCGGACAAGAACTACGCGCATATGCAGGAGAACAGATACGCCGGATTCTACAAAGCGCTGCAGAAAGCCGATATCAACCTGCCGATGAGAGCGCTCGCAAACAGTGCCGCGATCATGGAGATCCCGACCGCGCATTACAATCAGGTACGCCCAGGCATCATCCTTTACGGACTGTATCCATCAGATGAAGTCGACAGAAGCAAGTTCGAGATCAGGCCGGTCATGAGCGTCAAAGCCAACATCGTGCATCTGAAGAAAGTTCCGGCAGGAACATCCATCAGCTACGGCCGCAAATGGACCGCCGAAAAGGACAGCATCATCGCAACGATTCCGCTTGGCTACGCAGACGGATATCCTCGTCCGTATTCTTCCAAGGCCCAGGTCATCGTCAATGGCGTCAAGGCGCCGATCACCGGCAACATCTGCATGGACCAGTGCATGATCGACGTCACCCATGTACCGTACGTACGCATAGGTGATGAAGTAACCATCATGGGCAAGGACGGCATCTACGAGATCTCCGCCGACGATATCGCAGAAGCGACCGGCACGATCAACTACGAGATCGCCTGCGCGTTCGGACAGAGACTGCCGAAGGTGTACGTTTACTAATCTGTCAACGCAAAGCCAAAAGGTATCATTTTTTACACGCCGAGAGGTCAAATCGTGATAGTTTTTCACGGTTTTCCGGCAAAACAGAGTGTTTGAAAAATAAAAGTATCACTATCCCCGCCATATGAACGGAAATAGTGATACTTTTTTCGTTGCTGATTTATATTTTTTCAAAAAGTATCACGAATCGACTTGCTTTCGGAAGAATCGTGATACTTCTTGGCTCGCAAGATGCACTGGATCCTATGACAGGGTCTCCATCTTCTCATCACCCAATGAGTGCTTGACGCGGTCAGCTTCTTCTGCTGTCTTGGCGTCGTTCCAGTGATCCATCGTGCCTACCAGATAACCGGTGATTCTTCTGATACGCTCAAACGGAACATGTGCAAACTCATAGTTGAGATCAGCATATTCACCATCGATGTTGATGTCCAGTTTATTCAGCTTTCTGTTGTATTTCTCTTCAAGATATTCCACGTAAGCCTGAGCTTCCTGCGGATCTGCATTGCCTGTAATTACGACTGACATGATTATTACCTCCTTTTCGCACTAGCCCCACCACATTATTTGGTGGTTTCGTGCACGATGATTATATACCAGACCACATCATATTGTATAGTGCAAAATCCAAAAAAACATCAAAAATGCAATCTGGACTAAAATTATCCAGTTAAGGGCATTCATGGCAACCTGCGAGGCTGTACCTATACAGCGTTTAAGTTGTTTTTTCGCAAGGTGCTGATATAATAAAGGCAGCAGTTGAGAAAGGAGAGCCGAGATGAGGAAGATAGTAGTTTTCATGCTTTTGCTTCTGATGGCAACGGGTGTTGCTTTTGCAGAAGGCGAACCTTGAACAGAACCCGGAACGGAGCCAGAAAGCGGACAGGATGTCATGCTGCAGGAGCAGGAGCCGGAGGTGACGGAGCCTGATCAGGAAGTGATGCTGATGGAGTTGAATGCGCAGGAGATAATCGATTTAAGCACTGTCGAATTGAGGCTTGCAACAACGAGTTACGTTGTGACCGGATCGGAGATCACGCCGACGCCGATTTTAATGTATAACGGCGCGGAGCTGACAAGTTTGACAGCAGGCGAAAACTACAAATTAGTATATAGCAATAACACCAAACCCGGAACGGCGACGGTGAAAGCGGTTGCGTTGGAAGGCGATAATGCGAAATGCAAAAGCGAAACTCAGGCCATTTCTTTCCAGATCACCGCCATCGACCTGAGCAAGGCGACGATGAAACTCAGCAAAACGGAATACTACAAGACCGGGTCGGCGATAGAGCCTGTGCCTGCGCTTACCTATAATGGGAAAACACTTACAAATGGCACGGATTATACGCTGAAGTACGAAAACAACGTCAACGTTGGAACAGCGACCGTGACAGCGACGGCTGTAAAAGGCAGCAATTATACAGGGACCAAGTCCATAACCTTTAAGATCGTTCTGAAGAAGCCTGCCGCTGCAGCGATCACGAAGATCAAAAGCAGCAAACCGTACGTGGTCGTGACGTGGAAGAAAGTCACATGCACCGGCTACGAACTGCAGGTGTCCCTGAACAGTGATTTCAGCAAGGCAACGACATATAAACTGCAGGCCGTCACGAAGAAGGTCCCAAGACTGAAAAACGGCAAGAAGTATTATTTCAGAGTTAGAGCATATAACATCGATAATAATAAGACCGCCAAGGGAGCCTGGAGCAAGGACAGCGCCAAGGTGAAGACGACAGGACCGGTCGGCGACAAGTACAGCAAGAACGGCGCTTTTGTCAAAGACAAGACCATCAAGATCGACGGCAACTACTATTACTTCAATGACAGCGGCGTCAAGAGCGGCTGCAGCGAGAAGATGTGGGACAAGGTCAAGAACACAAGCAGCAAAACCAAGTACCTCATCGCAGTAGACTGCACCAAGAACAGGACCTGCATTTACAAGGGGAAGAAGGGCGACTGGAAACTGAAGGACTACTGGAAGTGCACCACGGGCAAGAAGTCCACGCCGACCATCAAAGGAAAGTTCAAGGTCTGCGGCAAGGTGTCCCACTTCGGTGAGCAGAAGGGTTACTCCGTCTGGTACGCGACCAGGATCAAGTACGAGTACTACTTCCACTCGATCCTCTATAAACCCTGGAGCAAATCCTCCGTTCTGAGCGGGACGCTCGGGAAAAACAAATCCCACGGATGCATCCGCCTGAAACTCAAAAACGCCAAGTGGATCTACAAGAACTGCAAGAGCGGAACGAAGATCGTCATCTACTGATTTGCTTTGACACCGCACAGACGGTATGTTACTATATGCGAGGCGGCTGACAACCAGCCGCCTCAATAAGCCCTCATAGTTAAATGGATATAACAAATCTCTCCTAAAGATTAGTTGCTGGTTCGATTCCGGCTGGGGGTGCCAGAAAGCTTGAAATTTCAACGGTTTCAAGCTTTTTTCTTTTTTGAAAAAGGGCCAAAAAAGGGCTTTACTCCCACATTACTCCCACACTTTTTAGCACGGGATAGCTAAATTAACCGCAAGTTTTTCGATTGCCTGAGCTTTTTCATCGGCAGAAACATTCACATAATATTTCGCTGTAGTAGAAATATCATCATGTCCCAGCAGTTTTGAAGCCGTCTGGATCGGAACGCCCTGTCTGCAGAGATTCGTCCCGAAAGTATGACGGTATGCATGAATGTTTTTCTCTTCAACGCCGATTTTCTTGTAGTACCTGTTAAGAGCGGTACGTACGTTTGAAGGATCGTACAGGTTGCCGGAGTCTGTTGTAAATAAATAATTTGTCCGGTATCCGTTTTTAAGTTGTTCCTTCATGTGCCATGTCTTATGGCGGCGCAGCTCGGTCAGAACAGCTTTATGAAGAGGAATCTTTCTGATGGAATTGGCAGTCTTAGGCACGTTGATATCATACTTTGCCTTAACATTGCCGTCCTCATCAAATGCAAGATCTCTGGCGTGCTGCTTATTCACGCTTAGCGTGCCGTCCTGGATGTCATCGTAGGTTAGGCCAAGGATCTCACCGATCCTGCAGCCGGTGTAATAGGCGAGGACGATAAACAGTCTGAACCTGAATCTTGAATCTGCCTGATCAAGACATCCGAGGATCTTGCTTATCTCTTCATCTTCCCAAACGATGATTTCCTGCGATTTTTTCTGCACATTGCCTTTTGGTACGCTTAGACTGGCGGTAATGTTTCTGCCGAGACACTCAGTATCAATGTACTTGAAAAACTTCTTCATAAGAAGGTTAGCATAGCGAATTGCATTAGAAGATTCCCCCTGCTCGTACAATTCGTTATAGCGCCTCTGAATGACTTTAGAGGTAACTTCCTTTAAGGGGTAGTTATAAAACTCAGCTGTCTTGATGAAACGATTCTAACTGCTAAGGTACTGGGCTTTTGTACTGCCCTTCAAACTGTCGTCTGGGATAAAGAAATCATTAATCCAGGCATCTGCAGTTATCCCGAAATAAACATTCGCGTTGTTGATATCACTGGCCCGGTTCTCAAGATACTCCTCATATTTCTGAGTAGCTTCTTTCTTGGTCCGTGCAGTGAATTCCCTGCGAACAGGGACTTCAAACCCATTCTCATTAAGCTTTTTCCCAATAGTTCTTGAGATACGATAGTATTTGGTACCATCTTTTTCTATCCATCCCATGTCATTTCTCCTTATTAAAAATAATTCGAAAAAACCCCTTTACAACAAGACTCATTTATTATATTATACGAACAGATGTTCGTCAATATCGAACTATGAGATTGTACGTTTACGGTCCGACTAAGTATTGCTCATTACATTTAGCTCCATTTTAATCTTCGAGCAGGAAAGGTGGGATTCAATGACAGATACAATCAAAATGAGGACGATGGAGACGGCATATCAGGCGATCAAGGAAATGGATCCGGACACCGCGATCACCAGATGGGCGATCCGTCAGGCCGTGAGCGGGGGATATATTCCGAGCAGACGCGTTGGGAACAAATATCTCTTTAATCTGGACACATTACTTGATTACTTCAATGTGAAGGCGTCCTGACATGGAGAACCGTGTAAATCGATTCCCCTTTTTCTACTCCTATTACACAGCATACAACAAACTGACGAGAGAAAGCGACAAGGTCAAATTTATCGATGCAGTGATGAAGTATGCGTTCTTCGGAGAGGAACCGGACCTCCCGGAGTTTCTAGATTCTATGTTTGATTTGGCCAGACCAAACATAGACCAATCCGTGAAAAATATTCTGCAGGGAACTGTCAATGGCAGGAAAGGCGGAGCACCGAACGGAAATCAAAATGCCAGAAAGAAGTCTGCCGAGGACAAAACAACCCCCGGGTTGAATCAGAACAAGGCGGATAAGGAAAGGGAAAAGGATATGGAATATGGAAGTGAAAACAACACTGTCTCCATATGTACAGAGGATCATACTGGAAGAGGAAATATCAACTTTGATGAACTCGTTTCCAGAGGTTGATATCAATCAATCGGAATGTCCTTTCTGTAGTAGGCCGCAACCATTCATCCCAGGCGTAGGCTCCAGTAAAAACGGTCTGCGCATGCGCTGCGATTGTATTCAGATGCAGGAGTATCTGAAACAAAATCGGAAGTTGAACGAGCTGAAAGAACAGCTGATGATTGTGCAGCAGAGGGAAGATTTTCAAAGAAAACGAGCAGAGAAAATGTTTGTTGAAGGCGGTGTTGGGAAAAGATTTCTTACCGCAACATTTGAAAATTTCGAACGAAAACGTATGCCGAAAGCGTATGATATCGCACTCGGATTTGCGGAAAAGTTCGATCAAAATGATGGTGAAGGATTAATATTTACAGGAGATGTCGGCACAGGAAAAACACATTTAGCAGCCGCAATAGCGGCCAAAATCATCAGAAATAATTCAGCCACCGTTGAATTTGTGAGCTACGTTGAAGTGCTCGCAGACATAAGGGCAGCCTTTTCTAACCATTCGGAAGAAGCGTATATGCTCGAAGAACGAATGAGAAAAACCGACCTTTTAGTCATAGATGATCTGGGAAAAGAGAAACCTTCCCCATTCACAAACGAGTTGTTTTATCGAGTGGTAAATGGAAGATATAAAGACAGATTACCGATGATTATTACTTCGAATTATGGGGTGGAATCTCTTTCGGAGCGACTGGACTACCCGGTTTTTTCTCGGTTGGTAGCTATGTGTAAGGTTGTTGAAATGCGTGGAATTGATTACAGAATGAAAGATTATTTGTGCTGAATGTGCTTAAAAACAGAAGGCGTTTGGAGAGAATTCGCGTTCAATCCGGACGCCTTTTCTGTAAAAAAAGATGAGAGACCTCAGGAAAAACTGTGCATAAACAGTGTGCTCCCACGTGAGCATACACTGGGAGACCGATGAGAGACCATGAAACTATAAACAGCAGTATATTTTTTTAACAAGCACTGCCTTTGGACGTTCAGACGTCCTCCGGCGGACGCAGGGGAGACCCCTGCAACCCTCTTGATGATGATCTCTCATGTGAGAGACCATGTGGGAGACCAAGTGAGAGCACACATGAACGCACGCGAGGGAGCACACGGCCTATCTACTCTCCTTCGTCCTCATCAAATGATTCAAAGGTTTCCGGAAGATCCATTTCATCTATATCACAATCAAGATAATCTGCAATGGTCTCCTTAGCTTTCTTCACATATGTTTCTTCCGTACCATATGGACATTCCTTTGATACCAGCGCAGTAAGTTTTACAGCTGGTTCAAACGGGGATTCTTTTATGTCATACCACGCTGACGCTTCTTTGTTTTCAACATAAATAGCAGACGCTTCAAATGTATCAATTTCATGTTTAAACTCGTCATTAGGAAGATGAATGATTCTTTTATACTCATCCATCAGCGGATGATCTGCAATATAGACTTTCTGAAACTCACCCATATCCGTTATTAAAACATAGTATTCGTTTTCATCCTTCTGAACATACAACTCTGTTACACTTTCCATTCCACCAACCGTGAGTTTCTCGATTGACAGTTTTTCGGTAGAACAGAAAAGAACTTATTCAAAACGATTGACATATCAACTATATGGCATTATAATATGCGCATAGTTGATATATCAACAATAGGCATGGGAGAATTAATATGAAAGAGAACCTGATCAATGAAATCAAACAAATAACAGGTGAAGAAAACGTAATTCAGCAAAAAGAACAGCTGGAAGCTTTTGCAACGGACACCAGCGGAAGACGGGGTTACGAGCCGCAAGCAATCGTTAAACTCCATTCTGTCGAGGAAATTGAAGCGTTGATTCGTTTAGCTGGAGAGCATGAGATGCCGCTCATTCCGGTCAGTTCAGGCGCCCCTCACGGACGTGGCGACACTGTACCGGAGCAGCCTGGCACAGTAATCGTTGATTTAAGTGACATGAACCGCATACTCCATATCAGCCGTCAGCAGCGCATTGCGGTAATTGAGCCAGGAGTAACCTACCCGCAGCTCCAGAAGGCACTGGAGAAGGAAGGGATGGCACTTGCATCCCCACTGGCACCCCGGAAGAATAAATCAGTCATTGCAAGCCTGCTGGAAATAGAACCCAGGCTTAACTGTATCCACCAGTGGAACTATTCCGAGCCATTGAGATGCATGGGTGTGACATGGGGCGATGGAAACACTATATATACAGGAGAAGCAGGAAGAGGGCCAAAGGATCTCCCGGAACAGTGGGATTCACAGAAATGGCAGGTTACACAGGCCGGCCCGAACATGATCGATTTCGCCCGGCTGCTCACAACAGTACAAGGAACGATGGGAATCGTGAACTGGGCATCTGTCAAATGCGAAGTGTTGCCGACAATTCACAAATCATATTTCATTGAATCGGAAGAATTGGGTCCATTGATCGACTTCATGTACGATGTGATCCGGCCAAGATTCAGCGATGAGTTATTCGTTATAAACAGATCAACATTTGAGCAAATCTCAGGGATTAAAGCTGACGTGATAAAGCCATGGGTCGCCTTCTGTGGAATCGCAGGCAGGGAGCTTCTGCCGGAAATGCGAGTTGCGCAGCAGGAAGAGGACATACGTGATATTGCCGCCAAATA
This sequence comes from Bacillota bacterium, assembly GCA_017431785.1. Lineage (GTDB taxonomy): Bacteria > Bacillota > Clostridia > Peptostreptococcales > Anaerovoracaceae > Lentihominibacter. The sequence continues at coordinate 14,079 of JAFRKJ010000029.1, read as the reverse complement.
CGGATTACATTTATCTGCAAAAGCCGGGAACATTGAAGCGGAAGAGTTCTTTCAGAGTATTAATGGCATAGACTATGGAACGTCTGACCATACATCCGAGAAAGGCTGGCGTGAGGCTGAAATCGGATTAAGTAGAGAACTCCCATTTGTAACCACGATGGAAACGACGCCTGATTATGTAGAGGAAATCACGCGATTGTCAAAAGAACTGTCAGCAGATGATTATATCAGCAAGACAGCGGTATATATTCAGCCGCAGCACTGCGGCACATCAGCGCATATGGAATTTGATTTCTTCTGTGAAACGGACAATACGTTTATCGAAAAAGAGATGGACCGTTTCGTGAGGAGAGCGCAGGAAACTTTGTCTGCTGCCGGGGCGTACTTTTCACGCCCATATGGCGATTTAGCAGGTATTCAGCTAAAAAAGGACAGTAGAACTTACGAAATCCAGGAGAGAATCAGAGACATCTTTGATCCACACAGAATCATGAACCCGGGGAAACTGTCGCATTAATAGAAAAGAGGAGAAACGATGAGACTGGAAGATTACAGACCAATGATGGAACGCTGCAGCAATTGCCTTAGCTGCAAATGGATTCCTTACGACAAAATTCAGGACAACCGGTTTGGAGAAAATTGTCCGGCCGTCTGCTACTACAATTTCAATACTTATTCTGCAAGAGGTAGGTTTCAGATGGCGCAGTCTTTGCTGGACGGGAGAACCACATATACCGACACAGTAACAGATGTAATTCATTCCTGTCTGTCATGCGGTGCGTGTGATGTTTCCTGCAAGATCTGCCGCTATAATCTGGAACCGCTGGAGCACAACATTGCTCTTAAAAATAGAGCAATCACGGATGGACATGCAAAGGCCGAACAGACAGAAATACTGGCATCCCTTAAGAAAGAGGGAACGATGATCCGTGGTGAAGCAAAAGCTGAACGAACGAATTGGATGAAGGATCTTGGCTTAAAGGATCTTTTCAAGGAAAAAGCCGATGTGGCAGTATTTGCAGGATGTAAGTATAGCTATGATGCGAGACTGCAAGGGTACGCACGGAAGGCCATAGACATTCTTACGAAGGCAGGCGTTGATATGGGAACACTGGGCGCAGGTGAAAACTGTTGTGCGTCACGTGCCTGGCAGATGGGGTTTGAAGAGGAATTCAACGAGCGTGCAAAGAATAATATACGGGCATTCGAAAAGGCAGAGGTCAAAACGATCATAACATTCTGTGCGGATTGTTATTATGCATTCAATCGACTGTACCCTGCTCTCGGAATGGATATTGAGGTTTTGCATATTACTCAGTACATAGCGAAACTGCTGGCTGAAGGAAAACTCAAGTTCACTCATAGAATCGATAGGAAAGTGACATATCATGACCCTTGCCATTTAGGAAGGCTTGGGGAACCGTTTGAACCTTGGGATGGGCATGAAAAAAAGATTTTGAACCAGGTCCAGATCTGGGAACCGGCAAGGCCAAGATACGCTGGCATCCATGGCGAATATGAAGCGCCAAGGGAAATCCTGCGGGGCATTCCGGGAATCAAACTGGTTGAGATGGAAAGAATACGTGAATACGCATGGTGCTGCGGAGCCGGAGGCGGCTGCAATGAGACAGATCAGGAACTGTCAGAATGGACTGCATCAGAACGCATCACCGAAGCGAATTCGACTGGTGCCGAAGCACTGATTACAGCATGTCCTTGGTGCAATGATAATCTTACGGGTGTCAAAGACGAACAAGGAAAGGAAATTGAAGTCATTGATATTCTGGATTTGATTGCAAAGGCATTATAGGGGAGGCACGATATGGCTTTTACGAAAGAAGTATTTGAAGAATTGAAGGCGGTTGTCGGAGCACGCAACATATCCGATGATATCGGAATCAGAGAAAGCTATCGAAATGTTGCAGCGCAGTCATCAGCACATTATGGGCCATTTGATCATTGGACACCTTGTCCGCAGGCAGTCGTTTTGCCTGGCAGTACAGAAGAAGTACAGGAGATTGCCAGAATCTGCAATCAAAACGGGATTCAGTTCAAGGCTTCCAGTACATTTTACTCAACTATGGGTTATATAGGATCAGACTGCGCGATACAGTTGGACATGCGGAGAATGCGAAGGATAGAAATCGATCCGAGGAATCAGATCGCGACGGTTGAACCATATGCGATTGCCGCAACTGTACAGGCCGAGGCCATGAAACATGGATTGAATCTTAACATACCTGGCGTGGGTTGCAGCAGTTCACCTCTGGCAAGTGCTTCCGGTTGGATGGGTGCAGGGCCTGCCACGATATTTATGGGAGTTTCCGGTGAAAATCTGCTTTGTGCAGAGTGGGTGCTCCCGGATGGGACGTTGATGGTCACCGGAAGTGCTGGCAGCGGACAGGGATGGTTCTGCGGAGAAGGACCAGGGCCATCGACAAGAGCGATTGTCAGAGGTCATATTGGAACAATGGGAGCCATGGGCGTCTGCACCAGGATCTCCTTAAGACTGCATCCGTGGCCAGGACCAAAGACTCTGGAAAGTTATGGCGATGCGCCGGCCTACAAAGCTGACCTTGGAGACAATTTCCGCTGTTACACTTGTTGCTTCCCTGATTGGTCTTCATGGACCAAAGCTATCGTTCTCTTTCAGGAGTGCGATGTCGCCTATTTAGGGCACCGTCAGTTTAATATGTTCGGAAGAGACTTAAAGGCTGCAATGATACGAATCGTTACGGATCCGTCAAAGCAACTTTGTGACCTGGAGGAGCTCCTGGCAGATCCTGAAGTGCAGAGACAGACAGAAGACATGAAAATAGAGTTTCAGTTGGTCATAGCAGGAATGACACCGCGAGACATGGAATACAAGGAAGCTGCTGTGGATGAAATCCTGAAGCGGACAGGGGGATGGAAAAATGAAATGATGATGGAAAAAGAACTACATGACTGGGCGATGTTGTATCTGATCCGTCTTGGACATAAAAACTTGAATTATGCAATGTGCGGCGCTTACGAGGGAGCATTAGGTCTTTCCGGAAATGTGCATGTTGCAGCCCCGCTGATGGAAGAGGCATCGGCACTGAAACGCAAGTGGGAGCAGGAAACCAATTACATTGTTGCAAGCGGCGGAGATTCTGAAATGGGTGGTTTCAGCATCACTGGCGGAGGCGGTCCGCTCGCCTGGGAATTCTTCACCAACTTTGACGCCTACGATAAAGAATCTGTACGCGGAACATGCGCATTTATCGATGATACGCAACGATGGCAGACTGCACATGGTCTTGGACCGGATTTCGGACGTACCAACAGCGGTGCAAGAAGGAGTGACGGATATGATTATACCCAGGAGGAACAGGATGCAATGAACATCCGCATGCCTCAGCCTTGGGTGATGGCATATCAGTATAAAATGCGTGAGGCCTTTGACCCGAATCATTTGGGCGGCAGTTACTACAGAACACTAACACCTGAAAAAATCAGAAGCAAATAGGGGTGTCTTGTGAAGAACAATGTTAGAGCATGGCTCATTGTCTGCACCTCCTTTCTTATAATGAGCGTCATATTTGCCACATGCATCAGCTGCATGGGTGTATATGTGAAGCCTGTGGCAGCTGACCTTGGCATATCCAGAACAGCATTTTCCCTGACAATTACAATTGGATCGTTTTCCATGATGCTTTCATCGATTGCAGCGGGAAAAATGATTTCAAAATGGAATATCAAGCTTATGATGCTAATTGGTGTGTTATGTTGTGCCGGAAGCATGTTTCTTTATTCAATAGCGGAATCTGTATTATTGTTTTACTGTTCCGCCGTTATTATGGGCATTTCAGTTTCACTTACCTGCAATATTCCTATTTCTGCATTGATCAAGGAGTGGTTTGACAAAGGCAGACAGGGATTGGCAATCGGCGTCGCATTTGCAGGAAGTGGTGCCGGTGCCATGGTGCTGAATCCCTTGTATACATATATGATTGAGAAGAATGGTTGGCAACATTCTTTCCAGTTAGCTGCAATCATGATGATAGTTCTGCTTGTTCCCATGGTCCTGCTTTTTGTGGAACGCAGGAGCAAAGGCTTCGCAGCAGAGCGAAAAGATCCACTGGAAGAAGAGAACGGAAACCGCATTACACTTTCGATATCACTCACAATGAAGAGTACTTGGTTAGTATTTATTGCTTTCATTCTGATCAATCTAACCAATATGTCCATCGTAAACCACGGCATCCCGTTTCTTACGGATGCAGGGTTTTCCGGCATCTATGCTGCCAGAATCATATCGATTGGATCAGGACTATTGATATTAGGGAAAATCGTGCTGGGTAAAATGATAGACAGGATTGGAATCTATTCATCTACAATAACTGGCGTATCACTGTTTCTGATTTGCATACTTGCTCTCTGGTGTGGCGGAATGATGCACTTAAAAATGTTGCTGATATTGTTCACATTGCTATATGCGATTGGAGGAGCAGTTGCGACAGTTGCAATGCCATGCGTAGTAATGCACATGTTTGGAGACTGTGATTTCGAAGCAATCATGGGTTTCTTCACAATGGCAGCAGGTTTGGGAGGAATACTGCAAATCGTGTTCAGCTTTATTTATGACAACACAAGCAGTTACAGTTATGCTTGGCTGTTGATTGCAGCGCTGATTACTGCAGCGATTGTGATGATGGTGAAAAATGTTAAACCACAAACACACGTTAACTAAGCGCGGTGAGAATGTAAGAATTAAGGATAGTTCGAATTTGTTTCATATGATATAATTGATAAAGCAATAATTGTTAAAGAATAATAATGGGGCAAAAGCTATGACAGAAAATAGAGAAATGTTAAGCAGCTTGATCTACAGAACGAATAAGATGTTGAAACGGGATCTTCAGGATCATTTGAAGCCTTACGGCATTACGACGGACCAGTGGATGGTACTTCGCAGGGTTTATCTGAATTCAGGAAAGTACAATCAGAAGGAACTTGCGGATGCCAGCTTTCGGGAAAGGGCTGCAATCACTAGAATGATCGATCTCATGGAAAAGAAACATCTGATCGAACGCAGGAACTCTCCGGACGATCGAAGAGAATATCTTCTGTATATTACAGATGAAGGGAAGAAGGCTTATGAAGAAACGGTAGATGCTGTTTCTGATTCACAAGAGGCAATAAATAAGATACTTCCAAAGGAAGAACTGAAAACGCTCATCGTGCTCATGTCTAAGCTGGAAAGGGGTATGACAGGGAACTCCGGCAAATGATAAAGGAAAAGAATTGAAAGTGTAATTACAGGCATGTATTAATCTTCGCATCAAGAATGTTGATAAAATAATTGTTGACATATCAATAATTAATGATACAATTAATTCAGAACAACAGAAAGAAGTAAGGAACAATGTTGCCAGAATACGAACCCTTATTTACTCCGTTTGAAATCGGAAAACTGCAAATCAAAAACAGATTCGTCATGTGTCCAATGACGGGCTCTGCTTTGATTGAAAAAAATGTTTTCAGCGAAAAGGCCGCAGATTTCTATCTCAAGCGGGCAGAGAATGGTGTCGGTTTAATTATTACTGCGCCTTCCATGGTGTTGGATATGTGGGGAAGAGGATTCTGGCTTGATGAAGCAACCGATGCTTTTGGCAAACCTTTAAAGAGTTTTACGGACAAGATTCACCAGCACGGGACGAAAATCATCATGCAGCTTGGCGTAGGGCTCGGTCGGGTCGTTAAAATGGAGCCGGCAAAGAACATTGACGGAGCAGACATCGAAAATATCAAAACTGCAGTAAGCCAGCTTCCAAATGTCTGGGAACCGGAAGTTACGCATAGAGAAATGACGATTTCGGAAATCACAGATCTCAGAGATCATACGATTCAGTCGGCAGTACTCGCACAGCAGGCAGGAATGGACGGAGTAGAGATTCATGCAGTACACGAAGGGTATCTGCTGGATCAGTTCGCCATTCCTTTTTTTAATCATAGAAACGATATCTACGGCGGAAGTCTGGAAAACCGTATGAGGTTTGCCTGTGAAATCATTTCCGGAATCAGGAAGAAATGCGGAGAAGATTTCATTATTACAGTCCGGTTTGGCGTACGAAGCATGATGAAGGGCTTTAACAGAGGAGCTGTTCCGGGAGAGGTCTTTGAGGAAAAGGGCCGTACAGCACGGGAAAGCATCGAAGTTGCCAATATGCTTATAGAAGCAGGCTGCAATGGATTGAATGCGGACAACGGAACATATGATTCATGGTATTGGTCACATCCGCCGGTTTACATGCACAGATCCTGCAATTTGGATGATGTAGCATTTCTCAAGAGAAATATCCGCGTTCCTGTGATTTGCGCCGGACGCATGGAAAATCATAAAGAAGCAGCCGAAGCAATCCGGAATGATCTGATTGATGGTATAGGCATTGCACGTCAATTTCTCGCCGACGCCCAACTGGTGCGGAAGCTTTGGGAAGGACGTCCGGAAGACATCCGTCCATGCATCGCCTGCCACAATGGTTGTCTGGGGAATCTTCTGAATGGTAAAGGCCTGTCTTGTGCACTGGATCCAAGCGTCATGAACGAGGAAGAATATCAGCTGACGGCAGCGGAATACCCCAAGAGAGTGATGATCGTTGGAGGTGGCATAGGCGGTATGGAAACAGCGAGGCTTGCTGCACAAAGAGGGCATGAGATCACCCTTTATGAGAAAGCAGACTGCCTGGCAGGCGTATTCAATGCAGCTGCGGCACCATTTTTCAAGGAAGCAGACCGCGAACTGATTGAGTGGTATAAACGTCAGATGGAACATGAGAATATCCAGGTCAGATTAAACACAGAAGTTACTCCTGAAATGATCCAAAAGGAATGCCCGGATGTTCTAATCATTGCCACAGGTGCATCCCCAAGGAAACTGTCGATTGATGGAGCTGATGAAGAGACGGTTATAACAGCAATCGACTTTCTGCTTCGTGAGAAACCGACCGGAAGAAATATAGTTGTCATAGGTGGCGGTTTGACTGGCTGTGAAATAGCGTATGAAGCTGCTTGCGAAAACAATAAAGTGACGGTTATTGAAATAGCAGATCAAATAATGGCAAATCCAGGCCTTTGCGCAGCAAACAGGAATATGCTGCTGGAACTCATGGGTTTCCATGGTGTCGAAATCATGACAGATACAAGAGTGGTGCGTTTGGAAGATGGCTTTCTTCATGTCGAAAAAGAAGGGAAAGAACAACTGATTCCGGCGGACAAGATTGTTGTTTCAGCAGGATATACATCGGACCGGAGCGTTCTGGAAGAACAATTGAACAATACAGAAACCCATCTGGTAGGAGATGCTGGAGAAGTAGGAAATTTAATGACGGTGATTCGCAGTGCATGGAAGGCAGCTGCATCGATTTAAGAATAGAAAGGAGAAACTCATTATGGGTAATCAAAACATCTTTCAAGCAGAATGTGTTGTTGTAGGCGGCGGAGCGGCAGGAAGCGCTGCTGCATACAAGCTTGCAAAAGCCGGCAAAAGGGTACTGCTTATGGAGAAGGGGAAATCTCTTCTCGAATCAGACTTTTCAAGAATCAGCGGTTTCATGGGATGCGAGACATCATTTCAGAAGGCCGCAGGCATCACTGTAGCATCCAAAAAGAATCTCTATGAGTATTTGACTGAATGGTCAAAGGGCGACGTTAATCCGAAGCTTATCAGCTCCCTTCTGGACCACAGTGCAGAAGCGGTTGAATTGTTTTCGGAGATGGGGCTTACATATTCATTTTATTCCGATTGGGTCGATTCCGAGAAAAAGGAATACTACAACGGAGATATGACCTGGGGTCCTTTGCATTTGATTAATGAATACGGCCCGGACAGAACAGATACAGTAACCAACGCGCTGAGAGACGCAGGCGTTGAGATTCTGTTCGATTGTGCGGCATCCGATCTTCTGATGGAAGAAGGCTGTGTCAGCGGAGTTAAGGGCTGCCTTCATGGCTCAGAACCGGTTGAGGTTCAGGCAAAGGCAGTATTCCTGGCAACAGGAGGATTTGGAAACAATCCGGAGATGATGAAAGAACAGTTCAATGGGGCGCCGCTTCTGAACCTGGGATCCCATCATAATACGGGTGACGGTATCCGCATGGCGCTGGCAGCAGGTGCTGTTCTGGAGCAGAGCACAGGTATTTGCTGTAACGAAATCTGCGGCGCGACGGACCTTCATAATGGATATATCTTTGATGATGAATTCCGTATGTACAACGACCATCTTGGCTTTGCAATCTATGGCGGACTTGCAGTTGATGCTGAAGGAGAACGGTTTATCAACGAAGAGCGCATGGCAACCAATCCGTTGGCGACAAATGGCATACCGGCTTTAAGCGTAGGCAGAATGTATGTCGTTATGGATGGAGAATATTATGAAGGTTGCTGTACAAAAGGCATCTATGAATATCTGGGAAAACCTGACTGGGATTATGGAAGCCATCTCTTCGTTCCTGTATTAGACCGGGCGAAGGATCAATTTGCACAGGCGGAGGAAGAAGGCTGGGCAATCCAGGCTGACTCCCTGAAGGAAATCGCAGAGAAGTGGGGCCTCGTCAATCTTGAGGAAACAGTAGCTCGTTACAATGATCTGTGCAAAGCAGGCGAAGACAAGGATTTCTGCAAAAGTAAAATGTTCCTGACCGAAATCAAGGAGGGATACGGCTATTACGCATTTTCCTATGTTGGAGGTTTCTGGTGCACGCTGGGTGGCATCAAAACAGATGCGAGACTCCGCGCACTGAATGCCGAAGACAATCCTGTACCGGGATTATATATCGGTGGCACGGAAATGGGCAGCGCCTTCGGAAGAACATACTATGATATAGCAGCAACAGGATCCGGACTTGCAATAGCGTCTGGTGTTATTGCAGCAGAAGAAATGAATGAGTTTCTTGATTAACGCTTTAAAAACTTATAGAAAAAGATAAGATAGAATAAGGAGGAAACACCATGGAAATGGTAAACAACACAAACAGAATCGATAAACTTCGTTGGGTAATGATTCTTGCAATGTCACTTGTAGGCATGACATCCGCGTACCTTAACGCAATCTCTGCATACATTGGACCATTCTCAGAAAAAGGATGGAATCCGGCTATTGTAGTCGTTGCGTTTACCGTTATGACATTCATGAGTCTGCCCGGATCCATTTTAGGCGGTGCCATTAAAGCAAGATTTGGAAACAAACTCGTACTCAAGGTCGGGGGTCTTGGCTTTGCAGCAGCGTGCGTCGCAGCGTCCTTCGTAACCGGCCCGTGGGGATATGTTGTACTTATGGGTGGTGTAACACCGTTCTTCGTATACTGTGTATATGTTGTTCAGATGGCCAATATTGGAGAGCTTTTCCCGGATAGAAGAGGCTTTGCAACCGGTCTGTTTGTAGCAGGCGTCAACATTGCATCGGCACTGATCATGCCGTTGACAGAATGGGTTAACAGAACTTTTGACGTTATGCATGGTATCGCCGGATTCGGTATTATTTTCGGTGGAATTACTGTGCTGGTCGGGTTCTTTATGATTGACGCGCCAAAGGATTATAAGCCTGCAGGATGGGAACCAGAAGAATATGAGGTGTTGGATGATGCAGTAGCTGCTGAAGGTGGCGTAAAAGATGTGAACTGGATGAAGATGATGATTCGTCCTGCATTCTGGATGATTTACATTGGTGAAGTTGCTTTTGGTATCCTCTCTTCAGGTCTTTATACAAATTTCATTGGAATGGCGACAGATTTGCTCGGAATCAGTGATGCAAAAGCAGCATGGCTGTATTCACTGTTCACAGTTGTAGTAGGTGCGGCAGGAATCGTCATCGGATTCATTTCAGATAAACTGTTTGGGGCAGTCAAGACACTTTCGTTTACGTGCCTGGTTGGCGGGGCGGCAATTGCTTTGTTCCTGGCGACAGGAGCGAACAGTCTGGCACTTTATGTGGTTCTCCTGGTTATGGCTGGAATCGGTCTCGGTGCAATCCAGTCCCTGACACCGGTTATCATGATGGGTGCATGGGGCAACAAATACTTCGGCATCAACTATGGCATCATGCTGACGACACTGACAGTATCTTCATTCATTGGACCGCAGATTGCCGTTAGATATCCGGTTACTACATTCCTGAGCGTCAGCCTCATTGCAATGCTGGTCGCTGCGGTATTGATCTTCTTCTCAGCAATGGCAGTGAACAAGGAAGTTGGAAAGAAGATATTCTAAGATGAATTGTCCAGGAGGTATCATTATGAATAATACAGATATCATTCGCGTTACAGAAGGATGTCCTCGCGCGATCGTCCTTAAGGGAAGCATCGAAGAAATGGGACGTCAGTACGGAAATGCCTTTGCAGAAGAACTGAAGGATCTGGAAACAGTGGTAAAGGCTTCCGTATTCGGAACACCGTTCACAACAGCGATGTACGGTTTTGTTCCACCTGGAGTGGAAGACTCTAAACGCGACATGCGCGCTCTCATGTATATTGCGAAAAAATACTGTCCGAAATTCATAGAGTGGATGGCAGGTCTCCAAAAAGGCTGCGCGGAGAAAGATGTCAATATTGATATGGAAAGTCTCTATATGGTTGCAACCTATCCTGACGAGAGATGGGCAAGGCCTGGCGGAAAGTATCCGGAAGGGTTTGATGAATCTCCTGCCGGGGAAGGCAGCGGAGCGCCGAGACCATACTGCAACGGATTCGCAGTTTCAGGAGAAGCAGCCCGTGATGAATCTGTCTTTGTTGGCGTCAGCGGTTCACCATCTGATGAGACAGTAGATAGGGTAATGGTAATTGGATATAATGAAGACGGAACATACTTCTCAACATTCGGAACAATTGCCAATCCGTTTGGTCAGTCTGGACTTAACAGCAGAGGATTTGCATTTGCTATGACGTCAAACACATCAGAATCCGACTGTGACTGGGGGATGTCTCCTGAGATGGCTTGCTTCCAGATTGCGAGTCAGTGCACATCCGCAGATGAAGCAAAGCAATGGCTGGAAGAAGTGCCTAGATCCTTTGCAACAGGAAACTTCATCTTTGCTGATGCAGCAGGGGAAATCTGCGTCTGTGAATCCAACAATGCACATTTTAACATTCGCAAACCGGGGGATGCAGGTGAGGAAGGCAATTATGTCGTCAGCACGAATCACTTTGCAGCAAAGGAAACGATAGACTTCAACGTACCGGAAATGGAAATGTGGAAGCAGGATTCTATCTGCAGGATGGCAACGATTTCCAAGTATGTGAAGCAAGGAATCGATCAGGGGGGAGTAGATATTTACTGGATTCACCATGTGCTCAGACAGCACGACTGGTATGATCCTGAGTCGGATGAGTGGCATATCAATGAACCTGCATCTGCAAAAGGCAGTGATGTCCTGGAATACACCCATTCCGCGTTTTACAATCCGGCAGAGATGACTGCATACTACATGCAGGGCACCGGCGGCGGAATCGGCGTTCCTGCAGGAACTATGGGAGAATTTGTACAGATTCCTGTTCAGGCAGACATCAGCGCTACGGTTGAACTGATGATGATGGATGCCTTCTTCGGAGGAGTCCATGTCGCCAGAGGAGAACTTCTCCGCGTAACCGGAAGCAGTAAGGTGCTGCAGCAGGACTATGCGAGCCGCAACGCTCTCCGTGAATTGCTGGATGAGTCATATAGGAATTACGAGAGAGGCGTGAACCGCTGGGCTTATGCTCATAGGGCAAAAACCGAAGAAAATGATGAGGCAGAATACCTTGCATTGATTTCTGAAGCAATTGCGTATCTTGGCAAGACACAGATGTATGCAAGAAAGCTGATAACTGAATTGAACTACTATGATGACTAAGCAAAGTATCGACACAGATCAAAAAGAATACCTGAGGTGCGTAGACTCTGCGTTTGGTTTTGCAATCGCAAAGAAGCTTACCGAATTCAAAACCAGCGAGAACGGGTTCCGCACCGCAGGTACCACTGCGGAAAAAGAAGCAGCGGAATGGATCGGGCAGACCATGCAGGAAGCAGGTCTGACAGATGTGACCATAGAAAGTTTTGATGCAGACGCATGGGAATTCCATGATGCAACTGTTGAGCTAACAGATGACGCAGGAAACACAAGCAGACTTGAAGCGGGATCCTTTCCTGGATTACCGGATTTCTCTCCGAAGGATATCAGCGGTCTGCTTGTTTATGCTGCTGAGGGAACAGCAGATGCTTATGAGGAACTGGACGTTTCCGGCAAAATCGTACTCATTGATACAGACGCCTATCACAGCTGGTGGTATGGCGTTTTGTTCGCACAGGCACAGGCGCATGGCGCCCGCGGTATCATTTGTGCAATTACGGACCATGGACCGGGCACATATAATGATGATTTGATTACAATACAGACAGTACAGGGATTTGCTAAGATCCCTGCTGTAATCATCAACCGGAAGGACAGCGTGATGCTCAGGCAGGCCCTCGCGGAAAGTAAAGAATCAATTACAGCAACACTGCATCTAGATATCCGGACAGGACCTGCAAAAGCCCATTACGTCTATGGGAAAATCGAGGGAAAGAACAAAGACTCCCTGATCATTTTCAATGGACATCACGATGCTTTCTGGGACGGCTTTCTTGACAATGCATCTTCTCTTGGCTCCATGATGACCATTGCAAAAGCAATGATTGAATCCGGCTATCAGCCGGAAAGCACGATTCTGTTTTTGACAAATGGTGCAGAGGAGTATGGCAGAGAAGACAGTTTCTTTGATTATTGTACCGGGGCAACGGCAATCGTTCGGCAGCATCCGGAGTGGTGCCGCCAGACAAAAGCCTGCATCAACTTCGAGCTGACAGCCATTGACCAGACGGAAGAAGTAACAATGACTGTGACTGCAGGATATGCAGCGTGGTTCCGCAAGCTTCTGAAACAGCTCCTGCCTGAGAAGGACCATTATGTGATTCCGACTTCCATGGCAGGTGCAGATAATATTGTATTTACAAAAGCCGGCATTCCGACATGCATGAACATTTCGACTTATTTCGATGATTCGTCGCCTGAGGCGGCATCCAGATATGACCATACACAGTACGATAATGTTGACCGGTATGACGAAGCGGCCTTTGACAGAGCCAACCGGCTGTATGGATTGCTTGCGATATCCGTAGATAAAATGCCGGTTGTTCCACTGGATATCGGTGCATATCTTGAGAAATATGAAAGCGACCTGACTACAGAATCCGCAGTAGAGGATTATCCAAGGATCCAGGAACTGCGGAACACACTCAAACGGCTTTCCTGGAATGCTGCTGGGCTTCGGGCTCTTTCTGAAAAGGACAATGAACCTTCTAAAAGAGCCGTGGATATTACAAGATCACTTCTCGAAATCAACCGGCTTTTTGTACATGATATTTACAAGTACAATGCAGGCCTCGATTTAATCATTGGACATTCACAACCCTTGTCATATGTTTCTGCGATTGATGCACTCATAAAAGATCTGGAAAATGACAGAGCAGACGCTCTTGACCGGATTCTGGCAATCGACCAGAACGAATTAATACCGTGTTTTGATAAAGAAGTATATAGTGAAATGGTGCTCAAAGCTTTTGCATCAGATTCTGCGTTGGAGTGGGGCAAGGGGCATGTGCTGCCGCAGCCGGACATGTATGATGTATGTAAGTCCATTTTGCAAAAAAAAGAAAATGGCATCATGGATTTTGCAGAGGAGTGCCGTACTTTGCGTGAAGTCAGAAACACGCAATGGATGCAACTGCTGCGCGTACTGGATCATGAGCTGGAAGTATTAAAGGAAATCGAGATGAAAGCTGATAAGCTAATAAATAAAGATGGCAATATGCCTGCAAAAGACGAAATGCTTTCATGGATTCGCGGATTCACAAAGTGGCCGCAAAGAATGACGGGAACGCCGGAAGCAAAGGCTTCTGCAGAATATGTACGTGATACGTTCCGGGAGTTGTGTCTTCAGGAAGTTGCTATCGAGAAAGTGCCTTCGGTTTGCCACTTTACAGAAACCTGCAGGCTGCAGGTAAAAGGAAGACAGATTGAATGTCATCCTGCAAATGGAACCAAC
>JAFRKJ010000028.1 GCA_017431785.1 Bacillota bacterium | reverse complement strand
TTTATCACTGTTATTAATGCTTAAACCCATGGTATCAACACCTATGTCCTGGAAGTATGAAATAGCAGTGTTATCATTATTGTTTTGATAATGTACTGATAGCCCTGTAGTATCCTGCAATTCATCTACAATAACATACCCATCCGGAGTCTTTGGTTTTCTGAGTCCTTTATCTTCTAACTCATTATTTGGATCATCGATATCGAAAGTAACATCCAGCGTTCCATTTACCGGGTTGTTCATCTCATTCCATTGAACTACCAGCTTGCTTATTAATACACCACAACCAGCAAGCGCCAGAATAGTTGCTGCTATCAAAATACAAGCAGCTAATCGAGTCAGACGAATACGACCTATGCTGATATGGTTACGTCTTGAAATCTTTTTCCATACGTTCAGCCTTTTCTCAAAACGTGTTGAGAATATATGATTCTCCGAATGTGAGATTTCGGACTCCATTATAGCTATTTCTTCTTCATAGACACTCGTCATTGCCTCAAAATAGTTACGCATGCTCAAGCATCCCCTTTAGTAATGATCGTCCCCGCTGCAGACGTTTTCTCAGTGTTTGATTGCTGACGCCCAAAAGTGCGGCAGCATCTTTTATAGAATATCCAGCAACGCTGACCATATATAACGCATCCCGATAGATTGACGGAAGTTTTCGAATTTGCTCTAATAAATCTTCATATTCAAATACATCAAAAGGATCCACAAAAGCAGGAATATCATCAATCACGGTTCCAAAAGTCGTTCTTGATTCTGTATTATTATCGATATGACCCATGGCGTCTTTTTTTTCATGGCGGAACATGTCAATGCTGGCATTCCGAGTAATAATGACACAGAGATTCTTTGTCCTTTTGCTGATAGGTTCTGCTATTTTATCAAAGTTTTTTGCAATATGAAGAAAAGCCTCACTGACAGCATCCTCTGCCTTGTGTGGATCGTTCAGAATTTGATACGCCACATGGAACATAAGTTGTCGGTATTCGTAGTAAAGTAACTCGAACTCCTGCTTTTTTTCGGGCGATTCAATTGTCGAAAGGAAAATCGTCAGCATAGATAAACAACTCCCTATACATTAATACGTATTTTAGGGTAGATTTGTGACATAGAGCTTAAAAGGATAAAGGTGCTGAAGATTCCTTATTCCTGTTCTTAGGAGACCAGGAACTCTATTCTGATCATAGGAATTGTGTCACCAGTGTTGACACTTTTTGCTAGACGAAATAATCTCGTATCCTCATTTACTCCTCATTCTCTTCGTCCTCTTCAAAGCTGTAATACGAAAACAATTCAATCTCAATAGTCTCATCAAATCCATCCGGAACCAAACCAAGGTAGTCATAGCGGATAGTTGGATTCTGGCTTTCAGATATCATTCCGAATATGCCGCCTTCATTATCAGGCTGCTCCGCATCAAGGTAATCTGTTCTGAAGAAGTTCATTTGCAGGTTTTCAGGGGCTTCATATTCGATAGCTAGAATGTTTTTTTTTTCCTCTTCATCAGGCCATCCGGGAAATACCTCCACATGCAATCCATGAACAATAACCTCCGCCAACTGCCCTTTTGGATCTGTGATTGGAATTGCAATAGGTTCCTGATCGTTTCCTGGATGCATCTGAAACTTCTTCCCAACGAAAATCTCGATGTCCGGATTCTCCATGATTACATCTACTGAACATGCCATATCATTCCATTCTGTTTCAAAAGCCTCTGAATCAAGTCTGTATTCACAGCACCAGAGCCTCTGCTCATCGATATAAAGCCAATTATCTGGAATCACTCCGGCTTTTGCAGCGCTGCTGATCATATGCCCTTGATGATAGGAAAAGAATTCCCATACCTGCCCATTGGTCATTCCCGAAACTGGGAAGCTCTTGTCGCCTGCCAGAAACACTTCCACTCCGGAAACCTGTGGTTGATATGGTGTTTCGATATCCTCCATTTTGAGCTGACGTCTCGTTACAGGCTCTTCGATTTCATCTTCATACCAGTCCTCGTCTTCCGGCTCATCCTCATAGAGAACGTACAATATGGTGATATACTCATCTTCCTCTGAATCAGAACCATTTTCGAGTCTATAATAATATGCGTCTTCGTTTCGGACTTCTTGTAGTCCAAGAAGCAGAACCGGTTTTTCGGCAATCATCAACTCCCGACCTATCAGCTTTTCTTTTTTGATATCCAATTTGTAATCAATCAGTTCTCTAAGATTCATTGCACTTCTCCAATCCGATAGTGCCCGATAATTCCTGCTTTCTTTTCCCAGCGCTGCATCTTGTCTTCTTCATATGCCTTTTGCGCGGCGCTGACATGATGGATGATATATGGAATGCCTTTTTTATTGCGTTTGTCCGACACAATGGCAATATGGCTGCTGAACACGACAATGTCGCCGCCCTGCCATTCTTCGATATTTCCGAGATCTGTGGTCAGGCTCTGCGCATGTCTGGAAAAATAGGTGTTCAGGTTCCCCACCCGGCGGAAGTCGATGTTTGCATCAGGTGTTTCGATTCCGTAATCATCCTGTGCTGCCTGTACGTCATCTGCCACAAGCTGCATCAGATCGTATCCGGAGCCTTT
>JAFRKJ010000027.1 GCA_017431785.1 Bacillota bacterium | reverse complement strand
GGAACAGAGGAGAACTTTGGTATTGTCCCGGATTTGATATATCCACACTTGGTCTCACACCAGCTGACAGAACACCCGCACCCGGCTACTCTGCTGCTGTATCCGTACCAGCTCCAAAACTTCTTGCCGCCGTGATTTCCGATCTCTTTCGCAGCCACCTGCACAACAGCGGTATTTCCTACGCCTATGTTATAGCTTCCGTATGGATAGTATCTGAGCACATGTGCAGGATACTGCTTGTCACCGTAGCTGTCCCATCCATGCTTTTTTGCCTGCATATCGGAGAAGGCAATGGCATTTGCAACGGTGTATCCTCCATCTCTCTTGATAGCCCAGGAAATATATCCGTTGCCGTAGTTATAACCCTGCAGCGCAAGCCGAATATGACTCATGTCCACCGGACTTTTGCACTTGGCCTTCTTCAGGCAGTCTGCCAGATAGTGCACGCCGCAGTTGATGGAATACTTCGGGTCTTTGATGCCGTTCGATTTCTTCGGATACTTCTTGTTATAGGGACTCTCAGAACACTGCATTGGATCATTCCCTCTGCCGCCAGACTCCTGCATCATAACCGCTTTGATCAGCTCTACATATTCCTCAATGCCGTATTGCTTCGCATATTTGCTTATCAGAGGTGAATATGCCTGCACTTCAGGGCTGACTTCGACATAATTGTCGGCGCTGTCATCACCAAAGGTGTAGAATGCTGCTCCAAACAGAACAAACACGAGGATGATGATAAGCGCTATGCTCCCACCTGCTGTAAGCGACGTGATCAGAAGCTTTGTGCTTTCAAGCAGTGATCTGATGCTTCGCAAAGCCTTTGCGGCCGCTTTTCTGCTGAGTCTTGCGGTGCTCCGGGAATACTTCTGCATTTGATACTGCTTCCGCATCTTTTTCAGATTTGATCCCGCAGGTTTTCTTACGGTTCTTACAGGTCTTCTGGATACTCTCTGCCTCCCTGATGCAAAGGCAGTCTTCTCTCTGGTTCGGATCACAGTTGCTTCCCTGCCCACCTCTTTCTCCGCCATTTTCTGCTCTGCCTGCCTGCGCAAAATGCTTTCTTTTGACTTGATCTGCCGGTATCCTGCCTTTGCGGTATCTGTCCCGTAGGTCGCAACAGCCCTTGCACTTCGTTCAACTTCTCGTCCCATCTGGTCTGACGCCTGCGAAGATTCCTGCTGGCCTCCCTGATCACGGGAATGCAGCATCTCCTCTTTTGTTCTTGCGTGTACGTCCTTGACATGCGACGTCATTGCCGAGGCGCGGTCGATGGTTCTGATCGTGCCCTTATTGCTCTGTCTTGTTTTTATGTCAGCCATGCCCACACCTCCTTCATTATTGTCTTGACCGTCAATATCAGTTGCTTTTAATACTCTGACTATGTATTCTGTGATGGGCAGGAGGTGCAGTTATGTACATGAATGAAAAGACTTTTGAACTATCAATAAACCCAATGGAACATGGAGTACAAATTGATGATCTTATTGCTCCAGCAATACAGATCTTGAACCTGAAAGGCTACAAAACAGCCTGGAGCTGTAGCGGGCATGTAAGAGAAGGGTTCAACAGTGCATACATTCTTTTTGAGTTCGGGGAGATTACACCGGAAGAATTGCCTGCTGGATGGTTTTGGGAAGAAGATGGTCATATGTACTATCAGTATGCTTCCTGCACTCCTGATGATTTGGACCGAGAGATATCAGAAGTAATGGCCGAGCTGTTTAAGTGGGCAGAATCTCTACCTTCAACATTTTGAATCCATGTATCTGGAGGCATCATTACTGCCTCCAATGTCTGTTCACTCTGCCGGCCTTAGATATTTATCCACCAGTTTCTCGTATTCTTCAGGCGTTCTGGCGATCTCCCGAATCTTTTCAAGTATCGCCTTTTCCTTCTTTGTCATAGCAGGCTTTACCTCCGGTTTGACATTCTGCTGAAAGAATCCTTCTCCCGGTTTTGATGTCATCAGCTGATAGAGCTTCGTATCTTTCGGAAAGTTGTTCTCAAAAGGCACCAGCGACGATCCGACCTTGATCAGACCGTGTCCTGCATCAACATTGGTGATATACGAAAGCTGTCTGTCAGAGATGTTCAGAAGCTTTGCAAGCTCGATCCTGTCTGTCGCCGCCTGGTTCAGCATGACGATAAACTCCGAGTTTGAGAGCATTGTTCTTGCCGTATGGGACTGCAACAGATCCAGCACGTTCTGCGTAATGCCTGTACAGAAGGCTCCGTACTTTATGACTCTCTTCCAGAGTTTGAACAGAAACTGTGCAGAGTACTCATGCATGAAGAGCAGATAGATCTCATCAATGAAGACAAAGGTCTGTTTGCCCTTTTGCCTGTTCTGGGTAATACGATTCAGGATGGAATCCAGTATGACGAGCATTCCGATTGCTCTGAGCTGCTCACCCAGTTCCAGGATGTCGTAACAGATCAAGCGGTTGTTGGTATCCACATTAGTCTGTTTCGCAAACGTATTGAGAGAACCTCTCGTGAAAAGCTCCAGTTCCAATGCCAGAGACTTGGCTTCAGGCTCTGGCTGTTTAAGCAGTTCCTGTCGGAAGTCCTGCAGCGTAGGCGGCGTTCCCTGATAGTTGCCCTGCTGATAGAATCGGTAGACGTTTTCTGTACATCGGTCGATGATGGACTGCTGACCCTTTGCGAACTTGTGACCGGCAATGATCTGCTCACAGAGGCTCTGCAGGAACTGCGACTTTTCGATGATAGGATCCGTTTCTCCGTAATTCCTGCACATATCCATGGCATTGATATGATTGGAAGATGTCGCCGAGATTTCGATGACAGAACCGCCCAGCGCACGGATAAGCGGCGCGTATTCACGCTCCGGATCCACGATGATGATATCCGCGTCAGTGCTCAGGATCAGATTGGTGATCTCATTCTTTGCCGTGAAGGACTTACCGGAGCCGGATACGCCGAGAATAAAGGAATTGCCGTTCAGCAGTCTCCTTCTGTCAGCGATCATCATGTTTTTGCTGATGACGTTCTGCCCGTAATAGATGCCGTGATGGTCATAGACCTCCTGCACCCTGAACGGCATGAACACCGCCAGAGATTCCGTGGTCAGCGTCCGAAAAGCGTCGATCTTACGTGTACCGTATGGCAACGTTGTCTTCAGCCCGTCCAGCTGCTGCTGCTTGAGAATGCTCATCTGGCACAGCCGCTTCCTGACGATGGTCAGAATCTCTTCGGTATCGTTGTCAAGCTGCTCTTTGGTATCTGCTGTATGCACCATCGTCAGTACCGCGAACATCATGCGCTGGTCTCTGGTGGTCAGATCCTCCAAAAAATCCCTTGTCTCCTTTCGCTGCTGCTCGATATCATAGGGCAGAACAGCAGAGAAGTTGTTGTTCATGTTCTGCCGCCTCTGCCAGTTTGCAGCGTTGGTCTCCACGCCTAGAAGCCTTTGCTCGACCTCCTTCACCGCCTCGTCGGTGGGAATCGGGATCACGTCGATGGAGAGCATTAGATTCCGGTTGATATCTGTCATCTCTGCTACCATGTCATCCCGGACATATGCCGCGTAATCACGCAAAAGCAACACGCGGCCAAACCGGTCCCCAATTTTGAAATAGTCACTGTGGTTCTCATAGATATCCGGACAGATATAGTCACGGAAATCGTGGCCTTTCTTCATATGATCTTTGAGATCGAAGTAGAAGCTGGTCTCCTCCCCTGTTCGCATGAAATCGTGAATGATTCTGAGCCTT
>JAFRKJ010000026.1 GCA_017431785.1 Bacillota bacterium | reverse complement strand
CTGCTTTGTATGCAGTTCCGATGGCCTTAGGTGTTGCTTTCGCTCTTCTTTCGATCAGAGCCTGCGCCTTAGGGCCTGGCAGTGGAGTTGAGATTTTAGGTAATGCTGTTCTTAATTCTGACATGTTTTTTCCTCCTTGAAATACGATTGATTCTTTCGTGCCTGAATTGAAAACTAAAGAAATAACTTGTTAAGAAATTATCGAAATAATTAATAAAGACATATTATCATAATAATATGTCTCTGTGTTAATTATTTATGCAATTACTCAAGAAAATAGTATGAATAATGCATTATTATACAAACTCGGCCATCACTTTGTTGGACACGTCAATGCCTTTGCTTGTTAATTTCATAACAAACCCATCCATTTCTAACAAACCTCTGAGTTTCGTGATGATCATCGGATCATAGACATCAAAGAATTCCCTGTTGAACGTTGCCTCAAAGTCTCTGATGTCAAATCCGGAAGTCTTGCGCAGCCCGGTGAACACAAAGATGCCCATTTCATCCCTCGCCGTGTACTGTTCTACGTCTTCAGGTTTTACCGGCGGGAGACCGGCTTTGATGAATTTCAGATAATCCAGAACAGAGGACGTGTTCTTGAACCTGTGACCGCCGATAAAAGAGCTGGCCCCAGGTCCCAGACCCAGGTATTCCTTGTATGACCAATATTTGAGATTGTGTTTGCTCTCAAATCCCGGCAATGCGCCGTTTGATATCTCGTAGTGATGGTATCCTGCATTTTCAATCATATCGATTGCGTCATGATACATGATTCTGTCAATTCTCTCTGATGTCGGCTCCATGGTTCCGTTCTCCACCAGGCGGTGGAACTGTGTCCCCTCTTCAATTTGCAGACTGTAGAGAGAGATGTGTTCCGGTCTTAAAAAAACACACTGGCGCAGTGAATCACGCCACATCTTCAGCGTCTGTCCCGGAATACCGAACATCATATCCACATTCACGTTATGGAATCCGGCTTTCTTCGCCATTCTGATGGCGCCTAACGCATCATTCTTGTCATGCACTCTTCCCAGAAGATTGAGTATAGAATTATCGAAGGACTGTGTGCCGATACTGATTCTATTGATGCCGGACTCCAGATAGGTCTCCAGTTTCCCGTCATCAAGGGTTGCAGGGTTCGCTTCAATGGTGATCTCACTGCCTTCGTCAACGGTGAAGTTCGACATAATACCCTTCATGATGCGTCTCATGTCTTCAGCCGGGAGAATGGATGGCGTACCGCCTCCAATATAAATCGTATCTACGACTCTGTACGGCCATTCCTCATATCTCGTGTTGATTTCCCGGAGCAACGCGTCTGTATATTGGTGCAGCGCAGACTCATCATGGCATTCAAAGGACAGGAAGTCGCAGTACCTGCACTTCTTCAGGCAGAATGGGATGTGAACATATAATCCGATATTGTTATCATTACTTGTTATCGTCATATTTCAGCACCGCTGTGAATGCTTCCTGTGGAACTTCTACTGTTCCGAACTGACGCATTCGCTTCTTTCCTTCTTTCTGTTTCTCAAGAAGCTTTTTCTTTCTGGAAATGTCACCGCCGTAACATTTGGCGATAACGTCTTTTCTATATGCTCTGACCGTCTCTCTTGCTATGATCTTCTGACCGACACTTGCCTGAATAGGCACTTCAAACTGGTGTTTCGGAATGATTTCTTTCAGTTTTTCACAGACGAAGCGTCCTCTCGCATAAGCTTTGGACTCATGTACGATCATGCTGAAGGCATCAACCATATCTTTATTCAACAGAATATCCAGTTTGACCACCTTGCTCGGTTCATACCTGCTGAACTCATAATCCAGAGAACCATATCCTCTTGTTTTTGATTTCAGTGCGTCAAAGAAATCGTAGATAACCTCATTCAAAGGCATATCGTAGTGCAGATTGACTCTGTTCTCTGTAATGTACTCCATGTGGATCATACGTCCCCTGCGCTCCTGACAGATTTCCATAATGCTGCCGACATATTCCTTCGGCACCATGATATCCGCCTTTACCATAGGTTCCTCGATATGATCGATTTCCATCGGATCCGGCAGATTCGATGGGTTTTGCACCATTTCCACTGTTCCGTCATTCTTTACGACTTTATAGATAACGCTCGGCGACGTTGTGATAACGCTGAGGTCAAATTCCCGTTCCAGACGCTCAACGATGATTTCCATGTGCAAAAGCCCCAAAAATCCGCACCGGAATCCATATCCTAACGCTGTGGATGTTTCCGGCTCGAAATGGAATGCAGCGTCATTGACCTGCAGTTTCTCAAGGGCGTCTTTAACATTTTCGTATTTTTCGCCTTCTGCAGGATAAATACCGCAGTAGACCATAGACTGGACTTTTTTGTATCCCGGAAGAGGTTCTTCCGCAGGGTTTTCATCAAGGGTGATGGTGTCACCGACCCGCGCATCAGCGACGCGTTTGATGCTGGCACAGATATATCCTACTTCACCGGCTTTCAGGCACTTGCTCTCTACAGGTCCCGGAGCATAAACACCGACTTCAGTGACCTCATATTTCTTATCTGTATTCATCAGGCGGATCATATCGCCTTCTTTGACTTTGCCGTCGAAGATCCTTGTATATATAACGACGCCTTTGTAGTTATCGTAATAAGAATCAAAGATGAGTGCCTTCAGCGGGCTGTTCTCATCACCGGAAGGAGCCGGAATCTTCTTGACGATCATTTCGAGAAGTTCATCAACGCCTGTGCCCTCTTTTGCAGATACAAGAGGTGCATCGGACGCTTCCACACCGATGACTTCCTCTATCTCCTCCCGCACTTCATCAGGCCGGGCACTCGGAAGGTCGATCTTATTGAGAACCGGCATGATTTCGAGATCCTCATCCATCGCCAGATAAACATTTGCGAGGGTTTGTGCCTCTACTCCTTGTGTCGCGTCCACAACAAGAACTGCCCCTTCGCATGCTGCCAGGGATCTTGATACTTCATAAGTAAAGTCGACATGCCCCGGTGTGTCGATGAGGTTGAAAATGTATTCATTCCCGTCCTTGCTCTTGAATACCATTCTCGTTGTCTGCAGTTTGATCGTGATGCCGCGCTCCCGTTCCAGTTCCATGTTATCCAGATACTGTTCACGCATATCACGATGACTGACGAGTCCGGTCATCTCGATCATCCTGTCTGCAAGGGTCGACTTACCGTGGTCTATATGTGCTATGATACTGAAATTTCTGATGTACTGTTTATAGTCGCTCATTTATATTCGTTTTTATGTGCTGTATATGCTCTCTTGATTTGCTCAAATGTCTCTTCACTCAGATCATGCTCGATTTTACAAGCATCTTCCCGCGCCGTCTCAGGGTTTACACCGATTCTTACAAAAATATCCGTAAGAAGGTTGTGGCGTTCGAATATCATCTCGGCAATTTCTTCTCCACTTTCAGTAAGATAAATGAAACCATCCTTATTTCTTCTGATGAGGTCATCAGCTTCAAGATGCTTCATTGCAACACTTACGCTTGGCTTGCTGAATCCGAGATGATTCACGACGTCAATCGCACGTACCATGCCTTTTTCTTCCCGTATCATCAGAATCGCTTCCAGATAGTTTTCTGCTGATTCAAGTACCTTCATTCTCATTGAACTCCTTTTTTTCACTTTATGGCTGTTTCCAATGCGAGTTTCATCATGTTGGTAAAGCTGTTTTGTCTCTCCTCGACAGTGGATTTCTCATTTGTAACAAAATTATCACTGATGCTCATAATCGCAAGTGCATTCACACCTGCTGCTGCGCTGTTCATATACAGAGCTGCTGCTTCCATTTCTACCCCAAGCACGCCGACATTCGCCCATGCTTTCCACCAATCAGGATCATTTTCATAAAAAACATCGCAGGAAACAAGATTGCCGGCTGTAAACTTGATGCCGGTTTCCTCAGATGCGTCTCTCACCTTAGACAGAAGTTCATAGCTTGCCGTCGGTGTATAGCTTCCCGGCAATTTATAAGTATGCGCGTAATTGGAATCAGTGGAAGCGCCTACTGCAATGACGATATCCCCGAGATTGAGATCCTCCCTGAATGCACCGGCTGTACCAACGCGAATCAGGTTTTTGCACTTATACTCATGGATCAGTTCATAGGAATAGATGCCCATAGAAGGCATTCCCATTCCTGTTCCCTGAACGGAGACAGGAACTCCCTTATAAGTACCTGTAAATCCAAGCATGTTGCGGACTTCAGAGTAGCAACGCGGGTTTTCAAGATAGTTTTCCGCAATGAATTTCGCCCGGAGCGGATCGCCTGGAAGTAGTATTGACTCAGCGATATCACCGATTTCAGCGGCATTAATATGTGTACTCATATAACAAAACCTCTTTTTTTACATAATTCTACAAAATAAGTATAACATATAACCTGAAAAATGAAATATACAAAAAACCACTCCGCTGAGACATGCCGGAGTGGCTTGCTTCTCTGATACGCACGAAGCGTATCGCACATTTAACTTATGTGCCGGTGGGGACGGGTGAGAATTAGGCGTTCGCCTTGTTGAATCTCTGTGTCATTCTTGAAACTTTTCTTGATGCAGCATTCTTATGGATGGTGCCCTTTGCAGCAGCCTGCATGAGCTTCTTCTCAGCCAGAGCCAGATCAGCCTTAGCCTTCTCCATATCTCCTGCAGCGATAGCAGCATCGAATGATTTAAAGACATCCTTCAGATGACCTTTAACTCTTCTGTTTCTTGCTGTTTTCTTGTCGATAACACGGATTCTTTTCTTTGCGGATTTAATATTAGCCATTAAATTACCCCACTTTCTTAATTTACAGCTTGTGCAGCCTTATTGCCGCACCTAAACACGCAAACGGTATTATATAACAATCATCAGAGGCTTTCAAGCACTTTCTTGAAGCTTTCTGAAGCTTTAGCAATTGTCTCCTCTTCATCTACAAAGAGGGCTTCTCCATCCTTGCAGATAATCTCCCCGTCACATACTGTCATGCAGATATCAGAACTCTGCGCAGAGAAAACAATATTAGCCAGTGTATCAAAATCAGGCGTGAGATGCTCCTTCTCAAGATCGAACATAATGAAATCTGCTCTGAATCCTTCTTTGATCAGACCGCAGTCTTCCCTGCCCTGGGCAAGTGCTCCGCCTCTGGTCGCCGCCCATATGATATTCTCAGCAGAAATAGCATTTGCGTCAAGGGACTGCCCTCTGCAGAGCATCGCTGCCAGATTGACTTCTTCCAGCATGTTCAGATTGTTGTTGGAAGAAGCGCCATCTGTTCCGATCGTGATGTTCATACCTTTCTCCCAGAACTTTTTGACAGGAGCAATACCGCTGCCAAGTTTGAGATTTGAAGATGGATTGTGGGACATATAAGCACCGTTTCTGATCATGATGTCAACATCTGCATCTTCCAACCATACGCAGTGTGCGGCTATGAGCGGTGACCGGAAGGCACCAAGCTTCTCAAAGTAAGCGACCGGCGTCATCCCATGACGCACTTTGCACTCTTCGTGCTCTGCTTTTGTTTCAGAAATGTGGGCTTGTATGATCATTCCTTCATCAATCGCAAATGCAAATGCTTCCAGGAGAGCCTTTTCCCGGTTAGCGTACTCTGAATGCACGGAAACATCAGCCTTGATCCGTCCGTTGTTCTCAGGCTCATGATCCTTGATCCACTGCATCAGTGTCAGTGTGTCCTGATAAGCCCTGTCTTTATAGTAAGAAGCATCATCATCAAATGTCACCAGACCATTGCATAAATTCGCCTTCATTCCTGCTTCGTAGAGCGCTTTTCCGTAGTCAACCAGATCGAAATACATATCCGATATGGATACACAGCCTGACTTGATCAACTCCAGAGCACCCAGCTTCGCTCCCCAGTATTTATACTGCGGACTGAACTTGGCCTCAAAGGGGAATATCCTCTCATTGAGCCATCTCTGCAGCGGCAGTCCTTCTCCATAGCCGCGCAGCAGTGTCATTGGCACATGACAGTGGGTGTTGTAAAACGCCGGCATCAGGAACTTGCCCTTGCCGTCGATGATCTCACGGCCCTCCGGATCAGGCATTCCTCTTGTAATAGACAAAAACCTGCTGTCTTCAATGACAACATTCATATGTTCCCTGATCTGGAAGTTCTCATCCAACATTTTCACATCTTTGATAATCATAGAATCCCTCCGCAAAAAATGTCTTGTCTGCTGCCGTTATTCTACAGTTTCCATATTCCATACGTCAAGCGCATCCTAACGTGATGTCGTCTTTCATATCGTTATGCTGTCCTTCAGCTTCTCATATGTTTTGTCACCGATACCAGATACATTCTTAATGTCTTCCACGGAAGAAAATCTTCCGTTTGACTGCCTGTAATCAATGATTTTCTGTGCGGTAGCGGGTCCAACACCGCTTAAAGTCTGAAGCGCGGTGGAATCTGCAGTGTTGATATTGATCTTGCCGGATGATGGGGCATTGCCGGAATCTGCAGGATTTTCATTGGAGACAGCAGCTCCAACTGCCGCATTTTCAATGACGTTGCCGTCTTCATCAAGAGGAAATGAAGGTATGAAAACCTTCTGCCCATCTTCCAGAAACTCTGCCCGATTGATGCTGGTCATATCAGCTTCCTGTTTCAGACCGCCTGCCGCCTTGATGGCGTCATCCACCCTGCTTCCGTCCGGCAACTCAGCCAGCATGGGAGTTTTGACAGCACCGCCGACATCTACATAGATCATTCCGGCTGATACCGTTCGTGTATCATTATCTTCCGATTTCGCTGTATGCTCAGAAGAAGATGCAACCTCTAATTCATCATCTGCACTCTGAAACAAAGAAAACCCGGCAAAAAGAACGAGTCCAATCAAGCAGATCAAAGCTGTCTTTCTCACCTGCGGACCATATTCTCTCAAAAAAGCATCCACTGTTTTATTGTTTTTGCAAACATCAATCATACCTTTCATCTCAAATCACCATACCCTTTCAGCCCCTTAAAACAAAAATTCCAATCCTTTTGCATTATTGCACGATTGGAATTTAATGTCAATCTTTCCTTTAATTGTATTTCTGTTGTTTGAAATGTATCTTCTTTCGAAGCACCCTTATATCACTTCTTGAAACTTTCAAACCAAACTTCTCAAGCACAGTAGCAATCACCAATTCCGGACTGAGATTGGAATCACTTCCTGAGTCCAGCAGAGCCTCGATACGCAAAATCTTTTCCGATGGTTCAAACATCATCTCCCGTATCTTCGGTCTGATATTGACAGTCACCGGTTCTTTCTTCTTTTTCTGCTTCTTCAGCGTAAGAATTTCCTTCTGGCCCATGTAGGTATCACGCATCTCTCCTGCGTCCAGAGGCCACTCCGCAGGTCGTCCCTCCATTATCGGAATCTCAATGACGTACTCTGCTGCAATGGTATTCGCAGCCAGAGTCTTGTTGTGTCTGGCCTCTTCAATGGATAACAGTTCAAGACCTTCCGGCATGAGCTCACGCATCTTCTCCAGAATCTCCTCCTTATCCATTGCAATGGCAGTCCCGGGTATGGGAGGAGCATCTGCCGTCTCAAACTCAATATACTCATCCAGACTCTCATAACCAAGCGAAAGAGGCTGGGCAAATCCCATCTTCGGATGTGGATTGAAGCCCTGCGAGTATGCCAGTTTGATGCCGGCTCTTTTGAAGGATCTCTTGAAGACCTTCATGATGTCGAGGTGTGATGTGTAGCAGATCACACCTGTCTTTTGAAATCTGATTACGTATTTCATATATAATTCAGCTGCCCCTTAAACGAAGCACTCCGTATACTTGTTTACACCGCAGAGATTGCAGCCCAGTCTGCAGTCAGGCGTTGTCTTTGCTGCTTCCGCTCTGTGCTTTTCCGAAAGCAGGAATTCTCTGTCAAGGAAGGCGTTGACCACATCCCAAGGGAGAATCTCATCTTCACTGCGTTTCCTGTAGTTATAGAAAGCCTCCATATCCTTTCCATCTGTGAAACCGAATTCTTCCGCGCACAAATCGAAAGCCTTTTCCCATACCTCCGGCTTAAAATGTTCTGTCCACGCATCGAAAGTACACCCCTGCTTCCAGGCTTCCTCCAGGATTCTGCCGGTTCTCCTGTCTCCTCTAGCGAATACAGCCTCCAGATTGCTGGTCACAGTTTCATGGTAATTGAATGTGACTCCTCTGATATGCAGTTTCGACGCCAGATAGTTGTGCTTTTCCACAAAGTCCTCAGGTCTGTCCTGAGCCTCCCACTGGAATGGTGTATGGGCTTTCGGCACGAAGTTCGAAACACTTACAGTAACACGGAATCTGCCGCCTTTTCTGCCGCGGATCTCATAATTGATATCCATGATGCGCTTCGCGATCTCGGCGATGCCGTCCAGATCCTCCAGTCTTTCTCCCGGAAGGCCTATCATAAAGTAGAGCTTAATGTGCTCCCATCCAAGTTCCACTGCCTGTCTGACTGCACCGTATATATCTTCTTCTGTGATGTTTTTGTTTATGATGTCCCGCAGTCTCTGTGTTCCTGCTTCCGGAGCAAAAGTCAGCCCTGATTTGCGGTATCCCTGGATTTCTTCCAGCACTCTGAACGAGAAAGAATCCAGCCTCAGAGAAGGAAGCGACAAGGCTACGTTCTGCGCTTTGCAGAGTCCCATAAGCTCTGTTGCAAGTTCTTCAAATTGGGAGTAATCACTGGTGGACAGGGACAGCAATGACAACTCTTCATGTCCCGTATTGGCCAGCTGCTCCATAGCGAGTTTTTTGATGGTCTCCGGTTTTCTCTCCCTGACCGGCCTGTAGATCATGCCTGCCTGACAGAACCTGCATCCTCTCGTGCATCCGCGGAATGTTTCCACAACGGATCTATCATGTACTGTATCAATGAACGGAACGATATTGTGTGTTGGGAACTCGACTTTATCGATATCCGATACCACCGCTCTTGTAATGGTTTCCGGCGCAAACTCAACCAATCTGCTTATATTTTTGATCGTTCCCGCCTTGTCGCTGCAGTCTCTGCCGTGGTATTCAATTTCATAGAACTCCGGTATGTAGACACCGTCAAGTCCTGCGATGCGCCTTAGAAATGCGCTGCGGACATCTGTTGCCTCTGCCTTTGCTCCTGCCTCGGCCTTTGCCTCTGCAAAAGCAATACAGACCTTCTCCAGCAATTCTTCCCCGTCCCCAATCAGGAATACATCGACAAAATCGGCAAGGGGTTCCGGATTGAAGGCACAAGGGCCTCCAGCTATGACGACAGGCATATGTCTTCCTTCAGATGCAGCCTTGACGCGTTCTTCTTTTCTCACCGGCAGCCCTGCCAGATCAAGCATGTTCAGTACATTTGTAAAGGACATTTCATATTGGAGGGTAAACCCGATAATGTCCAGCGCATCTGCGGGTGTGAAGGTTTCCAGCGTAAACAGTTTCCTGCCTTTTTCCCGCATGATGGCTTCCATATCATCAGCTGGAGCGAAGAGCCGCTCACAGTAAATCCTGTCGTTTTCATTCAGAATATGATAAAGGATCTGCATCCCCATGTATGACATACCTATTTCATAGGTGTCCGGAAACGCAAATCCCATGCGAACATCAACACTGTCCGGATCTTTTCTGACAATGTTGACCTCTCCTCCAATATACCGCGCAGGTTTCTCTACGCATTTCAAAATTCCATCAAGCTCTTTATCTATCATCTTCTGCATTCGGCATAATCTCATCGAGACTGCAGCCGATTCTATCCTCAATCTGACTCAGGAGGACCTTCGTTTCTTCTTTTTTCTTCAAAATCACCGGACCAGCCTGCGGATTACCTTGGCGTTCCGCCTTTGCAATGATGTAATCCATCCTCTTGTCTATTCCGGCATAATAGTCTTCAAGGACCAGTCTGTCGCCGAGGCAGACGAGATCTGCTTCTGTCAGATGCCAGGCATCTGTGGTGAACTCATACTGCATATGAATCCGGATGATCTTCGACTCTTCATACAGCCCTTCATCCCGGCAAAAATTCGCCGCTGCATCCCAATGCCTGTCTTCGACCCTCGCCATATCATGCAAAAGCCCCGCGGCTTGTGTGAGCGCAAGGTCGAACAGTCTCACCTTACCGGTGTCCATGACAGTCCTGTTCTGGTCTATTTTATGGCGCATATGGCCGTTATCACCTTCGTAAGTCCTGAACGTAATCTCAGATATCGGCGGCGCCATGGTCCCACCAGCCTCATTCAGGGCGCGACCGATCCTGCAGGCTGTATCTGCGACGGCCTTGCAGTGCCCTACAACATGTGCAGGCGTTCCATAATCTTCGAGATACCGCAGGCATCTCTCCATATCAGGATGCTTAGAACTCATAATCATAGTCTTCGTCATAATACTCAAACTCCATATCAAACAGCTGAATGGTGTCGCCTTCCTCGATCCCCATTTCCTTGAGTTCTTCGTACACGCCGCTGTTTTCTATGTATTTGAACAGATATCTTCTCGAACCGGAATCATTGAAGTTCGTCGAATTGAAGATCTTCTCAAGCTGTTTTCCTGTGATGATGTAGTTCTTGCCGTCATACTCAGCAAATACTTTTCTGTAATCTTCATCAACATCATCCAGTTCGAAGTCGAAGTATTCGAGCTCTTCTTCCTCAGGAGGGTTTTCCTCCACGATCAGAAGCTGTTTATACGCCTCTTCGATGACTTCCTTGACTCCGTATCCCGCTGCAGCAGACATCGGCATCACTTTGTAACCTTTGCCCTCCGCATAGTCTTTGAATTCAATGTATTCGTCGCAGATTTCAAGATCCTCCGGATCTGTGCAACCGAGGATGTCGATTTTATTCGCAACAACGATTTGCGGCTTCTTCATCAGTTTCTCACTGTATTGAGCAAGCTCTGCATTGATTTTATCAAAATCCTCCTTCGGGTCTCTCCCTTCGCTTCCTGACACGTCAACGATGTGAACGAGCACTTTCGTACGTTCAATATGCTTCAGAAAGTAGTGTCCAAGCCCTGCCCCTTCGTGGGCGCCTTCGATAATGCCTGCAATATCAGCCATTACGAAACTGTTGTCATATATATTGACCACTCCAAGGTTCGGATCGATCGTCGTGAAGTGGTAATTTGCGATTTTTGGTCTGGCACTCGTTGCAACAGAAAGCAATGATGATTTACCTACATTCGGAAATCCTACGAGGCCGACATCAGCGATGAGTTTCATCTCCAGAATGACCATTCTCTCCTTGGCAAACCCACCTGCCTCCGCAAAGTTCGGCGCCTGACGTGTAGGCGTGGCGAATCTGGCGTTACCTCTGCCGCCTCTTCCGCCTTTAGCCGCAACAAAAGACTGGCCATCTTCCGTCATGTCCATCATGATTTTACCGGTGGCTTCATCGATGACCATAGTGCCAACCGGCACCGTGATCACAAGGTCTTCCCCATTCTTGCCGAAGCGTTTCTTCTTCATCCCGTTCTGGCCGTTCTCTGCTTCGTATTTTCTCTTGTATCTGAAATCCATAAGGGTTCTCAGATTCTCATCTGCGAGGAATACGACATCTCCGCCTTTGCCGCCGTCACCGCCGTCAGGTCCGCCCTCCGGTACGAATGGCTCCCTTCTGAATGTTACCGCACCGTTGCCGCCTTTGCCTGATTTAATTGTAATTTTCGCTCTGTCTACAAACATGATTCAAAGTCTCAACAATCCATTGCTTTCAACAATGAAAAGCCCCTAACAAGGGTTAGGGGCTCGAAATTGCTTACGCTTCCTTAGGATATACACTTACCTGCTTACGTTTCTTGTCCATTCTTTCGAATTTAACAGCTCCATCAACCTTAGCAAATAATGTATCGTCTCCGCCTTTGCCTACGTTGTTGCCAGGGTGGAACTTTGTTCCTCTCTGTCTAACAAGAATGCTGCCGGCGCTTACGAACTGACCATCACCAGTCTTAACGCCCAGACGTTTCGACTCGGAATCACGACCGTTCTTCGAGCTTCCTACACCTTTTTTACTTGCCATGGAATACCTCCTTGTATAATCAATCTAAACTCTAATTTTCTTATTTTGCTGCTTTGATCGCTTCGATGATCTCAGCCTTTGTTGCCTTTGCGTCGATTTCGATGCCGTTCTTCTCTGCATACTCAACGAGCTCTGCCTTGAGCATCTTTTCGATTGGCTTTTCTTCAACAACTTCTTCTGCAGCAGCTTCTTCAACTGGAGCTGCTTCTTCAACTGCAGGCTCTTCCTTCTTAGGTGCAGCCTTTTCGCCAGCTACTGCCTTGATTTCAACCAGTGTGTACGGCTGTCTGTGACCCTGCTTCTTTCTGTAGTCCTTCTTAGCCTTGTACTTGAAAATGATGACCTTGTCACCCTTTCCGGATTCAACTACTTCTCCTTCAACAGTAAGTCCTTCAAGATAAGGAGTACCAACCTTGATGTCAGCACCTTCTCCTGCAGCGAGGACCTTGTCAAATACTACAGCGCTTCCGGCTTCTGCATTCAGCTTCTCAACCTTGATCTGGTCGCCGTTCTGTACTTTGTACTGTTTTCCGCCTGTTTCAATAATTGCGTACATTAAATTCTTTCCTCCTCTAACCAGTCTCGCCTACCGGGGCAGTCCGCCATTATTGCGCACGTTTAAATAGCCCTGTTCGAGCGGCTCATACTCTGATAATATACAACAAGTGTGATATGTTTGTAAAGCATTTTTTTCAGTAAATTTGAAAGCACCAGTGCAGTGTCTGGTGCTTTGATCATCAATATCGATGTAATTCACATCTTTCACGGTGCATTTATTCGATGATTACCCCATCTTCATCTACGAGCAGCCCGTCCGGACCTGATGTACCGCCGCTTACTCCAGGTACATCTGCCTCTGCCGCATCTTCTTCATCACCCTTGCGGGATGCCTTGAGCATATCCATAAGCTGCCCCTGCAGTTCGTCCATCACATTAGGATTGGACTCCAGATAAAGCTTGACGTTCTCTCTGCCTTGTCCGATTCTGTTCCCCTGATAGCTGTACCAGGATCCTGCCTTCTCAACCAGACCTGCATCAACAGCACAATCCAGAATATCACCGGACTTTGAGATGCCCTTACCGTACATGATGTCGAACTCCGCCTGCTTGAATGGAGGAGCCACCTTATTCTTCACGATCTTGGCTTTGGTTCTGTTACCGAGAACCTGATCGCCTGCCTTGATGGAGTCGACTCTTCTGACATCGATTCTCATTGAGGAGAAGAACTTCAATGCGCGGCCGCCTGTTGTTGTCTCAGGATTGCCGAACATGATGCCGATCTTCTCACGCAGCTGGTTAATGAAGATAATCGTGGTGTTTGTCTTATTGATCACACCGGCAAGCTTTCTCAATGCCTGTGACATGAGTCTTGCCTGCAGGCCTACTGCTGCGTCTCCCATGGCGCCATCGATTTCGTGCTTCGGAACAAGTGCCGCAACGGAGTCAACAACGACTACATCGAGGGCTCCGCTCCTGACCAGTGTTTCAGCGATTTCAAGTGCCTGTTCACCGTAATCCGGCTGTGCGACAAGCAGCTCATCGATATCAACGCCCAGATTGCGCGCATATTCCGGATCCAAAGCGTGCTCAGCATCGATGAATGCCGCTTTACCACCGTTCTTCTGTGCTTCCGCAATAATATGCAGTGTCAGTGTTGTCTTACCGGAAGATTCCGGTCCGTAGATCTCAACGATACGTCCGCGCGGTACACCGCCGATTCCCGTTGCCAGATCCAGACTCATTGATCCTGTCGATATTGCTTCCACATTCAGTCTGGCGTTATCATCTCCAAGTTTCATGACCGCGCCCTTGCCGAACTGCTTCTGTATCTGCGCCATGGCGCTTGCTAACGCCTTCTCACGCTCTTCATTACTTGCAAAACCTGCGTTATACATACTATCATTCTTAGTTGCCATGATTCCCTCCATCAATCCGTGAACATCTGTTCTTCCATTATAATACCCGCTGATATGGACTTTGTCAATAGAAATATTGAACATTTGTTCAGTAATCTATTTACATAATTTCCATTTATTGCTATTTAACCATGTTCGCCCGGATTTGTCAACTGCTATTTATAATATGACAGTGTCATCAAATGTTCCTGTAAATCATATCGAACATGCTGAGAACTGCATGTCTCCTGTTCCTCTGCCTGTCCTTCAGTCGGCGGTCGATCTTTCTGCAGAGACACCTTCCCCCGCACTTCTCACCAAGAGACAAACCGATATATACAAGTCCAACTGGTTTCTCATCTGTTCCGCCGTCAGGGCCTGCGATGCCCGTCACTGAAATCCCGATGTCCGTCCCTGCCTTCTGTCTGACCCCTTCTGCCATCTCCAGTGCAGTTTGCTCACTGACAGCACCGTATTTTTCAAGAGTCTCAAGTCTTACGCCCAACTCATCGACTTTTGCCTGGTTGCTGTATGTAACAAGACTCCTGTCAAACACAGAAGAAATGCCCGGAATATCTGTCAATGCAGCCCCGAACAGCCCTCCTGTACAGGATTCTGCTGCGGAAATCGTCAGATTGCTTGACATAAGTTTATTTCCGACAACTGAAGGATAATCCTCTCCCTCTGTGCTGTAAATGAATTCGCCGACGTATTCTTCGACTCTTTTTATCATTTCACAGACCGCTGTCTCAGCTTCTTCTCTTGTCTTCCTCTTGGAAGCAACCCGTACGGAGCATTCTCCGTCCTTTGCATAGGTAGCAATCGTGGGATCTGTCTGCCCGTTGATGACTGGCAAAAGCTTCGTTTCTAAATCTGACTCTCCGATACCGAAGGTCCTGATTTCTTTATAAAAGAGACATCCTTCTGTCAGTTCTTCCAACCATGGCATGGCAGAACGTTCGAACATTCTCGTCATTTCCTTCGGCGGTCCCGGAAGGCATGCGATCCACTGCATACGGTCTGCTTCGGCTGTATCTGACTCGCTGCCATTCCACGGTCTTGCCAGAGCAAATCCCGGAGCAGTCCCCGCATCATTGTAAAATACGCGGCATCTTGACGGAAGAAGCGCCTGTTTGACATTGTTCTCTGTCATAACCGCCTTATAAGACAACATCCTGTTCTTGATGAACTCCAGAATGTCATCGTGCATGACCAGATGATCGCCCATGACCTGACAGGCAATTTCTTTTGTCATATCATCCTGCGTCGGTCCCAGACCACCCGTTGTAATCACGATATCGCAGTCTCTGAGCGATGTTTCAATCATCTCCGCCAAACGCTGCGGATTATCGCCTACCGTATAGTGATACATGACATCAATGCCTATATCATTCAGCCTGCGCGACAGATAAACCGTATTTGTATTTGTGATCTCACCAAAGAGTATCTCTGTTCCTACTGTTAAAATTGCAGCTTTCATTTGAACCTCATGCAAAAGCTACAAAAGCTGATGTGAATCAGCTTTTGTTCTTCATTGAAAATACCTGTTTGTTTTTGATGATATACTCTGCACCCGACCAAATTGTCATAATCAGTGCTGCCCAAAGCGCGATCTGATCCATTGGACATGGGAACGGAAGCAGACTGCAAGGCCAGTTGTTGAGCATCAGAAGCGGGATTGCAATCATCTGGCAGACTGTTTTGATTTTTCCTGACCATCCGGCTGCAATGACGATACCTTCTGCTGCTGCGACCTGCCGCATACCTGTAATGATGAATTCACGACCCAGTATCACGATGACCATCCATGCCGGGATATCGCCCAGACCTACCATGCAGATAAATGCAGACATCGTCAGCAGCTTGTCTGCCAATGGATCCATCAATTTACCGAAATTGGTCACCAGATTGTATTTACGTGCGATCTTGCCATCCAGCATATCAGTAAAGGCTGCCAGAATGAAGACAATGGTCGCCGCAACTCTGAATCCCATCATCAGCAAGATGATAAACAGCGGTATGGCGAATACCCTGCCGATGGTAAGCTGGTTCGGCAGATTTTTAAATCTAAAGTCCTTTGTTTCCTGTTTTTCCATATCCGTCTTATCCTTTCTCTCTTACAGCAGTACCTGCAAGGTCGTAATCAAACGCATCTTCTATGAGCACTGACGCGAAATCACCAGGCTCAAGGCTTTTTTCCTCGACAGGAACTCTGAATATGACGCTTCCGTCGATTTCTGGCGCATCGTATTCACTCCTGCCCATATATGTTACAAAATCATCGCTAACTTCGTCGATTCCTTCCACGAGCACATCCAGAACTTTTCCGACTTTCTCTTCGTTATGCTCCCTGGAGATGTCAAGCTGCAGACGCATAATGCTGTCTGCTCTGGCTTTTTTCTCCTCTTCCTCTATCTGGTTTTCCATTTCTCCCGCAGGTGTACCTTCCTCCTGGGAATAGGCGAAGACACCAAGTCGTTCGAACCTCGCCTCTTCAACAAAGTTCGCTAGTTCTTCGAAGTCTTCCTCTGTTTCACCAGGAAAACCAGTGATGAAAGTGGTTCGGATGTGAATGTCCGGCATAGCTTCACGCAGTCTGCTGATCGTTCCTCTGATGGATTCAGAAGTGGATTTCCTCCTCATATCCTTCAGCACGCTGTCTGAAATGTGCTGGAGTGGGATATCTATATACTTGCAGATGCGTTTTTCTGAGGCCATAACCTCGATCAGTTCATCTGTAATCCTGTCTTCGTAACAATACATAAGTCTGATCCAGCGGAATCCTTCGTCCAGATCGTCCCCGCCGATTCTGCATAGTTTCCTGAGCAGACTGGCCAGACGAAGTTCCCCATAGAGGTCACGTCCGTACTCTGTCAGATCCTGAGCGATGAGAATCAACTCACGCACTCCTGCCTTTGCAAGTGCTCCAGCCTCTTCCAGAATCTTCTCCTCCGGGCGGCTTCTGTACGGGCCTCTGATCTGAGGAATGACACAATAAGCGCAGCAGTTGTTGCATCCCTCCGCAATACGCAGTGTCGCTGAGTAATGTGTGTCGGGTAGTTTCCTGCTGCTGAACTCATTGAAACATGCCGGTGCGCCGCTCGTATGAATCCGCTGCTGGCCGCCGACGATTTCCGGGAGGCGTTCGTAGTCATTGACACCAAGCAGATAATCAATTTCAGGTATCTCGTCAGCCAACTGCTGGCCGTACCTCTGGCTGAGACATCCGCTGACGATGATCTTCGGCTTGTTCGGGAGTCTTGTCATATCAAAAATGGCGTCAATGGATTCCACCTTGGCGTCATTAATGAAGCCGCAGGTGTTCACCAATACGACGTCCGCTTCCTGAGGACTGGAGACGATTTCTCCGCCGGCCTCTTCCCATATGCCCCCGATGCCCTCTGAATCATTGAAATTCTTCGGGCATCCGAGTGTTTCGATATATAGTTTCCTGTTTTTCATGGGTTGTATATCTGTTTTTTCTTGCTTACATATCCGAAGTCGTATTCTTCATGTTCTCCAGATCTTCTTTTGACAGAAGAACCTGCCGCGGTCTGCTGCCGTCCGGCGGTCCGACGATCTGGCGGTCTTCCATCATATCGATGATTCTGGCAGCCCTGTTGTAACCGATTCTGAATCTTCTCTGCAGCATCGATACCGAAGCTGCTCCCTGCTCTACGACAAGTTCGATCGCATCCGGCAGGAGTTCATCGCCGTAATCATTGTTTTCTTTCTCGACAGCCGGTTTATTGGCTCTCTCTATGGTATCGAGCACATCTGCTTCCGCTGCTTCGTCCACCTCGCCCTGCTGCTGGACAAACTGGATCAGTCCCTTCACTTCTTCATCAGAGATGAATGTGCCCTGTATTCTCGTCGGTTTCGTGCTGCCCAGCGGCGCGAAGAGCATGTCGCCCTTACCGACCAGTTTCTCTGCCCCGACGCCGTCCAGGATCGTTCTCGAATCAACCTGTGAGGTGACTGCAAAAGCAATACGCGACGGGATGTTGGCCTTGATCAGACCTGTG
Organism: Bacillota bacterium; assembly: GCA_017431785.1. Classification (GTDB taxonomy): domain Bacteria; phylum Bacillota; class Clostridia; order Peptostreptococcales; family Anaerovoracaceae; genus Lentihominibacter. Next base: position 16,162 of record JAFRKJ010000026.1, on the reverse strand, counting down.
ATGACATTGACAGATGGTCTCTGTGTCGCAACAATAAGGTGCATTCCCGCAGCTCTTGCCTTCTGGGCGATTCTGCAAATCGATTCCTCTACCTGTGAGGAGGAGACCATCATAAGATCGGCCAGCTCATCAATGATAATGACGACCTGCGGCATCGGTCCGTCGACCTCACCGTTTCTGACGCTGTTCTTCTTCTTTGCCTTAAGCCTGTTGAATCCGTTAAAGTCTCTGACGCCGTTTTCTGCGAATCTCTTGTATCTCTCATCCATTTCTGTCACTGCCCAGTTCAGCGCTGCTGCAGCCTTGGCAGGATCTGTAACGACAGGAATCAGCAGATGCGGAATACCGTTGTAGTGTGAAAGCTCAACAATCTTCGGATCGATAAGCACCATCTTAACTTCATCCGGACGTGCTTTGTAAAGAATGCTGGCGATGATACTGTTGATGCAGACCGATTTACCTGAGCCGGTAGCACCTGCAATGAGCAGATGAGGCATGGCTGCCAGATCCGCTACGATCGCCTTGCCGCCGATATCTCTTCCGACAGCAAAGGTCACCTTGGATTTCGCATTTTTGAATTCGTTTGATTCTATGATTTCACGCACTGTTACTGCGTTGGACTTCTCATTTTCAATCTCGATTCCCACAGCATCCTTGCCAGGGATCGGCGCTTCGATTCTGATGCTCCTTGCCTTCATGTTCAAAGCAATATCATCATTCAGATTCTTGATTCTGGACACTTTGACACCGCTGTTCGGATGAACTTCATATCTGGTGACCGTAGGTCCCTGGATGACATTTGTGACTGTCGTTGCGATTCCGAAGCTGTCCAGGGTATCTTCCAGGAGCTGCGCTTTATATCTGAGTTCTCCTTCACTGGAGAGGGACTTGGCCTTTGTCGGCTTCTTGAGCAGATCGATCGGCGGGAATTCATACTCCGCATAATCGTCCGACGGCAGGAAATCGCTGCTTTCCAGCATACTGTTGGCGGCCTCCGTCTTCGTAAGCTTCTTCTGCGGATCGTACACCGGATCGGAAGGAGCCTGTTCCGTTCCTGCCCCGATGATCTCCGGACCATTCGGCAGTCCTGTTCCGCTGGAATTCCTCTTCGGTCTGCTGCCCGGATGTTTCTTTTCCTCCGGTTTGCCGGACGGATCCTCCGCCATATATCCCATGATTTTTCTCTGACCGCTCGTCATAGCGCCTTCTGACAGGCTGAGACTCTGAGGCTGATGAATACCCAATGCAGCGGCTTTCGCCTCTTCCTCTCTCTGCCGTTCGCGCTCCTTGGCCCGTTCTTCCCTCTCGAGAATGCGCCTGTTCCTGCGGACCTTAAAGCCTTCAAAGAATCTGGAAACAGGAGTGTTGATCAGCAAAAGCAGGAATATGAATATGATGACAAAAGCGAAGATATACAATCCCGCCACACCCATAAAGCTGGTGATCAGACCTCCGACACCCATGCCGAAGACACCGCCGCCATCCAGGGCAATCCCGTCATGGAAGCTTTTAGAGAATCCGCCCCAGGATCCGCCTGCCGCGATATCGTCCATGAATCTGGCCGCGTTCACAAGGTCGATCGCCAGATAAATGATGACGAGGTAGATCAGAGATTTGATTCCGATATGTATGGTTTTCTTCAGGAACAACAGTACTCCGTACACGATGAAATAGTACGGAAGGAAGAACGCGACAAAACCGAACAAACCTTTCAGACCCTTGCTGATGACTTCTCCTGCTACACCTGCGGCTTTTGTCTGCAGCGCTACAATCAGGAATACACCAAGGGCGACGAGAATGATGCCCAGAATCTCATCTTTGATCTGTGCCTTTGCTTCCATTCTCAGCTCCAGCTTCTGAACCGCCTTCTCTACATCAGGAGATGACTGTGTTTTTTTGCTGTTCTTTCTGCTGTTATTTCTGCTGTCGGTCTTCTTCGCAGTCGCTTTCTTTTTTTGTGTTGTTTTCTTCTTATCTGCCATTATTTCCTCTTATCTTCGTTACCCTTTTATTATGCCGCCAAAAGTGAATAAGCCAGTACAGCTGCGGCAACGAGCCATACGTACACGGTAAAGCCGACCAGTCTCTTGTTGGAAACGACTCTGATCATCGCCTTAATAGCGACGATACCGGATATAGCAGCCAGAATTACGCCGACTGTAATCGGACCGATCATGGATGCATCCGCACCTCCTGCAAAAGCATCCGGTGCTTCGAGAATGACGGAGCCGAGAATCGACGGGATGGAAATCAGAAAGGCGAATTCAACTGCGAATTCTCTCTTCAATCCTGCCATCAGTCCGCCAAAGAGTGTTGAACCGGATCTGGAAACACCCGGGGCTATAGCGATACCCTGCATGCATCCGATGAATATGGCGTGTCTCCACTTCATCTCCATTGGTCCCTTATCGTTTCTGCCCATTCTCTCTGCAACAAATAGAATGATTCCCGTGAATATCAGTCCTATCGCAATGGATACGATCGATGCATAAAGGCTTTCGAAGAAATCTTCAAAGAGCAGTCCGATGATAGCTGTCGGAATGGTCGCTACGATGATCATGAACCCCATACGTCTTGTAGGGCTCGAATTAATGCGCAGTCCCTTCCCCGTGCATAAATCTTTTATGGTCAGACCGAGCTCAACAAGCAGCGCTGCAATATCTTTGCGGTATATGATGAATACAGAAACAAGGGTACCAACGTGCATCATTACCGTAAACAACAGGACACTGTCCGCTTCCACTCCGAAGAAGTACTGGAGTAAGGCGAGATGTCCACTGCTGCTGATCGGTAGAAATTCCGCCAGTCCCTGAACGATACCGAGTATTGCTGCTTGTATATATGTCATATTGTTCTCCTGCTGATTGTCTTGATTCCATTCTTATACAGAATAAAGTATATCACAAAAGCACAACAATTTGTATTTAATATTATTAAGCACTACATGATTTTGTGCATCCAGCAAAAAGGTGACCTGCTTACGCGGTCACCCTACTGTGTATTCAATTGAACTTGTTTTTCTGCTTTTGTGCACGATCAGCTTGGATGGGATGCTGTCCCTGAGAATCTGGACATGAGATATAATTCCCACGAAACTACCGGTGCCCTGACTGGAACGAATACTCTCAAGGACTTCCAAAGCATCGCCTATGGAACTCTCATCAAGAGACCCGAACCCTTCATCGATGAACATAGCGTCGATATTGATTCCATCAGTTCGGGCAATCGTTGACATTCCAATAGACAAAGCCAGTGAAACAAGAAACTTCTCCCCGCCTGATAATGATGCTGCCGGTCTTGCTCCTCCGCTTTCACTGAAACTGTCGATCACAGCGAGATCGAGTCCCTTCTTTCTGGACCCGGATGCTCCCTCTTCGGTTCGCACCAGAGAATACCTGCCGCCGTGGACTTTGCTGAGCATTTCATTTGCTGCATATATCACCTGATCGAACATAACGCCGAGTACGTATCTTCCAAGCCCTACGCCTGCATCACCACGAAGCTGCCGGCCAAAGGCAAGTGCGCTCTCGGCTTTTGCGATGCGCGATGTGTATTGTTCCATATCTCCTGAGAGACTCTCGCTCAGATTCGCAAGCCTTTCGATTGCTGCGCTGAGACTTCCCTGCTTTCTCTGATAGGACGCCGTCTCCTGATCGATCGTCTTCAGTGTATTTTCAATCTCATTCAGATCAAAAGTATCACTTTCTGCAGACGCTTTTGCCTGTGCTGCCTCAACCTCAGTTCTTGCTTTTACGACTTCTTCCTGCGCATTTTGCAGCCTTGTCTGCGCCTCTGTCAGACTGATTCTGGCTTCCTCTGCTTTCTTTGTCAGCTCTGAAAGCTGCCTGTCGAATGCATCGGCGTTCTTCTGAAGAAATCTGATGCGTTTCTCAAGAGCATGATAGTCTTCTATGCCGTCTATCATGCCGGCTTTGCTGTTTTCCAGCGCCTTTTCGGCGCCTGTCCTGACATTTTCCAGTTTTGCGCATGTCTCACGGGATTGTTCAGCGGATCGCGTCGTTTCTTCCGTTTTCTTTCGTGCCTGCTCCCACTCATCATGCCTTGCGCCCAGAGCCTCAAACTTCCTGTCCACCTGTTCACTGCTGACTGCATCGGCGCCCGCTTCTGCCGGTTCCGGATGATGGGTGCTCCCGCAAACAGGGCATTTCTCGCCTTCCACCAAATCTGCAGCGAGTCTTCCCGCTGCGCCTCTTGCAAAGGCTTCCAGCACTTTTTTATGCTGTCTGTCCGCCTCTTCATAGGCGGCAAGTGCTTCGGCTTCTGCTTTTTTTGCCTGTTCCTGTGCCCTGGATGCAGACTCTGCCTGTTTCAATGCCTTTTTCCACTGTGCATCTGCTTCTTCGAAGTCTTCACGTACGGACTCCATGTTTTTGTAAATATCGAATTTAGACTCCAACGCATTTTTCTCTCTGATCCATTCTTCTTTTTCAGATTCTTGTTTCTTATGCTCAGCCAGATGATTTTCTGCTTCTTCCTGCGCAGACTGTCTTGCGCTCACCTGTTTCTCTGCATTGCCCAGTGAATTGGTTCTGCTCGTCAGGATTTCCCGCAGTTCTTTCAGTCTGCCTGCCGTTTCCTTGTCTGCCAGCAGTTTCTTCCGTTTTCCATCGTAATCTGAAGACAGATAAGTGCGTGAAAGTTCTTCAAGCTCTATTTCTGCGTCTTTTGTCTTATGATTGAGTTCTTCTATGGTTTCGCAATGTTCGCTGCTCAAAAGGCTGCTCACGCGTTCTTTGATTGCCTGCACTTCATCGTATTCGGCTCTCACCTTATCGTAATACTTCCGCGCGATTTCATCCCATCTTCCAGCGCCGAAGATTTCCGTCAGGATCTCACCTTTCTGTCCGGAATCCGATTCCAGGAACCGTTCGAACTTACCTTGCGGAAGAATGATGACCTGTGTAAACTGGTCATAGTCTAACCCTATGAGTTTCTCAGCAAAGGCAGGAAGATCGCTCTTTCTCACTTTCTCCAAAAGCGGCTCGAACCTGCCCTCATCATCCAATACTGATATGTTGAGTTTCTCCGAAAGGTTTACGCGTTTCTTTTCCAGCCTGCGTTCAAACTTGTATACCTTGCCGCCTGCTTCAAAGATGAATTCCACAAACGTATCGTCATCCGGATTGCATCTGTTGCACCTTAGGGATGTAAACTCGTTCCGTAGTCCTCCGCTGGATTTTCCGTAGAGAGCCTGGGTCATTGCGTCGAGAATCATGGTCTTGCCGCTTCCCGTATCACCGCATATGAGCAACAGGCCTTTAGACGAAAGATCTGCGAAATCAATATGTTCTCTTCCTGCGTAAGGCCCGAAGGCCTGAAATTCAAGTGACAATGGTCTCATTGCAGTTCCTCCCCTGATTCCAACCTGACGACCTCTTCGAAGAGCTTGATCTGATCTTCATCAGGCTCAATTCCTGCGACATCCGCACAAAAGCTCCGGAAGATAGATACAGGATCATGTGATGCATGTTTCAGTTCCTCAGCAGTGATCGTTTCTTTTGCACCATCCCCCTCATAGGAAAGCCCCTTGCCCTCGAGAAGATTCGGATACACCTGCCGGAGGGCCATCATCGTCTCTGCTCCCATATATCTATCTGTAAGCTCGATGCGCAGATATCCGTTTCTGATTTCCTCCGTAACATCTCCCTTTAACAATTCCTCGTAAGTGCCGCGAAGCGTCTTCCTCTCGTGGAGCAGTTTCAACGGGAAAATCTGTTTGCTCATATCATAGGTATCTATAATCGTGACTGATTTTTCCTGAACTTCTTCCTTCCCAAATGAATATGGCATCGGTGTACCGCTGTAACGAATCGAGTCCGTGATGTCCTGCGGTTTGTGAATATGCCCGAGGGCAACATAATCGAAACCTTCAAAAACACTTGCCGACACAGCAGATGCAAAACCGATCTCCGCTGATCTGTCGCTCACGGATGTCTCTGCATTGACGATAAACGCATGTGCGGTGAGGATATTTCTCTTTGACGGATTCATTTGTTCGCGGATGTGATCACATACAATGCGGTAGGCACTTTCTGTGTCTGTGATTTCTTCCGCTTTCTCAGGAAATTCATACTTGACTCTGGCCGTATCGATCCACGGCAGAAGATAAATATCCGTGTCCTGGAATACTGCCTTTTCAATGGTTCTTCCCATCGTCCCTGCAACATAGAGTCCTGCTCCTGCCAGAAGCCTGTGGCACTGAGACAGCCGTTCCGGACCATCGTGATTTCCCGCAATGACAATAGTCTTTGCCCCGATCTCGGAGCAAAGACTTGTAACTGCATCATCATATATTCGGATAACATCCCCACTGACATTTGCCCGGTCAAAAACATCACCGGCAATGATCACTGCGTCGATGTGCTGTTCCTTCACGATCTCTTTGATCTGATCGATGAAGTACAGCTGGTCATCTGTGATATCCGCACCGTTCACCGACATGCCTAAATGCCAGTCAGAAGTGTGAAGAATCTTCATCTCTTAAATCTTCCTTTCATCCAGTACCACCTTTACCGTTCATCAAGCAGCGCCATGATCTGCCGTTTGTACTCCATGAACTCATCGGTCAGGTCATAGTCCTGCCTTTGGCTCCTAGGCATTTTGACTTTGATTTCAGACTGAATCTCACCTGGTTTCCCTGTCATGATGTAAATACGGTCCGAGAGCAGTATCGCTTCGTTTATGTCGTGGGTGATAAAAACCGTTGTGAGATTGATCTTCTCCATGACATCGAGATACCAGCGGTGGATTCTGCCCTTTGTAATGGTGTCAAGGGCGGAGAATGGTTCATCCAGCAGCGCCACATTGTCCGAAAACAGATAAGTCCTCAGAAGAGCCGCTCTCTGACGCATGCCGCCGGAAAGCTGTTTCGGATACTTCTTCTGTGTTCCTTCCAGTCCGAACTCCTCAAAGTGCGCGGACGCCTGTTGCCTTGCTTCCGACTTGGATACGCCTCTTATGATCAGCGGAAGCGCTACATTGTCTTCAATCGTTTTATACGGCAGCAGCAGATCCTTCTGCAGCATGTAGCTGATATGACCTGTCGTTCCTGTGATTTCTTCTCCATCAAGTATAACACTGCCGCTGACAGGTTTATAGATGCCGGATATGCAGTTAAACAGCGTTGTCTTACCGCTTCCTGACACACCAAGGAGGCTGACCAGTTCTCCCTGATCAACCGCAATGGAAATGTCCCGGATAATCGTCTCTGATCCGAAACGCATTGTCAGATTTTTGGTTTCAAGTTTATGCATATTCCGTTAACCGCATCCCGTTATTTCTGAGTCAGATAATCGTTTGTAAAGCCGACATCCATTGGAATTTCCTGCTCAGAGAGTCCTTCTTTGTTGATGAATTCATAGAACGCATTCCATCTTTCTGCATCAATGACACCCCACCGAGGCGCATCAGCCTGGTACTGGTCCGCCAGATACTCCTGACTTGCCTTTACCAGGTCCGCATCGATTTCCGGATTCGCTTCCACCAGAATGTCTGCTGCCTTGTCAGGATTCTCGATGGCATATTGATATCCCTGTTCTACGGCTGCCAGGAATGCTTTTGCCGTATCTGGATTGTCCGCCAGGAAATCATCGTTTGCGATGATGACCGGTGAATAGTAATCAAATGCCGGATCAATGTCTTTGAATGCAAAGTAGTTGATTGCGAAATCCTTGATCTCCGCATTGATGCCTGCCCATCCATAGTAAACCCAGATGGTATCGACCTGTTTCGCTTTCAGAGCAGCGACTTCATCATCGATCGATTCAGGAATCAGTTCCACATTGTCGAAGTCTCCGCCGTCTGCCTCAACACACTGCTTGAGAATCGCCTGTTCAATCGGCAGTTCCCATGTTGCGTAGGAGTGTCCCTCCATCTTGCTCGGGCTCGTGATGCCCAATTCCTTGTCAGACATGATGCCGGACAGATTGTGCTGCAGGATCGCGGCGACTGCTGTGATCGGCATCGTCTTTTCCGGACCGGCGAACGCAGGAACAAGATAATCCTGGAAGGATACGCCGAACTGCGCTTTCCCGGATGCTACCATGGCTTCCGCACCGTCATCAGGCGGCTGCACGATTTCCACATCGAGGCCTGCCTCATCGAAATATCCCAGTTTCTCAGCAACATAGACTCCAGTGTGGTTGGTGTTCGGTGTCCAGTCCAGTACAAACGTTATGGCTGTATTATCTGCTGTCTCTTCTTCAGAAGTGCCGCTGTCTCCGCAGGCCGCCAGGCCGAAGACCATCATCAGAGCTGCGAACATAAGTGCTGTCAGTTTCTTTTTCATAGTTTGTTCTCCTGATTATTCAATAATTGATTGTTTCTTTTGCTTTTTTGCTGCGTACATGTTCTTCAAAATCATCTACCCTCTCCCACGGCATGCATTTTTTCTGCAGCACATTCACCAATCCGATGAGAATCAGACTGATGATGGAGATCAGGAAGATGACGGCGAACATCTTGTCATAGGCGAATGATTTTTTGACTCTGGTCATGTAGACACCCAGTCCTGCAAATCCGCCGAGCCATTCTGCAAGAACTGCTCCGACCACTGCGTAAGCCACCGTGATCTTCAGTCCTGAGAAAAAGTTCGGAAGCGCATTCGGGAATTTGATATGTCTGAATATCTGCCATCTTGTCGCGCCCATGGAGCGCAGCAGATTAATTGCGTCTTTATCTGCCGAACGGAACCCGTCCAAAGTCCCGATTACAATCGGGAAGAACGTGATCAATATGATGAGTATCACCTTCGGCATCATCTTGTAACCAAACCAGAGAACCAGCAGAGGCGCGATGGCCACTGCAGGTATAGTCTGCGTCAGTACGATGATCGGATACATGGCCTTATACGCCGGGTCCCAGCGGTCCATGAGGACAGCAGACGCGAACCCGATGGCGACGCCCATAATGGTACCGATCAGCGTCTCCAAAAGCGTAATCTTCAGGTGAGACATCAGCAGTCCGAAATCGTGAATGAACGCTTCTACTGTTTCCATCGGCGAAGGCAGCATATAATTCGGCACGACCTCAAAAAGGGAAAGACATTCCCACAGGGCCAGGATGGCCAGAATCGATATGATTGGATAGATTTTATTCGTGGTACTTGCCGATTTTCTTTTCAATGGAAAGAACCTCTCCTTCAGGTTTATAACTGATCTTGACATATGTCGCAACTGATGGAGCACCCGCCTTGATTGCTATATGCTGACACTCTTTCACAATGTCCATCAGTTCTTCATAAGGACCCTCTATCGTGGTTTCAAAAGGTCCTACATAGTAGTTGTAACCCTGTTCGGCAATATAGGCGATGACCTCGTCTACAATACGGCAGACTTCGTCATCATCAAGTACTGTCGGCAGCACCTGAATCGCTACACTTGCTTCCATTTTTGTTATTCTCCTTTCTTATTTACGCGTCTGCTTTGCTGCCTTTGCCTGAAACAAAACAAACGCTCCACACAAAAGGAGCGTTCAGAATTCTTCTATTCTGCTTCCCTACGCCGGTATGATCCGGATCAGGTTATGAGGGTATCCGGGCGGACCCGGGCTCTCAGCTTTCGCTCCCCTAGCTTTTGTTGTTGTGATTATATCATTACTTAACTATGACTTCAATCTCCAGATTCGGATAAACTGAATTCATATGATTGCTCCTTAGCGGAGCTTCTGCAGACGGTTGTCTGTGAATGCAGCAATGTCTTTCCAGAGACTTGCCAGCTGTTTCTTATGACTGCAGAGTTTTTCACTGCAGTTCGAACAATGGAGATATGCGTTCGTCTTATCCGAAAACCGCTCCGGATGGCGGAAAAATGTAATCTCCCATCTCATGAGAAGCAGAACGGACAATGCCAGCAGACTCCATGTATACGGACTCTTCACGAAAAAGAGCGGTGTGAACATCATGGCGTAGTCCCAGTTGTAGATTCTGCATGTGCAGCAGCACTTGTTCTTCAGGAACCAAGTCTGGAACGGACAGAAAAACAGAATGCAGATCACATCACATACAGAATAGGCACAGCAAAGAAGGATCATGATTCCATCGTCCAGAATTTCAGCCATATAAAGTGCGCCGAAGATACCGTTGAACAGTACCCATACCAAAGCAACAAGCACCGAAGCATTGTTTTCCTGAATCGCGATGTCTGTACTGCCGGATTTGATGTAGTTTCTGGCGAACTGTTTCTGACAGCCCGGGCTCTCCGTTGGGGATGGAATGAACCGCTGCACCATTTCAACTGTGAATATGATCCAGATCAGAACAATAATGACCGGATAGGAATCCATCAGATCCATCAGTGTGCCGCCGTGATCCATCTTATCACGGATATACACCACGAGAAGGATGCCGAACAGAACCAGACGGTATGATAAGCGAAAATAATGCTGTGCACTTACGACACTGAGTTTTCTTTTTCGCGACTTATTATCCATGTCTGTATTATACACCCGTTTTACTTTTTCGCTACCTTCAGACTTCTGAGATACTCTTTTTGTTCTTGTGTGATTCTCCTGCTTTCAATGGCCTTCTGAATAGCCTTGTTGTGAGTCCATGCTTCCAGCCTTTGCTCTTCCAGATACGGAATAATGGCATTATACTGCTTTGCCAGTGCCGTAGCAAAGTACCATGCGATCATCATATTGACATAGTACTCTTCCGACCACACTTCCGCCACCATTTCAGGATACTCCTTGTCAAACTCTTCATCCAGGAAATGCTGCATCAGCATACCGATGGCGAACCGAATGGTATAAACTTCTTCAGATGTGATCCATCTGCGGATATGCAAAAGCAGCCTCTCACGGTTCTTTTTGAACACTTTAGGCGAAAGCTGGTCACAGGTAGCCCAATTATCCACGTATGGAAGGAATCGCTCCACCTCGTCGAAACAACGTTCCATGTCCTTGATTTCTGATAATATAAATGCATGGAGCTGATTTTCGTCGAAATAGGAATGAGGCAGCTCCGCGAGGAATTCATCCGTATCCCCACTCTTAACCAGACTCTTCGCATAGGCTCTGAGAGCCGGCGTTCTCGTCCCGATCACTGTCTCAGGATCGACGGTTGGAATCAGTTTGACTTGAAACGCTTTATATTCTTTGTCCTGCAAAGAAAACAGTTCCTGCCGGATTTCCTCTATCGTCATCTCTATTTCCTCTTTGTCCCCGATTTGACATAATGCAATAAGAGCAAAAACCCGAATATCGCAAATGCAATAATAATCAGCTTAATGTGGTCAAACATCCTTATCTATCCTTTCTGTTCAGCAGTTGCCAGTATAAACGTATGTCAGCTTTTCTCTTGCGAGCTGCGCCAAACGGTATATATGTTCTACGTCTGTCGCTTCCCTGTCCGTCATCTTGAACTGTGGGAAGAATCTTGAGATATGCAATGGAATATCAGGGTTGATTTCTGACACCCACTCTGTCAGTTCTGCCATCTCCTCTGCGCTGTCATTCTCCCCAGGCACGATTAATGTTGTCAGTTCGATGTGGCAGTCCTTCGCGGCGTCTTTGATAAAATCCATGACCATTTTACGGTCACCGCCCAGTACTTCTGTGTAGTACCTGTCCGTGAAACCCTTGAGGTCAATATTCATAGCGTCTATGTAGGGCAGCAGTTCATGGAGCACTTCCAGTGATGCTGTCCCGTTGGTCACCAGGACGTTTTTCATCCCTCTCTCATGGACCAGCTCCGCTGTATCCTTAACGTATTCATATCCAATCAGCGGTTCATTGTAAGTGAAAGCTACGCCGATATTTCCGGTTTTCCGATACCGGTATGCTGTCTCGGCAAGCATCTCCGGTGAAACGAATTCCGCCCTGTCTGCAGCTTTTTTTGCCGCCTCTGACCAGGAAATCGAATTGTTCTGGCAGAATGGGCACCGCAGATTGCACCCGTAACTTCCTACGGATACAATCAGGCTGCCGAGATGAAATCTGCGCAGCGGTTTCTTTTCAATAGGATCCAGCGCCAAAGAAGTCACTTTCCCATAGTTTCCGCACTGAACCGTCCCGTCTTTGCATATTCTGCCGCCGCAGAACCCCGTTCCGCCTTCCGGTATATCACATTGTCTGAAACAAACATTACAAATCGCCATTACTGTCACACATGCCTTATGACTTCAAATCGCTGCAACTTTACGGATTCAAATCGATGGATGCCTGCTTTCTGCTTGGCAATCTCGATTTGCTGATCTACAGTATCAATGCCTTCCAGATCCGGAAGCAGAAGACCGCGCTTGCCGACACTGCTTACAATGACGCCATATCGTTTGACATCCAGTTGGTCTTTCGATTCAATATCCTCTGGTTCACCGAGTACATCAACATTGATCTCAAGATACTTCAGTTCATCGGGACCGATTGCAGGAAATCTTGGATCTCTTGTTGACGCGCTGATGGCGTTATCAATGATTTCCTGTGCTACGCAACTGGTTGTCGGGCCAATGGTGCCGATGCATCCTCTGAGTGCTCCGTTTTTATGGATGGATACAAAGGCACCGGCGCGTGTCTGCGTCATTTCTTCCGGCAGACCCTCCGGTATTTTGATCTTTTCTCTTTTCAGAATATAGCTTTCCAGGGACTGTCTGGCCAGCTTGACGTATTCGTCAGAGCTATCGTTCTTGTCGCTCACTTCCTGCTCTTTTCTCATGAGATACTGGTCGAGAAAATGACGTTCTTCATTTGCCTCACCAGGATAAAAAGTGCAGATTCCGTATCCCACACCGGTGACATCCTGATGGCTGAGCACCGTCGCCTGAACGTCCAGACCATCAAATGCTCCCGCCATAATGACGAAAGATCTGTGACCGCATTCGGCAGCCTTGTCGCAAAAGCTTTCGCTGAAGTCAAAGAGCTCATCAAAAGCAGCTCTGCCACACACATCCATAATGCGCTGATCGTACTGCGGTCCTTCTTCTGCGAATCCATACGGTCCGTAATCCTGCAGTTTGTGGGAAAGATCTCCGCTGGCGACGAGTACGGTTCTTCTGCCAAGGTCTTCCGCCGCCTGGCGAATCATCTGCCCCAGTCTGTAGTGATCGGTCAGCGGAAGCCCGGAAAGACCGATTCTGACGAGATTGAAATCCCGATACTTCTGTTCGATGAACCAGAGTGGCACCATCGTGCCGTGATCCAGGTTTTTATCCCGTTCGCCCAGAGTGCCTGCCGGAAACTCCCTGGCATCTGCAATCCTGCAGATTTCTTTCACCAGCTCTTCATCATATCGCGCTTCAAAGGCTGTCTGGGGCGCGCCGAAACCTGCGAAAGAGCCCTTGGCACCTTTGCCCGGAGAAATATGAAAGTAGTCTGAATACATGACGGAATGGGGACTCGTAATGACGATCGTTTCAGGCCTCAGAGCGGCAATTTCCTCTGCAGTCTTCTGATATGCCCTGGTTGTCTCCTCGATCTGCGTTTCGCTTCCTCTGCCCACATCCGGAACGATCATAGGCGGATGCGGTACCATAAATGCTGCTAAGACAGACATTGTATTGCCCTCCCCAAAATATGTGCTGTTACTGATTTACTGTGCGCCCCGATACGCAAGGCAAAGCATCGTCAGATCATCGAACTGCTCGGCGATGCCTACAAACTGATCCACAGAAGCTCTGACATTTCTGAGCACTTCTTCCGCATCTGCTTCCGTGTTGGCGTTGAGAGCCTCGATCATCCTATCTGTGCCGAAGAGAGCATTCTCCATATTTGTCGCCTCCGGCACACCATCGGTATAGACGAAAATCTTATCGCCTTCTTCCAGTTGGATCTCATAATCTGTATATTTCGCACCTTCCATGCCGCCGAGCACAAACCCGTGTTTATCTTTCAGCAATGCAAACTTCCCATCATGGAAGATCGCCGGGTATTCGTGCCCTGCGCTGGCGCATTTCATCTTTCCCGTTGACAGTTCAAGTATCCCGATCCAGGTCGTAACAAACATCTCCATTTTATTCTGAGCACAAAGAGAGTTATTGGCTCTGAACAGCACCTCTGCCGGACTGATACCAAGCGTCGCGTTGTTCTGAACGATCGTCTTGGATATCATCATGTAGAGCGCCGCAGGAACGCCTTTACCGCTGACGTCAGCGATCACAACGCCAAGATGGTCATCATCGATCATAAAGAAGTCGTAAAAGTCACCGCCGACTTCCTTTGCCGGATCCATAGTTGCGTACAGATCGAACTCTTTTCTATCCGGAAAAGCCGGAAAAATCGAAGGCAGCATACCCTCCTGAATCGCCGTAGCCATATTGAGTTCTGTCTGTGTGGCTGCAAGTTTACCGCTGTTGTAGTTGAATATGATGCAGTATACGATGATGAGTGACATCAGAACGGCTCCGTACTGAGAGGCGTTGCCAAAAGTGCCTCCAAGGAACAGGTACATAAAAACAGGGAACAGTAAGAACATCAGAGCCGCCGCTTTCTGGCTGAGCATGCTCTCGCTTCTGATGATCAGCACTGTAGTAATCAGTGAAGCAGCAATAAGGAAGATGTCCTCTGACCAGGACGCTCCCGTATACTGATACGCTCCCGCAGAGCTGATCGAGAAGGTGACCGGATAAAATAGATTCGATAATATGATCAGAATTTCAATTGCCAGCAGTATAGGTATACCCTTTTCTGCCAAGCTGGCAAGTCTGCCTTTGAAATCGAGTGTTACCCTCACATACAGGTAGAAGTAATAGATCATGAACAGATCCAGCAGCTTGCTGATCAGGCATAACGCGAAAGTCCAGCTGGTATACTCCGCTGTCCCTGATGTGAAATACATAGCCAGATTAGCCGAGAAGCAGGCACTTATCATTATGACAAGAACGCGGAACGTCTTTCCGCCTTCCCCTTTCTGCGTCATACATCCGAAGTACAAAGCAGCGCAGATCAAAGCGCCCATAGAATCCACACCTGCATCAAAAAGATACGGCTGCAATCTGGTGCCATCGAAGAAATACGTATCGCTCAGCATTATAGTGAACACAGAAGACGCGATCGTAAATAACAAACCCAATACCAAAGTCTTATTTTTCAATCTATTTCGCACAACAATCCTCCATCACTCTTCCAGAAGGCTGTTCCATTATAATCATGAATATTCATACTATAACACCGACATTGCTCCATCGCAAATAAAGAACTCCAGAGAATTCTCTCTGGAGTCTGAATAGTGGTGAGTCACGCGAGATTCGAACCCTCTTCCAAGGTATCCTGTAAGCCTTGCAATTACTGCGTTTCAGTTTCTGATGTATCTTTTCTTACAGGCGAATTTTGAGGCTTTTCAGACTATTTTTTCTATATCTGTGTAGGTTTGTATGGTTCTGAGTAGGTTTATCGATTAAGCGTATGCTTGATCCTATCTAGCTTTCAGGGAAAAATTTGAATTCGCCATATGATGTCGGCAGTTTGGCTGCTGCCGCCTGCTGCTTGTGGTTTTCATACCTTCTGAGATAGTTCTGCAAATCGTGGATGGTTATAAAGCAAAGGTCAAACTCGCGGGCCATTTTCTGAAGCTCAGGCGTGCGCATCATGGTTCCGTCATCGCCCATAACTTCGCAGCAGAGCCCGCATTCTGTAAGACCTGCGATTCTGCAAAGATCTACCGTCTCTTCAGTATGTCCGTTTCTTTTCAGCACTCCGCCGTGCCTTGCAGTCAGCGGGAAAACGTGCCCCGGTCTGCGGAAGTCATCCGGCTTAGCGTCCGGATCTGCGCATTTGCGGCATGTATACGCTCTTTCCTCTGCTGAGATTCCGATGGAAGTATCTTTATGATCTATGGAAACTGTAAATGCAGTGCTGTGATTGTCTGTATTCTCAGATACCATCTGAGGGAGATTGAGTCTGTGGGCTATCTCCGAAGACATTGGCGTGCAGATGAGTCCTCTGCCATATTTCGCCATGAAATTTACATTCTCAGTTGTTGCAAACTGCGCTGCGCAGAAGAGATCGCCTTCGTTCTCTCTGTCAGGATCGTCTGTGCAAAGTATTAATTTTCCGTTTCGCAGGGCTTCGATTGCACCCAAGTATCGCCGGAAAGTGTTTTACGGTAAGAAAAAGATAGTGATAGGACAGATATTGCGCCAGCTTTGCGAATGGAAAGGCGTAAATATAATTGAAGCAGAGGTGTGCCCGGATCATGTACACATGCTTGTTG
>JAFRKJ010000025.1 GCA_017431785.1 Bacillota bacterium | reverse complement strand
TCAGAACGGAACCGTCATCACGAACACGCTGATCGAGAAGCCGCACAGCTTCTCCACGGCCTGCAATATCGCCACGCAGATCATTGCGCAGGTGGCCTCCAACACCTACGGTGGGCAGACCATCAGCCTGGCGCACCTCGCGCCGTTTGTGGATGTGTCCCGTCAGAAGTATCGCCGGGAGATTGAGGACGAGTTCCTCGCCATTGGCAGGGACGCTTCTAAGGACGAGATCAACCGTATGGCTGAGATGCGTGTTCGGAGGGAAGTGCAGCGAGGCATCCAGACGATCCAGTATCAGATCCAGACGCTGTTGACCACCAACGGACAGACCCCGTTCGTCTCTGTGTTCATGTATCTGGACGAAGTGCCCGAGGGCCAGACCAGGGACGATCTGGCGCTGATTATCGAGGAAACTCTGAGGCAGCGGCATGAAGGCATCAAGAACGAGGTCGGCGTGTGGGTCTCCCCGGCGTTTCCCAAGCTGATCTACGTCCTCGATGAGGACAACATCACCGAGGATAGCCATTACTGGTATCTGACGCAGCTGGCGGCGAAGTGTACCGCCCGGCGCATGGTGCCGGATTACATCAGCGCCAAGGTGATGAAACAGCTGAAGGGCGACGTTTATACCTGCATGGGTTAGCAAAAATGCACAGCTCATGTAAAACCGGAAGAACGCAAGCAAAAGCGGTGTGCGGCAAACAGCCGTGCTAACGGTGGAACTCACTGAAACGTGACAATACCGTGCCGAGCCATCACGAGGGGCAATCTTGCATCAGGAAGGGAAGGTGCAGGATGAACTCTGAAAGAAAGTGCATTTACAAGGCAACCAATCTGATTGATGGAAAGGTATACATCGGTCAGACGAACAATCTTGAAAGACGGATTCGTGAACATCGAGGACATGCCTATAAAGATGGTGGTCCTTTTCATGAAGAAATCTGTAGAGTAGGTTTTCACAATTTCAAATTCGATATCCTTGAATGGTGCCGCTCAGATGTCGCTGATGACAGAGAGCGGTTTTATATTGCCAATTACAGAGAAAGCCTTGGAGAACAGAATGTTTACAACTTCTGCGAAGGCGGTCTCGGTGGACAGACTCATGATGTGTCCGGCGAGAAAAATCCATCGTTTGGCAAACACTATTCAGAGAAAGAACGGGCGGCATTGAGTGAAAAGCTTAAAGGCCGCAGAAAGCCGGACGGATTTGGTGCCAGGATATCGAAAGCAATGAAGGGGAAGCCGAAATCTCGTGAACAGGTAATGAAGAAGAGCCATCCGATTTCTGTTATCAATACGGTAACGGGCGAGATTCGTCATTTTGATTCCAAAACTGAAATGAGCAGGGTATTGAAATGCGACCCGGCAACGATCATGAAAGGTCGGACGACTCGTAGCGGATTCAAATTATACGAGAACAAGATTGCCTATGCGTGATGGAAGGTGTAGAGACTATCGAAAGCATACGGCCATGCCGTAGAAGCGAGTAGAGTAGGGCGGAGATTAGCGCCGCTCGAAGCATCCGGGTAGCGGAAGCTACAAGAGATAGTCCAAACTGCCGAAAGGCAGAAAGTGTAGAGCTTTTTTGACTCCCGACGAAAAGGGCATGAACCCGGACGGAAGCCACAAATACTACGGCCGCTTCAATCAGGGCGCAGTTACCATCAACCTGGTGGACGTGGCCTGCAGCGCGGGTGGCGATGAAGTGAAGTTCTGGAATCTGCTCAACGAGCGGTGCGAGCTGTGTTTCAAAGCCCTCATGATCCGACATAAGACACTCTTGGGGACACCCTCCGATGTCGCGCCGATGCTATATCCGAATAAGGGTACGCCGCAAGGAGGGATTATTTCACCGTTACTTGCAAACATAGTTCTCAATGAATTAGACCATTGGGTTGAAAGCAACTGGCAAGAAAACCCGGTTGCAGACAAATACTTTGTGAAATTTCACGAGAACGGTAGCAAGGACAAGAGTACTGGGTATAGAGCCATGCGCGGTACAAGATTAAAAGAAATGTATATTGTTCGATACGCTGACGATTTTAGGGTTTTCTGTAGAACGAAAGAGGAAGCAGTCAAGACCAAAGAAGCGATTACGCTATGGCTTAAAGACAGGCTGAAACTGGAAGTATCCGAGGAAAAAACAAGAATCGTCGACGTCAGGCGCAGATATTCTGAATTTCTGGGTTTCAAAATCCGGGTACAGAAAAAAGGGCACAAAGAGACTGTAAAGTCTCATATTAGCGACAAGCAGTTGGCACGAAAGAAAGAGATACTGTTAGAGCAGGCCAGGAGAATTGCTAAACCACGGCCGGAATTTGGGGAGCAAGGAGAAATCCGCCTTTATGATTCTATGGTTATGGGTATGCAAGAATATTACTGCATAGCTACGGAAGTCAGTCGGGATTGCAGCATATTAAACCGGGCAGTGATGACAGTTCTCACAAACAGGCTTAACAACGATAAGGGGACACGATTAATCAGAGAGGGAAGAAAACTCACCGAGACTGAAAAGGAAAAATATGGGCATGCCCGGACACTACGCTTTGTAGCAGGAACGGATGAACCTATTTACCCAATCAGTTATATCCAATTCAAGCGCCCCATGAATAAACGTGCAGTGGTTAATTCATACACGGCAGAGGGCAGAAGGGCGATACATGACAATCTGGGTATTAACACGCCTCTGATGCTATTGCTTATGAAGACACCAACGTATCGTAACAGTGCGGAGTTTGCAGATAACAGGATTTCTCTGTTTTCCGCTCAATGGGGCAAATGTGCAGTAACCGGTAAAGAGTTTGTTCTTCCAAATGATATACATTGTCACCACAAGGTACCGAAATCAAAGGGAGGAAGTGACAAATACAGTAATCTGATTTTGGTACTGGAGCCTGTCCACAAGCTAATTCACGCGACCGATAAAGAAACGATAGAAAAATACATGTCGTTCCTGCGGTTGGACAAAGAACAATTACAGAAGGTTAACAAATTGCGTGAAATGGCTGGATTTGCCAACATTGAGTAGCTAAAAGGTCTGTCGGATGCTTATATCCTGAAACGGTAGATTGTTTAGACTTTCTATACGAAATGTCGATGGAACGCCGTGTGCGGTGAAAGTCGCATGCACGGTGTGGAGCGGGGGAAAATCCAGAGATAACATCAAAGGATTACCTATCGCTATTGATCCGTGATTATCCCGGCACCGTTACAGTGAAGATTGACGCCATTGCGGCCAGTGCCGCTTCGGTTGTGGCCATGGCAGGTGACCGGGTGCTGGTCTCCCCAGTCGGAATGATCATGATTCATGATCCCATGACGATTG
>JAFRKJ010000024.1 GCA_017431785.1 Bacillota bacterium | reverse complement strand
TGTACAAAAAAACGCGCCTCGCGCGCGTGCAAATTTTTTTTGAGAGAAGGTACTTTAATTTATGTCAAAGGCCTCAATCATAAAATCGACCACCGAGAAAATGCAGATTTTAGGCACTTATCGGCCGGAATTTGACGATCTCATAGCACGATATGCGGAAATGGTCGAAAAATACTCAAAATTTGCGAAAAAAGTAAAGGGTGACGACGACATCTCAACCGAGAGCGCCGCTGGAACCTCAAAGCTGAGTCCAATGGTGCGAGTGGTCTCTGATCTGAGGCGCGACATCCTCATCATGGAGGACAAACTTCTCCTCACGCCGCGGGAGTATTACAAGGTCTTTCCTCCGACCGTAGAAGAAAAGAAGAACGACAGGATCAAGGAAATTCTGGAACAGATAAAGGATTGAAGCATGGATTACAAAGGCATTGGGTGGCTCAAGAACAAACTGGCAATGAAGAAGAGCAGAGTGAAGCTCCGCTATGATTTCTACGAGCAGAAGCATACCGCTGTTGACTTTGGGATTTTCACGCCGGATAAGCTGAAAGACTTTCACATAATCAACGGATGGTGCTCAAAGGCGGTCGATACACTCGCGGACCGACTCAGCTTCTACAAGTGGCAGGAGGACAACTTTGACTTTGAAGAAATCTTCAACATGAACAATCCGGATATCATATATGACTCTGCCATGCTCTCAGCCCTGATATCCGCCTGCAGCTTTATAGTCATCACGCCGAACAAAGACGATATTATACCGCTTCTTCAAGTCATAGATGGGAGCCGCGCAACAGGGACAATCGATGATGCCACGGAAATGCTTCGCGAAGGCTACGCAGAGCTTGAGGTGGATGCAGATGGAAATGTCACGCAGTACGCCTATTTCACGAAAGAGCAGACGGTTTACTATTCCGTGGTCAACGAGAGGGCAATAGAAACACACAGGATCACTAATCCCGCACCATATCCGCTTCTGGTTCCGGTGATCTACCGTCCAGACGCAAAGCGCCCCTTCGGACACTCGCGGATATCAAGAGCCTGCATGAGTGCGGCAGCAGGAGCCATGAGAACAATAAAACGGTCAGAGATAGCAGCGGAGTATTATTCGTTCCCGCAAAAATATATCCTCGGCCTGGATCCGGGTGTTGTTATAGACAAAGAAAGGGCGTCGGCCTCCTCGTTTCTCAGAATCTCCGCAAACGAAGACGGCGGCGAGACAAGGATGGGGCAATTCAGCGCCGCAAGCCCCCAGCCGTATTACGAGCAGCTGAAAATGATGGCATCGCTTTTTGCCGCCGAAACCGGGCTCACTCTTGATGATCTTGGATTCGTCACCAGCAACCCACAAAGCGCGGATGCGATCAAAGCCTCACACGAAGCGCTTCGGCTGACCGCAAGAAAGGCGCAGAAGACATTCGGAAGATGCTTCTTAAATGCTGGATATCTCGCGGCTTGTGTAAGAGATAAATACCCATATAAGCGAGAACAAATATACCTCACACATGCAGCATGGAATCCGATATTTGAGCCGGACGCCTCTCAACTCGGTACTTTGGGCGATGCAGTACTGAAGATAAATCAGGCACAGCCGGGATACCTGGATGAAGAGAAGATTCACGAACTTTTGGGGATGTAACAAATGACGGATATAGCACCTGAACTGCTTGAAGTAATAGAGAAGAGCTTTGAGGCAAAAGTTAAGGGGCTCGAAAAGAACATAGCAAAGGGCGTAAAAAACTACGAAGAAGCTTACTACTATGCCATCAAGGTCGGAGAGGCCTTGGCTAAGTCATTTATGGTCAACATCACATCTGAGGTCCTTCCGGACGGAATGATGTATTACAACATCGCGAACAGAGTAGTTCTTCCGATGCTCCGGGCCGGATACGAGATATCTTCTGCAGCGGCAGTTCAGGCGCAAAAAAGTGCCAACAAGGCGGCAGGCATAGGCATAAAGCCGCAAGAAGCGGAATTTGACGAAGAAAAGGCAAAAGGGATTATAGATCGTGTGTCTTCAGAGCCCTTTGAGGACGTAAGCTGGATCCTTGACGAACCGGTAAAGACATTCTCGAAGAATGCGGTGGACGATACCCTTCAAAAAAATGTTGAATTCCAAGGCAAGAGCGGATTGTCACCAAAGATCGTACGGACAGCTTCAGCGGATGCCTGTGAATGGTGTCAGGAGGTAGCCGGAACGTATGAATATCCAAACGTCCCAGACGATGTATACCGCAGACACGCAAACTGTAATTGCATTGTGGAGTATGTTGATGGTGGGAAGATACAGAATGTCCATACGAAGGCGATATACACCGAGGCAGAGAGGGAAGCGGAAGTTCAGAGAAGAATTAACGTAGCCAACAAAGGCGGTTTACAATATGCCGGAATACCCAAAACATGGATAAAGAATCTTGAAGACGCGGGTGAAGACGAAATATTAAAAGGGACAAACCCCGAATATAATATGGTGACCAACGCTACCACAGGCAAAGAAGAGCGAGGTTATAACGAAAACTGCGCAAATTCTGTGGTAGCATACGAAATGAGATGCAGGGGGTACGATGTAACTGCCCAGCCAGCGAGTGTATGCGAAAAATTAAAAACTGAACCATTTTCGGCATGGGAAGGCGGAGAAAAAAACAAGGAACAATCCTCCGATCTCTTCAATGTTCTGCAGTATATTAAAAATCAACCAGAAGGCGCGAGAATAGAGATTGCAGGAGCATATAATAAAAACATATGGTACAGGCAAAGGAAGGGACACGTTTTTGTAGCTGAAAAAAAATATAACGAAATAGTATTCAAAGATCCGCAAAGTGGTGCTATAATAAAATCGCTTGAAGAGATTAACGACTTTGACTACTTTGATTTTTTGAGGATAGACGATCTCGAAATCACTGACAGAGGAGTGTCGGCCTGCAAAAAGGAGTGAAGGCGATGGATTTTAAGAACGCATACTCACAAGCGGATGAGCTTCTCAAAAAATGGGGCGAAAAAGGTGTTATCATGGCCGGCGATTCTGACACCGATTGGATATTCAAGGGGCATGTCGTGCCAAACGATAAACTCTCTGGTTCATTGCTTCTCGTCGACAAGAACAACGGGGAAATGAGGTTATTCAATGTCGGGAGACGAAGGGATAGAGACGTGGGAAGGACAGCAAAGCCTATCACTATATGAGGAAACAATAAAGCATCGGGTTCTCCGGTGCTTTTATTATGCAAGGAGATTAAATGACGATAAATATCCTCGGAGTACGATACAATGTTACTGAAGTCCCAATAGTGTGCAGGGACGAGTTCAGAAAAGGACAGATTGACTATATAAAGAACGAGATCACCATAGACGAAGCTCTCCCGAAGGAATCGCGCGATCAAGTGCTCATGCACGAGATCATTCATGCCATATGTGACCTTCAGGGGCTTTACGATATCGGCGATGATGAAAACAAGGTGCAGAGTCTCGCAACAGCCCTGCACCAAGTCTTCAAGGACAATGCTATTTCTTTTTAGACCTTGACGGAGGGAACATGGCAGACAACGACTATCCGAAAATTGTATGCAAAATACTGGTATATCTATACCGTAGACTGAAAAAGACTCCTGGCACGCCGGATTTTAGTTATCTCCAACCCAATACGGACGAATTTCCCATCGATGTAGAGTATTTCAACTACATCCTATCCCACATGAAGGAAGATGGGTTGATCGAAAACATTGTGGTCATGAAGACATGGGGCAATGATGTAATCATAAGATACGGCGAAAAACTCCAAATAACACCAAAAGGCATTGAATATCTTTCTGAAAACAGCACGATGAAAAAGCTGGCAAGGGTAGTACCCCTCGGAGCGGCAATAGCGGAACTATTCATCTAAAAGCATCGGATCACCGGTGCTTTTATTATGCAAGGAGAAGGGAATGAAAATAGAGGAATACGGAGTGCACATAAAGATTGAAACTGACACATCAGAGATGGATGAGGTTATGCGAAAAGTCGAAAAACTTCGGAAAATAATGAATGAGGCTATGGAGACAGCGAACTCCATAGCCCAGACCAAATTAAACATTCCCATCAGTGCCGTATTCGATGGTAATGCCACAGAACTGGCAAGCATCACCACTGAATGAAACATGAATTTTCTTTCCACATTTAGGACAGTCGATGTCAAGACCGTTTTTGTTGACAGCATCAAGAGCGGCTTGGTTTAAGAGTTTATCAACATCCTTACCGGTGGAAAATTTGACTTTGACCACAGTACCGATCTCCTTTCAAAGTATTTCAGCGAGGCAGCTGTTAAGGAGATTATAGCACGCAGCACCGAGATCACCGGTGCTTTTTTGATGGAGAAAAAAATGAGAAGAACACACAGGAGCAGGGCTCCGGACAAAACAGAATAATGCGGATTTAAGGAGGGCGTCATGGCGAGAAAAGGCCGGCAGACACCTACCAAATCCGTAGTGCTTCGGTACAGAAAAACCAAAGGCTCAGAGGCGGCGAAGCTCTACGCGCTGACTGGGAACAGGCTGCTTGAATGGCAGGAGAATCTTCTCAAAGACATAATGGCCGTGAATCCTGACGGCACCTGGAAGCATCTGCAGTTCGGCTATGCCGTGCCCCGAAGGAACGGCAAGACGGAGGATGTATACGCCAGAGAGATGTATGGGCTTCTCACGGGAGAAAATATCCTGCACACAGCCCACAGGACGGACACGGTTCATTCCTCTTGGGAGAGGATGAAGGATCTTCTTGAAGCAGCAGGTATCCCGATCGAGCACTGTTACAAGGCAAGCGGCAAAGAGCACGTCTACATCGAGGGCGGCGGGCGCATTGAATACCGGACCCGAACGAACAGCGGAGGTCTTGGGCGCGGCTACGATCTTCTGGTGATAGACGAAGCCCAGGAATACACTGCGGCGCAGGCAACGGCGCTGACCTATGTCACTTCCGCCAGCAAGAACCCGCAGACTATCTATCTCGGAACCCCGCCAACGGCCGTATCAGCCGGAACGAAGTTTCAGGAATACCGGGATAATGTTCTTACGGCGAAAAAGAACGATGGCGGATGGGCTGAATGGTCAGTCGATAAGCAAACAGACCCATTCGACAAAGACGCCTGGTATCGATCCAATCCTTCCCTCGGCGCGCTGTTGACTGAAAGAACAATCAGAAGCGAGTACAACGGAGACGATGTTGATTTCAACATTCAAAGGCTCGGGCTATGGCTTCTCTACAGCCAAAAATCCGAAATATCCGAGGCTGAATGGATCGCTTTAACAGCTCCGAGGATGCCAAAACTTTCCGGAAAGCTGTTCGCGGGCATCAAATACGGCAAGGACGGCACGAACGTATCCCTTTCCGTCGCTGCCCGGACTGCATCTGACAAGATATTCGTCGAAGCCATTGATTGCAGACCGATAAAAAGCGGAAATGGATGGCTTTTGAAGTTCTTGAAGAGCGCCGACATCGAGAAGGTCGTCATAGATGGGGCGAGCGGGCAGGAGCTTCTGAAGAAGGAGATGAAGGACAACCGGGTCAAGCCGGTCCCGACCCTTCCAAAGGTCAGTGAAGTGATTTCGGCAAACGCCCTGTTCCTCCAAGCCGTAGAAGCCCAGAACATCCGGCACATGAATCAGAAATCCCTCACTCAGGTTGTGGCGAACAGCGAAAAGAGGGCGATCGGATCAAGGGGCGGCTTTGGCTTTCAGACATTCCTGGAAGGGGCAGATGTCAGTCTGATGGACTCCGCAATACTCGCGTATTGGGGCTGTAGTACCACAAAGAAGCACAAGATAAAGCAGCAAGTGAGATACTAAAAAGGCGCCTGAAGGCGCTTTTTTAATACAAATTTACGCTCACCACGCGGATTTGAAGTGGGGAAAGGAAACCAAAATGTCAGAGTTCAAACCAATCAACACACAGGAGGAGCTTGACAGCATCCTCAAAGACCGTCTCGCAAGAGAAAGCAAGAAGTATGCAGATTACGACGATCTGAAGAAGGGGGCGCAGGAAAAAGAAAAGGAACTTGAAGCCCTCAAAGCGCAAGTAAAAGAGCAGACTGACGCTATCGCAAAGTACGCCGAACAGCTCAAGGGAGTCGAAGAAAAGGATAAGGAGCTGGAATCCCTCAAAGGACAGGTCAAGTCTTACGAGATCAACTCCCTCAAGATCAAGATCGCCCACGAAGAAGGGCTTCCCTACGGGCTTTCTTCGAGATTATCCGGCGACAACGAAGAGACGATCAAAAAGGATGCAAAAGCCCTCAAAGCGCTCATAGGCGAAAACGCCCCGCAAGTTCCCGGAGTATCGAGGGAACCGGCGGCAACTGAAAAAGACACAATGAAAGCAGGGCTGAAGGCAGCCCTCGCAGGATTAAATTTGGGACAAGGAGGAAACTAATATGGCTTCATTAGCAACAGGTAGCAATTTTCCCGTAGAGCTCGTAAAGGGAATGTTCTCAAAAGTAACGGGCTATTCATCCGTCGCAAAACTCGCAAATCAGATGCCGATTGCGTTCAGCGGCAACGAGATAATGACCTTCTCGCTCGATCATGACATCAGCATCGTGGCAGAAGGCGCAGCAAAGCCCGCCGGCGACGCAACTGTCGGCACAGTAACCATCACGCCGCTCAAGGTCGTATATCAGGCGAGGGTCAATGATGAGTTCAAGTACTGCGCGGAAGAGAAGCAGCTTGATTATCTTTCAGCTTTTGCTGACGGCTTTTCAAAGAAGATCGCCCGCGGCCTTGACATCATGGTGTTCCACGGGCTCAACCCCGCGGATCTCACCGCGTCATCCCTGATCGGCACGAACTGCCTCGACAAGAAGACCGGTGTCAACAATCCGACTTCAGTGAGCGCGACAAAAGAGGAACTGATCTCCGCGGCAATCGCTTCACTCGGTGAAGCATACTCCTGCAACGGTATCGCAATGAGTCCCGCTTTCGCGACGGCTCTTTCGCAGATCGCCATCGCCGACGAGGGAAGGCCTTACAAGGACTTCATGTGGGGCGGCAACCCGGGATCGATCCGCGGCATCACCTGCGATGTGAACCCGACTGTCGGAGTTCAGGAGACGGGCGAAAATGTATACGGCGCTTATGTCGGCGACTTCCAGAACTGCCTCAAGTGGGGCTATGCCGGAAGGGTACCGCTTGAACTCATTGAGTACGGCGACCCTGATGGCAACGGCGACCTGAAGAAGCTCAACCAGATACTTCTCCGCACTGAGGCGTTCATTGGCTGGGGCATCATCGACGGAGACGCATTCGCAAGGATCGCCTGATATGAGGTTCAAAAACACAAAAACCGGAGTCATTTTGAATCTTCCGGACGACTTCACCGGCAAGAACTGGGAGCCTGTTGACAAGGCTCCCAAGACTCCGCACAGAGAAGAGCCGAAAGAAGAACCGAAGAAACCTACCAAGAAGAAAAAAGAGGTGTAACATGTCGGATTTTGCGACAGTAAGCGACATCATTAATCTCAAAAGACCGTTGACGGCTGATGAGCAGACAAGAGCCGAGGCCCTTCTTCCACTAATCAGCGATATCATTCGCGTGGCGGGCGAATCCGCCGGACAAGACATTGATGCCCTCGTGGCAGATTCAACCGAATATGCCAACGTCGTTAAATCCGTCACTGTAGGAGTGGTATTGAGGGAACTTGACACACCGGCAGGAATGCTCCCGGCGACACAGTCAACGGAGTCTGCCGGCGGTCTCTCCCTCACATACACCCTCCCGAACGCAAGCGACACGATAAGGCTCTGGCCGTCCGACTTGAAACTTCTCGGATTGAAGAAGCAGAGAATAGGTGTGCTCGAACTTATGGGGTGACAAAATGCGCAGATTGCTTTCGTTTTTTAATAAGACAATTACAAGGCTTCGCCCCGGAACCATCACCGAAAGAGGGACTACCTATCCCAACTGGGAAAACGTCACCGAACTTCAGATTAACAACTGCGTCATGACGTGGCAGGGCACATCCCTCTCTCAGGACGGACGGGTAATGGGGATAAGCGACTCAAAAATGCTCTATGCTCCCTTGGATGCCGACATCAAGGAAGGCGACCGGATACGATACGGCTCAAAGGTCTATGAAATAGACGGCGATCCAATGGATTGGGAGTCGCCTACAGGCGCTCTTGACCACTTAGAAATTCCCTTGAAGAGGTACGAAGGATGAGCACGAGAATGAAATTCATTTCACAAGGGTTCAAAGACGTTCTCTACAGCTCCGGAACGAAAGAAGTGCTTCAGAGCACCGCCGACGAAATCCGCGACAGAGCAAACATGGAAGTACCTGAAGGCTTTGAATCCCGTGTGCAATCCGGTGGCTACGGCGGAGGGCGTTATATCGCTTTCGTCCGAACCGCAACCAACGAGGCGGCGCTCGAAGAATCCGAAAACATGACGCTTACAAAGGCGGTGAGAGCATGACAATCGAAAGAAGCATAGATATCGCCGATGTTGTGAGAGGGGCGTTGTCAGATCACATGACAGCCTATTGCGTCATTCCGGCGAAGGTCACGGCTCCGTTTGTTCGCGTCACGGCAGCAGGCGGGTACGAAAGAAACAAGATTGATACATTCACTGTCGGGATAGAGGGCTATGCGAAGCGTGACGGGCAGGCGTGCGAGCTGACGAGAAACGCTGTCGGCATCTTGAGGAAGGTTGCTTCGGAGCAAACGACGGCGCTCCGATTCGTCAGAGAAGCCACGAAGCCCGTTCTATATCCCGATTCTATTCGTCCTGATCTCGTGCGGTACAGGACGACCTTGTTTATCACCGCACATCTCGAAACTGTTAATATCACATAAGGAGGTACAAAATGCCTGAAAGCATCATACTTGGTACCGGTACAGATGCGTCAACCGGCTACTTTTTCCATGCGCCCGCAAATACGGCGCTTCCCACTGACCCCACAGCAACGCTTCCGTCTGCTTGGGAGAAGGTGGGCTACATCACCCAGGACGGAATCACGTTTGGCTTGGATAGGTCAACAACCGACCTGAAGGACTGGGCGAACAAGGTCCGCAGAACCATCATGACCGATCACAATGAAACCGTTCAGGCTCCGATCATGGAGACAACTGAGGAAACCATGAAGGTGATCTTTGGCGAGGACAATGTGACCGTGACAGCGGCTACAACAACTACTGGAAAGAAGGTTTCTGTCAACCTTTCAACATCTTCCCTTCCGGATCCCGAAGCATTTCTGTTCCTCATGAAGGACGGCGACAATGTCGTCATGCTTGGATGCAAGAAGGGACAGGTCACAGAGCTCGGCGATGTCACGATGGCTCCCTCGGACGCTATTACTTGGACAACCACGATCAAGGGGCTCGATGATGGCTGGGTTCTTCTGACGGATGATGGCACACCTACAACATGATCTTAAAAGGAGAAGGGGATTATGTACGAAACAAGTGTTGTATCCGGCGAAGAACAGCCTAAGCATTGCATCAAGATAGGGGAGAAGACTTACGAAGTCCCTTTGATGGGTGATGTTCCTTATGACAAGCTCAATGAAATATTGGAGGGAACGAAAAAGGAAATCACTGACCCTGAAACTGGTAATACGATCACAGTAGCAGAGAAAAGCCCGCTTGAGAACTATAAGGCATTTCTTGAAAAATACCTTCCCAAAAAGATAGTTGGAGGGCTCTCTGTCAACCAGATTAAAGCGATCCAGTCTGATTGGGCGAAGTATTCAAGATATGCAATGGGTATCACGCCGGGGGAATCATAAGCCTTGCGAGGTTCGTAAAAGACCACAGCAAGGCGGTAGAAGCCGACCTTATGCGGTATGGCTACACTTTAGACGATGTCGGGCGCTCACTTCCGTGGCGGGCGCTCGGTTCTTTTATCAAGAATATTCAGCCGGACAGCGCTCTGGCATACGAGCTTGATCCGAAAATGAGTCAATGGGCGACTGCACGACAGACAAATATCATTCTCGCTGACATATTCGATATGCTTGCCATCATAAACGCCAATTTGATGGCGCTCGGTGGCAAGAAACCGAAGAAACCCGCGGAATATCCAAGACCGTGGCGCGAAGACGAAAACAAGGAAATAAGACACTTCGGCAAAGACCCTCTGCCTATTGCAGAGCTCGATGAATGGCTTGAAAGGAAAAGGTTAGAAAAGCATGGCTGAAAACATTGAAGTCGCAAAAGCTTATGTGACCATAATCCCTTCAATGGAGGGCTCACAAAAGACCATAACCGAAGAGCTGACAGGAATGACCGAACCGGCAGCAGACAAAGCTGGACAGAAAACAGGAAAAAGTCTTGGTTCGTCTATTGGAAAAGGACTCACCGCAGCAGGAACGGCTATCACGGCGGCAACCACCGGACTCATCGGCGGCTCATTTGCGGCCTGGAAGGAAGTAGATGAAGCCGCTGATACTATCGCCATAAAGACCGGAGCTGTCGGCGACAACCTTAACTCCATGCAGGAGATCATGAAGGACATCGCTGGAGAGATACCAGTCTCATTCCAGGAGGCTGGCGATGCTGTCGGAGAAGTAAATACCAGGTTCGGATCCACGGGAGACGAACTGAAAGACCTGTCAAAGCAGTTTGTCAAATTCTCAAAGCTAAACGGTACATCCGTCTCGGGATCCATCGACAAGGTTTCCAAAGCCATGGCAGCTTTCGGCATGGATACCGATCAGGCCTCCAGCTTCCTCGATGACCTGAATGTTGTCGGGCAGAACACCGGAGTTAATGTCGATACCTTAGCCGAACAAGTAGCAAAGAACGCAGCATCCTTCAAAGAATTCGGTATGACCGCCGGAGACGCGGCAAACTTCCTCGGAGAGTGTGACAAGAACGGCCTTGATGCCACGGCAGCCGTGGCCGGGCTACGCACAGCCATGAAGAAGAGCGCCGATGACGGGAAGACCCTCAACAGCTCCCTCACCGACTTCTCAGCCTTGATGAAGTCAAATTCAAGCGATGCGGATAAGCAGGCGGCGGCGTATGAGCTTTTCGGGTCCCGCGCCGGAGCGGCGATTTATAACGCCTTCAACAACGGCACAATGTCAATGGCAACCTTCACAGAGAGCCTTGGAGATACCGCCGGAAGCGTTTCAACTACCTTTGATACAATCCTTGATCCCACAGACCAAATGACCAGCGTGATGAACGATCTGAAATCCGTCGGTGCCGATCTTTTCAGTGTGCTCGGAGAACTTCTGGTTCCAATCCTCGAACATCTGCGGGATGACGTGAAGGGCTTGAAGGAATGGTGGGACGGGCTCGACGAAGGCACCAAAGAGACTATCGGGAAGTTTATCGAGTTCGCAATGGTAGCCGGTCCTGTTTTAACGGTAGTCGGGAAGCTCGGAGGAGGCTTCAGCAGCCTGCTCGGGCACCTGACGGGTGGAAGCGGTGGCGGCGGAGGCCTGATCGGAGGCGTCAAGGGGCTCGTAGGCGGGATCAAGGGCATCGTCGAGCACGGTGGAGCTGGAGCAACTGCACTAAAAGCCCTCGGGACTGTCGGCGCGGCAGCAGGCGCGGCGGTCGGCGGATGGTTCATTGGTGGAAAAATCTCTGATGAGCTCTACAAGATGGGTGTCTACGGCGAAGATGTAGCTGGAGTCCTTGATGATTGGTTCAAGCAGGATTATGGACAGAGAGCTGTTACCCTTGTAAACACGATCGGCGAAGAATTCAACTACTGGGCTGATGATGTCAAGAATTGGTGGCATGAGCTCTTTCACCCGGAAGATGCTCCGAAATGGAAGCAGGAAGGCTATAAGAGCGCAGAAGAATACCTTCACGCCATAGAGGATAAGGTTGGCAAGCACTGGGTAGATATCAAGGACGAAAACGGAAGGGTAATCAAGTCCATCCTTGTTGATGAAAACGCCGCGACTGAACAGGTCAAGACCGATGTTCAGCATATGACGGATGCAACAAAAGCGTCATTCGGCGGTATGCCTTCAGCGGTCGCGGACACTCTTGCAGAAACAAACCGAAAGCTCCAAGACTTCGAAGCGCAGGGCGTGACATCGTTCTGCGATGCTACGAAGTCAAGCCTTGCAGGCGTACCTTCTGCAGTGGCCGACGCGATGGCGGAAGCCAACCGGAACATTGCTCTTTCAATGGAGTCGGCGGCCGAATCGGTAAACGGCATGATGGGACAGCTTGGAACGCTTAAGAGCGCCACGAAGTCAAGCCTTGCGGGCATCCCGTCAAGCGTGCTCGACAAGATAAGCTGGCACGCGTCAGCCACCGTACAGCCGGAAGTATTTACTACTCCGCAGGTGATCGGTGTCGGCGATGCACCGGAGCCTGAAATCCTGATGGGACAGTCGATGCTTATGAAGGCACTGCAAGGCAGAGACGACAGCCCGATAGTGCTCAATGTCTACCCGTCACAGGGCATGGACGAAAAGGAGCTTGCGGAATACGTGATGCGCGAACTTGAATTCGCGAAGGCGAGACGGAGGGCGGCAATAGGATGATAGATACAAGCATTAAGGCTTGCCTGACATGGAACGGCAAGAACTCAAGAGACCTTGGCATATATATCTCGCAGGTCCCGAACCTCTCACGGCCTCAGCGTAAGATGAAGGTTGTCGATGTTGACGGACGCAACGGCTCTCTCGTCTTTCCTCAAAAAGCGTGGAACAATATCACACGCTCCTATGCGATATTCACGGGAGAGCAGACGTGGGATGCAGAGAGATATTATGACGCGCTTGTGGAATGGCTCTCAGCTGACGGCTACCAGAGGCTTGAGGATGACTTCGAGCCCGATGTATACAGACTCGCATATTTTGCCGGTAACGTTGATATTGTCAACTTCTTCGGGGAGTCGGGCACGGCAACCCTTAATTTCAACTGCAAGCCCCAAAAATTCTTGAAAAGCGGGGAAAAAGCAGTCTCGTTCTCATCTGGCGGCGGAGTACTTCGGAATCCCACGGGCTTCGAGGCGAAGCCACTTATTGTGGTAAGAGGATCGGGATCCGGCACGGTCGCGATCGGCGGCGTGTCGGTCTCAATCTCGTCAATCGGCACCTCCGTCACCCTCGACTGCGAAAATCAGGATGCATACAACGGAAGCACCAACCGAAACAACACCATCACCGCATCGACCTTCCCCGTGCTTAAGCCCGGCAATAACACCATCGCCCTTACGGGCGGCGCTACTTCAGTCACCATCACACCTCGATTCTGGAGACTGTAATGAAGGTATTTGAAAACACAGCAACATCATTCACATCAAATGGACTCGGCCCCCTGCCGGATGCTACCTCTGCCGGAGTGACGGAGGAGGTCAACGGCATATTCGAGCTCGAATTTGAATACCCCATCACCGGCCTGCACTATGCAGAGATCAAGAGGAACAGGCTTGTGGTCTGCAAGCCGGATCCCTATGACGCAGAGCAGGCCTTCCGCATTTACTCAATTTCAAAACCAATCAGCGGTATCGTGAAGGTCAATGCGCGGCACATCGCCGCCGCCGACCTTCCGGGCATGATCTTAAAGCCGCCGACCATCTATCCGGGCAATCTGAACGGCTCATCAGCTGTGCAGAGTTTCCTAAACACGGCGGCAAACCACCTCAACAGCTGCCCTTTCACCTTTACGATAGAGCCTTCATCGTCAAATTACTGCCGCGTACCCGTGCCGATGTCGGTATGGGATCTGATGGGCGGCGATGAATACCAAATGCTGCACGCTTTCGGAGGCGAATACTATTTCGATAATTTCGAAGTCACCCTGAAGACCGCAAGGGGTGTAAACAGAGGCGTGACGCTCCGATATGGCAAGAACATCACAGATCTTAAGCAGGACGAGAACATCGAGGAAGTATTCACAGGCGTATATCCGCATTACTACAACGATGAGAACGGGCGGGTCCTTGGAGACATTCAGAGCACGGGATCCTTTAATTATTCGAGGATAATGCTTCTCGACTGCTCATCCATAGACTGGTATGAGCTCGGATATACGAACGGAACTGACAGCCAGGGAAATCCGAGCTACGAAGGTGCGCCTACGAAGGATATGCTCAACGCCTACGCCCGGGACTACATCGCAAGGGAGCACCCGGAGAAGCCCGAGATCAGTATGGACGTATCCTTTGTCGATCTCAGAAGGGCAGGAGAACTCGACACAGTAGCAGAGCTGTCAAGAGTACAGCTTGGCGATACCGTCAAGGTGATCTTCCCCGAACTTCTCGACAGCGCGGTCGAGGCCGAGTGTACCAAGATCGAGTACAACGTGCTGACAGACGAATACACAAGAATAACTCTCGGAGATCGGACGAAGAGCGCAGCGGATTCACTCGCGTATGAGTCCAAGGTGATAAGTGCCATCGATCAGCAGACCGACAGCCTGACGATCAAGCTGCAAGCAACAGACGAAGGCTTGATGTCAGAGGTCGCTCGGGCGGCAGGCACGGAAGCGGAGCTGTCATCTCGGATCACGCAGACGGCAAACGCGATCACGGCCGAGGTCACGAACCGGCAGAACGGCGACCAGTCCATAAGAACGCAGTTGGCCAGCGAAATCTCATCCGAGGTCACGGCAAGGAACGGCGCCATCGCGTCAGCGATCAGACAGCTTGCAGAGAGCATCACGCTTGCTGTCAGCAACGACACCGACCGCTCTACGATCACACTAACCGGTGATGGAATTACAACGCAATCCAGAACAATCCGATTCACCGGGGATATCGTATTCGCATCAGATCTTTCATCAGCGGGCGAAACAAACATCAACGGAGCAAACATCACGACGGGCACGATAGCGGCGGCAAGAATTGATGTAGACAACCTCACCGTTAAGGCGCTAAAGACAACAACCCACAGAGAGGGCAGTTCATACTATGGATTTGAAGTAACAAGTGATGGATATGTCTCCGCCGGCGACGGCGATGTAGTCGGTATATCGGACAGGGTGGTCATAAACAGCCGACTGCAAGCGACCGGCATCACCACAACCGGAGCGGAGAACAGCTTCATCAGGAATCTGTACCAGAGCGCCGGACCGACAAATCCCTACTGCTACAGCCGAAACACCCACCTCGTGACATTCAGCTGGACGGGATCAGAGCTTGAAGTGTATGTCGACAGCACCAAAATAGGCAAAATGACACTGAGTTAAAGGAGGAAAGATGGCATCAGGAACTTATACCCCGACCGGAATAGTACATCATACTTCGGTCGATTTCACGCTCAGGCACGTATCCGAAGCAGTACATCTCGTACAGGGCGACGTGTCACTCCCGGTCATAGCCGTGGATATGTATGCCGATGGTCAGGCTTACGCGGTCCCGTCAACCGCAACGGTCAACTTTCGGCTGAATAAAAAGGACGGGACTTATATCTACAATCCCGCTCTCGGAGTCAATTCGGCGCGCACGACAGCATATATCGAGGTTACGGAACAGACCTGCGCTGCCGCCGGCGAGTTCTCGCCCGAGATCGAAGTGATAGACGGAGCGGATGTGGCAGGATCATCGAAATTCAAGATGATTGTGGAGCCGAATGCTATTCAGGAAGGGATGATCGAGAGCTCATCCGAGGGGCACGCGCTCATCGGGTACGCCTCAGAGTCACGGAAGTGGGCTGAAGGGAAAGACCTTGACGGAACCGACGTGCCCTCATCTGCTGAGCAGTATCACAACAACGCGAAATACTGGGCGAATGAAGCGAATGTGACTATCGCAGTCGGAACGACCACAACGGCAAGCGACCCCACAACTCCGGCAAGCGTGACGAATAGCGGAACAACTAAAGATGTGATCTTGAACTTCGTAATCCCTCGCGGTCTACAGGGCGAACAGGGTATTCAAGGCATCCAAGGTCCGCAGGGAATCCAAGGTGAACCCTTTACCTTCTACGCCGTGTACGTTTCCGTGGTGGCTATGATCGCCGACGCTTCAAATGTTCCTGAAGGCAAGTTTGTCCTCATCAACACGAACGATGTCGAAGACCCGGACAACTCGAAGATGTATATCAGAAATAGCGAAGAGTCTACCGGGTACAGATATCTGAACGACCTTTCCGGTGCCGCCGGTATTCAAGGTCCGCAGGGCATACAGGGTATTCAGGGAATCCAGGGCGAGACCGGAAACGGCATATCTTCAGTCACAAAGACCGCCACAAGCGGATTGACCGATACCTATACAGTTCTTTTCACGGATGGAACATCGACCACATTCAATGTGGAGAACGGAAAGGGCATCTCAACAATAGCCAAAACTGGCACATCGGGGCTTGTTGATACCTACACCATCACATTTAACGACGGCACAACCCAGACCTTTGATGTGAATAATGGCAACGGCATAGCGTCAATCACGTTGACGTCGGGCTCACACATAGCTGGGCAGTATGACACTTATACTATCACCTATACGGACGGAACGACCTCGACATTCCAGGTCTACAACGGAGCTAATGGCGAGGGCTCCGGAGATATGGAGAAGCGCATTTACGATACTGATAATGACGGAGTCGTGGATAACTCCGAAGCGCTCGACGGTCACGCGGCATCATATTTCGCCACGGCTCAGGGCTTATCTGACCACGAAGGCGACACAGTAGCGCACATCACGGCAGCTGAAAGAACGCTCTGGAACGGGTA
Organism: Bacillota bacterium; assembly: GCA_017431785.1. Classification (GTDB taxonomy): domain Bacteria; phylum Bacillota; class Clostridia; order Peptostreptococcales; family Anaerovoracaceae; genus Lentihominibacter. The sequence goes on along the minus strand of JAFRKJ010000024.1, from coordinate 14,270 downwards.
TGGATCGGAGCTCTATTCACTTCCGAAGTTCACGGCAACGCTTTCGTCCTCTGGCTGGACGGATCAGACCGGGTACTACACCCAGACTGTAAATGTCAACGGAATGACCGCATCCCTTATCCCGGCAGTATATCTCGTGACTACCGCCGGGGCGAAGGACGAAGACCTCGCGGAAGCCTTTGGGCATCTTTACAGAGTTGAGAGCGGTTCTGGAACGCTTACATTCTACGCGGACGAAGAACCGACGGAGAACATATCACTCGCAGGATTTATGATTAAGGAGGCATCTTAATGGCGCAAGGGTTTTTGATTGGAGCTGGCGGCGGTGGCGGTGGAGTCGCAAGGATAAGAAGTATCGAGGTGACCACCGCTCCCACAAAGACATCGTACACGGCAGGCGAGACACTTGACCTCACGGGAATAGTGGTCAAGGCAAACTGGTCTTCTGGTCTTCAGGTAGACATCACAAGCGAATGTACTTTCAGCCCGACGGCGGGAACGACCTTATACGAAGACACCACAGCCGTTAGCATATCATATACGAACAACGGCACGACCTACACGACAACACAGGCCATCACTGTTCAGAGAGTCCTCACAGGGCTTAGGGTAGATACCGAGCCGACCACAAGCTATGTGGCAGGGCAGGCGCTCAATCTCTCCGGTGCGGTTGTATCGGCGGTGTTCTCCTCTGGTCGCTCCGTAGTGGTAGCGGCTACTCCCTCAATCGCAGATGGAACGATCATATATGAGGACACATCATCTCTCACTTGGTCGTATACGGAGAATAGTGTCACCCAGACCGCAACGACCGCCCTCACGGTTCAGAGAGTGCTTCAGAGCATTGCAATCACAACCCAGCCCACCACCACAACTTATAAGAGTGGCGACAGTATCGACACCACGGGGATGGTGGTCACGGCTACATATCACAGAACGACAGATACAGTCTCCGGCTATACGGTAAGTCCCTCAACGGCAGGCTCGACGGAGGGAACCCAGACCGAAACTGTATCATATACAGAGAATTCCATCACGAAGACGGCGGTTTTCTATGTAACAATCAAAAATATGTCGATCTATGGCGTTCAGTGGGACGGCTCATCCACCACCCTCTTAAGCCGTACCGACGCGGCGGCGAACTTCACAAACCCCGTGCCCTATGTGGCGGGCGCAACGAACTATGGCTCGCCCTTCGACGACCTCATGCCGTGGTCCGGCATCGAGAGGGTAAGCAACTCGGCAGCAGGGGAGCTCGTAAAGATACCGAAATTCTGGTACAAGACCACCTTTTCGGGGAGCACCTTCAAGCTCCAGATCGCAGACGGCGAGGCCGACGGATTCTCGGTCGCTCCGGCCTTCATGGATAGAGGAGATGGTAAGGGCGAAAGAGATTTCGCCTATGTAGGGCGGTATCACTGCTCATCGTCAAACTACAAATCAGCGACAGGCGTGACTCCAAAGGTGAATATCACGCGAGATGCGGCGAGGACGGGTATCAAGGCGCTTGGCTCCGGCATATGGCAGTGGGACTACGCGATGCTGATCACGATCCAGATGCTCTATCTCGTTGAGTACGCGAACTGGAATGTTCAGGCGACGATCGGAGGCGGCTGCTCACAAACTTCCGCCTCATCAAGTGCGGTGTTCAACTGCGGCGGCACGGACTCAATGCCGTATCACACCGGCACAGTCAGCGCAAACCACGCAGATTATGGCGATTGCCAGTATCGGTATATAGAGAACCTCTGGGGCAACTGCTACGACTGGTGTGACGGGATCTACTTCAGCGCGGCGAATGTGTATGCAATTAAGAACCCGGCGAACTTCTCGGATACCGCAAACGGAACACTTGTAGCGCAGCGCACTACATCAAGCGGTTATATTTCCGCTCTTGCGAAATCGTCAGCGAGCGGCTTCGACTGGTTCTACTATCCTTCGGCGGTTGCAGGAGCAGACGGGACATACATCCCCGACTATTGCGGCTACAGCGCTTCGGGCGTTGTCTTGCGCGTCGGCGGCAGCTACAACCAGAACCCGGACCGCGGTTTGTTCTGCCTGAGCGGTTACAACGCTGCTTCGAACTCGGGCGCGTACATCGGCTCCCGTCTCCAGTATTTACCCTGACGGGGGTCTGGGGGCGCAAGCCCCCAGCGTATGAAACTTGTCAATTAAGGCTTTCCGGTTCTCCTTGTTGAAGAACTGAATGGGGCTACCGCACCAGTAGTCCGGTGTTTGTGTACTGGAAGTAGACCGACTATTGCAACTACAACGCTTCGGGCGTTGTCTTGCACGTCGGCGGCAACTACAACCAGAACCCGAACCACGGTTTGTTCTACCTGAACGGTAACAACGCTGCTTCGAACTCGAACGCGAACATCGGCTCCCGTCACCATTGCAAAGGGTTAAGCTGCCCGCCTCCCATTGGGTGCGATAGTCGCAGAGCACTTGCTCAAGATGAGCTGATTAAGGGCGCAGGCTGGTACTCCCGAAAGGGCGAAGGAAGGCTTGCGAGGCTACAATGGAGAATCCCTATTGAAAAGAACCGGACATATTTTTGAATATTTAATATCCGATACGAACATCTTGAAGGCTATCGAGGAAGTCAATAAGACGCACCGATAGGAACCAAGACATAAGGCGAATAAGGTAGTCCTCTGGGTGGACGCGACAAAGGGCGATCGGGTCAAGGAACTTCGTGAAATGATCGTGAGGGGCTTCAATCCTTCCCCGATGAACCACAAACAGAGGTGGGATAAAGCGGCTGGCAAGTGGAGGAACATCCACGAACCAAAGTTATACCCGGATCAATATGTGCATCATATTCTGGTGCAGGCGATCCAACCTGTGATGATGAAAGGGATGGATATACACGCCTGCGGATCCATAAGGGGGCGCGGCATCCATTACGGCGTTAAAAAGCTGAAAAAGTGGATGAAAGAGGACACCAAAGGCACGAAGTACTGCGCGGAGCTTGATATACATCACTTCTACGACAGTCTAAAGCCTCGTGTTGTGATGAAACGCTTAAAACGCTTAATCAAAGACAGAAGAGTCCTCGATCTCTGTTACCGAATCATCAAAGACGGCATCACGATCGGGGCATACACCTCGCAATGGTTTGCAAACACTACCTTGCAACCGCTTGACATGATGATCCACGAAAAGAAGTACCGGGTGTCGCATTATCTTCGATATATGGATAATTTCACGATCTTCGGCCCAAACAAGAAGGCGCTTCGAAAACTGAAAGACGATATCAATACCTGGTTGAAGGCACACGAGATGGAACTAAAGGACACCTATCAGATATTCCCGACAAAATCACGGCTCCCGACCGCTCTCGGATATCGTTATGGGCGAGGGTACACGATCCCCCGGAAACGGAACCTTTTCAGGATCAAGCGCCAGATGAGAAGCTTCAGGCGAAAACAGCACAGAAGGCAGCACGTTCCGTATTCAATGGCATTTGGGCTTTTATCACGCCTTGGACAATTGAAACACTGCAGTTCGACCGGACTCTATGCCCGATATGTCGGAGCGGGAACACAGAAGATCTTGAAGGAAACAGTAAGAAGCTACATGAGAAAGGAGAGAAAGAGATGGAATACATCTTCGGAGTTGACGGCGACAAAGAAATCCTTAAAACCATCGGAAAAGAACACACCGATTTCAGCGGCTTCCTGAATGTGAGCCGCGAGAAGGGTGGCGTGACCATCATTGACAGATGCAAGATAGTAGCGCTCGTAAGGAGCGATGAGGACGCAGAGGGCAATAAGTATGACTGGTATGAGGTGTCAGACCATTACCGCTACGAGGACAGACAGGGGGCATCCAGCATATCAGACAGCGCCCTTGCGGAGCTTTCCCAGCTTATCGGGATGCACGACGAAGCCATCGCGGAACTTTCAGACCTTGTTTCACAGATCATAGAAGGAGGGAACTTAAATGGTTAATTTTTGGTACAACAGGGTAATCAATGGGCTCGCAACGATAGATGATGTACCCCTGCTCTGGCGCGAGAAGGTCAGGGGAATGCTTGAAGAAGATGCTGAGTGACGAAGAAATTGACTGGATCGAAGACCGCATATATACCCTGCTCGAAAAGCTGATAGAAACATCAGAAGACAAACGCGCAGTCGAGATCAGAGAGCTCTTGGAGATCATGAATGAAAATGTTCGGAAACAGCGAACTTGAATATCTCTGGCAGGAGTATCGCCGCCAGAACGAGAGGATAAAAGAGCTTGAGGATGAGATACTTGAACTCGGGAAAATGAACCTTAAGACCATAGAAGTCCTCAGGTACTACATAGACGGCGGCTTCATCTGCGCAGAAAAGAACTGCAAGAAAAGAAAAAGAAAGGAATGATGTATGGATCCTGTGGTCTCACAGCTTATAGGAATGCTCATCACGGGCTTTGTATCTATCGCCGTCGCCCTGATCTCATCAAATGGGTTCTGGTCCCGGATGGAGAAAAAGAACGGGATCAAGGACAGCATCGCCGAGATATCAAAACAACAGCAGGGGCTATCAAAGAAGATAGACGAGAACGAAGCCAAGGGCGCGAGGAGAAGGATCCTCCGCTTTGCCGATGAGCTGCTGCAAAAAAAGAAGCACACAAAGGATTATTTCGACGACGTTTTAGCTGATATTGACATGTATGACAGATATTGCAAAGCGAATCCGGACTTTCCGAATAACCGCACGATGATGGCCGAAGCCAATATCAAAATGGCATACAAGGAGAGGTTGGAAGAGCACGATTTTCTTTAAAGGAGGTACAGTATGAAACTACCGGACAAACTCTATGACATCCTGAAATGGGCGTGCCTCATCGCGTCGCCCGCAATCATCGCTTTTTTGACAACAATCTTCACCCTCTATAAGATCCCCGGAGTGGAAGTCGTGACCGGCACAATAGCGGCAGCGGCAACCCTGATCGGGGCGCTCATAGGGATATCTTCGGTGAATTACAGCAAGAAGGAAAATGACAATGCTACTCTCAGGGATATGGAGAAGGAGGTTTAAGATGACCAGAGACGGACTTTTAGACATTCTTCGCGGCTGGATCGGAGTACACGAGCCGGATCATAAATTCATAATTGACATTTATAACGATTTTTTCGATGCCGTAGGAAATCGCCCCCGGGGGTATAGAGTGACATACTCCGACGCATGGTGCGCCACCTGTGCATCGTCAGCGGCAATAGAAGCTGGCGGTGCCTCGACCACGCCCCTCGAATGCGGCTGCGAGGAGATGATAAATCTCTTCAAGGAGCAGGGCAGATATGTAAGCGGCAACGCTTACGCTCCGGAAAAGGGAGATTTCATATTCTACGACTGGCAGGGCGACGGCCACGCCGATCACGTGGGGGTTGTCGAGATTTGTGATGGTACGAATATCACTGTCATTGAGGGGAATAACAATAACGCGGTAAGACGGAGGACGCTCCGAGTCGGCGCAAGCTATATAAGGGGCTACGGCAGGCCGATTTTTGAAGAAGCGGCACCCGCGCCGATACCGGAGCACATTCCTGTTGACGAGCCCGCAGACGGAAATCACGTCTATCGGCTCTACAATCCCACTACGGGCGAGCACTTCTATACTGAATCTGCCGGTGAAGGCAATGCTCTCATAGATGCCGGATGGTCTTTTGAAGGCTCCGCCTGGATCGCTCCGAAGCAGAGCGGCGCGCCCGTATATAGGCTCATCAACTCAGCCGGATGGCACATGTACGCTCTGGAGGATGAAAAGAGGGTGCTGGTTGAGAGCGGCTGGAAAGAGGAAGGCATAGCCTTCTATTCATGCGCACCAACAGACCTTCCCATTGTGCCGATCTATAGGATCTACAATCCCGGCACCGGTGATCATCTTTTTGCGGCGAACCTTCAGGAATATTACAACCTCGTCTCCGTCGGATGGACGGGTGAGGGAATAAGATTCTATGGATTGAGATGATAATTCACGCGGCAGGGCTCTACTGCCGCCCTGCCGCGAGGAGTCCCCCTCTTATTCTCCTTTCATAGCAGCCCTGCTACTGGACCGATACCGGTAGCAGGGCTGCACCCTTTTTTTCTCATATCTTCTCGCACCAAGGCCTTGATATAGCCCTGCTTGCTGTTGACCTCATCAAGTCTCTCTAGTATATCAGCGTCTGTCTTTTTGTTAAGTTTGAGCCGGACGCTTACGGTATTTTCATTGTCATATCTTGCTTGAGCCTTATACTTATCTTCCATCATCACTCTCCTTGTTATCATCGCTTTCTGCCGTATACGGGCATTCTTTTTCGTCGCAGCACCACTCGTACCAAATATCCTCAACATACGCCTTATCACAAGATAAGCAAGGCTCTTCCAAGAATCCCTCTTCGTCAAATCTCATTTTTCCTCCTCCAGCTTCACCCCACAATTAGAACAAAACCGCATGAATTGACTTGAATGAGGATCGTATTCTTTCCCGCATTCTGAACAGCTACAATGCGGTATGTGTTCTATACCCCACTCCGTTTCTTTTTGCTCATACCACCTTATCCAATGCCCTATTTTCGGCTGCGGCATGGCGGGCGGCAGCTCATGTATGCTGTCAAGTAATGGTCTTATCTCGCGAGTAGGTAGTGCAACAAGTACGCTCGCACTACCCGCCCATCTTTCAATGGCTTCATGTACCGCCTGTCTGCTGATGCAGTCCTTGTATTCCTCTTCTCTTGTCATTTTTCCACCTCACCCTCAGACATCTTCGCGCTCCCACTCAACACATTCTCGCCTTCCCCAAAGGTGTGAATCTGATCATCAGCTCCTATGTACCTATCCTGGCAAGCTATTGCCGATTCAAGGTCGCTGAACACGATCTGCAGGGGATTGAGACCAGCCTTCTTTTTACCCTTGGTGAAGTCCGCATACTTGCGGCGAGTGCCGAAGTTATCGTTTTTAACGACGATGTCGCCCCTCTCATCGCCAAAATTGATGATCGCAGCCTTAACCATCTTATTTACCATGAAATGATTCTCTGTAACGCCAAACACGCTCTTATAGATTTTTGTTGAAACATCTGCTTTCATTTTCCTCCTTGCCCTTCAAGGGCTGCCGTTGTTTGATGATGTAAATATAACATAGGTGTTCACCTATGTTAAGCAATTTTTTTTGGGCGCAGGAAAAGGTGTGTTACCCGATGTGTTACCCTCCCTCGAAACCCTTGAAAATACTGCAAACAGTTCGTGGCTACGGACCAAGGTGTCGGGAGTTCGAATCTTCTCACGCACGGGCGCGAAAACCTCGGAAAATAAATACTTTCCGAGGTTTTTATTTTTCTCAAAAATGTAAAAAACCTTAAAAAATATTAAAAAATACACGTCGAAGTGTGACACCCGGTGTGACACCCTTGTCCTGATCCCCCGAGTACTTGACTCATCTTTTCCCCAGAATCTTCACAGCCTCATCAATGATCCTCTGCTTCTCGATGTGCGTGTAAATATCAGCCGTGATGTTGATCGAAGCGTGCCCCATCAGTCTCTGCGCTATGCGGATATCAACCCCCTTCGCCGCGAGATCAGTACAGTATGTATGCCGGAGATCATAGGGCACGAAGGATTCACGGAGCGGAAAGGGCGGAATCAGCTGATTGCGGTACATCTTACACCCCATCCTGATATTCATTTCACGCCTCAGAGAAGACATAGCCCGGTCGTAGCTGCTCTCCGAGTGGCGGGCTCCCCTATCGTTCGGCGCAAGCGGAGCGTCAGGGGCCTTGTCCCGGATAAGGCCAAAGAGTTCTTCCGGTATCGGAACAACCCGATCTGAATTGACCGTCTTCGTGCCCCTGATATGAAGCAGCGCCACATCGTCAGCCACAGACACATCCCTTCCCTCGCACGCAATAGCCTCTCCGGGACGGCATCCGCAGTAATACATAAGCTGGAATACCCTGAAGCGGTCAGTCCCTTCGCAGGCGGCAAGGAAGGCGGCTCTTTCCTCATCGGAAAGAGGCCGCCTCTTTCCTTTTTGCGCCTTCGGCTTGACCAGATAGGCGGCAGGATTATCAAGGATCAGCTTATTTCGAACAGCTGTCGAGAAGATAAAAGAAAGCTCCTGTGAGAGCTTCTGGATGTGAGAGAAGGACATCCCGGAAGAGCCATTTATGATCATCTGGCAGTCAAGAGGCTTGACAGACTTCAGCGGTCTGTCGCCGATCACGGAGAGGATATGCTTATTGATCCGGGCCCTCATATCCTTCATCACGCCAGGGGAGACGTTCGGCTTGTAAGTGGACAGCGCTATCTCCGTCCATTGCGCCACCGTCATGGAGCCTCCGACAGTCACCCTTCCCTCTTCAAGCGCCTTTTTCTTTTCCAGCATCTTTATGATAGCGTCCTTCTCCGTGTCTCCGTAGGCGACATAGCGCTTGCCGTCGAAGGTAAAGGTTTTTTTGAAATTAAATTTCTTCATGATCGCCCTCTGCAAATCCTTCTTGAAAAACAAACTCATCCGCCCTATAATGAATTCAACAAGACAGCCGAACGGCAGTTGCCCCTGCCTGTCCCGGCGAAACAATCAGTTATACAAGAATGCCACCTACTCCGCCAAGAGCATAGGTGGCTTTCTTATTTCAACAAACTCAAAATATCGATAATCACAAGTGCGATAGTAAGTCCAAGCATCAATTTCTCATAAGTCGTCATAAGCTGCCTCCAAATCCAACAAGACCGGGACGGAGGCGCACACCTATCGGCTGCCTTATTCAGTTCACACACAGCGGATAAAAATCACGCATTCTTCAAATACTCTTCCTCTGGAAGGGTATTATTTTTTCCCTCGGGCAGCTTCAACAGGAGCCGAACACCTCTTTGCATTCCCTCATCAGCCCGACCATATGCCTCAGCTACGCCCCTTTGTTCGCTGGAAAGCTCGGGGACCTTCAGATCCTTTCGGTAAACAATCTCCTGATCATCCCATGCCATTGAATCCATCGTGACCCCGAAGAAATCACAGAGGGCGCGAAAAGTGGGAAGACGCATACTGTCAGAGCCTCGAATCCAAAGATTGCTTATTGTGCTATAGGGGATTTTTGACTGGATAGAGAGCTGCCTTCTGTTCAAACCATTTTCCCTCATAAGAAATTCTATTTTTTCAAGAACAGTCATACCGCACCGCCTTTCAAACCACTTCTTAGCTACATTGTAGCGCCCAAAGGATAAAAAACAAGAAAAAAATAACCTAAATGGAAAAATTCTGCTTGACATTATCCCAAAGAGGTGTATTATATGACGCAAGTAACCTAAATGGGTGAAGCTCCTGATACACTACGTGCATCAGGAAGTATTTCTCCTTGACAGGAGAAATACTAAATCAACCTTGTCAACAGATTAAAAAGAGGAGGTGGCAAAGTGGACACCATACCAACCAAGACACGACTTGAGGCACTTCTTTTTGAGAGGAACTTGGGCGAAGCGGAAGTGTCAAAGAGAACCAAAATCCCCCGGCGAAGGCTAAACGACAAGCTCCGCCACAGGACGCAGTTCACCCTTCCGGAAATGAGGGCAATACAGATCAACCTGTTTCCCGAGATGTCCCTTGAAGAGATATTCGAGGGTTACGGGGAGTGAACGACCAGCTTATCAACATTCAGAGGGGAGAAAGCAATGGACGAACCCATCTATTCAATCTATCTTTCCGGGAAGATCACCGGAGATCCCAATTATTTAAAAAAATTCTGGGCAGTGGCGGAAGTGCTGAACAAGAAGTATCCCAACGCGGAGATTTTTAATCCGGCAAGCGAGCTGCTTGAAATATCAAAAATGCTTTCAAGGAGCGATGCCACGGAAGAACAGGCGCACGATATCCTTGTCGCCATATGCCTGAAATTTATGAAAAAGTGTCAAGGAATAGCCGTCATCCCCGGCTGGTGTGGCTCAAGCGGAACCTCTGTCGAAGTGGAAGAGGCGCTGAGAAGGGGAATGAAGTTTGTTCCGGTTGATAAGGACTGGCTGCCATGACAAGGCAGGATATCCGCCGGGCCTTGGCAAAGGTCGGAGAGACGCAGGCCTTTATCACGGCCGCGCAGTTTGCGGAGGTAATGGGGATTAAGACCGTCAACCACGCGAAGAGGGCCTTTTTATCGGGGCTGGAATGCGTGGACGGGAAATATTATTTCATCCCCGATGTGGCAGCCGAGCTTATTTCAAGGAGGGTAATAGAGGAGGACACATGAACGAAGACAAACAGAAGATATGCAAGCTTTTGTGCGCCACACTGAAGGCCACCAAAGACCAATGCAAGCTCAAAGACATCCTATATGTCAAGTACACGGAATACGAAGAACTCGCAACCCTGTATTACGAGAACGGGCACAAAAAGGATATTAACGTCACCGGCGATAGCGGAATACAGACTATCAGGGACATTTTGGGATGCTTATAGGAGGGATAGATGAAGATATTCGAAAGGATACTCACAGGCGTGTCCGTGGTGCTTGTGATGCTTGGGATAGCAAGTATAGAGAGCACGCCGGTCTTTATACCGCTTTTGATGATCTTGGGAGGTGGGGCATGGATCGTATACGCCGCAAATGCCTACAAGTGGGATTGATCGTCGCTTTCGCGGTCTTCCTCATAGCTTTTGCGAAGCCGCTCCCTCTGCCTGACATTGCGCCACAGCTCACAGCGGGGGCGGCAAAGCTCCCGATGGTCAAGTGGCAGGAGACTGAAGCCGAAGTCACGGAGCAGGATCCCGAGATTGTGACCGTGACCGATCCGGCACCTGAAGAGGCCGCGCCGATCGGAAGCACAGGAGAAACACCGGCAGCAGGTGAAGCGCCGGAAGAGCCCGCACCAGCAGCAGGCGAAGAAGATTATTGGGAAGCGCAGCCGGACTATGACGAGCTGGACCTTCTCTATAGGACAGTGCAGGCAGAGGGCTACACCCTCGGATACGAGGGAATGCGCCTCATCACAGACGCGATCCTGAATCTGGCAGAGCACCAGGGCGTATCAGTCACCGACTGCATACTGAACCCCGGGCAGTTCACAGTGATCAGCACGGGGGCGATCTGGAAGGAACCCGTGTATCAGGACACGATAGACGCGGTATTAACCGAAGTAAGAGGACCGAGGGTTGACTATGAGATCAAATACTTTCGAACAAATCACTTTCACGGGTTTGGAACCCCGTGTTTCGAGTTCGGCAACGTCTACTTCTCAAGCTGACATTGCACCGGTGCAACCAGAAGAGAGAGGTGTCCGGATATTCTGCCCGCAGGGGTTCGAGTTCCAGAAGAAGGTCGAAAACATAAAAGGACGTGAATATTGTCGCGAGCATTGCGGCAGGGAGTATGACAAGTACGTTGCTTCGCAGAACACAACAAGCTGCTACTGGCTCATCAAAGGAGGAAAGTAGAATGAACCACAAACGGCCGCCTCCTGAAGGAAAGACTTAAAACCGCGCAAAACAAAAAGAGAAGCCGGGAAGCTTCTCTTTCCAAGGGAGTATGCGGGAACCCTTGCTTATCAACATAAGCATTGTAGCACATGCTCCCGCCAAACACAAGATGTTGTGTTGATATCAAGGGGGAAGCCCTGATTTCAGCACTATCAGTAACAGTAAAGTTAGGAACGATATGGCATTTTCTTTGAAGCAGTACATCCTCGGGGATATCCGGGAAGCTGAGGCGGGGTACACAGGGAAGCGAACCGGAAGAGGCAGGACGAAGAAGGCGACTCCGGAGGAGATGGAGCGCTGGAACCGGGCGAAGAGAAGAAAAGCAGTGAGGCTGCTTATCGAGGCGAATTTCAAGAAGGGGGATCCCTGGATCTGTCTGAAGTACAGGAAGGGAACCCGAAAGAGCGTGCAGGAGGTATCAAAAGACCTCTCAGATTTCTGCCGGAAGATGCGGATCGCCTACAAAAAGGAGAAGCAGGTCTTTAAGTGGATAGCCAGGATTGAAGTCGGAAGGCTCGGCGGGATCCATGTCCATCTGATCTGCAACGCTCTCAAAGGAGACAGCTTTTCCCTCATCACCGATACCTGGGCGGCGGTCTCTCCCGAGGCAAGCAGGGCGAATGTTGAGGCTCTGGATGACAACCCCGACCGGGAGCAGCTCGCGGATTATATCACGAAAGAAGCGGAGAAGGATGACGACCAGTACCACCTTCCCGGAACCATCGAAGACCGGAGAGCCGTCCTTCGAATCCGCTCATCAAGGAACCTGATCCGGCCAGAACCCGAAAGAACACCCCTTACCAAGCGCGAATTTGAAAAGCTGATGACGGACGGACCCAAACCGGCAAAGGGATTCATAGTGGTTCCGGACTCCGTGAAGCGCGGAGAGAACCCCATTACCGGAATGCCCTACATCCGCTGGAAGGAAATCCGCATAAATCCCCAATGCGAAGCCGCGCCCAAAAATAAAGAACCGCACAAAACCGCACAAAAAACGGAAGGATTTTTCCAAAAGGCGCATAAAGCCCTAATGAAGATGAAGGCGAGGTTTTTGAAATGACGATAGATGTTTACTTTTGGACGGATATCCGCTCCGTAAGAAAGAAAAGAGGCTTGTTCTATGCCGCACTCTCCGCAGAGACTCCCAAAGGGGAAGTATGGGTACCACACAAGGGAGAGATTGAAGAAAACGGCAACGGCGCAGGCGTTCAGGCACTCCATGACATCGTAGCCGGGGACAAGCATCACATTGACCCCTATAAGGGGAGCCGGATCATCATTCATTCCACATCGTCGTACGTGACAACAAGCCTTTTTCTGTTGAAAAAGTGGAAGGATGACGGCTGGAAGACATCAAAAGGGTCGGATATTGCCTACAAGGATCTCTGGCAAGAGATCAACTGCAATTTGCAGGGGAACAGTTTTGAAGTGATTGACGAAAAGGATCCGGAAGCCATTAAGGAGCTTCTGGAAACGAAAGGAGAAGTATGACTCAGGAAATAAAAGTAAGCCTTTTAATGCGGCATCCAAAGAATCTCCGGAAGGAGTATCGGGACATTGATGAGCTGGCGGCATCCATCAAGGCAGAAGGAGTATTGCAGAATCTTGTGGTAATCCCAGACGACGCGATAAAAGGACAGTACCTCGTGATCGGAGGGAACCGGAGACTGCTTGCAGCGAGGAAAGCCAAGGTCGAAACGGTGCCTTGCGTCGTAAGAGAAAACATGACCGAGGAAGAGGTCGCGAAATTTATGCTTACCGAGAATATGCAGCGCAACGACCTCACCCCCATCGAAGAGGCCTACGGGATCCAGATGTGCATAGAGGATTACGGGATCAAGGTAGACGACCTTGCAAAGGAGACTGGTCTTTCCCACACCACCATCCGTCACCGCCTCAATATTGCAAAACTCGATAAGGACATCCTGGATGAAGTCCCGGCGCAAGTCACCCTGAAAGAGTATCAGGAGCTTGAAAAGCTGAAGAGCATCGAGGACCGGAACGAAGCGGCGAAGCTTTTAGGGCAGGCGGGATTCTCCCAGAAGGTCAGTGACCTCGTGAACAAAGAGAAAATCGACGAGTGGAAGGGAGAATGCAAAAAGACGCTTGATAAGTTCGCCACAAAGAGAGAAGACGGCAGAGGACTTTGGTTTGTTGATAGCTGGTATTACTACACAGGGAAAACCCCGGAAGAGCCCAAAGAGGAAGGGGAATACTTCTACGTCGAAAGCTATCAAGGGCTAAGACTCTATAAGACCCCAGACGAAGAGGAAGAAGACGACGATCAGGACGAGGAAGATGAAGCAGAGCGCGAGCGCAGAGAAGCCGAGAGAGAAACAGAGAGAGAAGCGGTGTTTGCAAAATATTATCACCGCAGGCTTGATTTTATAAAGAGCCGCAAGTGGGAACTGTCAGAATCAGATGTTCAATATCACCTGCTGAAAGCAGCTCTCCAGATTCCGAGAACCTACGGAGTATGCAAAGAAGCATGGCACGAGATACACGGAGAGGAACTGAACGAGAAAAGAGACATCCTCGCACCCTCCCCGACGGTCAACCAAACAAATATCATTGACTGGCTATACTGCCGGCTCGAAGACGGTCAAGACCTTGATCTCCAGACGTGGGACGACAAATACCAAGAAGATCACCCGAAAGCCACCGCGCTCTATTCTCTTCTTGACGATATGGGCTACAAGCAAGAAACGACGGAAACAGAGATGCTTGACGGTACATGGGAACTTTACGAAGGAGGAGAGGAATGAGCGAAACGACAACCGGCATTTGCAAATACTGCCACCAGATCAAGGTGATAGAGCACATAAAAGAAAACGCCTC
>JAFRKJ010000023.1 GCA_017431785.1 Bacillota bacterium | reverse complement strand
GGAAAATTGAGTCCACCTACAAACTGGCGGACCTGCTGGCGGCAGGCCTGGGCGGGGAGAAGGACCTCCAGCGGGCCGGACGGTATTACCTGCTGATTGACCGGTATACGCAGGAACCGTTTGAGCACGGGGATGTGGAATGCAAGTTCGCGGATGCCGCCCTCCGGATCGGAAGGCTTTTCCATGAAGGCACGATCGCGAAGAAAAATGACATGGAAGCCCTACGCTGCCTTCTGGAGGCCAAATATGCCATCGCGTGGCGGAAGCCCTACCGGCATTATGGCGACGAAACCGTGGAGAAGAACATCCTGGACATGATCGACGCCTGCGAGAAACCAGGGGAGCTCATTCTGAAAAGCAGATTCCACCCCTTGTTTCTGCAGTCGATCCACCAGTACCTGTTGACGCCTTCCCAACGGATGACGATTGACATCGAAACCGCGGACGACGGCAGTGCCAGGCTGGAATTCCGCAGGAAACGCAAGGATGGGAAGAAGCCTGACCGGGTCCTCATGTCCGTCGCGCCGGCCATGAAATGCTTCATGACGGAATTCATCGTCCTGTACGGCAGGAAGATCAAGATGATCTTGAGCAGCCACCCGGGGGAGCGGATCCTTGCTGACGAATACCAGTACGACCCCCAAACCGAAACCCACCGCTTCCTCCTGGAAGGGGAGGAACAGCTGAGCATTCGGGGCGGAGAATACATCCTGCCCATGGATGAATTCTGGGTCACCCTGCTCCGGGACCACCCGGACAGCGCATCCGCCATTCCGCAGTAAGCAACAAAGCGAAACAGAAAGGAACCGACAGCCATGTCCTACGATTACTCAAAGCCTTCCTCAAAGCGTATCCCCATGGACGCCGAATGCGGCAACTGCAAATACTTCAGGCAGAAGGCAGACGGGCCAGCTTGGTGCTCTCGGGGACTGTTCTCTACAGCAAAAACCAGCCTCTGCTGTGATTGGCAGGGGAAAATGGTAATAGAAGCAGGAAAAACGTTGTCATAAAAAGAACAATATCAGTTAGAACACCAAAAAAGACGCCTACAGTATGGAGATACTCCAGAGAAAAATTGAAAGTGCTGATAATAACCCAAATACGAAGAAAAGAAACAAATTGAACAATATACATAAATAGAGAGATGCTTACGATGAATAAGAATAAGAAGAAAACCAAAGCAGCCAAAAGCATTCGAAAAGCATATAAGCAGTATGGAGAATATAGAGCTCATCAGTACTTGCTTTTATTCTATTCATACACCGAAGGTGTCCGTAAAAATGACGGGAAAGACGAAAACAAAGGCGTTTCAGAGTACAAAACATGTTTTAATCATTATGTAAAAAAGGAGTATGGTCAGGAGTTTTTCAATGATTATTCATTGTTTTATCTTGCCAACAAAGAGAATAAAAAGCTACTGAAAAAGTTGTATAAATATCGCTCCGAATTTATCAGCCGGACGATCGTAACGTTAAATGACGAACCGATTCATAATAAAGCTGAAAAAACGAAAAAAGAAACGAAAATAGAAGAAATAAAAGAAATAGTCACTGATGTGCAAGCACAGATTCTCCCAATCAATACCGAAAAGTAAAAACATGTGACCCTACTCTATTGCATTAACATCCCCCAGGTGAACAGAAAAGAACCAGAATACAGGACTAAAGAACATTGCACTCCAATTCAACCTTATCCGATCCATTATGAGAATAAACCGAAGCAAAAAAGAATCGAGAATTTCGACTTGCGAGAAGAAATATCTCAGATGACCACTTCGCAGCTTATTTTTGATTCCCTTCCAACCAGAAACATCGACTACATGCCATACAAAAAACCGAAGCATTCCTACAAGTTTACGATGCAACGTTTAAGTAATAACGAGATATTCACCGCTTACTACCCCGGATTCGATATGAATGAAGCTATGGCAAGAGCAAACAGACTGTATTTCGATAGCGCCAAGATTATTTCTGTAGAAGAAGAGAAAAAATATGACTTAATACGATAAGCTAATCCAATCAGTAATTGCGTTGGAATAAGAAAACAAATGTAAAGCAACAAAGGTAAATGCAAACATAAAGTGTAGTTTAGTGTTGCTTTTATATCATGCATCGTTTATAATGCTACACAGAATAAAATGCCATGGATTTAGATGGCTGAAATATGGGGGAAATCTTATGAAGAGCGTACTGGATACTTGTACACCACGGGAAAGTATCGTGAAGGGGTCCTTCAACCCGGAAGTGTTCACAGCAGCCCTTATGCCTGTTATCGACTTCTATCGTACAGGCACTTCCACGATTGACGAAATCTACACGAACGGAGAATCATTCTTCAGGGATGCAACTTATCCAACAGAAGGCCTGACATCTACCATCACCAGTGTATTCAGGAGAATTTCTGGTGATGGATCCGCTCCTTCGGTATACCGTGCTGAAACAGGATTTGGCGGTGGTAAGACGCACATGCTGATCGGCTGTACGCACATTGCCGCAAGAGGCAAAGAACTTGCCTCTGTCACCGGCGATATTCTTCCTGCCCAGTATCTGCCCGAACCGCATTCCGTTCATATTGTTGGCGTTGCAGGCGATGAGATTCCAGTTCGCAAGACAAAAGGAGCACAGATCGTCCCTTATACACTCTGGGGTGAGATTGCCTACCAAGTCGGCGGCGAGGATCTTTACAAGGAGTTAAAGGAACAGGCAGAAGCCCAGGAAGCTCCCGGTAAAGCATTTCTTGATAAGGTGCTTGGGAACAAGAAAGTTCTGATCATGCTCGACGAAATGGCGGTTTATGCTACCCGTATTGATGCGGCACAGAAGAATGGTTCTGCCAATCTCGCAGCTTTCCTGATGAGTTTATACGGTTACGCCAAGAACCATACCGGAATTGCAGTTATCATCACGCTTGCCGGTTCGAGTGATGCCTTCTGAGTCTTATGTACCTTGGGTGGGTGAGTACTTGAAGCCATGAGCCTCTCGTTTGGCATTTTCCCTGTCCGCCTTTCTCTGATTGGCAAGTTCTCGCTTCCTGACCTGTAGTTCGGCATCTGGTCGGTATCGGTTGTTCAAGGGGATTACGATATCGGAACATCTGAGCATGATTAATGCGAACATGTTGTCAAGATTCCGAAATCCGCGTGCTGTTTTGATCAGCGCCTTGATGGTGGTGTTTGTGGCCTCGCTCTTTGCGCTATTGGCATGGCATTCAATGGATCGCATGATATTGGCAATGTGCCGTTCGATCTTGTCCGCCAGCGGAATAAAATATTTCAATCCACTGTTGCGGGCATCATTAATCCACTTTCGAAGCTCCTCTTCCGCCAGATAGGGATCTTTCAGGTGGAGAATAATCCGAAGCCGTTCCTTCAGTTGGTATGCCTGATACAGATCTGGATAGGATGCTGCAATCAGATCAATCCTTGACTGAATCTGCTCCTGAATATCCTCACAGTTCATGGTCAGTGCATATTTGACGCCTTTGATCTGGGAAGTATTCTGTTCAAGAGCATCCAGCATGGACAACTGCTCACCGGTATACTTGCCGCGCCGCCCTCTTTCGCCGGAAAGTGGTTCGGCACCATTGAATTCTTCCTCATAGGCTTCGATCTGCGCTTCCAATTCCAGACGCCGTTTGGATGGACGCCCGCGCCTGGCCTTTAGGACGCGGAGTTCTCGCTGCGCATTGATATATCCCTCTCTTGCTGTCTGTTCTGCCCGCTTCCTATCCTGGATTTCCCTGTCGATCCGATCCTTTGTCCGTTCATATTCATGTTGTGCCTTTCGAGCCAGATCTCTCCGGGTCTGATCCAAGGCGTCATTTACCCAGCTGATGACATGAAAAAAGTCTATGCAACGTTTGGCGTTGGGAAAATACTTCTTGACGCAGGTATCAATCCACTTCGCTCCGTCACCGGCAACAACTGCAATGGACCGACGATCTTCCTCGCTCAGCAACTCGCAGAACTCGCTGAATACCTCAACTCCGAATCCCTTCTTCAGCCAGACTACGCGGTTGCGATCCATGTCGTAAATCACGGTGATGTAGCTATGACCTTTCTCATAGCTGGTTTCATCGACACAGAACCGTCGGAGGCCATGTAGCCGCTGCATTGGGTCCGGCTCCAGCCGGTTATGGGTTGCCTGAATACAGTTTCCGACTGTTCGCCAGTTGATCGTCATGAACTCTGTCACGACCGTCTTTGGACAGGTCAGTGCAAGAAACGCTACCTCATTATTGAAATCCGGCAGGAATCGTGATGCTCCATCCTGCCATGGGATTCTTTCCGTGACTACTCCGTGCTCAGAACATTCGATCCTCTTGGGTTGGTACTTCACCTCCACAAGCATCCCATTCAGGTTTGGCCCTCTCCAGGTCGATTCCTCTTTGCCCTTCGTATCATATCCGGGACAGTGCCTTCCGCAGAGCGGGCAGATTCCCCGTAACCGCTCAAACGGTCTTGCATGTACGACTATCTTCTCGTATATCCATGGACTTCCGTCTTTGATTCGGTAATCGCCCTGAACTTCCACTTTTTCTATGTGCATCCCGTTGACGTGCAACAGCTTCGCAATTATACTTGTGTCCGGAGTCATGGTTTCTTCGCCTCTGCTGACATATTTGTTCCGCCAAGAACATGTCACACAGTATATCGAAGTTTCCATGACTCTTCTAGATAAGACATTACTTCGCGCTACCTGTTACCCACCCAGGCTGCAGATGCGCCACGAATATGACCTGTGCCCCGCCAAGTCGATGGAGGACTGGTATGAAATCGAGCGTTTTGTAGCGGAAAATGACCCTTATCATCATTTGCTGGGCAATCATAATTGCCTGCAGCCCTACGATCCCCAACGGAAGAACATCACGCATATGTCCTGGCAGACCAAACAGCTCTCCCGCATTCCGGAAATGCAGAAGAAGTACGGCAAGCCCGTCCTGATTGACGAATGCTGCTATGAAGGTACGCTGCCCGAGACCTGGGGCAGCCTCAGCGGAAAAGAAATGACAGCCCGGTTCTGGCGGACCGCTGCAGCGTG
>JAFRKJ010000022.1 GCA_017431785.1 Bacillota bacterium | reverse complement strand
GCAGAGACCGTCGCCGCTGCGGTGATGGGAAGTGCCGTAGATGGATGCACATCCATCATGTAGCCATTTACATCAACGACCAGTATCTGATCGACAGCACCGGCGGCGATAACAGCGTACAGATTCGAAGGCTGTACGGACAGGATACGAAAACCCTGAAATGGGTCTGCTTCGGACGCCCAACCACTTAACTTATCAATATCTAAGTCATCTGCCAAAGTGATGACCCCAAGGCTAAAAGCAAGATCGGATATGTCTCTGATGGAGAGCGTCCGCTACTCGTCTATCGAAACGGTCTCCCCTGCCCCGTAATCTTTCCCCGGGACGCAGTGGTCATAGAAAAGTTTCTTCTGAAAAGTTCGGAGTATAATCGCAGGCGATTCACGCTCGCACATGAAGCAGCGCATAAGATCCTGGAACGGCATCTGCCGTTTGGTGCAACCGCTAGCTTTCACACCGAGCAGGATGCGGAAGCAGACTATACGCGGGAGCGTATTGACCGTGAGCTTTCCATCAACGAGGTCTACGCAAACCGTCTTGGAGCCGCGATCCTCATGCCCCAGTTCCTCGTTCAGAAGGTTCTAAGAAAATACAACAGCGGCAAGCCCTTGGTTTGCTATGAAGGCAATGTCTTTGCTGCCGCCGATCGAATGAAAATCCAGAAGATGGCAGATTTGCTCGGTGTGTCCTACACTGCATTTCTTGTAAGGCTTCGGGAATTTAAGCTGTTGGATTATCATCCGATCGAAGAATACTTGTCCGAAGGGCTACAGTTCGGAGGCTCGCTATGACCTCCATACCGTACTACAACCCGATCTACGGAACACCAACACCCGAGCATTGGGAGAAAGTTCTCCTATCGCAAAAAGAGGTGGAACAGTTATCAGAGCGGGATGTAAAGTGCCCTATATGCGGATTGAAAATTGCGACCGTTTACTCCAGAGTCGGGTATATCAAGGTCAAATGCAAGAAGTGCAAGTTTGAGGGCGCGATGAGCCTCGCATACTTCAGACGGCAGCGATCATATCGCAGCTTGCTCACCGAGCAAGCGAACGTAACCCGATAAACTATAATTGAATACTGATCAATCACGTTTTCTAATCGTGCAAGCAGAGCAGGACCCGTAAGGGCTGAAAATCTTCCAAGCGCCGTATGAAGCCGGATTGAGAACAGGATTCTATCCTGATTCTTGATTCGATTTCTACGGTGCTTTTTCATTGCTCTGTTCTGCTTCATACTGCGTTAGATGAGCCCTTTCCCCAGCTCTCGCTTGGGAAAGGGCTTTATGTTTTCTCTATCTTCATGGTGTTGCCTTTCGGCAAAGTATCCATAACTCCCGAATTTTGATTTCAACACAAATCGAAATTTGAAAGGAGTTCATTATGGATAAGTACACGTATCTGGTTCGAATCGACCCCGAGAATCCCGATTCGGGACTTCGCAGCGCAACAAAGGAAGAATACAAGGCAATTTGCGAATGGAATAAAGCTGTACCGCTTCAGGAAAAACGGAAGTTCATCGAAAGCAAAATTCCGGAAGGCACCTATAACGACATCATGCTAATGGAAGCACCGCTGGAATCATACAAGCAGTGGAAACAAGATGAAAAGCGGCATCGTCGCTGTATGGAAGGCGTTGAAAACTATGAGCATCTCTCGTTTGAAGTGCTGTTGGCTGCCATCAGCAAAGATGACAGCATCCAAATCAAACTGCATCTGTCCACATCGGATGAGATTGACGAACATCTTCTAGAAGAGGATCGAGACCAGGCGCTGCGTAACGACCTGAAAGCCTGGAAATCCTGGGCGATTGAGCTTGGCTGGTTCTATATAACCGGAAGAAAACGCACCTGCAACCCAGCTTTGAAAGAAATGTTCGGTTGGGAAGAACGTACAGCGGAACGCCGAAAGAAACAATTTGAAAACCATGTCCGGCTGTTCGCAAAGCATTATCACAATGGATATGAATACAAGGAGGGCGAACAGGCATGAAGCAGCAGAAGAATCAATCAAACCGTCGTCGCTACGATCCGTTTAAGGGCGCACAAAGTTTCAATCTTTGCGGCAGGTGCCTGGATGACTATCGCTCCACCGGTTCATATCTCATTCGCAGAAACTACGAAGTTGAATACACCGATACCTGTCTGTTCTGCAATGTGCGTCGCGGTTTTGAATACTTTGTCGTCTCCCGTAATGCTAAACCGAAACAGGGGGATTCCAATGAATAAAGAGGAAAAGCGAACCATTGTCCCTGTTTGGGAGCGTCGGCTCCTGACTTTAGAGGAGGCTGCCGCATACTCCGGCATCGGAACCAGAACACTCAAAACCATATCAGATGATCCATCATGCGAATTCGTGCTTTGGATTGGGCGAAAAAGAATGTTCAAGCGCACGAAGCTGGATCGTTTCATCGACGAAGCATATTCCATCTGATTTGTCAAGGATGCGATGCCAAAAACGGCATGAGATTTGCACATTTGGAAAGAAAGGTCGATTGGGCTACTATGTTTAACAATAAAACCACAGGAGGAAAAGATATGGCTCGAATAGCTAAAAGGCAAGTAACAACTGTTCGATATGATAACAATCGTGCCCGTCTGAAACCGGGCGAGATGCAGCGAGAAAACGGATCTTACTCTTATCGCTGGACGGCAAGGAACGGAAAGCGCCATCAGATATACGCGCCTACTCTGATTGAGCTTCGCCGAATGGAAGAAGAACTTACGGTTGATCTCCATGATGGAATCCGAGCCGATGTGAATCGCATTACCATCAATCAGCTCTTTGACTTATGGCAGGAGAACAAGCGCGGCATCAAGGACAACACCATGAAGAACTACATTTATATGTTCAATATGTTTGTCCGACCCGTATTCGGGCAAAAGCTGCTTATCAGTGTAAAGAACTCTGATGTCAAAAGGTTCTATAATCACCTGATGGATCAGGAGGGGCTGAAAGTATCCACAATCGACAATATCCACAATGTCCTGCATCAAGTGTTTGAGATCGGAGTGAACGATCGTCTCATACGGATCAACCCTACAGATAAAATGCTGAAAGAGTTGAAACGTGCTCACAGCACAGATGTGAAGAAACGCGAAGCTCTTTCTGCTGAGGAACAGGCGCTGTTCCTAAACTATTTATGGAGCAATCCTGAAAAGCGGAGATGGTATCCGATTTTCTTCATCATGCTGAATACCGGTATGCGTGTCGGGGAAGCAACTGCGCTGCGGTGGTGCGATGTGAACATGGAGGAAAATACGATTTCAGTCAATCATACTTTGGTTTATTACGATCACATGGATTCACTTGGAACCTATTATTCCATGAATACGCCCAAATCGCAGGCTGGCAACCGTATCATTCCGATGACGGAAAAGGTCAAAGAAGCGTTTCTCATGGAAAAGCAGCTTCAAGAAGAGGCCGGTATTACCTGCGACATCAGCATTGACGGATATACAGACTTCGTATTTTTGAACCGATTCGGCAAAGTTCAGACTATGAGTATGCTGAACAAGGCACTAAAAAGGATCATGCGGGACTGCAACGATCAGATCCTGTCTAACGCCGAAGAAGATGAAGATGTCGTACTTCTTCCGCCGTTCTCTTGCCATGTGCTGCGGCATACCTTCGCTACCCGTTTATGCGAATCCGGTATGAACATTAAAGTCATTCAGTCCGTACTCGGACACGCCGATCTATCCACGACCATCAATACCTATATCCATGCCACCGAAGCCTTCAAAAAGGAGGAATTCGGCAAACAGAGCGATTATTTGTCGATCGGTGCTGCCGATTTTGGAGACAAGACAATCCTTCCTTGACGGAATACTCCCTCCCGCAGAAACAGCAGCAAGCCGCGTCATCTATGGCGCGGCTTTTTTTGTAATCAATCGCACATTTCTCTTTCATGCTGCCACTTGCTATACTGATCACAACCAGTACAGTGAGGTGTCACATGATTTCATTAGCGGAAAAATCTCCGAACTTAATCCATGAATGGTCAGAGCGCAATCTCCCATTATCACCGGAAACTATCAGCTATGGCTCACATCGGATGGTTTGGTGGAAGGGCAGCTGCGGGCATGAATGGCAGGCGGTAGTTAAAAGCCGTTCTATCGGCAGGCAGACAGGCTGCCCCTACTGTTCCGGTAACCGTGTGCTGAAAGGATTCAATGACTTTGCGACGCGGTATCCTGAAATTGCCAGTGAATGGTCGGAGAAAAACGCACCTTTCACGCCCGATCAGTTCTCAGCGTTTTCTAACCGAAAGATGTGGTGGAAAGGAAAATGCGGGCATGAATGGCAGGCGCTGATCGCAGACCGTTCATCCGGTCACGGCTGTCCTTATTGCAATACGCATAAGCGGCTGAAAGGATTCAATGATTTTGCGACAAGCCATCCTCTGCTTGTCAAAGAATGGGCAAAGGAAAACGGAGAGGTACAGCCGGATGCCCTCCCCTCCTATCACTATCTTGCTTATTGGAAATGTTCTGCTTGCGGAAACACCTATCGGGCATGGACAGACAGCCGAGCAAACGGAAGCAAATGCCCCTATTGCACCAACCGTTCTGTACTGAAAGGGTTCAATGATCTTGCCACAACGTATCCCGACCTTGCCGAAGAATGGGAACCGAAGCTAAACGACCCGCTTCGTCCAACAGATCTCACGGCTTCCTCCTGTACCCGCGTATGGTGGAAAGGAAAATGCGGACACACATGGAAAGCAAGCGTTTCCGATCGAACGGTTCGGCATGTGCGCTGCTATAAGTGCGAAGCCGAGTTTCTCTATAACCTTCCCCGGATTCTGTTTCTCCTGTACGCAAAGCGCAGCTCTGTAGCCATACAGTTTGAATCCGAGATCCTCTCGGGCTTTATCTGCACGGCATTCATCGAAGATGTGAATGCCATCATAGACATAGAGCCAAGTTCACCGCGAGAGCGTAGTGTCAAAGAACATATTTGTGCTTCTCAGGGGATCAAATATATCTCGTATGCCCGGCAGAAAACGATCGAACGAACCATAAGCGAATGCCAGCGGATCTTCCGCGATCTGAATCTTTTCTTCCGCGCAGACTCCGCTGCCGACATTCAAACCGCGAGGCAGATTTACGATCGCGCTTCCGGCAACTCATAGCGGGATTGAGGTCATCCATAAATAATAGGGATGACCTCTTTTCATTCCTCGGGTACATAACCGGCCGGAAGAACATAGCTACACATTTTGCTGATCAAAGCAAATTGCTTCAGTATCTTTATT
Organism: Bacillota bacterium; assembly: GCA_017431785.1. Lineage (GTDB taxonomy): Bacteria > Bacillota > Clostridia > Peptostreptococcales > Anaerovoracaceae > Lentihominibacter. The sequence goes on along the minus strand of JAFRKJ010000022.1, from coordinate 2,519 downwards.
TATTCTGATGTCGAAGTAGATGTTTCGGTAATCAAAAGAAGATTCGATGAATGGAGGAAACGACTATGAGAGAAGAAAAGTTCCATATCTATCTAAATGATGACGAATATAGCAGATTGATACAATCACTTATTCGTTTGAAGAACAGCCTGACAGCACAAGGCAGATGCACCGATGCAGTAGATGATATTCTTTATAAGGTGCTTTCAGCCAAGAGAAGAAAGTTCAAAATCAAATATATCTGAACACGAAAAGAGACCGCCTACACGATGTAAGCGGTCTTTGCTAATTTAGAGTAAGTTCGACAAATTGGAATTTGTCAATACCTATTACCATAAAGATATTTATTTGAAATTCTCTTTTGTGTTTCCAAATATTTTGTAACGTTTTCATCATAATCAGGATAATTATAACCAAGTGAATCTGCCACTTTTTTAGATATTTTTTTGAACAAACATAGACACAAATCAAACGATTTCCACATTTCTTCATACGAACTCATTGAATATGTATTTAGTAAGTTATCCCACAATTCTTTTGAAATATGCTTATCTAAAAATTTATAGTTTTTACCCAAACTGAAATTAAATCCTTTTTCAGTACCGACATACCAACTAATCATCCTAAGAAGCTCATGACGTAATACTTCATTCATATGGTCTATTGCAAATAGTATTTCACCACGAAGTAAGCCCTTGGATACATATGTTGCAACATTCCAAAATTCGTTACAACAGTCATCAAACTTTCTTTCTGTTGGACACTTAATGTAATAATCTTCATCTGTGGGAACTATTTCTGTTTTAATCATATTATCTTTATCTAACATGATTTTTACAAGTTTATCGCGAGTAAGATACTCCTCAAGCATTGAAACAGGTAACAAAGTTAAATCAATCTTTACACCATCATCAAAAAGCATTATATAAGAAAATCCTTTTTCTTCTGGAGGAAATAATTCCATATCTTCAGGTTTTTGCATCATAATTCTGTTACCAAAAACACTAAGCCAGTCATCGCTTTTCAAAAATTCTCCCATATCTATAACAAAAAAAGTAATATCATAATCTTGAAGATTGTCTTTTGGTATATTAACATTAGTGCGAGACCCCTCAAGAGTTACAATTCTAATTCTCTCATCTTGAAAAGCAAAATTCAAAACTAAATCGTATATTTCTTTTTCAGTCCTCATTTCATTCACCTCAATAAAATTATATCACAAAAAAAGATTGATTCTAACTGTTCTTATAATTTGATAACCGCATCAAGGCAGAGCGTAAGTGCATATTCGTATGCATTACCGCCCCAGTTTCTTTCGTCGTATTTGTCAACATCTGCAAGACTGTCTGCGGTATAAAGTATCATACCCCAGGTTGCCCCTCTGAAATCAGCACAGGCCGCCAGAGCAGAACATTCCATTTCTACAACTGCACAGCCTTCACTTTTGCGATAAGCCACCTTTTCTTTGGTTTCACGGAAAAATCCATCCGTTGACCAGGTTATAACCTCCTGATATTTCATACTATGCTCAAGAATGGTTTCTTCAATTGCTTTTCTTGCCTTCTCGCTGATTTCCACAAATCGAGAAGGGGGCGCATAGTGATAAGATGTTCCCTCATCACGCAGAGCCTTGTTTGGTACGAGGAATGTACTTTCGGGGAACTTTTCCAGAGCACCGCAACTACCTGCCGAGATTACCTCTCTTACACCATAACCAATCAGCCAATCAAGTATCTGTGTGGCTGCTGCCGCACCAACGGGTGCTTGACAAAGCACAATGTCCTCACCCTTGTATTTGGTGATGTAAATGGGATAATGCTTCGTTGCACTCTCAAAAGTGGATACCTGTTTGGTATCACTTTTACTGGCATATTCATCTATGTAAGCACCAAGAAATGCGAACACACATTTCTTGGGTAAGTTCAAACCAAGATTTTCATGAGTGGGATTAAGAACTGCTGTCTGCTCTGTATCAAACTCCAAAATCGGTATTTCGTTTTTAATAATAGCCATACTATCTCTCCGTCAAATTCAAATTTGTCTTTCTCTTAATTTCCTATTATACACCAAAATTATGAATATTTCTACCCGCCGTCTATTGACCTCAATTACGAGGGAAATAGGCGGCTTTTTTGTTTCTAAAAAAATATTTTCAAGAATTTTTTGAAAAAGGGGTGATTTTGGGTGTGCATTTTGACCCCCTTTGTCCAAATGAGTGAAGGGGTTAATTCCGAACCACGAAAAGGTCAGCCCATTCACTTGTATTTTGACAACTGAATAAATCATTCACTAAGCGTATCAATCCGGGATTAAAGATTGACGGTATGCTTCTCACTTTGGTGGATAGCCGTACCAACCTCGCCAAAAGCACGGTAGAAGCTCTGAGAGAAAACTTCGGTAGTCAAATCAAGATGTATAGAACATATATCCCGATTGCTGTAAAAGCCGCAGAGAGCCGACCGTGACAGCCGATAGCCTTCCCCCTTTCTCACACTCTAACCCCTATATATACCGGCTAT
>JAFRKJ010000021.1 GCA_017431785.1 Bacillota bacterium | reverse complement strand
TTATCTGAACGTATATACCGCTATTTCGCAGAGATTAATATGGAGCCTGTTGTATTTCACTGGAAGTACAGGCTTGAAGATATCGACGTATCCGAAAACGTGATCGTTGATACCTTGCCACTCAAAAAGTCCAGTTAATTGAAGAACGTTATACTAGTGGATAGAATCGACTTGCTAGCGGAAAAACCATCTGCGCACACGATGCAGAAAATTATCGACTTGATAGGTGAGGAAGAATGAAACGATACTTTGGCTTGCTTGAGGGCATTTCAAAGGAATTCAACATTCAAAGAGGGACCGGTGAAACGGAAGACAGTTGGAAGGCAAGAATAATCTATTCATATCTTGGGCAGATGGCTTATTCTTCCCTGTTCGATATTCAGGAGGACTTATCGCCATCCAGTATAGTCCATTTCAAAACCAGGATCACTGAAACGCTGGGATGTCTCATCAAAATGTATCCTGAGCTTACCGGGATATTCTCAGAAGACGATAATACATTGCCGGAGGAGATCTATCAGATTTTTCTGAAAGGTGGATGCCTCTACCACACACCAAATCGGATTTGCCCCTGTCTGAGAAAACAGGCAAAATATGGTCAATTGGTGTTTTCAAGGGGTCAGGCGCTTGAAGAAATGAAGCAAATCAGTGGCTTGGGAGCATATGTGTGTAAGGTCAATGATGAAGCGGGAAGTTCGTTTGCTGATATGTGGTCATTGCCAAAAGAGAACCCGAAGGAAATCTGGGATAAGCTCGTTTCTGAATCTGTTTTTGTCGATGTCAAGGGTGAATTGAGGCTGGAGTATCTCAGAATTACCCCACCGTTCAAGTATGGATATTGGTGCAACGTACCTGATGAATCTGGAGATGTCTCACTTGCACGTGTTGGTATGCCAGGTAATTTTCTGTATTTCCTGTATAGAATACGCGGGTCGACAATGCAAATATCACAGTTGCCAAGATGGCAAACAGATGCTTATGAGTACCGGAATCTCGCGATCGGGAATCTCATGAATAATCACGTGCTTCCAGCTACATCATACAGGATTGATGGAGAACTTGCCACAGTTTGGATTGGTTATTTATATCCACCCGCTGAAATGAATCTGATGAAACTATATAGTTGGCCAACTTCATATGTCGATTTTCCACACGATTTCAGGCGTGTGATGGACAGAGAAGTTTTTTTGACCTTTCGACAGTATTTCTCAGGCTTAGGCTATGATTTTGTGTTGAGGGAGAATTAAAATGGCGGATAATGGGGCAAATTCAATCCATAAACATCTTAGAACTGAACTTGAAAACTATATCAGGTCTCAATATTTTGGGAAATCTCCGCTTCTGCTTAATGCAATAGATGGTGTGCTGGATTCTGAAGGCCTCTTGTATCAGAAGCCTTATATTGAGTCCTCTCCAGCCTATAAGGCGAAGATCAACGGGATAAAGTCGGCACAGCTCCCGTCTTGGCTGCGAATTTTCTTTGAGCGGCTTGCTAGTGAGAAGCTAGGCGTATACCAGTCTCCGTTCGAGCATCAGATCACGGCACTTGAGGAAGCGTGTGCAGGGAATGATTTGTTCGTTTCAACGGGTACTGGTTCAGGTAAGACAGAGTGTTTTTTGTGGCCAATGATTGCGAAACTTGTAACGGAAGCCCATGACTCACCGAATACGTGGCAGAACCGAGGGGTAAGAGCAATAATTATGTATCCAATGAATGCTCTCGTTTCGGATCAGCTCAGTAGGCTCAGACGTCTGATTGGGGACACTGAAAATAAATTTGTGGCAATTTTCAGAGAAACATGCGGCCAGAATGTCAGAAGGCCGCAGTTTGGTATGTATACGGGCAGAACTCCTTATCCTGGTTTTGAACCAAAAATGCAAGAAGACCACCGGCTTGAAAAAACATTGGCGCGAATGGCCTTCGCACAAAATGATGATGAAAAAAAGTATTTTGAAAACCTAGTAAAAGAAGGCAAAGTGCCGGCAAAGTCCAACATGGTGGCCTTCCTAGAACGTCTTCATAATGGCGTTCATATTCCGGATGATGAAGATGCTGAATTGGTTACTCGATTTGAAATGCAGCAATTTTGCCCGGATATTCTAATCACAAACTACTCCATGTTGGAATATATGCTGCTTAGACCAAGAGAGCAAAAAATCTGGAATGATACAGAACAATGGCTCAGATCCAATCCAGATAACAAATTGCTTTTTGTGATTGATGAAGCTCATATGTACAGGGGTTCTTCCGGCGGTGAGGTGGCGCTACTCATCCGGAGAATGCTTTACAAATTGGGTGTCAACAGAGAAAAAGTACAATTTATTCTAACTACAGCGAGTATGCCCAATGCCTCGCAGGAAGATTACGAGAAGGTCATAAAGTTCGCTCGTGATCTGACATCCTCTGAAGATAATACTCAATTTCGTTACCTTACAGGAGAACGTGAGAATGTAGAAGGGAAAGCTATATATCAGATTCCCTTTGGTAAATTTGAAGACGCAAAAGCAGAAAAGTTTGAAAATGAAGATACAAAACTAGCCGCATTAAATGAATTTTGGAAAGGAATCGATGGGGCTCAGAGCCCGTTTAGTTCTTTGGCGACGGTCTCTGAATGGATGTATCGCAACTTGGTTTCCTATGAGCCATTTAGCAAGCTTATACAGAGCTGCAGAGGGACGGCAGTTTCTTTGCAAGAGCTTGCAATGTCTATCTTTCCAGAAACAAACTTGGATTCGGCGTTAAATGCGGTAAGTGTTTTGCTTGCGATTGCCCCGATTGCACGGGACAGCAAAGGATCAGTTCTTTTTCCTGCCCGGATGCATATGCTGTTTACAGGAATCAAAGGCGTATATGCATGTACAAATGAAAAGTGCTCGCATTCACATTCTGACGGATCGTTTACATTAGGTGAAGTATTTTTGTCAGATGGTCAAATGGTTTGTCCTCATTGTCAGAGTGTCGTCTATGAGGTGTATAATGACAGACGGTGCGGTGCGCTTTTTTTCAAGGGTTATGTACTTGAAGATGATATAGGAATTAAAAATCATGCATTTCTTTGGCGCTACCCTGGTCAACTAATGGATCACCGAATGAAGGAAGTCCATCTGTTTATTCCTGATAATGATTATATATTGCCCAGGAAGCAAGGAAAATATCCAATCAAACCATGTTATCTGGATACAAAGAGCGGATTTATAAATTTTAAGGACGACTCGTCTGCTGGGAAAGAAAATATTAGGAAGCTTTATTACTGCAATTATGCTGCGAAAGCTCGCCCTCAGATAGTCACTTTCCCGACCTGTCCACATTGTAGGCATCAGCTTTCCCAAGCTCAGTTGACTTCATTTAGCACACGTGGTAATCAGTCATTCTTTAATCTGATAAAGGCACAGTTCCAGGCGCAGCCTGCAGTTCCCGGTAAGGATAAAGACCCTGTGAATATGCCCAATGAAGGAAGAAAGGTCTTGCTGTTTTCAGATAGCAGACAAAGAGCAGCAAAACTGGCTAGAGATATGTCTGAGGCTTCAGATATATTGGCAGCAAGACAGCTTTTTGCTCTTGCAATAAATATGATGGAAGCTTCAAATACACAGTATTCAATGAACGAGCTATATGATTACTTTTGTCTCGCAGCTGCCAAGAGTCATGTGCAGATTTTCCATGATCCTGAAAGAGAGAAATTTGCTTCAGATTGCGAGACTGCTTTAAGTAATTATAATAGAAGCCAGAGAAGGGGTAAAGAGTATACACCAAGATATAGCATTGCTAACGCGCCTGTTCAGATGCAGGCTCATATGTTGCGCCTATTCAGCGGGGGCTACAATACCATGTATGATTCCGCAACAAGCTGGATTGAGCCTACAGATATTTCTCTTATGGATGCGGTGGATATGCTGGATGAGGCAGGGTTCAACGTAACAGAGGAAGAGTTTCTGGAAGTATTCAACGCCTGGGTTATAGGAATATGTGATACTGCAACAGCTCTCGGACATACGATACCGGATACTGTTCGACTTCAGGTTCGGCCAAACTATGGTGGATATGGGCTTGATATGAACTGGAGCATACCGAAAACAATAAAAGATATTATGGATTGGAAAGACGACTCTGAGGAAGTATCTCAGTGGACCGATGTTTTAAGAAAGACGTTTCTGGATTCTTCCCAATCGGGGACAGGAAAGCTATACATAGATTTGTCAAGAGTTAGAGCCCGCTACAACGAAAACCACGTATGGTATCGCTGCGGTAGATGCTCTGAAATAACTCCATTCCGATTGAGAGATCGTTGTCCAAGCTGTGGAGCGGATAATATCCATGAAATGAGCCCCAGTGAGTTGGATTCACTGAATTTCTGGAGAAAACCTGTCAAAGCAGCCTTGGAGGGCGATAAAATCCATGTGATTGATACGGAAGAACACACCGCACAGCTATCACATAAAGATCAGCGGGATGAAATGTGGTCAAGGACAGAGCAATATGAGCTCAGATTTCAGGATCTGGTCCCTGAGGGGCAGACGCCGGTGGATGTGCTTAGCAGCACAACGACAATGGAAGTTGGTATTGATATTGGCTCATTGGTGGCGGTGGGGTTGCGAAACATTCCTCCCATGCGTGAAAACTATCAGCAGAGGGCAGGACGCGCAGGACGAAGAGGTGCGAGTCTTTCAACAATCGTTACTTTTTGTGAGGATGGACCTCATGATTCACTGTATTTTAATAATCCAGTTTCGATGTTCAGAGGTGATCCTCGACGTCCTTGGGTAGATGTAAGCAGTGTAAAATTGCTCAGGCGACATTTGAACATGGTCGTTCTTCAGGAATACTTAAAATCGATTTATTCTAGCTTGGATACCATATCTGCTGCAGGATTCCTCGATCAGAAACTTCATGAGTTTCTGAAGTATTTGGATCAGTTTCAGGTTTCAAAGGATGATATTCTGTTAAACAATAAGAGCACCTTTGATATGGCTGGATTTCGTGAGGATTTGACGGATGCTTTAATAAGGCTAAAAGCAAAAAGAGATGTGCACCCAGAACTGTTTGGCGTGACAGAAAATGGCGAAGTCGTGAATGCAAAAGAATTGCTGGATGCACTTTATGAAGAGGGAATTATTCCTACATATTCTTTCCCCAAAAATGTTGTAAGCACATATATAACGGACCAGTACGGTAAACTCCGTTACGAGGTTGAGCGGGGTCTGGATGTAGCAATTGGTGAGTATGCGCCAGGAAGAGCCATTGTTGTTGATAAGCAGACTTATCAAATAGGAGGCCTTTATTATCCAGACAGTGAAAAAAAGAGCGGCAGATTGACCTCCCCGGCCAAATCCTTCATTCAGGATGGAAATTACCTGAAAGAAATCTTATCGTGTACGGAATGTGGCTGGTTCGGACTGGCAGAGGAAGAAACCAAAGTATGCCCATTCTGCGGTAATAGGGAATTGCCATTAGCAAGGCAAATGCTTCGCCCTTGGGGGTTCGCACCAAGGAACGCTGAAGCAATTTTAGATGCTCAGCTAACAGAGGAATATACCACAGTTCAGCAACCCTTATATTCGACACTACCAGACGCGGATGAGATGTGGAAGGTGCCAGGATGCGTGAATATTAGGATAGCATCAAGAACAAATCAGCGTATCATCATGTTGAATAAAGGACGTGAGAATACGGGATTCATGGTTTGCAATGACTGTGGCGCAGCAATGCCGGGAAATGATGTAAAAGTGCTTGATGGGATTGACAGACCCTATAAGTCAAAGTATCTGCGTGGACGTTGCAAACACCCAAGTACGACGAATGTAAATCTAGGCTACGATTTTGTGACTGATATGCTCGTGCTAGAGTTTGAATTAGATGATAGTTTAATTGACACAAAAAGGAAAGATAATCCTTGGTTGAATAGAGCAGCGCAATCTTTAGCAGAGGCGTTGCGACTTACAGCGAGCAAAGAACTGGATGTTGAATTTAGCGAGCTCGTCACAGGATACCGTTTAAGAAAAAATACAAAAGGACAATTTGTTGATATCTATCTTTATGACAGCTTATCCAGCGGAGCCGGCTATGCTGTGAGTGTTTCAGAAGAAATAGAAACACTTCTAATAGAAATAGAAGCGTTACTCAAAGGGTGTGACTGCTCTTCGGCATGTCATAAATGCCTGAAACATTACAGAAATCAGTATGTTCATGGTATCTTGGACCGTTTCGCAGCCCTTGACCTGCTACGTTGGGGCAAAGAAGGTAAAGTCGCCCCTGCTATTTTGATGAAAGCCCAACAAAGAACAATTGCACCATTGGGAGGAATATTGGAAGAATCAGGCTGCCCTATATCTTTTGAAGAACAAGACATGGTAGTTGGTCGATGCGGACATGCTAAGCATCTGGTTGTATATCCTGCTATGTGGGTCGAACCAAAACGCTCGGATACTATCTTCGTAAGTGATGCATTGGTGAAGTATGCTAAGCCTTATGCGGTGCAAAAAATAGCTACAGAAGCTGGAACCCATTAAGCGAGTCAGTTACATGGGTAAAGAGCGCCAAAAGGCTATCTTGGACATGGACAGACCCACGGCTAGGCTGAAAGGGCGAGAGAAGTCCTTTCAACACAGAACATCATTTCTTTTGCGGTGAGAAGAGAGCGTGTTCAACGCATCAATGAAAAATCTAAAAGCAGAAAAAGTATAAGACAGGGAATATGTCCGCAATGCGGAGGGAAGCTTGTGATACGAAACGGTGAGTACGGCTCTTTCTATGGCTACAGTATATATCGTTAAAAGGGTGATCTCTCATGAAAAATAACAATCCCGTCTACAATATCACTACCGGGAAACTGGATGTCCCGATTAACGATCATATGGCCGTAGATATGGAAGGACATATGACCTTTCGAATCGGAGAACATAATTCATACAGCCCGCCGTATCCCTCAAACAATCCTATGAGCAATCAGTGGGATTATAACAATCAGCCGAACTATCGGCCGGTAAGGAATTACAGCCGATCTCCAAGAAGAAACTCCGGCCCGTCGAAGGCCGTTATGACCTTCCTGCAGGGTATCGGCGTACTGGCGGTGATCGGCGTGATGGCTGCGCTGTATTACTACGGTTTCGGAGGGTGACCTGAAAACATCATGAATAAGCTCTCGCAAATCAAGAAAGAGATCAGCGCAGGAATCAAAGGCTCTATCGGAGAACATGCTGTTTCTGCAGAGCTGAGGAAGCTGCCAAGAGATCTATGTTATATCTACAATAACGTTATGCTGGAAACGGAAAAAGGTTCTACACAGATCGACCACATTGTCGTGGCTCCTCAGGGCGTATTCGTTCTGGAAACGAAGAATTACCAGGGAACCATTTATGGATCAGAGAAGGCACAGAAGTGGAAACAGTATCTTGGCGGGAAGGAATACAGCTTTTATAATCCACTAAGGCAAAACTACGGCCATATCAAAGTGCTTTCAAATGCAATCGGTATTCCGGAAAAACTGTTTGTATCCGTCCTTGTCTTCCCGGATGAAACAAAACTGATGATAGAAACAAATAATGCAGCAGCTGTTGGCATATCGGGTATTTCACACTACATAAAAGGCTACCTCGGATACGGACTGACCAGAAGTCAGGCGGACAAGGCGAGAGAAGTCCTTTCAACGCAGAATATCATTTCTTTTGTAGAGAGAAGAGAACATGTTCAGCGTATTAAAGAAAACATCCAAAAGGCAGAAGAAAGTGTAAATCAAGGAATATGCCCGCAATGCGGCGGAAAGCTTTTGCTGCGGAAGGGTGAGTACGGCGCTTTCTATGGCTGCAGTAATTACCCAAAATGCCGATTTAAGAAGAAGTTATAAAAAAGGATGTTCGGATAAGATGGATAAATACTACAGATCGATTTACACATAAAGCGGGTGAGCAGTAATGGACAATAATTCTTTTATCACAAATTTCCAGTCTCCGGCTGATCTTGGTGAACTGATATCATTTCACGGGCAGGGTTATGGCTCTAACCTTGAAGCACTTTTGAATGACTCTCAAAACGGAACGAACTGGACTGTTCCATCATATGCAAAGATCGGCGATATTGTATTCTTTATGTGCGCAAAAAGCTCTGTTGACTACCGGCATATGGCTGGTATTCGAAAACTGGCAAGAAACACCGGAGATCCCGCTATCATCTCTTTGGCAGACGATCAATATGATCTGCATGAGAAATATGCAGGGAAAATCCTCGCTGTCGGTACCATAAAAAATGCTCCTCAGAAGAGAGCAGCAGGCAGTGCATATCCAGGATGGGGCGCGGATATTGACAATATTGTTTTCTTGAAGCAGCCCGTGGATATCAACGAGTTCAGATCTTTTATTACCGTAAGTACCCGAGGGGCAATCACAAAACTTGACGATACACAATATCAAGCCCTGATGAGATTAATCGAGAAAAACAATCCTGGTTTCCTGTCAGTTTATATGCAACAATCCCAAGAATTACCAGGCATGTACGATATTATTGAAGGCATGACAGATGAGGAGCTGGAAGCAGGCAGCAAACAATCATCCACCGGACCAGCACCGATATATACCACAACAACCGCTTTGCGGAAGAGAAATCCCTATCTGCCAGAAATAGTAAAACGAAATGCAAACGGTGTCTGCCAGCTTTGCGGAAACCCGGCTCCATTTCAGGATAGAAAAGGAAAGCCTTATCTGGAGGCTCATCATATTCTCCCATTAGCCAGCAATGGACCTGATCACATTTCAAACATGGTTGCTCTGTGTCCGAACTGTCACAGGAAGATGCATATCGTAGAGGATCAGTCAGATATTAATAAGCTGACTCAAGTAGCTAACAGCATATAACCGAAAACTGTTGCCCGCATAGAATCCATAGAATACCTTCAGCCGGAAGACGTACCTTTTCCTCTTGAGAAGGCCAAGCATATCCTGCGAAAATACACACGAAAGCAGCAAGTAAGAGCGTAAGGAGCCACATTTTTGATTCCCTATTATGCTATCGCCGCGGTCGGTTTGATATTGATCATTCTGATCATCATACTGATCAGCCGCAGGCGTCCTCCGACACAATGGTATCCTCCTCCGTCACCGAGCGATATCGCAGGAATAGAAGGCGAAAGATATGCCAGAGACAGAATTCGGAAAATTCTTCGTCCGGATGATCAGCTCTTTTCGAATGTTGCGCTTTCTTATGACGGCCGTGAGGCCGAGCTGGACAATGTGATCGTGAATCCCTTCGGCGTTTTCATCGTAGAAGTGAAAAACTACAGCGGGACGCTTGCAGGAGATGCAGACGATTTCGAATGGGAAAAATTGCATATGAGCCAGGGCGGCAATATATATATCAAGACGGTGAAGAATCCGATCCGGCAGGTGAAAAGGCAGATCTACATTCTGGCCAAATATCTGGACTACTACGGGGCACGCACCTGGGTAGAAGGATATGTTTATATGTGCGATGCAGAAAGCCCGGTGGAAGACGAGCATATTCTGTCTTCGCTGGAGGACTTGGACAGGAAGATTCATACCGCATCAAAGGGCGGTCTGCCGCAAAGGAAGATTGATAAGATCGCAAAGCTTCTGTCTTGATGAGGCAGCAGATTATATGGCTCCTTGGGAAGGAGTATTTCCCAAAGAACTATGGGAAGAAGGGATAAGCATACAGTCATCGGCGTAATGGCTGCGCTGTCAAAACAATTGTTCTTCCAGCACCGCCCAGATTTCATACGGTTTGAGTTGAAGCGGATAGCCCTTATCATCTCGCCCTATCAGAGGCAAGATTTGCTTGTCATACAACCATCCTTCCGGATGCTGGTACAGCTCATAGATGCGTTCGAACGGGATTACCTCTCTGAATCCTTTGCCCCTGTTTCGCCAGTGTACCTTTTCAGCTTCTGTAGCTGCATGACATGCTGCTCTTAACCGTTCAGAGGTTTCTCCCATCACCTCGGCGATCCAAAGCATCGCTCCGGGGGCCAGAAGTCTATTATATGTGACTTTTGCGCTGTCATTCGGTTTACCCCGTGTGTAACTGCCGGATCCGGTTGTATCCTGTCCTGAAAACCATAAAAACATATGGGCTTTCTCGCTTTGGTATGTGCTGCCCCATGTGTCAAGCTCTTCTGTCAGCGGTGGGTGAGGTTCCAAAAGGCTCAACATTTCCGCGAATTCCTGGACATAAACATCGTCCGTCATCATGCTCGCATCTGCTCCCTTCCTTTTGATTCATCAAAGCGCTAAGCGAGGCACAGAATACCGTGCCTTAGAACACAATGGCAGTTTATCATAAAAGCACCAGCAAAGATAGTCCCTGCCTGTTGATATGGAAGGAGGCGCGATCCATGGATTTTGACAGAGAAAGAGAACTGGAGGATGCAGGGATTGACGCCTTCGAATTCTCTATGATGGACGAGGCCGAGCGGAGGGCAGTGCTCAGGGACAACCTCCTGGATCCGGATGACTATGACATGATCGAACTGGACCCGGAGTTTCAGGCCTGGGAAAACCTTCAGAGCTCGGGGCTCAGCCTGAGCGAGCTGTCGAATATGGACGACCAGGAGAAGAAGGCTACGCTGGAAGAGGCCGGCCTGGACGCAGATGATTACGGTATCGACTCGGGTTATTATCATTATTCTTATGTGTCCCGCAGTAAGCCTGCGGCAAAGAAATCGAAGCCGAAACCGGTGAAAAGTGCGCCGGCAAAACCGCCGGTACAGCCAAAGCCGGAGCCGGCTGTCCGAAAAGCAGAGCCGGTCCCGGCGAAGCCGAAACCGGCAGAAAAGATCTTCCCTAACAGGCTGTACTTCTATTGCGGAGTAAAGCTCCCCTACAGCGATCATGTATTCTGGTATCTGACAGGGGATCTGGACCTTGAGGTCGGCGACCGGGTCGAAGTGCCGCTCGGCGCGACCGATGATCCTGTAATGGGCGAAGTCGTTTCCATCCGGACAGGTACGGAAAGCGATCTCCCCTTCTCCCCCAAAGACGCAAAGTATGTCAGCAGGATCGTGAAGACGAAAAACGGCGGGATTTACACTTCCACAGGACGGGTGGCCCAATCGGTCGGGGATCTGAATCCGAAACCGAAGGAAGCAGAACCTGATGTGATGAATACCAGCACGGCAGTAGATTCAAAGCCAAACAGAGAAAACTCTCAGAAAAGAAACGAGAAGAAAAAACGGCACAGATTTTGGCCAGTACTTGCCTGGGCAGCGGTTTTTGTCCTTATATTTGGTCTTATCGCACGGAAGATGCATTATGACCATCAAAAAGAGGTGGAAGCCGTCGCTTATGCCGAGGAGATGTATCAGAGAGGCCAGGCTGAATTTGAAAAGGGATCTTATTCTGAAGCACGAAAATGCTTCTATGAGTCAGAGAAGAAGAACATTGGTGATTCGAATGCCTGGTACTACCTGAGCAGGGGAATGCAGTATGCAGAAGATCATACCTACTACTCAGCTAGAAAATACCTCAAAGAAGCAGTCAGCCTTGCTAAAACAGAGGAAGTGAGACAGAAGGCAGAAGCGGCGTTCCAGGCGGTGGAGCTTGAAGAAAAGCACTACGAGGAAGAACAGCAGAGGCAGCACAGGGAGATGTTGTCAAAATCACTTCCCTATGTCGGCATGTCGGAAAGAGATATCAGTAAGACGAGTTTAGGGTCTCCATCAGCTACGGTACGGCATAATTATGAAATGGTGAGCGGCGAACAGGTTTTGGCAAACCTCTATGATTATACGAAAAATGGGTATGTCATTTTTACTGCACGCTGCGTAAACGGCAAAGTTACAGATGTCTGGGATCATCGCAGCAGCCCATACAAACAGAGCTCTGGAACATCATCAAAGAATGACAGTGGGAAAGAGAAAAAATCCGACGGGAAGTATCCGGCGTCGGACTATGTGCATCCGGATGATTTCTACTATGACTACTATGATGATTTCTACGACTATGAAGATGCCGAAGATTACTGGGAAGAATACGGGTAACCAGTCAAATACCAGTTGACTGCAAAAGACGAAAAAAGGATATCATGTCTGCCAAGATGCAGGAAAGTGGAATTGTCCAGTCGCCGATTGGATAATTGAGTATCGACCGGAAAGAGCCTGTTGTAGAGGAACAGTATGGCCCAGATCGTACGATTATAACGCTTGGGTTGACGAAAAAAACAAGCGGAAACGGCAAGTCCATTAAAACAGATTGTGGACTCAGTGACGCCACAATCTTTTGAAACAGCAATCGGCTTCCAAATAAAGTGGCTCCTGGGGAAGGAGTATTTTGGGAGAACTACGGGAAGAAGGGATAAGATATGTGCGGACCGCTGATCGACTGGAACGGGAACGGGCAGATTGACCCGTCGGACATCGCCGTCACCCTCGCCGCTGCGGAAGAGGCAGAGACGGACGATGAGGACGATGAAGACGAACAGGAATAGGCCTGTCTGATCTGTCGGAGAGAGAAGTATTTGTTTGGATGCTCAGTCAAGTATCAGTTGACTGCAAAAGGTGAAAAAAAGGATATCATGTCTGCCAGGCAGGAAAGTACATTCTGCTGCGCTGCCGGTGAGGAAGTCCGGACAGTGAATTTTCGAGGAGGGATAGGAATGTACGGAGCTATTCTTGGAGACATGATCGGGGCACCCTATGAATTTGACAGGAGCCCGAAAACAAAAGAGTTCCCGCTTTTCAGCAGGGGTACGCAGTTCACGGATGATTCCGTTATGACCATCGCCGTGGGCGAGGCGCTTCTGGACACCGTCGGGAAAGCGGATGAAGAAATCAAAGCCGCGCTGGTGTCCTCCATGCGCAGGTGGGGCAGGCGGTATCCCCATGCAGGATACGGCGGCCGGTTCCGCGTCTGGCTCAGGGCGAAGAATCCCGAGCCCTACGGCAGCTACGGCAACGGCTCTGCCATGCGGGTGTCTTCCGCCGGCTGGCTGTCGAACACGCTGGATGAGACGCGCAGAATTGCCAGGCTGACTGCCGAGGTCACCCATAATCATCCCGAAGGCATCAAGGGCGCGGAGGCTGCGGCCAGCGCAATCTTCCTTGCCCGGTCGGGCGCCGGCAAAGAGGAGATCCGGGAATACATCGTCAGCGAATTCGGCTATGACCTGTCCCGCTCCTGTGATGAAATCCGGCCGACCTACCGCCACGTTGAGAGCTGTCAGAAGACGGTTCCGGAGGCTATCACGGCCTTCCTTGAGGGCAGCGATTTCGAGGATGTGATCCGGACGGCAGTGTCCCTCGGCGGTGACTGCGACACGCTGACCTGCATCGCCGGGAGCATTGCAGAGGCTTTCTACGGTATCCCGGAGGAGATGGTCATGGCGTGCAGGGCTCGGCTGCCGAAGGACATGCTGGCGGTGCTGGATCGCTTTACGGAAAAGAGGCAGGAACCGGAGACCGCCTTCCATGATCCGTTTCTGGATGGGAATGCGCTGATTGAGGCCGCTGTTCACGCCTATCACGCGGAAGCGACAGTCGAGCGGCTGTCTGCGGTATTGGAAGCAATCCGGCAGCGGATGCATGAGGACGGACACTTCATGATTCCGGTCACAGCATCGGAGGACGGGACGGAATTCATCTTCCGCACCGTGCAGACAGGGCATGGACGAGAATGGCCGGCGGCGTTCACGTCCCCGGCGGAATACAGGCAGGGGCCGCCGAGCCGGATCATTTCCAACTTCATCGACGAATTGCTGACGGCATGCATCGACACGCAAAGCAACGGTTTCATCCTCAATCCCTGGGGAGAGTCTTTCCTGCTGACCGCAGAACTGATCCAGATGATCCTCAAAAAGGAGGGTCCAGCAAATGAGTAATATGAGAACGATCCGCGTGACGGGCAAAGGCCGGCTCAAGGTCAGGCCGGACACGACCCGCATCACCATATCCCTGGAGGGCACCTGGCCGGAGTACGGTGAGACGCTGCGCCATTCCTCACAGGATACGGAGCGTCTGAAGGACATCCTGAGTGCCTTTGGTTTTGCGCGCTCCGATCTGAAGACACTGAACTTCAATGTAGAAACCGAGTATGAAAGCTACCAGGACAGAGGCACCTACAAGCAGCGCTTCATCGGATACAGGTTCATGCACATGATGAAGGTGGAGTTCCCTTCCGACAATGACCGTCTGGGCAAAGTGCTGTATGCTCTGGCCAACTGCCCGGTGAAGCCGGAGTTCCGGCTGAGCTATACAGTCTCTGATCCGGAGGCTGCCAAGAATGACTTGCTGGGCAAAGCTGTCACAGATGCAAAGGAGAAGGCCTCCGTACTGACACAGGCCGCAGGCGTCACTCTGAAGGACATCCAGAGCATCGACTATTCCTGGGGCGAAATCGATTTTGAGTACAGACCGATGAACAGGATGCTGATGGCTGATGAATATCTCGCCAGACCGATGCTGGGAGAAAGTGCAGGCTATGATATGGACGTCGAGCCGGACGACATTGAAGTCTCCGACACCGTGACTGTCCTCTGGGAAATCGGCTGATCCCAGCTCCATAAAGGATAAAGTATGAATCAGATGAAGGACGAACAAGACTCTCCCATGACCGGTAAACCGCGCAGGGCGTATGTCATCCGCCCCCTTCGCAGGGAGGAGACCGGGGTTCTGGAGGACTTCCTGTACGAGGCGATCTTCGTGCCGGAGGGGATGGAGCCGCCGGAGCGGGACATTCTTGAGAAGCCGGAGCTGCGGGTGTACACGGACGGCTTCGGCACCCGGAAGGGCGACAACTGCCTGGTGGCCGATGTGGACGGCAGGGTCGTCGGGGCGGTCTGGACGAGGATCATGGACGACTACGGCCATGTGGATGACGAGACGCCGTCCTTCGCCATTTCGCTGTACAGGGCTTACCGGGGAAAAGGCATCGGGACCGCCATGATGCGGGACATGCTGGATCTGCTCCGGCAGCAGGGGTATCAAAAAGCCTCTCTTGCGGTGCAGAAAGCGAACTATGCCGTCAGGATGTACGAGGCTGTCGGCTTTCAGACGGTGGATGAAAACGAAGAAGAATATATCATGGTATGCGAACTATGAGCAGAGAACGAAGAAATGTCTGAGTTATTCTCATGAAAAGTATATCCAAAAGTGAGGCTTGAAGCATGAACACAGAGAATCTGAGATGGACAAGGGCACCGCAGGTATACAGTATCCAGCCCGGGCGAATAGAGATCACCACCATGCCGCATACCGATCTGTGGCAGCGGACATATTATCATTTTCGGAATGACAACGCGCCGGTGCTTCAGATGGAGACAGAAGAACAATACTTCTCTTTTGTGGTCAAAACCGACTTCACGGAAAGCCATCATCGGTTTGACCAGTGCGGCATTGTCATGTATCTGGATTCCGAGAACTGGCTGAAGGGCTCTGTGGAATATGAGAATGAGACTTTTCAGCATCTGGGTTCTGTTGTGACGAATCACGGGTACTCTGACTGGGCAACCACTGCGATTCCCGCAGATGTGAAGGTCATGTGGTATCGATTCAGCAGGCGGGGAGATGACTACTGTATTGAGTGTTCGCAGGACGGTAAGGCGTTTACGCAGATGCGCGTTTGCCACATGTGGGAAGGGCACGGAAAAATCCGGTTTGGGATCTATGCCTGCAGTCCGGAGGACTCCAGCTTTAAGGCTGTTTTTACCGATATGAAGATCACAGAATGCGTGTGGAAAGCACATGACGGCCAGCAGCCGGATTGACAGATTCTGTTCTGCGTGATGATCGGAGGCAGCCATGAAGCAGATACTCTTCTCAAGT
The DNA here is from genome assembly GCA_017431785.1 of Bacillota bacterium. Classification (GTDB taxonomy): domain Bacteria; phylum Bacillota; class Clostridia; order Peptostreptococcales; family Anaerovoracaceae; genus Lentihominibacter. Next base: position 3,736 of record JAFRKJ010000021.1, on the reverse strand, counting down.
AAAATCAGCAGGAAGGAGCAAATCACATGCGCTACGGTGAAATAGCCAGAAGGATCCGAGAAGAGACCAAAAGACTAAATGCGCTTGCTGATGAACTGGAGCGCATCGAAGAAGCTACACCGAAAACTGATAAAACTCTCGAAGCTCCTCACAATAAAATGCTTATGAGTGTCAATGAAACAGCGGAGGCACTTAGTTTATCAAAGACAACTGTTTACAACTTAATTCATAGAGATGATTTCCCTTCCGTTCGAATCGGAGGTCGGACGCTTATTAATGTAAAAAAACTGCAAGAGTGGTTAGATAATCAGAGCGATATATGGGTCGATTAGCGTTGAATAAAAGGAATTTCGAAACGAGTATCATTTTTTAATATCTGGTATTCTGATTTCCATGTGGATATCGCGGTTATTGATCCTTATGATTCCAGCAGGTATATCCTCGGAGTTCTGCTTGACGGAGACGGGTATAAGCTGACAGCAAATACCAGAGACCGTGAAGTTGCACAGATCGGAGTTCTGAATCATCTTGGCTGGAACATACACAGGATATGGTCCATCGACTGGTGGGATAACCGTAAGAAAGAGACATCCAAGCTCCTGAGATTGCTTGACTCATTGAAAGAGATGGCGAAAGAAGAAGCCGAGAAGAAAGCCGCCGCCCAGGAAGAACAGAGGAAAGCTGCGCTTGAGGCCAGCGCGATCTCTAAGTAGCAGCGTAGCGAGGAGCAGGAAGTTCTGAATGAAGAAGACGACGATGACATACCTCGGACACCGATTCAGCTTGAACAGGCAGAAGGTGTTCATGTAGTCACAGAGACTCATGTGGTTGCTGATAGTCCGGAACCAGAAAAAAACGAGGAGCCTGTTATGCAACCTTCCGAGCCGAAGTCGGAACAGGAACCAATAAAAGAGCAAAAGTTAGTAAACCCGGGACAGGAGCAGCAGCTTGTACCTGCCGAGTCCGGTGAAGAGCCTGAGTACATCCTGGTGGATTATAAGATGTATACGTTGGAGTCGGAGAAAATAACTCCGGCTGAGTATGCAGCACCCGGCAATGCGAAGGAAATTCAGCGGAGAGTGGTGGAGATTCTTGAGTTGGAAGCGCCCATAGAAAGAGAACTTCTGATCCGACGCACGCACAAGAGCTTCGGCCTTTCCCGATCAAACCAGGTAATAGAAGCGACAGAGAAAGCGATCAAAGCGGTAAAGCCGAAGAACAACAAGATCAGCGGCACTACTTATTGCTGGCTCCGCGATCAGGAACCAAACGAGTATCTCCTTGTTCGCGGCGGAGAGAACAGCAAGAATGCTCGTAACGTGGAAGAGATTTGTCCGCAGGAATTGAGAAATGCGATCTGCTATATCCTTCAGACCCAAGGTAGCATGGACAAGGCGACACTGCTGAAAGGAGCTTCTAATGTGTTGGGTTATCTGAGAATGACCGAGAACATTTCAACAGCAGTAGATGCCGGTATTCGTTATGCAAAGAAAACCGGAGCAGTTTCAATCAACAGCAACGGCACATTTTCGATTGGCAAAAGATGATTAGGAAGGATAAGCTAATGAATAAGAAACCTGAGAAACCGGTTGTAAACCCAGATGAAATCAAAAAATGGGCAGGAGATATTGCAACAATCGCAAAGGATACGTTCGGAGAGGTCGTAGATAATATCAAGGCAAGCTCTGAATCCTATGAAAAGAAGAAGCTTTCCGCAAAATATGAAAAGGATCTTCTTGTGCTACAACCGGTGTTTAAGGAAGATCTGAAAATGTCGAACAACTCGTCAGTCTTGCCGAAACCGAGACATTTCTCCATGCCGACAATGATTCATGTAGTGGAAAAGGATAAGAAACATGCTGACAGCAAAGCATGCGAGCATTCCTTGGGACATATTTCTGATGAAAACGGTGTCCGGGTTTTGAATGTGTATTCTCATCATATCAAAGATCTGAAAGAACTCGGTGTGACATTATTTCCAAACAAGGATAAGGAATTCTATTATGTGGATCCTTACCAGAAAGATCTGTATATTGATGTTCAAGAGTATTTCCAGAGGCAAAGAATAGCGCAAGTGAACGAGCTAGAGCGGCTTGCTTATGCCCTCGGCGCCAAACACGCGGAGGTTTTCTTCAAGATTAATACCGTAGAATTGGAAAAAGCTAAAAAGAAAGCTGGACTGAGCTCGAAAATCGGGAGGAAGAAAATACTGGATGCCACAGCAGAGCACAATGAAAGTGAAACGAAAAAAGAATCGATTGAACTCGAAAGAGTCATAGACTGCAGCGGGCATGATGATCCGCAGGTACCGGAACTGGTCTACTTCAAAGACGATGAGGATATCGAACAGTTGATATATATGCGGGTTGATAGCAAGAGTGTCCTGCACAGCAAGGAATGCAAGATCAAGTACAGCAGTTCTTCCGTCATAAAAAAAACCGATGCAGCCAAGCTGCAGGGTGCATTAAGTAAAATGGGTAATGCTTCAGTTGGAGCATCGTTTATGGAAGAGTCATTGGTAGCAAACTGTACAACATTGATTTATAAAATAGAATTCTAAGTTGAAGGAAAAAGAGCACGAGACAGATCATCCATGTGAAGCCCAGGACATTTGACTGCGACTGGAAAGCAGATCATTGGGGTGATGCCCAACGCGACATACTCGGGACATATCTATTCCTCTGGGATGAATTCTGCGAGATGATCCGGGAACTGTAAGAAAACGTTTGTGGGAGGAGGAATAAAAGAGACATTTATGCTTATCGGAATCGTGATCGCGGTGCTGGTGGCTTATACTTCCAGCAAAGTTCTGGGGAAACAGATAATCCCCCGGCTGGAAAAGAAAGGCTTCACGCAGCCGCTGAAAGAAGAAGTGAAGGAAAAGGTATATACGGAGAGGAACGGGGATGCGGAATGATTCTGTACCACACGAGTGACCGGGAGATCAGAAATCCGGATATTCATTACGGCAGGAAGAACGCCGATTTCGGATGGGGCTTTTACCTGACGCCCGACCGGGAGTTCACCTATCGCTGGGCGCGGGACAACGCCGTGGTGAATGAGTATGAGCTGGACGTGGAAGGGCTGGAGGTACACAGGTTTGCCCGGGATGTCGGCTGGTTTCAGTACATCTTCAACAACCGGCGGGTGAAGGACGGTCTGAACGCGGACGTGGTGATCGGGCCCATCGCGAACGACACGATATTTGATACGCTGGGCATCATGAGCAGCGGCTACTTGAAGCCGGAGGACTCACTGAAACTGCTGATGATCGGCCCGGAGTATACGCAGGTCGCCGTCAAGACGGAGAAGGCGGCAAAGCAGCTGCGATGGATCCGCTCCGAGCGGATCGGGCGGATGGACGCAGAGCAGCTGAAGGCGGAGCAGGATGCGTACCAGGAGCAGTTTGCCCTGGAGCTGGAGGCCATCCTGGATGCGGAAGAAGAGAAAGGACCGGGTGAAGCGAAATGAAGAAAGCAGGCTGGACACAGAAGACCCATCTGTTCAAGGCGGATGAGTATATCTGCTCGGCGTGCGGGGCGTCCTTCGGGAAGCCTGCGAAAACCTAATCCGCCTTGCGGTGCCCGGAGAATCATTCGGGCTTACGCTGATCCTCCGATTCTCCGACCGCTGCAGAAATCCCGCAATGCCTTCATCTGCCACCGGCAGCGGCATTGCGCGATTCCACGCTGCGGGGCAAAAATGAAAAACGGACGCTATGAAGCGTCCTGGGTGG
>JAFRKJ010000020.1 GCA_017431785.1 Bacillota bacterium | reverse complement strand
CTGTTCGTAGGCTCGCCGGCTTTGCTACACCACTTCCTCCCCCTTGGCATTACTGCTTCCGGCTTGTGGTTCACTACACTTGGCGGTAACTACCCGTGACGGGACTTTCACCCGTTAGAACTGTGCCATGCCCGGCACACAAGCAAACCTTCTGACAAAACTGCCAGAAGGTTTATTCGTTCACTATTGCCGTTATTTGATAACAACTACTTTTGTTCCTTTAGCACAGTTCTTATAAACCCAGTGTGCGTAATTGATATTCAGTCTTACACAGCCGTGTGAAGCGTTTCTTCCCATCGTTCCGCCGCCTGGGATGAAACCGGACTTCTGGCCATAGTGATACAACTGTGAGTGAATAAATACGGAGCCTACAAATCTTGAACAGTACCAGACTGAGTAGCGGTTCTTCATCTTCTCAGGGATTCCGTATCCACTGAACGTCAGCTTTCTGGATTTGATCGTGTATGTACCGAGCGGTGTTGGATGATAGTCTGACTTCTTGAGTCTTCCTGTTACGCAGCTCCAGTACTTGTATGGACGCCACTTACCTTTTCCGCCGATATAAACGCACATAACATTATTGGTTCTGTCGATGCAGATCAGATACTTCTTGCTGGACATGTTCTTGATCTTATTGTACATGTACTTGGTACGTCCGCGGAATACGCCGCTTGCATCATAATAATGATTCAGGCTGTACTTGTTGGTACCAAAACGAGTATCCTTGAACTGGATGGTCTTATTTCTCTGTTTGACGCCATTGACGTAGTAGTATTCATACTTGCCAGGTTTATAAGCACCGTTCTGTACAGGAGCCTTCGTCAGAGCCTTGCCCTTCCATGCAGTGAGTGTCTTTCCCTTGTAATAAGGTTTCACTGCGAACGAGTAGTATGTACCATCGCTGAGTCCTGTGAAGGTATAGCTTCCGGACCTTGCGCTTGTTTCTACAGTCTTCTTGACCTTGCCGTTAAGATAGAATACCACTTTATCAACAGTATAAAGCTTGTTCGTGCTTAGAATCTTCCAGTTAACAGTAATGCTGTTTTTTTCTGTCGTATACGGTGTCGAATTTGCAACGATCTTTCCAACGATCGGTGAAGTCAGTTTCCACTGTGCATAGAGCGTGACATTGGCATTCGCCTTATATGGTTTCGTTGCAGAATAGGAATAACGTGATCCGTCTTTTGCCGTATTCCATTCCGTGAACGTATAGTTTGTTCTCGTTGGTTTCCCCACATTTGCAAAACTAAACTCTTGACCTTCGATTTTCGTCTGCGGTGCAGGTGCATTTGTTCCTCCGTTCGCATTGAACGTTATTGTATACTTTTTCGGCGTTCTCCACAGCGCTCTAATATGCAAATCGCTAGTGACGTTGCTGAAAGCCTGATCCCAACCATTGAAAATGTATCCATCTCTTGTCGGGTTTTCAGGAGCAGTTGCCGCTTTACCTGACAGAACCGTCTGCGGTTCACCAATTATATTCCCGTATTTGGTTGCAGTTCCATATCCATCATAGAAGGTTACAGTGTACTCTTCACCTTCCAAAGCATTGACTTCACCCTCAGGCTGTCCATTGTCCTGAGAAGTGAATTCAGTTGCATTTTCTTCCCCCTCAGCAAAAGCTGCGCTTGACCCTGGGATGCAGAAAATCGTAAATGCCATAACCAAGGCAACTAAAAGTGATAATCTCTTTTTCATGTTAAAAAACTCCCTCTCATATGATAATGATTATTTGTAATCATTATATAACATTTATATTGTTAAATAAAGGACTAATTGACTTCCGTCCAAGGTTCAAAAGCCTCTTTATCTACTTCGATGATTCCCTCTCCAAGCTTGACCGATTTGAGCCTTTTGCATTCTTTGAATGCTCCGGAACGGATATATTTGACAGAATCTGGTATTTTAACTTCTTTGAGTTTCTTACAGCCGCGGAATGCGCCGATACCGATGTGCTGGACGGTATTGCCCAGGTCCACTTTCTCAACATCGGAATAAGCGAACAACCCTTTTTTGAGGGCGAATACCGGGTATCCGTCGAATTTATCCGGAATCTTTACCGTCTTGGAAGACAGCAGCTTATCGCTTACATCTGTGATGTAGGCTTCGTTCATATCTTTGATCACGATGCCTGTGAACCCGCCGATTGTCTTGCTTTTGCGGCCTCTGCGCGATTCCTTTTGGCTGAGACAGTACCCTGTCCCGAACACCTTATCGATGGCCGCCGCCATGTTCAGGTAGACGATGCATTTGAACAGAACAGCGTCGTTCGGTTCGATCTTGGTCTTCATGTAGTCGACGAGATTGTCAAACCCCAGCACCAGATCAGTGTTTTCAAACCCATTGGCGAGCAGCGTATCGTAGATCGTCTTCGGATCCCCGAACCGGTTCAGATCTTTTTCTTCTGTTTTGTCGCTGCCAAAGCAGACGATCCGGTCGACCTTTGACTTTGCCAGTTCCCTGCCGAGTTCTTCCGTAACTTCAACTCTTGCGTCTCCCAGTTTGTTTTCACCGCCGACGATGGCGATCCGTCTTCCGCCGTCAGGCACTTCCATTTCTTCAAGGATCTGAACGGATTTGATAATAGTTTCGTTGCACACATTGTAACAGTCCATGAACAGCGCATTTTCGCCGTACTGGACCACATTCTGTCTTGTGCCGGAAGCACTGTATCTGAGGATTCCGTTCACGATATCCTCTTCCTTGATATGCATGATTCCGCCGACTGCAAAAGCAGCAAGAATGTTGTATGCGTTGTGCTTTCCTGTAATGGTGGATTTCACGCTTGTGGTTTTGCCGCCGTGAATCACATCCATGCTGAGGATGCTGCCCTTCTGCTCGATGTTCACCGCTCTGTAGTCAACGTCACGCTCTGTTTCAATGCCAAAGGAAACCACTTTGCAATCATAATCGAAGGTTGCCAGACGTTCATCGTCGAAGTTTACGACCGCTGTGCCGCCCGGCATCATGTTCCTCACCAGATAGATTTTGTCATCGAATACATTTTCGATGGTCTTGTAATTATTCAGATGATGCGGCTTGACGTTTGTGATGATCGCGATGTCCGGCTTCAGTATTTCGGATGAGTTCTTCACAGAAGCGATGCTTCCGCCGCCGACTTCCTGTATGAACGCTTTATAGCCCGGTGTCGCTTTGTTCAATATATTGGCAGCGATGTTATGACTGGAATTGTAATTGAAGCTGTTCGTAAACGTCGGATACTTCTGTCTGACAACAGCGTCCACATAGCCCTTTGTCGTCGTCTTTCCGACTGATCCTGTAATACCGATGACCGTACCCTTGTACGCCTTGCGGTATGGGGCATAGTAATCCCTGAATTTCTGCATGCCGTTTTCGACGAAGATGATTGGGTATGGCGATGGGTCGATATCTGTTTTCGCGAAAAACTCAGGGTCCGCAAAGACAACCTTGACGTTCTTGCGCATCGCCTGTTTCAGGATCGAAGCATAAAACTCAGTTCTCCTGTTGGAAAGAAACAGCGCGCCGTTATCCTCGAGCAGCGACACCGCATAATAGACACTGCTGACCGGAGTGTCCGCATCTGCTCCCTGAAACCCTTCCGGAATTTCCACGCCGAGCTTGCTGCAAAGGCTTCCAACGGTTTCCTCGATTTTGTTCTGCGTGCTTCTTTCGCCTGTGAGTTTCTGTTTTACATAGCCGCTGGTTCCGAGTTTTCTCTTAACGACATCCTTGACCGTTTCATCCTTGTCGATATTTCTCTTGTAAACCGATCTTAATTTCTTTTTTACTGCGTTCATGGCTCTCTCAATTAAATGTGTTCCAGCTGTGTGAATGTCTTTGCATATGCATCAAATACATCCTCAGCCTTCTGTTTCTTCATCTTTCTCCACATACGATATTTCTTATATCGTTTTTTGTTCTCCTTTGAAAGCAGTCCGCGCTCTGCGGCTTCTGCCAGAAATTCGGTTTGCGTGACTGCGTCGCTCCAGATGGCAGGTTTCTTCGCTTCCTTGCCAGTCATCAGTGCGTTTACTGTCGTCCGAAGCATCTTTTTGTCAGGTTTCGGCTTTTCTTTATCATCCACTTCAAAGATGAAATCGATCGGAAGACCGTCCTCTATCATCTCCTGAAGAACAAAACCATTTTTCACATCTTCGAATGCTTTCTGATAGGCTGTGTAGCCTTTGCCGTTTTCGCCCTGTTCGATCCAGCACCGGGCCGCTTCATATGGTGCAGTGCCTTCGATGGACTTCGCTTCGTCGCTTCCAAGGATCCTCTGCGTTTCTTCTCTGTCGCCGTAGCGGAATGCTGTTTCCATGATGCGTGCGCAAAGATCCGCCCTCTCCTGGACGCTCTTCACATAGGCATCGTCCGCATCCACGCTCCCTGCTGCTATGCAAGTCCGGATGATCGATTTTGCTTCGTAATATCTGCCCAGCTCCAGAAGTGTTTCCAACGCTGCCCTAAGCACGTCTTCTCCAGCGTCGACACTGAGGCCGAAGGTCTTGTTCAGACGGTCCATCTGTCCTTCGATATAGCGGTCGAGGATCTTCTCCCGTTCTGCCGGCGGCAGTGACGGATCATATTCCGCAAAGCGCTTTCTGATATCCAGCTCCGTGGCCAGATTTCTGATCTTCTGGTTGTTGGTCAGGACATCCCGGAATTCATCTCTCTCGTAGAGATTGTTTTCCTTGCGTTTTATTGAAGCTTCCTTCACCTTTCTGATGTCAGTCTTCGCGAAAAGCTGCTTCATGTATTCCCCATAAGGCCTGTCCAGATCGACGAAGAGAAGATGCCTTGGCTTTTCCACGTGAGGCGGCAGATCCTGCCAGCTCTCCGCAATGTGCTGGGTTGTGAACAGGTCGTTGTACTCTGATATCGGCAGCATCGTGTCTTCAAAAGGTACATAGACCGATTTGTCAAAAATGCATTTGTCGTAGGTCTTCGTATTTGACATCATGCCGGAGAACAGGAGGCATTTCTCATTCTCTCCATCCGCCCGGTGCATCAGCTCATGCAGATTGTCCTCAATGTATTTCTTTCTGCCAGACTTCTGCATTTTTTTCTTCTCTCGTTCATAGACTGCATAGAAGCCCTCCGGTCTGTACATGCCCATCCTTCCGGTCGTACACATAACTTCTGCGAAGCCAAGGACATCCATCCTGTGCTTCTCCCGCAGTTTCTCATCCGAAAATGTTGGGATGACGCAGAAAATATCCACCTTCACGCCGGGCCTGCAGCCGCCGAATACTGTGTGCCTCTGCAAAGCTGTCGAGCTTGTGTCCACATATCTGGCATACGTAAAGAGATACTCACTGTCATCTGTCAGCCAGTCGATTGCCCGGTTCTCTTTGAGCTCACTTGGTATAATGCTCAGAAAACGTTCGTAGTTCTCCAGATCCATGATGATATCCGTATCATCATCCCATGGGATAAAACCCTTGTGTCTGGCCGCTCCCAGTGCCGTTCCTGCAAAGAGATAATACTCTATTTCATGTTTCCTGCAGATCTCGTCAATTTCTTTGAGCAGCAAGAGCATTCTTTCCTGTAAATCAGTCATTCTGACCTTCCTCTTTATCGTCTGTCTCATGCGTATTCCAATTCAGTTTATTATACCATCACAGGCGCAATCATGATATACTTTTCATAGATCATTACAGGGTACAGCACAGAGAGGAATCGTGTTATGGGAATCGGCCCGAAAAAAATGAAATATGTACGTCTGGTTGCCAAAGCATCCGGCGAAAGCATGCTCACAGCGGCAGCCAAGATGAAAAAGACGAATGAGAAATTCGGCGTAACCTACCGTGAATACTACCAGAGAGAATTCTGGAAGATGTCTATGACACAACAGGCCCGCGAGTCGAAGAAGACCGACGGCAATCACAACCGCAGGGAACGCGCTCTTCAGAACATTATGAGCCAGACCGGAATGTCCAAAGAGGAAATCCTGGACAAAATGCGCGCGCTCAACGAACTGGGTGTCTACAAGGTCATCTCCTTCATCTACGACAGATATGAGATCTACAAGATGAGCGATGAGGAAGCGGAAGAATTCGTACGTCTTCTGGGACGGCGGCAGAAGCTGATCAACAGCCTGCGGGATGACTTCAAGAAGATCGATGCCGGCACCATGTCCTACGATGATGTCGCTGAACAAATGCAGGAATATGAGCGCATTATGGAGCAGGTCGTTCCTGACAGCCTCGTTGAGGCAAGCGCAGAAATACTGGAGCCTGCTTATCCCGGAATCACAGAGGATAAAGAGCGTCTCAGAAAAACAGCTGTCGACATGGAATCTGTGCGTTCTCTCCTGAAGTTCAACAACACCGAATACATAATGTTTGACTTTGTCAGCAAAACACTTCCGGAGCGCCGTGAATTCATCAATGAAGAGGAACGTGCCGTCGTGCTGAACTCTGTCAACGACATGACACAGGCTGACAACCTGGACAATAAATATGTGACTTATCAGTATCTGGAACCTTACTACGGCAGGGATATGATCCACATATCATCCAGTGCGGATTACGGGAAGTTCAAGGAATTCTGCGATGGAAACGAGGAGTTTGTGCGCAAACTCGACTTCGATTCCATGGGCAGAGGCGTTGTACCGTACACTGCTGAAGGAGACCTGCTGCAGCTGTTCAAAAAGCTTCTCGACGAATGTCCGGACGGTTTTATCTGCGAAGGTCTGATCAAGGCACATCCGGTCATCAAAGCGCTGAATCCGGATTCTGTAAATACGGTACGTTTGATCACCTATTTCGATGGCAAAGAGACTCATGTGCACAAATGCTTCATGAAGATCGGACAGAAGGGCTCCTTTGTCGACAACGGCGGCGCAGGCGGTATCTTCGCTGCGGTCAATGACGAGAAAGGGTTCTTTGAGAGCAATGGTATCGATGAAAAAGGCAGGAGATACGATACCCATCCTTACACCGGAATCAAAATCGAAGGATATCAGCTTCCTGCCTGGGACGAGGCGTTGGCCCTCGGACGTGAGATCTCTTCTATGATTCCGGGCTTCAGATTCATCGGATGGGACCTCACCTATACAGAAGATAATGAATGGATCATCGTAGAAGGTAATTCAATCACCCAGTTCCTCGGACAGCAGAGCACGAGAAATCTGGGTGCAAAAAAAAGCCTGATCGACCTTGTCGGTTTCTCAGGCGATTTATACTGATTCAGATCGGGCTGCTTGGCAGCCCTTTTTTATCAGCGCTTCGGCAGATGCACCAGTTTCCTGCAAGGCTTCTTGTCATAGCCGCATCTGCGCTTTTTCTCATCCAGTTTCTTTAATAAGTAATGCATGGTTTCCGGACTGAGTTTCTCGATTCTCGGATAGTCCGGGAATCTGTTTATTTCAGGGAATTTGATGCCGTCTTCTGTAACAGCCACGTCAAATCCGAAGTATTCCATCTCAGGGATGCTTCTCGCAACGTCCAGTATTGTCTCCTTGACCTGCTGGTAGTGAGGAATATATCCTTCCATCAGCACACCCGTATCAGGGTGGTTCGGACATGGCTCGATGGAATTGCTCGTGATGATCTTCGCATCGTGATACCAGCCTGTTTCTCTGTCCACCTGAACGAAGATTCCTCCGGCTCCCATATTGTCGACTGCTCCGGTCGCTTTCGATCCGAACCGCATGTAGACGTTACCGATCTGCGGATTGACGCCGTCTTCTTTGAACACGATCATTCTGATCGTATTGACTGCACCCGGATAAATCGCTTTGAACTGCTCATTGTTCTTGATGTACTCCGTAACTAGATACTGGTTGTCTGGATCCTTCAGAATGCTCAGGACTTCTTCTTCGGACGCCTTGTCGAAATTCAGATAGAACTGACCATCTTCATAGGACAGCTTGAAGAAACCGTTTCCATGGGATCCTTCCTCCGGTTTCATGGCCAGTACGCCCTTTTCCTTCGCCAGAGCCAGAATGTCCTCGTAGGTGTTTCCGTACTTCTCCGGGCAGTCCATCATCGGGATGATGATGTTTTCACCGTTCTTCGTCTTGATATGATAATAGTACTCGGGAAAACATTCCTTGAACTTGTTGACGATGTACTTGATGGTGATCTTGTCCGCGAACAGAATCCTGTAATCACTGTTGATATGCCTGAGCCACTTGTACTCAAAATCAGAGATGTGCTCCGGATAATTCTCCTCTGTGATTCCATACTGATTGATTCTGTAGGACAGGAATCCATGCCGGTAAGCCCACATCTTCGTTTTGAAATCTGCATCGCTGTCGCTGAAGAAATCTGTGACGACTTCCTTGATCCATCTCGGTCCCAGATAATACATCATATCCTTTGGGAAAAATGCAGTGGTGAAGAGCTGACGGGATTTCCACTTGATTCTCTGCTTTGCGTTCCTGACTCTGCGGCCCTTGTCCTTCGCCATGGCGACCCTCTCACGGGCCTTTTCCTTCAGGAACTGAACGGTTTCATCGCTGTAGAGGAAGTCCTGCGGATACTCCGGCTGGTTTGTAAAGTTGACGATCTTCCCATCGAGCAGATCGACTGCGAAAAACTCAATCTGCGGCGTGAAACGCGCCATCTTTTTGATGTTTTCCTCGATGTGCGCCCAGCCTTCGATACTGTTTCTGTCGACCGTTTCGTTGACTATCTTGCCGTTCTCTTTCCAGTAATAGTATGCTTCTGTGATCTCCGGATAGTATCCTTTGTCATTGATGATAAGCAAGCGCAGCAGTTTCTTCCCCTCTGTATCTGCATCCAAATCGATCATTTCCTCAAATGGATAATAGATCGTCCTGGCGATCTCATTGGTCATCAGCCACTTGCTGTAGATGCCGTTCAGCGGCTGCAGATAGAAATAGTCACGTTCTGAGATCCTGTTTTCTGAATCGGTGATCCCGAACTTTTCTGCATGCTCCGGCATGTAGCCCGCTCTGTATGCCCGTTTCTTCTGCGGCAGGCTATGGGCCTTATCCTTCTTTTTATTCCGCTGCATTTTTTTATACCACGCCTTGGCAGACAGGGTGTTGACCCCTCGTGTGGACGGAATAAAAATGTATATGTACATTAAAACTTTGCTGATTGCGTTCATTGGATATTCCTATTTGATTACATTGTAATGGCGGAAGAAGTCGCCGAGTTCACCCTGCTTCTGTCCTCCCCACAGCTGTATGATGTTGATTCCTGATGATGTGTTGATTTCTATGACGCAAGGCCCCTCTTCGGTGATGAGCAGATCCCAGGCCATGAAATCCATGTATGGGATTTTCTTGCATACATCCAGGATCTCCTTCTTGATGCCGTCCCAGTCAGGAATAACGACGCCCTTGATTGGATTGCCTGAATCAGGATGCACTTCCCATGAACCAAGTTCCTTGAGGCATCTGGCTTCGCTGAGCATGCCTGTTTCCAGATCGATGTTCGCCACAAGGCCTCCCTTGCTTCCATTATCGACTGGGATGGTCTCCTTGCGTCCGATCCGCTGCACCGCGCGAAACACCTTCATCTCATGGGTGTCAATGTCCCTGAGGGTGATGAATCTGATCGTATTCGTCGTCTTATCATAGAGTTTATCCGAATACGGGTGCTGGTGAATGAACTCGCAGAAAACGTACATGTTGAGCTTCTTAAGATATGCCTCCAGCTCCTCTCTCGTCTTCTCCTGCATGTCCATGAAGTACTTGCCGTCCTCGAAGCTGAGCAGATGGACGCCGTTGCCTTTGCCCATAGCAAACGGCTTGATGACGAGTTTTCCTTCTTCTCTGATCTTATCGAACACTCTGTCATAACTGATCGGACCGTTCTCAAAATCATGGAGGACGCCCTTATTGATGATGAAGTAGTTCTGTGAGAACCTGATGTGATGCTTGAGCATCTCCGCGCAAACCACCTTGTTGTTGAATGCGAAATCAAAAGGTTCGTTGATATATCTCGATCTGTACCAGTCGAACTCCGAAAGGTACTCGTTCTTATCTGTGTGTTTGAAATCATAGAGGATGTACTGGTCACCCAGATATCCGTTTATGTTCGCTCTTACCTTCGTGAGGAATGGAACCTTGAAATTGTTGCGCACAAAGACGATCCGTGTCCAGTAGAGCACGAATAGTTTGATCTTCTTTAACGCTTTTCTGCAGAAATTCATCATATGTTTCTGTATTCCTCCGGTGTGTTGATATCAGTAGTTTGTTCATCTACGACAACGAACTTATCACCTATGACCGGCTTCTCTCTGAGATCCTGCCCGGTGACCGACTGGTAGATCTGCCAGCCTTTGCATTTTTCGATTTTGCCGTCCAGATAGAGTCCTCTCACTCTGTCAAAGTGCTTTCTGAACAGGTCCGCATCCCCGATTCTCACAGCCACAACAGATTTGCTGTTGCCGTAAAAGAGAATATCCTCCGGCTGTGATGCTGCGATGTCGGCGAGAACTGCTTTGTCGTAGATTGTATCTCCATAGAGGAAACACATGTCATCACAGACCAGTTCTGACGTGAATCTGTCTATTTCATACACGTTGTTTTCCGGCTCGTGTCTGACGGCGCCTTCGAACTCGTACCGTTCATCATGGGATGTGATGATCACTTCGCTCCCGGGGGCGACTTCACCAAGCAGACGGACCGTCCTGCCCAGGACCGGCTCTCCGTCCACTAAAGCGAGATGCTTCGGCACTCCCATGTAGTTATTCCATCTTGTTCCCCGGCCGTCGGCCATGATAACAAATCTCATATCAGTTTCCTTTAACAGACTTCCTGTCCAGTTCATCCAGGATCAGCTGCGCAATCTTCTCTGCGGAGTGTCCAAGATCCTCCGGCAGATACTTCTGACGGTATGCATCGAGACGTTCCATCGGATACTCTCCCCGATCGATGAACGCCATCATCTCGGCAGCGTCCCGAAAAGCAAGCCCCGGCATGCTTTCGAACATATCCACATTCAGTCCGTTATCTCTCACATATTCATCATAGTCATAGACCCAGTACAGCGTCTTCTTTCTCAGTACAGCGGCTTCAAGGGCTATGGCTGAATAGTCCGTAATCACATAATCACTGGCCGCCAGCAGATCGACCGCTGTCCAGTCGTCAAAGTATCTGACGTGTTCTGCCGGTCTCTCCCCTTCGATTCTCTGCGTCGGATGATTCTTGATAATCAAGGTGTATTTATCAGGATCGACGACCTCTATGATATCCTGCCATCTGGCTTCCATCCCTCTCCGGAAAGTCGGCGCGTAGAGCAGGATCGTTCTTCCTTTGAGCTCCGGGTTCTCTGCGAAGAACCGGTCCCTGTTAGCTTCTTCGTTATCGATCAGATAGTCGATTCTCGGAAGGCCGTAGTTCATTAGCGTATAATCATAATCGCCGAAAGAATCCCTGTAAAACTGATCAAAGGCTTTCGCGCCGGCGATGATGTAGTCATTCTTCTCATGCATATTAAAAAGAGCTGCTATCTTCGGGTCCCTGCCGGTCTTCGCCCCGGCTGTGATCATGCCCGATTTCTTTATCTTGCCGATGGCATGCCAGATTTGTATGATAGTCAGTTCTTCTTTATGATGGAGCATGCTCGCGGCCGGCCAGTAGGCATCAAGCACACATACTCTCGATGTAGCCATATGCTTCATGCTCCTTAAGGTGTCCGCGGCAAATGATGCGTATGCTCCGGCTCCCTTCCCGATGCGGTTGCAGATGTTCACGAAGCAAAGTCCATCCTGCCTCCTCGCAAGCTCCTTCTGTATGAGTGCGAAGTCAAGAGGCACATCACTGCTCTGCCTGCTGCAGAAGACGATCTTGTTGTTCTTGACCGGGAAGAGCTTCATCACTGCATAGATTGCTGCGAGCACTCCCTTCATCAGTCTTACTGCGAATTCCATGATCTGCTCATTCCTTCTAGTACTTGCCTTCGTAGAAATTGATTGCTTCCTGAATCGGTCCGTCGAATTTCATGGTGCCCTTTTCGAGCACGATGCCTCTGGTGCAGAACTCTTTCGCCGTCTCCAGTGAATGTGTTACGAACAGGAGCGTAACATCCTCGTGATGCATGATGTCCCGCATCTTGTTTGTGCACTTCTTCCTGAAATTTTTATCTCCAACGCTCAAGGCCTCATCGACAATCATGATCTCCGGATCGATGTTCACATTGATTGCAAAACCAAGACGCGCCTTCATACCGCTGGAATACGTTCTGACCGGCTGGTCGATATATTCTCCCAGTTCCGCAAACTCGACGATGTCGTCTTCAATTGCTTTGATCTCGTCGTTATTCATTCCCATGATGTTGCACTTGAGATAGATATTTTCTCTGCCTGTGAACTGCGGGTTGAATCCGGCGGACAGCTCCAGCAGCGCGCTGACCCTGCCTTTGACCGTGATCTCTCCCGATGTCGGATAACAGACGCCTGTGATCATCTTAAGGATCGTGGATTTCCCGGCACCGTTTCTGCCCATGAAAGCAACGCCCTCGCCTCTCTTGATTTCAAAAGACAGGTCGTTTGTAGCCAGTTTTTCCTTATATTTCGCTTTCTTCGTGAAGAGACTCTTAAACCGTTCTCTGTCATTTTTGAATAGTTTGTAACGTTTGACCACATGATCAAACTTGATTACTGTTTCAGCTTCAGCCATATTATTGCCTCCCTACAAAACGCAGGTTGTTATTATAGTACATCCGGAATATCTTTATACGTCTTCTTGTACGCCCATATGGCCAATAAAGAAATCGCTATTAAGCATATGAGATAGCATCTCATCAGGTATAAATCTTCAAAGAACCATTCCTGTTCTATCAAAGTTTTTCTGAAACCTGTTGCTATAATCGTGACCGGATTATAACTTAAAGCGGACTGAATCCACTGCACATCGATTTTACTTACATCGTACATAATCCCTGACAACCAGAACACAGGCTGCTGGATTGCTCTGATGAGATTGAGAAAGTCTCTGCTCATCGCTGACAACATACCGGCAAATAACGCCCAAATGGTAAACCATAGGAACATCATGAAAAGGTATACAGGAATATTCAGGTAATATATTGTTGGCGGGTGCCCGAACGCAACAAATATAATCAACATGATCACAATCAAAAGGATGTTGATAAACAGTCTCGAAAGACTTGTAAATGTCGGTACTACAGAAGCCGGGAAATGCATCTTCGTCACGAGATGGCTGTTTACCCGAATGCAGGCTGCTCCGCCCGAAATCATGCCGGACATGTAGAACCATGGAACAAACCCTGCGATCAGCCATAAGAAAAACGGAAAATCATCAACACCCGGTTTGATTCGCAGCCCGTATGTGAAAGCAAACCAGAATACGAAAATCGTCATGACAGGCTTGACCAGGGCCCACGCCCAACCGAGTGCGGAACCTCGATAAGTCTTCACCAAATCCGCCTTGGCCAGTTTCAGGATCTGACTTCCGTACATTTTATGGTCATTGAAAATTTCTTTTATTATGTTCACTTCTCATCCCCCGCCATCATGGCGTTAATCCGGTCTACACACTTGTTCAGTGATTCTTCGTTGATAATACATACATCGAGCGGTCTGTTCGGCCCCATACTCCAGGTGCCCTTCTGATCCATCTTTCCTTTGACGGTCTGTCGCTTGATGGTCCATTCGTCGCCGGTTTCAAGCTGATTCCTGACAAGCTCTGAAATCATGCTCATCGGCATATCGGTCTGCATCTCACCATCCACAGCTTTCAGTATATCGCCGTAGTTCAGGAGCAGTGTCTTGCTCGAGGTGATTTTCTTAAAGATCGCCTTCAGCACGATCTGCTGGTTCTTGATTCTCTGCTGGTCTTTTCCCTTGAAAGCTTTTCGCTCCCTGGCGAAGTAAAGCGCCTTCTTGCCTGTGCAGTGGTTCCATCCCTTTTCATAAGTCCAGTCTGTTACGGCTGACTTGAAAGCGTAATCGGAGTACACATCTATGCCGCCAATTGCGTTCACAAGATTGACCAGCATCTGAAAGTCTACTCGTGCATAGTAATCTATCTCTATACCCATCCAGTCTTCGACCGTCTGGATCGTTTCATCAATTCCGTAAATTCCCGTGTGTGTCAGCTTGTCCAGTTCCCCGTTCATGTGAAGGTTCACATAGGAATCCCGCGGCATGGACGTCAGCAGGATCTCCCTGTTCTGAGGATTGACTGTGACGATCATATTGACATCGCTTCTTGCCGTTTCCTCTATGCCATTTCTGGAATCAATGCCCGAAATGTACAGATTGAACGGTTCTCCCGGTGCTGCCGCCTTTGCACCTGCAATCATTCTCTCCAGCACACTGTATGTGTTGAACAGATAGAAGCTTCCGGCACATATCAGAACTACAACTGCCGTCAGCAGTGCTAATCCCGTTCTGCGGATCCTGCGCCCTCTTTTATCTGCCATAAGCACCATGACGGAAAAATCCAACGCAGCCATAACGAGCGCTACGAGCAGCAGGTAACTGCCCGGCAGCAGATCGATCGCGAGCAGCAGAAATAGAAACAGCGCTTCTGCAAGCAGCAACACGATCAGCGCTGTTAAGTATCCCGCAGATTTTGGAATAATATTGATCTGTCTGATTTTATTGATCAGCCTCTTCATTGGCTTTGCTTTCCTCGGTGTTCGTCTTAGTGTTATCCACCGGGTACATTATATCATGAATTGCTGATTTTGCCTCTTCTACTGATTCTTCTGTAGGGAAAACGCAGGAAAGGTTCTGATTTCCCATACTGTAGCAAGGCGCCCCGCCTGTGGATCCGACAATGTTGACTTTCTTGACTTCCCACTTTTTGCTCATATTGCCGAGCTGCATCTTCGCAAGTCTTCTCAGATCCTTATCGCTCATATCCGTCCACATCTCATCTTCGACGGAATCCAGGATCTTCGTATATCTGGTCATGATGACCTTGCTGGAAGTGACTTTCTTCAATGTCGCTTCAAGAACTTTCTGCTGGTTCTTGTTTCTCTGCATATCGCCGTCGCTGAATGCCTTTCTCTCTCTGGCGAAGTACAGAGCCTTCTTGCCTGTGCAGTGATTCCATCCCTTCTCATAGGTCCAGTCGGTGATGGCTGATTCAAATGCATAATCCGAGTACACATCAATGCCGTCGATTGCATTGATCAGATCAACGAGCATAGAGAAGTTGACTCTGATCGTATAGTTGATATCTACCCCAAGGAAGTCCTCCAGCGTCTTCCTGGTCTCTTCACTTCCGTAAATCCCTGAATGCGTCAGTTTGTCCTTGGCCCCGAATGAATGAAGCGGTATGTAACTGTCACGCGGAATCGATGTGAGCAGCACCTGTCTGGTCTGCGGATTGACGGTCATGACCATGTTAACATCACTCAGGCCACCCTCATCGATCGTGCCCCAGGAATCCAGCCCTGATATGAGCACGTTGAAGGAGTCCTTCGTCACATCGACTGCTTTGCTGGTGTCATCGCCTCTCTTCTTGACTTTGATTTTGTATATGACTTCCGTATTCTTCTTAAAGCCTTTGATGTTGGATTTGATGAGTTTGTAACCGGAATTGCTGACCAGAATAACATTGTCATTCAGCTTGACGTTCGCAGCCGTATTGTTAGTAGCAGCTGCAGAGCTCTCCTCATCCCCATCAGTTTTTTTCTCTTCGTCCTTTGCTTTCGCCTCTTCCTCTGCCAACTCATCGGCAGCCTGAGCGATTTCTTCTTCTGTCGCAGACGCAAGTTCCGATACGTCTTTCTCACTGACACTGGATCCATCATCCACCAGTTTCTGTCCCAGGTTCAACAGACCGCTTACTGTTTCAAAGTCTACTTCTTCCTTGGTGATCAGTCTCTCGCTGGCTTCTGTCAGCTGCTTTGACTCCATATCTACGGTATACACCGTCTTGCCTTTGACATCACCGATTTTCTGGTAGCTGCCTTCTTTCAGAGCCACTACATTGTAATACTCCCAGGTATCATGCCATGCGCTGATTTTCTTCAGCGTATCATAAGTGCTGTAGACGTATACATCACCGATGAGCGTTACATTCAGAATCAGTGCTGCGATGACCATCGCAAGCAGTGTCTTCGTCCGCCTGAATTTCACTCCATTCATGAGCTGAAGCATAATACAGTCTATCAGCAGAAGCGCAGCAATGATCAGCACAATGTACACTGCAGGCAGAACATTCAATACTAGTAATAACACCAGAAACAGGACTTCAGCCAATCCTGTTACCAGCATTAGAATTCTGAGTCCTGTTGATTTAGGAATATATTTTAATTTTCGCCAGTTGATTTTCCAGTCGATCTTCTTCATAGTAAGGCTTCCTCTTTTCACTGCCCTTTGGGCATCTTAAAGTGCCTTCGTTTCAATCTCCGCGAGCAGCTTATCTCTAAGCTCTTCTGGTTTCATCTCGATCTGATCGCCTGTTTTACCATTTCTTACTGTCAGGTTGCCGGCCTCGACTTCATTCTCGCCGATGATGCACATATACGGAACACGCTCATTACGTGCCTGACGGATTTTGTATCCGATCTTCTCGTTCCTGATGTCGCATTCTACGCGGATGCCAGCCTCCTCAAACAACTTGCCGACTTCCTCAGCATATGGTGTGAACTTCTCTGTTACGGTCATGAGTCTGACCTGAACCGGAGCCAACCAAAGCGGGAATTTGCCTGCAAAATGCTCAATGAGGATTCCGATGAATCTTTCAACGGAACCGAATGCCGCCCTGTGAATCATGAGTGGTCTGTGCTTCTCGCCGTCCGGTCCTACGTAACTGATGTCAAATCTCTGCGGCATCTGCATATCCAGCTGGATCGTGCCGCACTGCCATGTTCTGCCCAGTGAATCTTCCAGATGGAAGTCGAGCTTCGGCCCATAGAATGCGCCGTCGCCTTCGTTGATGACGTATCCTACGCCGACTGTCTCAATGGCTTCCTTGAGCGCTGTCTCTGCTGCATTCCACTCTTCCAGCGATCCCATATGGTCTTCCGGCATGGTGGACAGCTCGATGTGATACGGCAGATTGAACAGTTTGTACAGCTCATCGAACAGCTGGATGACACCGATGACCTCATCCTTCGTCTGTTCCGGAAGCATGAAGATGTGAGCATCGTCCTGCACGAAAGTTCTGACTCTCATCAGACCGTGAAGGGCTCCGGACAGCTCATGTCTGTGTACCTGTCCCAGCTCTGCATATCTCAAAGGCAGATCTCTGTATGACCAGAGTCTTCTCTTGTAAGCCAGAATCGATCCAGGACAGTTCATCGGTTTGATTGCATAGTCCTCATCGTCGATCTTGGTGAAGTACATGTTGTCTTTGTAGTGATCCCAGTGTCCGGAAGTTCTCCAGAGCTGTTCGTTGAGAATCAGCGGTGTTCTGATTTCCTCGTATCCTCTCTTGCGGTGATCTTCCTTCCAGTAGCTTTCCAGCTCATTTCTGATGATCATTCCCTTTGGCATGAAGAACGGGAATCCCGGACCTTCGTCATAAAGAGCGAACAGATCCATCTCTTTGCCGATCTTTCTGTGGTCTCTCTTCTTGGCCTCTTCCAGTTTCGCGATGTACTCATCCAACTCTGCCTGGCTTGGGAAGCATGTTCCGTAGATTCTCTGGAGCATCTTGCGGTCTGAATCACCTCTCCAGTATGCTCCCGCAATGCTCTGCAGTTTCACTGCCTTGATCTGTCCCGTCGACTCCATATGCGGACCTGCGCACAGATCTACGAAATCCCCCTGCTGATAGAAAGAAATCGTTGCGTCTTCCGGCAGATCCTCAATGAGTTCAACTTTGTAGTCCTCGCCTTTATCCGCCATGAATTTAATGGCTTCATTGCGAGGCAGTTCAAATCTCTCCAACGGATAATTGGCCTGAATAATCTTCTTCATTTCTTTCTGGATCTTCAGCAGGTCATTTGGCTCCAGCTTGTGTTCCATATCGAAGTCATAGTAGAATCCATTCTCTATGGCTGGTCCGATTGCAAGCTTGGTGTCCGGCCACAGTTTCTTAACAGCCTGCGCCATGATATGAGACGTCGTATGTCTGTAATTTGATCTTACCTGTTCATCTTCGAAATTGATTTTTTCTTTTGCCATTTCCGTTTTACTCCTCCGCTAGTTCTATGAGTTTATCTATTAATTCTCCGTATCCGATTCCTGACTCTTCCCAGAGCTGAGGATACATGCTGATCTTCGTGAATCCCGGCATCGTATTGATCTCATTAAAAACGAGCTCGCCGTCGTCAAATCCTCCAGATGGTCCTTCTTTGAGGAAGAAATCCACCCTGGCAAGTCCTCTGCATCCCATTATTTCATAAATGCTAACTGCAGTCTGCCGGATCTGTTCCTGCAGACTGTCAGGAAGGTCGGTAACGATTGATGTTACAGACCCTATATTATCATATTTTGCCACATAATCATAGAATTCATTGGCAGAAACAATCTCTCCGATGCAGCTTGCCTGAGGGTCTCTGTTTCCGAGAACCGCTACTTCGATTTCTCTGCCGACGATTGCCTCTTCGATGACCGCCTTATCATCCTCTGCAAAAGCAACATTCAGAGCCTCAGGAATGCCTTCCTTGACTTTGACTTTGCTGATTCCTACGGAAGAACCGGCATTTGCAGGTTTGACGAACAGCGGATATTTACTGTCAAAGAACTGATCGATGACTCCTGCTGCGTCTTCAACGTCACAGCCCTTGTGCGCGACGCAGCACTTTGCCTGATCGCAGGCTTCTGCCTGATCGATCACAGCTTTTGTGATAGCTTTATCCATGCAGGCCGCAGAAGCTGTAGAATCCGAACCGACGAAAGGAATTCCTGCAATCGCGAGAAATCCCTGCATCCTGCCGTCCTCCCCGTTTCTGCCGTGGAGGAGCGGAAATACCACATCGACATCCAACCCTGCAAAGCCTGCCCCCGGCATGAGATAGATATCCTTGTTTGATTCATGTTCTTCCCAGCTTCCATTCTCAATGTCCACAGGATCGGCTTCCGTATGCATCCATCGTCCCTCTTTCGTGATGCCGACTTTGATCACCTCGTATTTGTCTGCATCAATATGGGTGAGAACGGATGCTGCTGAGGTTCTGGAAACCTCATGTTCTGAGGATACTCCTCCGAATATGAGCATGACTTTTTTCTTATTCTTCTGCTCCATAGTGTCTCCTCTTAGGCGTGCCGCCTAATATAATCCTGTTGTATTGGATATGTTGTTGCTGATTTCCTGAACAGTTTCGCTAGGAGTATAACCCTCCTGATCAAAGAACTGTTCGTGAAGCTTGGTCACATTGTTTGACAAATTGATAGGAGGTCCGTACCAGGCGTATCCTGCGCCGGCATATCCTGTCCAGCTTCCAACGTCATATGGGAATCCAGTCGTTGAATCCGTCATGTCAAAAGATTTGACCTTGAGCATCAGCTTCATGATATCTACTGTACCGATGTTGGTCTTGACCTCAGGCATGGCGTGTCTTGCAACTGAGAGCATCTTCAGCGGTCCAGCCTTCTTTACAGCCTTGAATGTCTCGCTGAAGACAATTTTCATTCTTTCATTTCTTCTATAATCGCCTGTTACTGCATCCTTACGGATTCTGGCGTACGTTACGGCCTGCACACCGTTGAGTTTCTGCTTTCCGGCTGACGGAACCTTGTCCGCCGGTCCGTCAACGTTGATCGCAGTCTCATGCACAAATTTGTTCAGCTCCTCGAGCTCTGATTCCTGCACATCGATTTCAATGCCGCCAACTGCGTCGATCGTATCAGCCACAGTCTTCCAGTTGATGACGACGACTTCGTCGATGTTCAAGTCAAGATTCTTGTTGAGAGCAGTCAGTGATTGCTGCGCTCCACCGTAAGCATACGCATGGGTGATTTTATCAAGTCCCTGATCTCCTACATCCAGAAGCGTATCTCTGAAGACAGAGAACATCTTGACTTCGTTCGTCTCTTCATTGATGCTTGCGACGATAATTGCGTCGCTCCTTACCTGACCCTCTTCCTGGCCGGCTCTGGCATCTGTGCCCAGAACAGCTATATTTCTGTACCCATCGATAGCGGCCGCTGCCGATTCGTCAATTCCTAAATCATGTTTGTCAATAGGAACATGCTGGGCACTTGCTACCGTTGCCATGACTACGGCACCGCCGCCCAGTACTGTAACTGCTAAGAGAACGAGTACAATGAGAACAGCCAGAACCGGTGCAGGTATTCTGCGTTTCTTACGACCGACTGGTGCTCCGCCTCTTTTTGCCGCTTTCCTGGATGCTTTCTTTGCAGCCTTCTTGGCAGCCTTCTTTTCTGCATCAAGCTGGCTGTTCCTGAAGTTGCCCTGGTCATCATAATCAGCGTGACTGATGCCGGATCTTACGCCTCTCTCATTTCGGTCTGCTTCTCTTGCAGCGAGATAATCCCGCATCTCCTTGTCGCGGCGTTCTTTTTCCTTTTGGGCTTTGCGCATCTCGGATGCGCCATAAGGAGTCTCTGTGATTGAGACTCTTCTGTTTTTCCTTTTGTTCTCAGGAAAAAACTGACCGTACTTCTCATCGGCGCTGTCATGAAGGCTTCCGGACTGGTGCCTTTCTTCCTGCCTGTAGTACTCCCTGTTTATTTCTTCTTCCTGTTCATGTTGTCTAAGGGACAGATACTCCCGATACTGTCGCTCTTTTTCATCCATGATTTGAGTGCTCCTGTTTTATGCCTGTTCGTTACTGTATTGCAATTTATTTTTTTACATACTTCAGATAGATATAGTATCCATTGTCCATACGTCCCCAGCCGTTCTTGGCTGACTTGATCGTAACCTTGACTCCCTTTGAGTAGGTACCCTTTTTCTTGTAGTTCTTTCCGGGACCTGTTCTGTAGTTTACGCGGGTCGTGGTCTTAGCGCTGTACGGGTACTTCACACTTGTGCTTGTTGTGGAAGCAATGGAAACCTTCGTTAAGTACTTGAGGGATGAGTAATATCCATTGCTGAGTTTTGCCCATGTGCCTGATAATCCGACAACTTTGACGGTCGTACCTTTCTTGAAGACACCTTTGCACTTATACTTTTTCCCCGGACCTGTTCTGTACTTCAGAGACGTCTTGGTCTTTGCGGTATAAGCTACGAACTTGGACGCTGCCGGCTTCGTAGTGTTTGCAGATGTTGCTGCTTCTGGAGCCTTTGCCGCCGGTGTTGAAACTGCTGGAGCAGACGCCTTCGGTTCAAACACGTAGTTGATATCAATTCTGCCGCTCAGCCCGTTCACTTTGCCGGAGGAACTGTACTGCCACATGTAGTAGCTTCCAGGGTATGTAGTTGCGACTCCATTTGTCGTATAGTTGGCAAGCCAGATTTTGTATTTGCTCTGCAGTGTTTTGTAGTTGATGAAATTGGTCAGCGTATTGTAGTTTGCATAGACCATCGGCGTATAGCCTGCTGCTTTTATTGTATCACAGAATGCGATGCATGAGGCAGTTCCTACACTTTTCATCACTTTTGCAGTGAGTCTGCCGCCCGTCTCATAGTCAAAGGCAACCGGCAGTTTGATCTTGCTCTTGTAGTTTTTCAGTATGGCTGTCACATACTGTGCTTCGGATTTTGCTTCCGCTGCGGAAACTGCAGTTGAATAGTAGTATACACCTACTTTGATTCCTGCTTTGTAAGCGCCGTTGAGATTTCCGGCAAAGGTCGAATCCATATTGTGCTCGCCGCCTCTGAGCGTACTGTATCCACATCTGATGATTGCGTGAGTAACACCGGCAGCTTTGATCTTCTTCCAGTTGGCATCGCTGACCTTGCCCTGCCACCATGAGATATCGATACAGTGGTATCTGTTGTACTTGCTGTACTTTGCCGGCGTCTGTCCTTTACCCAGACCTGTGACACCGCCTCCCATAGCCGTTATATCGGCATCTGTTTCGATTACACCGGTGTCGTCGATTCCTTCCGCGTTTGCGTCTGCATCAGCGATGAACTGCTCGATCTCATCAAGCGGAATCTGCTTCTTAGTGATCAGACCGTCTTCATCGACATCGTAATATCTGTAGAAAGTCGGGTCGTCAAGGATCCCGCACAGTTCCGGATCATTCTCGATGTCAGTAATGTACAATCCATCAAGACCTTCCAACGCTTCTCCATCTGTGACATCAATATCGAGTTCCTGCGGCTGTGCTTCTGCTTCCTCAACCGGTTCTGATTCATCGATCGATTCCGTTTCGCCGGCAGCCTCAACAGCTGGTACCGTTGGTTCAGCTGCTTCCGCTTCCTGTGCAGAAACTTCCGCATCCTGGGAGGTGACGTCTGCATCCTGCACGGCCTCCGCCGTCGGCTGTGTTTCTGTTACGCCCTCGTTTTCTGCAGCCACTGCAGGCATAATCGTCATTGATATACCTATGATGACTGTGAGTAAGATTGTTGCAATTTTTTTCATGATCTCTTCCTCTGTTCCTGTGATCTCACTAACGGCAGCAATGCTGCTGTATTACAAATCTATTTTCATTACCTCCGGATGGCAGGATATGCCATACTGTGGACAGGTCAGACACTCAAAGAAATTCGGTGCCTCCTGCCGCGGTATCGTAACGAATCCGTTTTTTCGGAAGAATTCAGGCGCTCTCGCAACCAGATACATACTGCTTCCGCCTTGTTTCACGGTCTCTTCTATCCCCAGTTCAAGCAATTTTCTGCCGAGACCTGTTCCCCTTAGTTCTTCCTCTATTGCAATGCCGTCACAGATGAACTCGCCTTCTCTCTTTGCCAGTACAAAAGCGCCCACGAGTCCCCCATCCAGATCTGCGATCTGCCAGCATTTGACCAGATCTGTCGGGACTTCCTCCATGTCTTCTTCTGTAAATTCGAGCTCATTCCTGATGAAGAACGGCACTAGTTTTTCGTAATTATCTGTTTCACTTATTATGTATTGTTTCATATCACTTGCGATTTTCTAATCGTAATTCCAAGTTTTCTCATCGACGAAAATGTCCAGTCTCTTCTTCAGAACGCCGAATTTCAGTGGCAGCTTCTCACCGTGCTCTCCATCGATATCTGTAGGGATATCTTCTTCGGATTCGATGGTCAGACTCGGTGTCTGGAAGTAGATGACGTGCTTGTTGTTAGGATGTCTTCCGCTGATGACTTCCATGAGCAGAGGCCCGAATTCCAGCAGCGGCATCTTGCGAAAGGCGAGAACATCCAGCTTGCCGTCGTTCATCTTTGACTGTGGCGATAATTTCCTGAATCCTCCTGCCGATTCCCCGTTGCACACGGTCATGAAGTAGATTTCCTCATCCATGACCTCATCGGGTGTCGTCATTCTGACTTTGATCGGATGCACCTGATTCAGTTCCACCGCCGCCCGCAGATAATATGCCAGCGGTCCGATGGCGTTCTTCACATAAGGGTCTGTCTTCTGGCTGACATCCACCATCGCGCCCATGGCCGCGACATTAATAAAGTACTTGTCGTTTACCGTTCCTACGTCTGCCTTTGTCGTCCTGTCGCCCAGAGCGATTTTCAGGGCTTCGTTCATATCCGAAGGCAGCTCGTAGTAATAGGCGAAGTCGTTGGCCGTCCCCGCCGGGATCAGTCCCAATGGAAGGTGTATGTCATGTCGCAGCATACTGTTGACGCAGATGTTGAAGGTTCCGTCACCGCCGCATGCGATGATTCTGTCGTATTCGTTTTCGTCGATTTCCTGCAGGGTTTTGTCGATCCATATGCCTCTCTGGGCTCTGACCGCAGTGACCTGAAATCCCTTCGCCTGACATTCTTCAATGATGTGATCCAGGTGGCTCCTGAACAATCCGTTTCCTGAGTAAGCATTGTAGTAAAGCAAAACTTTGCTTTTATCTGTTGCTCCCATCCGTTGCCTCCGTCCCGTACTTCAACGTACGATAATAGTCGTAGTCAGCTCTCCTGTGGAGAACACTTCTGACTGCCCCAATCAGATAGAGTGATCCTGTGAAGAGGACGACATCATAGTTGCCCTTCTCTGCCTCTTGGCGAGCAGTTTCCACCGCCTCCGCCGGACTGCCGCAAACCGCAAGTATATTGAGCGGGTTGCCCTCCGGATCTCTCGTTTCTCTTATATACTGCGCAAAGGTTTCCGCAGCCATGGCTCTTCCTTCGTATTCAGGCTGCGTGGCGATGAAGTCACTGCTGATGCCTGCGAAGTGAGTCAATACTTTCTCTGTTTCTTTTTTCTCGACCATGCCCGCTACGATGAGCGTCTTTTTGCCCGGAAATACATCCGCCATGGTCTTCTGCAAAGCCTCCGCTCCTGCGTCATTGTGGGCGCCGTCCAGAACCACATAACTGTTCCATTCTTCTGCCAGTCCGTCTTCCTCCCGTTCCGGGCTGAAAACCACCTCGAACCTGCCCGGCTGGACTGCTTCCCTGATACCAGCATAGAGCTGCTGCCTGCTGATCTGCACATCTCTGTTCTGTCTCAGTACTTCAATGGTCGCCAAAGCTGTCTTCAGGTTTTCTGCCTGGTGACGCCCGATCATCCTGGTGATGACTTCACTGTAATCCGTATGCCACAGTTCCATGCTCACCTGCTGTCCCTCCGGCGAAATCCAGTCTGTCGAAAATCTTATTTTTGAGACATCATACAGCCTGCTGCCCATCTCATAGGCGCGTCTTGCCACAACTGCCGCAGCATCATGGTCTTTCACGTTGGAGATGACAGGGCAGCCTTCTTTGATGATACCCGCTTTGTTCCATGCGATTTCCGCCAGAGTATCTCCCAGCACATGCATATGATCAAAGGCAACACTGGTGATCACACTTGCCAGCGGTTTCTCGATCACATTGGTCGCGTCGCCGATTCCGCCCATGCCGACTTCCAGGACGACATAATCCGGATTCTTGCTTTTGAAGAACAGAAAAGCAGTGGCCATGACGACTTCAAATTCCGTCGGGGAATCAAGGCCGTCTTCAACCATCTCAGCTGCTTTTGCCAGCGCCTGGTCTCCGTACAGTTCCAGTTCCTCATCGGTGATCATTTCACCATCGCACTGAATACGCTCATTGAACTTTTCAATGTAAGGTGAGATGTACAGTCCGACTTTGTAACCGCATCCTGCAAGTCCCTTCTCGATGAACTTGCACGTGGAGCCTTTGCCGTTGGTCCCGGCTACATGTATGTACTTCATCCCGTGGTGGGGATTTCCAAGTCTTTTTAAGAGTTCACTAACCCGCTGCAGACCCAGAACGCTTCCGAATCTGTCGAATTCGTGGAATTTATCTACTGCTGTTGTCATATATCACTGTGCCCGATCCCGGGCGTCTTTTGTTACTTGAGTTTTGCTTCGACTACTGCCAGTCTGTCTGCTACTTTGGCCAGCATCTCTTCGTACATGACCTTCTTAGCCTTCTCTTCTTCAACCACCTTGGCTGGTGCTTTGCTGATGAATCCTTCGTTGGACAGCTTACCCGCTGCACGCCTTACTTCTCCTTCGAGACGCTTCTTCTCCTTGGTCAGTCTATCGAGCTCAGCCTTGTAATCCATCAGTTCATCCAGCGGAATAAATACTTCCGCTCCATCCACAACGGCGGACATGGTTTCTTCCGGAACATCCTTCTTATCATCGATGAAGGTGATTTCAGTGATATTGGCCAGATTCTTAATGTAACGTTCGCCAGCCTTGACTACATTCTCTCTGCCTTCTGCGCAGAGGATGACGGCTGACAGTTTCTTGCTTGGCGCAGCTTCTGCTTCCGCTCTGATATTTCTGATCGCCTTGATGACGGACATTGCCATTTCGAGTTTTTCTGTCTCCGCAGGGAATGTCAGTCTCTCATCGAACTGCGGCCATTCTGCTCTGATGATGAAGTTGTTCGGATTGTCTTCCTTGGCTTCGCCATGAGGCAGGTAGCTCCAGATTTCTTCTGTGATGAACGGCATGAATGGGTGGAGCAAGGTGAGAACGCTCTTCAATACTCTGACGAGTACGTATCTCGCAACCTTCTTGTCCTCTTCGTCATCGCCGTAGAGTCTGCCCTTGACGATCTCGATGTACCAGTCGCAGAACTCATTCCAGATGAGATCATATGCTCTCTGTCCTGCAAGCGCCAGATCGTATCTCTCCATGGTGTCTGTCATGTACTTGGCCGCATCATTGACTCTGGACAGAATCCATTTATCCTCATCCCTCAGATTGCCTGTCAGTGCCGCATCATTGCAGCAGGCAGCGCCGCAGCAGTCCTCACAGCACTCGATCATCGGCAGGAAGTCTCCGTTTTCATCCTGCAGATTCATAATGACGAATCTGGATGCATTCCAAAGCTTGTTTGCAAAGTTTCTGGCAGCTTCCAGTCTGTCTTCCTTGAATCTCATATCATTACCAGGCGTGATGCCGGTTGTGAGCATGAAACGAAGCGCATCTGCTCCGTACTGGTCTATGACTTCCAGCGGATCGATGCCGTTGCCCAGGGATTTACTCATCTTGCGTCCCTGCGCATCACGAACCAGTCCGTGGACATAAACATCGCTGAACGGCACGCTGCCGGTCGTTTCAAGGGCGGAGAATACCATTCTGACAACCCAGAAGAAGATGATGTCGTAACCTGTAACGAGTACATCCGTCGGATAGAAGTACTTGAAGTCCTCCGTCTCCTCAGGCCATCCCATTGTGGAGAACGGCCACAGTGCTGATGAGAACCAGGTGTCCAGTACATCCTCATCCTGCTTTAAGTTCCCGCTGCCGCACTTCGGACACTTGGTCGGATCTTCTTCCGCAACGATCAGCTCACCGCAATCCTGACAGTACCACGCAGGAATTCTGTGTCCCCACCAAAGCTGTCTGGAAATACACCAGTCTCTGATCTCTTCCAGCCAATGCATGTAGATTTTCTCGAATCTGTCAGGCACGTGTCTGAGGTCGCCTTTTCTGGCTGCTTCCATCGCAGGTTTCGCCAGATCTTCCATCTTGACAAACCACTGATCTGAGAGCATCGGCTCTACAACGGTGTGGCATCTATAGCAGGTACCCGCAGGAATGACCATCTCTTCGATCTTCTCCAGGTATCCGGCTTCTTCCAGATCCTTGACCCACGCCTTACGGCATTCATAACGATCCATCCCTTCATACTTGCCGGCAACTTCGTTCATGGTCGCGTCCTCATTGATACAGCAGACGACAGGCAGGTTGTTTCTCTGTCCTACCATAAAGTCGTTTTCGTCATGAGCCGGCGTGATCTTAACGGCACCTGTTCCCTTTTCAGGATCAGGGTAAATATCTGTGATGACTGGTATCTCTTTACCTACCAGCGGCAGGATAACGTTCTTTCCTACCAGATCCTTATATCTCTCGTCACTCGGGTGAACGGCGATTGCTACGTCACCGAACATGGTCTCCGGTCTTGATGTGGCGACGACGATTCCCTCGCCTCCATCCGCGCCCGGATATCTGAAGTACCAGTAGGATCCTGTCTGGTCCTCGTGTTCTACTTCCGCGTCGCTCAATGAAGTACCGCACTGCGGACACCAGTTGATGAGTCTGTTTCCTCTGTATATGAGACCTTTGTTGTACAATTGTACGAAGAAGTGTCTGACCGCCTTGTTACAGCCTTCATCCATGGTGAATCTCTCACGCTCCCAATCACAGGAATCGCCCAGTTTACGGCACTGCTTGGTTATCTTGCCGCCGTATACTCTCTTCCATTCCCATGCGCGCTTCAGGAACTCTTCACGACCAAGATCTTCCTTTTCGAGACCTTCTTCTTCACGTAGTTTCTCTACGACCTTGACTTCTGTCGCGATACTTGCATGGTCGCTTCCCGGAAGCCACAACGCACTGTAACCCTGCAGTCTCTTGAATCTCGTCAGAACATCCTGAAGTGTCTGGTCCAGAGCATGTCCCATATGCAGCTGTCCCGTAATATTAGGAGGCGGCATAACAATCGTAAACGGTTTCTTTTCGGGATCTCGCTCCGCTCTGAAGGCACCGCTTTTTTCCCATGCCTCATATATCCTGTCTTCAAAATCTTTAGGATCGTAAGTCTTTGCTAAATTCTTCTCCATTGTTGGTCTCCTCAAAACTTTTGCGGCGCCGTACGCAAAGAAACATTGCCAACGACGTCAATGTACAAATATACGCAGTAATTATATCAAATGTTTTTTATGTAAAGTGATTTCTAACAGTATTTTAAGAATCAACAGGGCTCCGCCCCGTCACCGATAAACAAAGAAAAACAATAACCAGATAGTGTTATTGTTTTCCTTCTCTGTTTCGTTTGATGTTCTCTATTGTATCTAAAGAAGTCCGATTTTCGGAATCTTTCGTATCAGCCAAGTCAACGCAAAGGATGCTGCGAAGAATACGATCGCCAGCATCAGGAATGCGAACGGACCGTACATATAAGGGTTCTAGCAATAAATATCTTGCATCTCAATATATCTAAACATGTCAGAAGAACAACTCTTCCGGCACATCAGAATTCTGCTTTTCTGCTCCTGTTCATGAGCAATTCCAGTGCCTGAGGCGCAGCGATTTCACCTTTCGTCACCTTATAGATTGCCTCAGTGATCGGCATCTCGACACCTGCGATCTTCGCAAGTTCATAGGCTGCTTCTGCTGTAAACATACCTTCAACAACCATGCCGACTTTTGCGATGGCTTCTTCCGGGCTCATTCCTTCGCCCATCAGAATGCCGCAGCGACGGTTGCGGGAATGCATGCTGGTGCAGGTTACAATCAGATCTCCTGTTCCTGTGAGTCCTGCAAATGTCTCTGCCTTCGCCCCGAGTTTAATGCCCAGACGTGTAATCTCCGCAAGTCCTCTTGTCATCAGAGCCGCTTTCGCATTGTCTCCGAAACCCATACCGTCAGAGATACCTGCACCCAGCGCAATGATGTTTTTCAATGCGCCGCCCAATTCAACACCGACAACGTCGTCCAGTGTATACACTCTGAATCGATCCGTCATGAACAGATCCTGAATTGCCTTCGCCGCATCCTTGTTCGTGGAAGCCGTGGCAACTGTCGTCGGCAATCTCCGGCCCACTTCTTCCGCGTGGGAAGGTCCTGAAAGCACCACATAGCGATTGAGGAACGACTCTCCCATCACTTCCTCCGCAATTTCTGACATTCTTTTATGTGTTCCCTTCTCGATGCCCTTTGCCACATCGATGACCAGAACATCGTCTCTGATATAGTCTTTCGCGGACAGGAGTGCGCTTCTGAAGTGCTGCGCCGGTGCAGAAAACAAAACAACGTCCGCATCTTTGAGTGCCTCTTCGCTAGTATATGCCATCTGGATATTGTCGCTGAGAGGAACTCCCGGAAGATAATCGACATTTTCCCTGTGCTCTTCCATGGATTTCAGATGTTTCTCATCAACATCGAAGATCTTTACGCTATTGCCTTTGCCCGCAACGACTGTAGCAAGCGCTGTCCCCCAGCTGCCTGCGCCTATTACGCCGATATTACTCATCTTCCTGTCCTCCTTCATCGGTTTCTGTCTTATCTTTCTTCTCGAATATTCCCATAATCGGCTCCTCGCCGTGAATCAGTCTTACGATATTCGCCCTATGCTTGATCAGCATGATGATTGCCATCACACATGCGAAAACGAAGAATCCCGGTTCCATAAAGGCAGACAATACTGCAAAGGCAACCGCCCCTATAATGGATCCCAGAGACATTCTCTTCGACGTGAAGACGACGATGGCAACAATGGCCAATGCAATCAGCGCAAGCAGTGGATTCACCGCCAGAACTGCACCAAAAGCAGTAGCGACTCCTTTGCCGCCCTGGAACTTATAGATGATCGGCCATACGTGACCGAGGAACACGCAGAGCGCACCGATATAAGCACCTGGATTGCCGGCGATCAGAAGTCCGATCAATACAGCGACCACGCCTTTGAGTATGTCGACGATGCATGTGATGGCGCCGGCCTTTTTGCCCATGACGCGCAGTGCATTGGTGGTTCCGGCATTGCCGCTGCCTTCTTTTTTGATATCCAGACCCTGTTTCTTTGCCATGATTGTCGATGGTGAGATATTGCCGATGAAATAAGCAATCAGTCCAACGACACCCAACAGGATCCATGCTGTGGTGGTCATTTTAAATCTCCTCCTCTTTTTCGCCCTTCTCGCGGAAGACGAACTTGAGCGATGTTCCTTCAAACCCGAAGGCCTTCCTGATCTGGTTCTCCAGATATCTGGAATACGAGAAATGCATGAGCGGCCTTGAGTTTATTTTGAATGAGAACAGAGGCGGCTTTACACCGACCTGAGTCACATAGTATATCTTGAGTCTCTTTCCCTTGTCGGAAGGAGGCTGTTTCATCATTGTTGCATCCGTAATGATCGTATTCAGCTGGCCAGTCGGAACGCGCATGGCGCGGTTTTCAGCCACGACTTTAGCCAACCCCATGACCTGATTCACTCTCTGCCCGGTCAGGGCGGAGATGAACAGGCTCGGAGCATAGGACATAAATCCCAGCTCTGCGTCGATATCTTCGCGGAACTTCTTCATGGTATTGGTCTCTTTTTCTACCAGATCCCACTTGTTCACGAGGATAATAATGCCTTTGCCTGCTTCGTGGGCGATGCCGGCAATCTTCTTATCCTGTTCTGTGACGCCTTCCTGTGCGTCGATCATGAGCATGCAGACATCGCAGCGTTCGATTGCAGCAACGGCACGAATGACGCTGAACTTTTCGATGTCTTCGTTGACTTTGCTCTTGCGGCGGATGCCCGCTGTGTCAATCAGGGTGTACTGATCGCCATCGAATTCGAACGGTGTATCGATAGAATCCCGTGTCGTTCCTGCAATCGGTGAAACGATGACACGGTTCTCTCCCAGAATCTTGTTGATCAGAGAAGATTTGCCCACATTCGGCTTGCCAATCATAGCGATCTTGATGGAATCGTCTTCTTCTGTTCCGGCTCCTTCCGGAAAACTGGAAATGATTTCGTCCAGAAGATCTCCCAGATTCAGCATGTTCGCAGAAGAAATCGGAATCGGCTCTCCGAGACCGAGCTCATAGAAGTCATAGAAATCATCCGGCAAATCAGGTCTGTCGATCTTGTTGACCGCCAAAATGACCTTCTTGCCTGTCTTCATGAGCATCTCGCCTACTTCGCGGTCAGCAGCCGTAAGGCCTTCTTTGCCATCCACCATGAACAGGATGACATCGGAAGTATCGATGGCCATCTCTGCCTGCTCTCTCATCTGGGACAAGATCACATCCTTGCTGTCCGGTTCGATGCCGCCTGTATCGATCAACGCGAAATGTATGCCGCACCATTCGGCCTCGGCATAGATTCTGTCGCGTGTAACGCCAGGGGTATCTTCCACAATGGATACCCTGCGTCCTACTACTTTATTAAAGAATGTCGACTTGCCTACGTTAGGTCGTCCAACTACTGCAACTAATGGCAAACTCATTCAAATATCCCTTTCGCAAAATCCTGAGGATCAAATTCTTCCAGATCTTCGATTCCTTCACCCAATCCAACAAACTTGACCGGCATATCGTATTCATCAGCGATGGTGAGGACGATACCGCCTTTGGCCGTACCATCCAGCTTCGTCAGCACGATTCCCGTGATGCCGGCTGCTTCTCCGAACTCCTCTACTTGTGACACAGCATTCTTGCCGGTTGTCGCGTCAAGGACGAGAAGATTCTCACGGGCAGCTTCCGGCCACTCGCGGCTGATGACTTTGTTCATCTTGGCGAGCTCATCCATCAGATTCTTTTTGTTCTGCAATCTGCCTGCCGTATCGCAGATGAGCACATCCATATTCTTTGCTTTTGCAGACTGGATCGCATCGTAAATGACTGCGGAAGGATCCGCACCTTCTGCATGTCTGATGACATTGACACCTACGCGTTCTCCCCAGATGACAAGCTGCTCGCTCGCCGCAGCACGGAACGTATCCGCAGCAGCCAGCATAACGGTCCTGCCTTCTTTTTTGAGTTTGTATGCCAGCTTTCCTATGGAAGTGGTCTTGCCTCCTCCGTTGATGCCGATCATGAGGATGACGAGCGGACTCTCTTCTGAAAGTTTCTGGGCCTCACCCTTGTTGATCGTATCGGCGATGATCTTACCCAGTCTGATTTTGATGACATTCGGCTTGGTCATGTTGTTGGCTTTGACCTCATTCCGGAGTGTCTCAACAACCTTCATGGTCGTCTCCATCCCGATGTCGGATGTAATCAGAATCTCTTCGAGCTCATCGAAGAAATCTTCATCTATCGTAGGGTTCATCATGAGCGCATCGTTGATGCGTTCCGACATTCTTCCGAAAAAACCTTTTCTCTCTCCTAACATGTATCTCTCCTGTATTGCCTTTGCAGCAAAACCTTTCTATCAGTTACTGTATTTGCTCAGGTCGTCTTCCAGTGACAGAGAAAGCACCTTGGAAACACCCTTCTCCGGCATGGTAACGCCGTAGAGAACATCTGCCTGCTCCATGGTCGCCTTCTGGTGTGTCACCAGTGTGAACTGAATGCCTTCGAACTGCCTCAGGCACTTGATGAACCGATCGATATTGGCATCATCCAGCGCCGCCTCGACCTCGTCCAGAATGCAGAACGGCGTCGGCTTCGCCTGCAGAACAGCGAACATCAGCGCTATGGCGGTCAATGTTTTTTCGCCGCCGGAGAGCAGATTGATATTCTGCAGTTTCTTGCCAGGAGGCTGTGCGATGATATCGATATTCGATTCCAGAGGATCGTTTTCATCGGACAGTCTGAGTTCTGCATGCCCGCCCCCAAAGAGATCCTGGAACTGCTTCTCGAAATTGATGACGATCTGATCGAAACTTTCCTTGAACTTCTTGCGGATGGTTCTGTCCATCTCATTGATGATGCCGTTTAAGTCATCCATAGCTTTCTGAACATCGGCGCGTTCGTTCGTGAGGAACTCATAACGCTCACTGACCTGCTTGTACTCTTCAATTGCGCCCACATTTACTTCGCCCAGTTCTCTGATGCGGTTCTTGATCTGCCTGTTTTCCTTGACCGCTCTGGACATGACAAAGTCTTCAGACTTGAATTCCATGGCCTGGATATAGGACACTTCGAAATCTTCCCAAAGCTTCTCTTTGTATGTCTCGAGCTGGGTGTCATTCTTCGCCTTGCGCACATCCAAATCATACTTCTGATCCTGGAATCCCTGAATCTTGCCGGTCAGTTCTTCCCTTTCATTGTTCAGTGATGCGAGGCTGGCTGTCAGGGCTGCCTTCTCATCAGTCACAGTCTGCAGACGTTCTTCCGCGGATGTTTTGGCATCCTCCAGACCGCGGATCATCTCATCGATGTCCACGTGTCCCTCTGTGATCTGACCCTTTTCTTCTTCCAGTATAGCCATCTGGCGTTTTCTGGTCTCTATATCTGCCTTGATTTCGGCTATGGAAGCCTTGATTCTGTCGGCAATATCATCTGCGTGTGTCTTCTTCTCATTGCAAGTCGTAACGAGGATCCTCGCTGCGATGATTTCTTCGTTGATTTCGTTTGCTTCGGTTTTCTTTGTCTCGTACAGACTGAGTTTCTCTTCGCAGGTCTTCTCCGCTTCTGCAGAGGCTTCCTGCTTTGCTTTCAGATCTGCTTTGACTTTCTCGATGATACCGTTGGAATTCTCCTGTTCCTGCTGGATGCTCTCCAGTTCTCTGTCGACTCTGTCGGCACTGCTGACCATATCATCAAGAACACTCTTGGCAACGCTGATTGCGCTTTCCTTGAGCATCAGTGAACTTTCGAGTCCTCTCTGCTTTTCATCGAGTTCAGCGATATCGTCGGCCAGACTCTTGATTTCGTCCTTCAGACCTTCCAGTTTGCTGCTGTAAAACTCCTGCTTCTCCGCGCCTTCTTTGATGCTCTTCTCGAGGTTGGCCATCTCTGTCCTTCTGTCGAGGATGTTCGCTGATTTATGTTTGAACCTTCCTCCTGTGATGGCGCCTCTGGCATTGATGATCTCACCGTCCATCGTAACGGTCAGAAGATCAAAGTCCAGTTTGGAGATCCGCAGGGCATGCTCCAGATCTCTCACGACAACGACTCTGCCCAGAAGATAACTGATGATATTCTCAAACTTCTTATCATAGGTGATGCAATCAGGTGCAAAACCGACAAAGCCTGGTTCTTCCGCAATTTTTTTGTTCGGTCTTTCTCTTCCCCTGATGGATTTGATCGGAAGGAATGTCATTCTTCCGGCCTTGTTTTCCTTCAGTGATTCGATGGCTCTGCGGGCGCTCTTGTCATCGTCGCAGACAATGTTCTGCAGGGACTGGCCTAATGCTGTCTCAATGGCTGTCTCATATCCGGCGGGAACTGTGATGAGTTCTGCAATGACACCGTGAATGCCCGGCATTTTGGCTCTCATGACGTGCTTTACTGCACTGGTATATCCCTCGTAGTTGCTCTCCATCTCCTCGATGGTCTTAAAGCGTGCCGTCATTCTCTCAAGGGAGAGCTTCAGTTCCTCTTCTGCCTGTGACAACTGACGCTCTTCTTTCAGCGCCGCTTCATGGGCTTCTTCTGAGTCGATTTTCTCTTCCTTCACACGTTCGATTTCTGCTGCGATCTGATCTCTTTCCTTCTGTGCCTCTTCGAGATCTTTTCGCGTACTGTTCTCCGTATCCTCACCTGCATTACGCTCATTCAGCAACGCTTCTTTTCTCTTTTCCAGCGTTTCAATGATGAGTTCCATGCTGCTGATCTCTGAGTTGCACGCAGAAATCTCCGAGGAAAGGCTGTAGATGCTGTTTCTGCAGGCATCTGCTTCTTCACCCAGCTGGCTCAGTGCATCTGCAACTGCATTGTATTTTTCAACTTTTTCTTCGAGCTGCTTTTCTGCTTCTTCTGCCTGCTTGTCGGCTTCTTCCTTTTGCTGCAAAAAGCTCCCCGCGTTGGATTCTTCTCTTTCTTTCTTTTCTTCGAGGGCCTTCAGTTCTTCGGTGATTCTGGCTGTGTTGTCCTCGATGGCGGTCATTCTCTCTTTGTCGACTTCGCTCTTGTTGACCGCGAGATTCAGTCTGTCGATAGACTTGATGAGTGTCTCCCTCGCGTCAACAGAAAGCGCTTCCAGCCGTTCATTTCTGCTGTTGCTCTCGTTGATCGATTCTTCCAGTTTCTCTTTTTCCGCCTTGAGTCTTTCCAGATTATAGACTACATTGCGCAGATCTTCTTCGGCGAACTCGTTCTTTCTTTCGAGTCCCTCGACGTTCTTGAGAATGATATTGATCTCAAGGGATTTATGTTTATCCCTCAATTCCAGATACTCTTTCGCCTTTTCGCTGTCTTCCCGCAGACCGTCGATCCTTCCCTCGATCTCTCCGATGATGTCCTGCACCCTGTTCATGTTGATCGTCGTAGATGCCAGCTTTCTCTCTGCCTCTGCCTTCTTTGTTCTGTAGGCAACGATACCAGCAGCCTCCTCAAAGATCTCTCTGCGTGACTCGGTCTTGTTGCTGATGATATCTGCGATTTTGCCCTGTCCAATCAGAGAGTATCCATCGACGCCAATTCCTGTATCCATGATGAGCTCACGGATATCTCTCAGCCTGCACTGGTTGCCGTTGATGTGGTACTCACTCTCGCCGGAGCGGAACATCCTTCTTGTGATGGCAACTTCTTTGTAATCGATCGGCAGACTGCCGTCGCTGTTATCGATAAAGAGGGTAACCTCGGCCATGCCGCGGGCCTTTCTGCTGTCAGTTCCGTTGAAGATAACTTCTTCCATCTTGCCGCCGCGCAGCATCTTCGGGCTCTGCTCACCAAGTACCCATCTGACAGCGTCACTGATATTGCTTTTGCCGCTGCCATTCGGTCCGACAATTCCGGTGATTCCCTCGTTGAATTCAATTGTGATAGGTTCTGCAAATGACTTGAACCCGTGCATTTCTATTCTCTTAAATAGCATGTCTTCTCCTTGAAAGCGCCTTCTCAGCTGCATTCTGCTGAGCTTGTTTTTTACTCTTTCCTACCCCTTCGGCTTCTTCTGCGCCTTTGATATTCAGTTTGACGGTGAACACTTTGTCGTGATCAGGGCCTGTCTGTCCTGCATCTACATACTGTATATCTGCTGCTGCGATTCCCTCTGCCTGCAACAGTTCCTGCAGTGCTGTTTTGTAATCTGTGATGATAGCCCGACCTTCTCTGACTTCTCTGAATCCATCTTTGAGCAGTTCCAAAACAACGTTTCTGGCCGCTTCATATCCTCCATCCAGAAAAACTGCCCCTATGATTGCCTCCACAGCGTCTGCCAGAATGGAAGGTCTCTCTCTTCCTCCCGTTTTCTCTTCTCCTGTCCCCAGTCTTAAGTAGCTTCCCAGTTCCAACTGCTGTGCTACTTCAAAAAGGAATCTCTCGCAGACAAGGCTTGCCCTTGTTCTTGAGAGAAATCCTTCTTCTCTGTCAGAGAATACCTTGTACAGTTCTTCTGCCGCAATGGCATCCAGCATTGCGTCACCAAGAAACTCCAGGCGTTCATTGTATTCGCCCAGTCCATTTCTGTCTCTGGCATAGGAACTGTGTGTGAGCGCTGTTTGCAGCAGCCCTTTATCCCTGAAACTGTATCCGATTTTCTCTTCTATGGTTTTCATATTTCAAGCATCTCCTGCTTGATGATATCCACAACATTCTCCCTGGCGTAAGGAAGCCCTCTGACGATTGCGCTCTTGACCGCACGCGCTGTCGAGGAGCCGTGCATCTTGATGACTGGTCCGTTGACGCCCAGAACAGGCGCTCCGCCGTACTCTTCGTAATCGAATTCATCCTTGAGCGCTGTCAGTTTGGATTTGACGAGTGCGCCGCCCAGCATCGCTTTCGCACCACTCTTCAGCGTATCCTTGATCAACTTAAAGATACTCAGGGAAACGCCTTCTGTCAGTTTCAAAATGACGTTTCCTGTAAATCCGTCACATACGATGATGTCGCAGACGCCGGTCGGAACCTCTCTTCCTTCAACGTTTCCGATGAAGTTCAGATTGGAGTTGTCCAGCAACTTGAATGCGTCTTTGGTGACGCTGGAACCTTTGCTCTCTTCTGCACCCAGATTCACCAGACCGACGGTCGGGTTATCTCTTCCCCATACGTTCTCAACGTAGATACTTCCCATGAGCCCGTATTCCAGAAGATTTCTTGCCTTTGATTCAGAGCTTGCTCCTGCATCGACCAGCAGCACCGGCTCTCCGCCTGTCATATCAGGATAGATGCTGGCGAGAGCAGGTCTGTCAACGCCTTTGATTCTACCGAGCAGAAGTCTGGATCCGACGATCAATGCTCCTGTGTTTCCGGCGGAGACGAACATGTCGCCCTCTCCGCTCTTGAGCATGTTGAGTCCCACAACAAGAGAGGAATCCTTCTTGCTTCTGATAGCTTTGACAGGGCTGTCTTCCATCGTGATGACTTCACTGGCCGGAACGATGTGAATCCGACTGCCGCTGTAGTTGCATTTCTTGAGGTGGCTGGTAATGGCGTCAGGTTTTCCGACAATGTAGATTTCGTCATCGATCTGCTGTGCTGCGCTTACTGCGCCCTTCACGATTTCTGCAGGCGCGTTATCACCGCCCATTCCGTCAAGTATGATTCTCATTTAGACGCTCCTTATCTTGCTGATGAACTGCTTCGTAGTTTCTTCAATGTCCGGCGTTTTGAAAACGGCGGATCCTGCAACGACTATATCTGTTCCGGCAGAAACGATTTCCTGAACATTATCCAGCTTTGCTCCGCCGTCGATTTCTATTTCAAAATCGAGCTCTTCTGCACGTCTGATCTCAGCGAGTTCCTTGATTTTCTCCAATGCGGAAGGAATGAACTTCTGTCCGCCGAATCCCGGATTCACGGACATGATCAGCACCATGTCCACATCGTCGAGAATGTAGTCCAACGTAGATAGTGATGTTGCCGGATTCAGTGATACGCCCGCTTTGACGCCCATTGATTTGATGTGCTGAATCGTTCTGTTCAAATGTGTGCAGGCCTCCTGGTGTACGGTAATGAATGCCGTGTTTGGCGTAACGAAATCCTCCAGATACTGATCCGGATTCTCGATCATAAGATGAACATCGTATGGCAGGTTCGTCTTCCCTTCCAGACTTTTCATGACTACCGCACCGAATGATATGTTCGGAACGAAATGACCATCCATAACATCCACGTGTATGTAGTCCGCTCCGCCGGCTTCGATCTTTGCCACGTCTTCAGCCAGTTTCGAAAAATCCGCTGACAGTATTGATGGTGCAAGTTTTTTCATTTCAGTAGTTCCTCCATCTGTTCTTTGTATGATCTGTATCTGCTTGCGCTGATCCGCCCCTCTTCAAGGGCCTGCTTCACAGCGCATTCCGGTTCCGCCAGATGTCTGCAGTTATCGTACCTGCACTCCCCTGCAAAAGCTCCGATCTCCGGATATAAAAACTGGAGTTCATCCACTTCTGCAGTCAGAATATCGAAGGATGTGAAACCAGGTGTGTCGAATATCATGGTTCCTTCCTCATCGAGGGTAAACAGCTCACTGTGCCTTGTTGTATGCTTTCCCCTCTGGGATTTCCTGCTGATATTACCGGTTTCCATCTGCGCCTCAGGATGCAGTCTGTTCAGAATGGTCGACTTACCGACGCCGGAAGCGCCTGCAAGCGCGGCTTTCTTTCCCTTGATCAGACGCTTGAGTTCTTCAAGCCCTTCTTCCATACCCTGCCCGATGCAGACAGTCGGATAAAGGGGCTCATAAATCTCTTTCAGCTCATCCTGCTTTCCTTTGAGGTCGCACTTGTTGATGCAAAAGACGATATCTGTCTGCGCCTTCTCCGCCATCACCAGAAAGCGGTCTATGGTCTGCAGAATCGGCGCAGGTTTCTTCGCTGCCGCAACGATGATGAAACAGTCCACGTTTGACACAAATGGTCTGATGAAAACATTGTTCCGAGGCAGAATCTCCGTGACAAGGGTGTTGTCCTCTTCTGTCCCCACCTGGAAGCAGACTTCATCTCCGACAGCAGGCTTGATTCCCTTCTCTTTGAAGGTGCCTTTCGCCCTGCATCTGTATACTGTATCGCCGGATTTCACATAATAAAATCCGGCGATTCCTTTGATTATTGTTCCCTTCATATTGTTAGTCTGCAGGTCCGTCCAACTCAGGCTCCGTTGGAGTCGGTGCTACAGTGGTGGTGGTTGTAGTAGTTGTTGTCGTTGTTGTTGGCTCAGGTCCCTTGCTGACTCTCAGTTTTACGGATGATCCTTTGTCGACGGATGCACCTGCGTCATACTGCTGCCACATGACTTCGCCTTCTGCATAAGAAGAACTGAAGTCGTAGCCGACGTTGCCTGTCTTAAGACCTGCTTCCGCCAGTTCGCTCTGCGCAGCAGAAAGTGATTTGCCGACCAGATAAGGAACGGTTGCTTTTGCCTTGGAACCATCACTGACGACGACGTCGATGGCGGTTCCTTTCTCAACTTCTGAACCGGCCTTAGGATTCTGACTCAGGACAGTTCCTTCCGGTTCATCGCTGGCCTTTGTCGTAACAGCACCCAGCTTGAACCCGGCCGCTTCCAGATAATCTGAAAGTTCATCCTTCATCTTACCCGTCAGATCCGGAACACTGCCGTCTCCCAGACCCTTACTGATGTTGACTGTAATCGTGCTTCCTGTCTTGATCGTCTGGCCTGCTTCCGGAGTCTGTGACACAATGAGACCCTTGTCCACTTCATCGCTGATGACCTCGTCACCTTCCTTGACCTTGATATCCATCTTTTCTGCCAGATCC
The DNA here is from genome assembly GCA_017431785.1 of Bacillota bacterium. Taxonomy (GTDB): domain Bacteria; phylum Bacillota; class Clostridia; order Peptostreptococcales; family Anaerovoracaceae; genus Lentihominibacter. Next base: position 10,478 of record JAFRKJ010000020.1, on the reverse strand, counting down.
TGGGCCTGCTGCATCGTCATACCCTTGAAGTCAGGCGCTTCGATCTCTTCACCGCCGGTAAGCGCCAGAACACCGATAAGCAGTGCAATCACAGCTGCAGCAATTGCTGCAATGAGGATAATTCTCTTATTGTTCTTCTTTTTCTTTTCTTTATGTTTTCTGCCTTCCGGCTCTTCAAATTCCTCTTCTCCGTCGTCGTAATCAGTCTTGGCAATCGGTCCCTTGCCTTTATGAGGGCGAACCACTGTCGTGTCTCTGCTTGCCGTTCCCATGAGAACGGAATCACCGACAACACTGCCTACGAACTCCAGATTGTTCAGTGCTTCGATCAGATCGTCTGCTGATGCATATCTGTTGACCGGATATTTGTCACAGCATTTCATGATGATGTGCTCCAGTGCAGGAGGCACTCCGTCCACCAGTTGTGACGGCGGTGTCATCTCGCTGTTGATATGCTGAAGCGCGATATTGACAGGATTGTCTCCATCGAACGGAACCTGTCCTGTGAGCATTTCGTACATCACGATGCCCAGCGAATAGATATCAGACTTCTCATCCACATATCCGCCTCTCGCCTGCTCTGGTGAGAAGTAGTGAACAGATCCGACGATGCCGTCTGTATTGTCCACGATTGTCGCCGCGTTTACTGCCTTTGCGATACCGAAATCTGTGATCTTCGCCGTTCCGTTCGGCGTGATCATAACGTTGTGCGGTTTCACATCCCTATGGATGATATGGTTTTTGTGCGCAAAAGCAAGAGCGGACGCAATCTGTTTCGACAAAGCGATAACCTTCGGATAGGCCATCGGTCCCTGTTCCCTGATGTAGTCACTGAGTGCTCTTCCTTCGATCAGCTCCATGACGATGTAATGGATGTTGCCTTCCCTTCCTACATCGTAGATATTTACGATGTTCGGATGGCTCATGCTTGCAGCGTTCTGTGATTCTCTTCTGAAACTCTCAATGAACTTCTGGTCCCCTATGAATTCAGGCTTGAGGATTTTGATCGCTACAAATCTATTGAGAAGTCTGTCTTTGGCCTTGTAGACCACGGACATTCCGCCTTCCCCTACTCTCTCGAACAGTTCATATCTGTTTGCGAGTACTTTGCTCATTTCTTCCTCCTAGAATAATCAAACCTTGATACAGATCACTGTGATGTTATCACGCCCGCCGGCAAGAATTGCCTCGTCGACGAAATCAGCGCAAAGATCGTTCATCTTGGTGTCGCTCTCAACAGCGTTCTTGAGGAGCTCTGTCATTCTGTCCTCTCCGACTTCACCATACAGTCCGTCAGAGCAAAGCACCATGATGTCACTTCTTTCCAGAGCCACTTTATAGAAGTCCGGTTCTGCCTGAGGCTCTGCTCCCAAAGCCTTCGTGATCACGTTCTTCTGGCTGTGACTCTCCGCTTCTTTCTCAGTGATGATGCCCTTGTCAATCAGCTCGTTGACATAGGTGTGATCCTTCGTGATTCGCTTAAGCCTGTTGTTTCTGAAAAGATACGCCCGGCTGTCTCCGATGTTTGTGATGTATGCATTTCCGTCATGTATATACGCCAGAACGACTGTCGTAGCCATTCCTCTGTAATTCAGGTTTTCCTGATTCATGACATAGACGTCATTGTTCGCAACGTCAATTGCCTCCGTGAAGAAACCAAAAATCTCTTCCGGGGTTTTGCAGTTCTTCAAATCACCTGCTTTCACAAAAGAAGCCAGTGATTCTACTGCTGTACTGCTGGCGATTTCGCCGGAGTTATTGCCGCCGACGCCGTCCGCCACAATATACACGTCCTGATTCGGAATCAGAAAACATGCATCTTCATTGTTCTTTCTTACAACGCCTCTGTTGCATTTGAATCCTATTTGCAGCATTCGTTTATTATTCTCCCTGACTGTTATAACTGTTTACTCCATCAGCTCATTCCTCTTCATCACGCAGATGAAGAATCCGTCTGTACCGTTCACATTCGGCAGGAGCAGTGTCCTCTCAACCTTCTCGAAGTCTCTGTTCCTCTTGAGAAACTGATCGATGATCTTCTCATTCTCTTCCGGATTGATCGTACATGTGCTGTACACCAGCGTTCCGCCAGGCTTTACATAGGATGAGGATGCTGACAGGATATCCGCCTGCTTCTTCGGCATCATCATGATATCTTCTGACAGTTCTCTGTACTTGATCTCCGGTTTTCTTCTGACGACGCCGAGTCCTGAACAAGGTGCGTCGACGAGAACTCTATCTGCCTTCTTGACCATTGTGGAATCGACTCTTGTCGCATCCCATGATCTTGTTTCAATATTTGTGATACCAAGTCTCTTCGCTTCTTTGTCGACCAGATCCAGCTTTCTGCGGTAAATGTCTGAAGCGATGATCTTACCGGTATTGTTCATTCTCTCTGCAATAGCTGTCGTCTTGCCGCCCGGTGCTGCGCAGACGTCTATGACCAAATCGCCCTGCTTTACGCCGATCTTCTCGGAAACGAGCATGGAGCTCTCATCCTGCGGAGTGAACAGTCCATATCTGTAAAGCTCGCTGTCCAGCACTTTGCTGCCTTTCACGTTGAGCGCATTCTGCGCAAGCTTGCCGTCCTCTACTTCAAATCCTCTCTCTCTGAATGCCTTCTTCAGATCCTCCTTCCTGATCTTCAGCCAGTTGGCTCTGACTGTCAGCGGCGGAGTCTGGTTTCCTGCTTCCAGAAGCTGTTCAACAAAGCTCATGTTGTAGTACTTGAGCCATAGCTCGATGATCCATGGAGCATAAGAATATTTGATGGAAAGATATTTGACCTCATCTTCGTCTCTTGCCGGAAGTGTGAGGTATATCTTCTTGTTCTGGTACTCTCTGAGAACGCCATTGATAAGACCTGCTCTGCCTTTGCAGTACTTTTTGGCCAGATCGACTGATTCACTGACAGCTGCATATTCAGGAACTTTCTCCATGTATCCAAGCTGATAGATACCCATACGCAGAATCGTGATTTCCGGCGTCTTCAGGCTGTCGATGCCCTCTGTCAGAAGCTGATCGATGTAATAATCCAGCGTCAGCTTTCTCTCCAGAACTCCATAGACAAGTTCTCTTACAAAAGCAGGAGTGCTTGGTTTATTCACTGCGATCTTGTGATTGAGCGCAATGTTTGAATAAGCTTTTTTTGATTCCACATCCAGTAATGTCTGGTATGCTGTCTTGCGATTGTTGTCCATTAGTTTCTGCTCCCCCTTATCATCAGGATTCTTATGAAGGTCACTAGAGATACAGCCAGCGCGGCGACGTAAGTCATCGCTGCTGCGGACAGCACTTTCTGAGCTCCCTTAACTTCAGTTTCGTCTACTATATTAAGCGCAACAAGCTGCTCGAGAGCGCGCTTGCTGGCATCAAATTCAACTGGCAGTGTAACGGTATGAAACAGCACTACGACTGCAAACATCAGTACGCCCACATTGAATATGGTCCCGCCTATTGCCTGCCCCGCAGCAACCATAGCAATACCGACCATGATCACCGGCAGGGAAATCGCTGATACCATGTTGACGAATGGCACCATTGAGATTCTCAGCTTCAGGAATCCGTAGTTCGCCCCATCCTGCATCGCATGCCCCGATTCATGGGCTGCTATAGCAACGGAGGCGATGGATGAGCTGTTGTATGTCCCTTCTGAAATATGCATCTCATCCTTCGTCGGATCATAGTTGTCCGTAAGCTGACCGGATATCATTTCGATCGGTACGTGATCCATCCCGTTATTATCCAGAATCATTCTGGCTACCTGACTTCCCGGAATCTGTCTTTTTGTAGGCACACGAGAATACGTAGCGTAGGCACTCTGTACCTTGCGCTGCGCATACACGGTGAACAAGATCGCCGGAATCAGCACTATGAATGTCGGGTCGAATCCGTAAAACATCATATCACCTCAAATTACATTTTATCGTAAAACGGTACCGATTTCAATGACATTGCCCCTTAAATAGTCGCCTGTTTCCATTCGTTTTTTGCCTGGCGCCTGTATCTGCGTCACTCTGAGGATACGGCCGCCTGCAGAAATGTCCAGACCGTCTTTTCCCGCTGCAACGACAGTGCCTGCCGCAGCGTCAGTCTCCCGGTCCAGAGCAGCCGCCTTCCAGAGTTTGAATGTCTTACCATTCATCTCTGCGTAACTTCCCGGCCACGGATCAAAGGCTCGGATCCTGCGCTCGATTTCTTCCGGACTCTGGTTGAAGTCAATGTGTCCGTCCGCTTTTGACAGCATCGGCGCATAGGTAGAAAGCGCGTCATCCTGTTTCTCGGCACCTGCAAGCGCACCTTCGATGTCTTCCAGTGTCTCTGTGATGAGTTTCGCACCCATCATCGCCAGTTCATCATGGAGTTCTTCGCAGGTTTTGCCGCCGATCGGTGTTGCTGCCTTTGCGACCATGTCACCTGTATCGAGTCCCTTATCCATACGCATTATCGTTACGCCGGTCTCTTCATCTCCAGCGATGATCGCCGCCTGGATCGGCGCAGCGCCTCTGAAGCGAGGCAGCAGGGATCCGTGTATATTCAGGCATCCGTACTTCGGAATGTCCAAAACGTCCGCAGGGAGAATCTTACCATAGGCAGAAACAATTGCTGCATCAGGCTTAGCCTCGCGCAAAAGCTGTGCAAACTCTTCGTTCTTCCTGATCTTCGAAGGCTGCAGGACCGGAATGCCAAGCTCGATGGCTTTCTCCTTGACCGGAGAGAACTTGATTTTCTTTCCTCTGTCTCGTACTGCATCCGGCTGGGTGACCGCATATATGATTTCATGTCCTGCCTGCGCCAGCATCTCCAACGGAGGTACCGCGAAGTCAGGTGTTCCCATGTAAATTAGTCTCATGCCTGTTCTTCTTCCTCGAGTGCTTCGACCGGACGGATGTTTGTCGCCTTGTCTGTGTAGATGATACCTTCCAGATGATCGAACTCGTGGCACATCACGATAGCGTCAAATCCTTCAAAAGTAAATTCCTTTTCTTTCCCGTATCTGTCCTTCCCTTTGAGGACGATCTTCTCAGGGCGTTTCACGGTTCCGACCATTCCCGGCACAGACAGACACCCTTCATCGCTCTCCTGTTCGCCTTCCAGTGTGACCATCTCAGGATCCACGAAGTAGTAAACTCTCTCCGGTTCCGGTTCTGCTACAAACATTCTTCTCATAATGCCTACCTGAGGCGCCGCCAGCCCTACACCGTTGGCATCTCTCATGGTCTCCACCATGTCGTCGAGGATCATCTGTATGCGGGGTGTCACCTCACCTACCGGTCTGCATACTTTTCTCAGTATTGGATCTTCATCTGTTACGATATTTCTCAGTGCCATAATTATCTGCCTTTCAATTGATTCTCTGTTGCTTTTGTATGATTTGTTTATGAGAAGCTGTATGGATTGATGTCCACCACAGCATTGTAATCCTGTTTTTTCTTCCGGGCGTCCTCGATTTCCTCAGCCCTGACCTTGTACACGATTCCCGCATACTGGTGACGCTTACCTCTCGGACACTTGAGGACCAGTGAATACCGATAGGTGTCGCGAATCTTGCTCATATAAGCTTCCTGCGGCTGAAAGAGATTGTTCTTATCCTCTGCCGGCAGCAGTTCATCCAGTCGCTTGTGCCACTTCTCCGCTCCGGCGAGAGCCGTCTCCTGCGAGTCAGATGTAAAGACAATCTGGAAGATATCGCTGTACGGCGGGTACATCATGAACTTCCTGAACTTGTCTTCTGCTTCATAGAAGTTCTTGTAGTCATGCTCCGCCGCCATTACCACAGCATAGTGCTCCGGACTGTAGGTCTGGATGATGACCTTGCCTTCTTCAGTCCCTCTGCCCGCTCTTCCGGCGGCCTGCGTAATCAGCTGAAATGCTCTTTCCGGCGATCTGAAATCCGGTATGTTCAATGATACATCCGCTGACACAATTCCAACCAGACCAACGTTCTTGAAGTCCAGTCCTTTGGCGATCAACTGTGTTCCGATGAGGATATCCGTACGGCCCTTCTCGAAATCCTTGAGTTTCTTTTTGAGTTCACCCTTTTTCTTGATGGAATCGAGGTCCAGTCTGTCCGACGTATGCTCCGGAAAGAGCTGCCGGATGGTCTCTTCGATTTTCTCTGTTCCGCTGCCGAAGTATCTGACATAGCTGCTTCCGCATTCCGGACAGACTTCCGGCGGCGCTTCCTCATGTCCGCAGTAATGGCATACCAGTTTGCCGCTGCCTCCCCTGCCGCCTCTGTGATAGGTCAGGGAAAGCCCGCAGGTCGGACACTTGGCCACATAGCCGCATTCTCTGCAGGAAATAAAGGTCGAATAGCCTCTCCTGTTCAGGAAGAGCATGACTTGCCTGCCGCTATCCAGCTGCCTGTGCATCTCTTCCACAAGTCTGCGGCTGAGCATGGAACGGTTTCCGTCTTTCATCTCCGCCCGCATGTCCACGATCTCCGTCTTCGGAAGTTCTGCTTCGTTGTATCGTTTGGTCAGCTCTATGAGCTTGTAGATTCCTTCTTTCGCGCGGCTGTATGTAACCACGGAAGGCGTCGCGCTGCCCAGAATCAGAACGCCCTGGCTATCCTGATCCTGCAGCCGTTTCACAGCGACTTCTATGGTATCGTACTTCGGCGTAAAATCCGATTTATAAGTCGACTCATGTTCCTCATCGACCACGATCAATCCCAGATTCTCAACCGGCGCAAAGACAGCAGATCTGGCACCGATCACGATTCTTGTCTTTCCATCCCGCACTCTCTTCCACTGGTCATATCGTTCTCCGGCGGAAAGTCTGGAGTGCAGCACAGCTACAGAATCTTCTCCGAAATTCCCAAGGAACCGATCGATGATCTGTCCTGTCAGAGAGATTTCAGGCACCAGAATGATGACGCCTCTTCCCTCTTCCAGCGCTTTTTTCGCCGCTCTGATATATACTTCCGTTTTGCCGCTTCCGGTCACGCCGTGAATCAGGAAGCGATCGTTCTTTCTCTCTTCAATCGCTCCGATGATCTGGTTGAGGGCGTCTTCCTGCTCGCCTGTAAGCTGGTCGACCTGCTCTGCAAAGCCGCGCTCCCCTGCCAGAGAGTTCTGCTTTTCTCTTCTGACCGCTGCGCTTCCTGCTGGTGTGAAGCAACGAATCGCATCGATGTACCTGCAGAGATACCTGCCGCGCATCCACATGGCGCTTCTTACCATTTCTTCTGTCAATGAAACGTCTTCGTCCACACGCTCTACAGCACGCAGCTTCGGCAGGATTGTTTCCTCAATCTGCGATGCATCCTCACTGACTGATACCACATATCCTTCGCGGGGTTTTCTGCTTCTTGCAAAAGGCACATATACTTTGCTGCCTATGCTGACTGCATCATCCTCGCACTTATATGTGAAGAGCGCATCTGTGCTGTTGCTCTTGTTGTCGATTACTACATCTACGTATTTCATCGGCCGCAGTGTTCTGACTTATGATTCCATTACAGAAGGAAAATGTCGTTTTCTTCGCATTCTTTGACCATGTCTTCCGGCCAGATAGCAGCCTGCACTTCGCCGATGTGCGCTTTTCTCAGGAAGTACATGCAGAGTCTGGACTGTCCGATGCCGCCTCCGATGGAGTACGGGAGTTCGCAGTTCAGAATCTTCTTGTGGAAGTCCATTTCCGCTCTATCCATCGCCCCGGCGATCTCCAGCTGACGAGCCATTGCCTCTTCATCAACTCTGATACCCATGGAAGAAATCTCGAAAGAGCACTCCAGAATCTCGTTCCAAAGGAGGATGTCTCCGTTCAGTTCCCAGTCATCGTAGTCCGGTGCTCTTCCGTCATGCGGTTTGCCTGACTTCAGCGCTCCGCCGATCTTTTCTACAAAGACAGCTCTTTTTTCTTTGCAGATCGCATCTTCTCTTGCTTTTGCATCCAGATCCGGATACATATCTTCCAGCTCCTGAGATGTGATGAAGAAAATCTCGTTTGGAAGATCTGTCTTCAATTCGTTGTAGTGTCTGTTCACGAAGTCATTCAGATTTTTCAGCGCGTTGTAGAGTTTCACCACGACCTCATGGAGATACTCTGTGTTTCTGTCTTCTTTTGTGATCGCCTTTTCCCAATCCCACTGGTCTACGTAAATAGAATGGAGATTGTCCAGTTCTTCATCTCTTCTGATTGCGTTCATGTCAGTGTAGAGACCTGTGCCCGGTTTGAAGTGATATCTTCCCAGCGCCATCCTCTTCCACTTGGCCAGCGACTGCACGATTTCGACTTCCTTCTCGTCCATATCTTTGACCGTAAAACTGACCGTTCTCTCAACACCGTTCAGATTGTCGTTGAGCCCTGTTTCAGGCGCAACAAAAAGCGGTGCGGAAACTCTTCTGAGTTTCAGTCCGTAAGCCAGTTCCTGCTGGAAGAAGTCTTTGATCTTCTTGATCGCTCTCTGGCTCTCCATGTAGTCGATTTCCGGCGTATAGCCTTTCGGGATAATAAGCTTTGACATTTCGTCCTCCTCTTTATATATGAATTTCTGTATTTACTATTTTGATGCAGCTTTCCAGTTGCTTGATGCGGCGGAAAATCCGTGTTCCACTATTTGTCCCGCCAGTCGCTGTAGACGCAGCCGCAATAATTCTGTCTGTACAGATTGTACTTTCTGGACAGCTCGATGGATCGTTTAAACCCATCTTGCTTCTTGAAGTCTCTATCCAGGAAGCTTACACCGTAGCGGGCTGCGATGTCTTTGCCTATGGCTGATATGATTTCATAATTTTTGTGCGGACTCACGGTCAACGTCGTCCCGAAGATATCGAAGCCCATGAATGCCGCTGTTTCCGCAGCTTTTTCCAACCTTTGCCGGAAGCAGATACTGCACCGCTGACCGCCCTCCGGATCCTCTTCGTGACCTTTCGTCGCCTCAAAGAACGCACCTGGTTCATAAGGCCCTTCTATGAAACTGATGTCCGGCAGATCGATTCTCTCAGCATTGAACTTTTCGATAAACTGGATCTGCGCCGCCCTTCTCTTCTTGTACTCTTTCTCATCCGTAATGCACGGGTTGTAGTAGAGCACCGTAATGTTGAATTCTCCGGCAAGCCGCTCAATCACGCTGCTGCTGCACGGACCGCAACAACTGTGGAGAATCAGGCTCAGTCTGTCGACCTTTTTCTCAAGAGAATCAGCCGGCACGATGCCCAGATTTTCATTTGTAAATGCGCGTGTGATCAGAGGCGCTGATACCTTTTTCTCTTTCATAACTATGACCGTCCACAGTCTTCCCCATTATAACGATTCATTATACCACAATCAGCGGTTGTTTACTTACATAAATATCGCGATTATAATACTATCAAGTGACGCGAAGAGGTTATGACTGCAGGAGAAACGCATTATGGAACAGCCGATCATATTTGACACATCCGACGGGCAGCAGCTCAGGATCAACATGATCAATTCCTGGTTCAAAAATCACTACGAGGAGCTCGGCCTCGATGCTCCCGCCAAAATCGTCAAGCTCTCTCTTGACGGCGGTTTTACATGCCCGAACCGGGACGGAAGCAAAGGCACCGGCGGCTGTCTGTTCTGCTCGGAAAGCGGCTCCGGAGACATGGCTTCCTCATTGACCGGCACACCGGGCAGCGAATCTTCTGATGTTCTTTGCGACGACCTGGTCAACGCAATGCACCGACAGATACAGTTGCTCTCTGAAAAATGGCCTTCGGAAAAATACGATGTGAAATACCTGGCATACTTCCAGAGTCACACAAATACCTATGCAAGCGTTTCAGAACTTCGTCAGAAGTTCGAAGCCGCCCTGAAAGCACCTGGCGTCGTGGGGCTTGCCATCGCCACGCGTCCGGACTGTCTGCCGAATGATGTCCTGGACCTGCTGTCTGAACTGAACAAGAAGACGTTCCTATGGGTGGAACTTGGACTGCAGACTATCCATGACGAAACAGCAAGCGCCATGAACCTCTGCCACACCCTTGCCGATTATGACGACGCCGTACGCCGGCTCATTGCACGCGGTATCCGTGTTGTGACCCACCTGATTCTAGGCCTTCCGGGAGAGACCCGCGAGATGATGCTGGCGTCTGTGCACTACGTATGCAAGAAAAAAATCTTCGGGCTCAAGCTCCACATGCTCAATGTTGTCCGCGGCAGCGGCATGGTGCAGACTATGCCTGACTATATTCCTTTTGAATCCATGGAAGAGTACATCGATTTGCTCATCGCAGCACTTGAGATCATTCCGCCTGAAATCACACTGCACCGCATCTCCGGCGACGCGCCGCGTTCCACACTTATTGCCCCCGAGTGGAGTTACAAGAAGCGCACTATTCTCAACAACATTCACCGTGAAATGCGACAGCGCAATACCTGGCAAGGGAGAAGAGTTTAAGATAAAACAAGGAATCTGTGCAAAATGCAAACGACCCTGAGAAATCAGGGTCGTAATTTTTAAAAAAAATGGTGCCCAGACTCGGAATCGAACCAAGGACACGAGG
>JAFRKJ010000019.1 GCA_017431785.1 Bacillota bacterium | reverse complement strand
TTTGTCGTTGCCATAATGTTTCCTTTCTCCATAATAGGTGTTCTGAAATAACAAAAGCTCTGCGAAAATGCAGAGCAATGTATTCAGACGCCCGGATAAAAGGATCATTAGTCGACAAATCTCATCAGGAGCTCGTCTACCAGGTCTGTGTATCTTCCTTCCGCAATCAGCTGGTTCTTCAGTTCCACCAGAGCGATCACGATGACTCTGACTTCATCGTAAGATAACTTGTACTTTGTATTTGACATGGTCGGCACCTCCATTTCCGTTCCCTTTTTCTATAGTATAAGAGCGGGAGGCGCGGCCCACAATTGTGCGAACCGCGCCTGTTCGAGTATGCAAGGGGTCAACATACCCGAACGATAAAGCGTAGTTCCTCACTCTCATATCCGTATTCGATGGGGTCCACCATATTGGCGAGCTGGCTGCAGATATATCCTGTGCTGCAGCGGTCGATATACGCGATGTGCCCATACTGTTTCCTTGTCTCCGGGTCCATTTCGGCGGCGACCTCCGGAGTTTTCACCCAGATGTCCCATAATGCGTCCTGGCTGTAATGTGCCGCAGAGACCATATTCAGTTCATCCAACGTGACATACCCCTGGACGAGCCCGTCATCTGCGAGTGCTGCGATATCTTTGTATGGGATATAGTATGATATGGACTGACGTTCATCGCTGATCCATCCCGTGTCAGTAAAGAACTCAATCTGATCCTCCGCCATCTTTTCTATCTGCAGGTCCCAATATCCGAATTCATCCCATTGGATGAACGAACGGCTGCGGCTCAATATCGGCGTCAGACGATATTCTCCATCTTTGCGGATATACGGACCGATTGCCTCGATTTTCCCGTCTTTTTCTACAGCTGCATAGAATTCATAATATGTGCTCATACCTTTCCCCTCCTTCATCTTCAGTGATAATGTAGTAGCATAATACGCCGTGAGCACAAAAGTCTGTACTCAGAGTCAGAGAACTAAAAAAGACGCCAGAACCATTGAAATATCAACGTTCCAGCGTCTGATAAAATCGCTGTATTTTTAGAACCATTTTAGAACCATGGCTCTATGCCCGGTTCATGAAACCCAGTCATACCAAGGGTTTCAGCGATGTGGCAAACCACTTGCGACTACTCCCACTCAATTGTGGATACTGGTTTGTCTGAGATATCCCAGAGCACTCTGTTGATGCCCGGAACTTCTGCGATGATTCTGTCGCGGATGATGCAGAGCATATCCCAAGGAATCTCTACTGACTTCGCAGTAACCGCGTCTACAGTGTGGATCGCACGAATCACTGCAGCCCATCCCATATAGCGTTTGCCGTCTTTGATGCCCGTTGACTTGACATCCGGAATCGCTACGAAGTACTGCCATGGCGCAGGACTCATCTTGCCGATTTCCTCACGAACGATCGCATCTGCTTCACGGACTGCTTCCAGTCTGTCGCGGGTGATCGCACCGACGCATCTGACACCGAGGCCAGGACCAGGGAACGGCTGTCTGTAAACCATGCTGTCAGGCAGACCCAACTGCTTGCCGACAACTCTGACCTCATCCTTATACAAAAGCTTGACCGGCTCAACCAGTTCAAACTGCAGATCTTCCGGCAGTCCGCCTACATTGTGGTGCGCCTTGACGCCATCGGATTCCAGAATGTCAGGATAGATCGTGCCCTGTCCCAGGAATTCGATTCCTTCCAGCTTGGACGCTTCTTCTGCAAAGACATCGATGAACTCTTTGCCAATGATCTTTCTCTTCGTTTCCGGATCATCCACGCCGGCGAGCTTGTCCAGGAATCTGTCAACAGCATCTACATAAATGAGATTTGCGCCGAGCTCTTCCTTGAACACTTTGATAACCTGCTCCGGTTCGCCTTTGCGCAGGAGTCCGTGGTTGACGTGGACGCACACCAGCTGATCGCCGATTGCCTTGATCAGCAGTGCTGCAACGACAGAAGAGTCAACACCGCCGGACAAAGCCAACAGCACCTTCTTGTCTCCAACCTGTTCCTTTACTGCCGCGATCTGCTCATCGATAAAAGCCTGCGCCAGCTCCGGATTGATGATTCTTTCCATAGTTTCCGGTCTTACATTTGGATCCATTTCATTTCCTCCTAATATATATCAATGCATTATTTACACAGTTCATATGCTTGAACAAATAATAACTGATTATAACACAAAATAATAGGACGCGAACATAAAACACCGCACTTTTCGCAATGGTTTTGTGTTACAATTTCTCTCAGTGACATTTATGAGAAAGGCTGAAATATGAATACCAAAAACACATCTATGAAACCGCTGCTCGCCATCGTCGGCGTTAACTTTATCTGGGGATTTGACTTCATCGCCATCGAATACATGATGGGGTTTATGTCCCCTGCCATGTTTACCTTTGTGCGGCTCATCATTGGATCAGTACTTTTGACGGCATGTGTCTTCCTGTTCAGGGGTGGCCTGCATATCAAACGGGAGGATATGCCTCGCATTTTCATTTCCGGCGCGATCGGCATGTCTGTTTATTTCACCATTGAAAATCTCGGTACGGGACTGACATCCGCCTCTTTTTCTTCTCTGATCATGGCCACCGTCCCGATCTTCGGCATGATCGGTGACCATATCTTCTATGGGAACAAAATCACACCACTCAAAGTTGTATGCATTCTTGCCTCGATTCTCGGCGTCTACCTTCTGGTATCCGGTGAACCGATGGGCATCAGCGCGATCGGTGTTTTGGCCATGTTTGCTGCGGCGATTGCATGGACCATTTATATTGTTGTTGTGAAACCTCTCTATGAAAAATATGATCTGCTGACCCTCCTGACAGGGCTGTTCCTTTCCGGACTGATCGTCCAGATTCCAATCGTTGCGGTCAGCCAGGCTGTGACCCACACGCCAATCGTTGTGACCCCGATGGGCATCCTGGTGACACTCGCCACCGCCATCGTCTGCATCATCATTGGGGAATTTGGATACATCTACGCTGTCGGCAAACTCTCCACGACTCTGGTCGCTGCTTTTGAAAACGTACTGCCGGTTACTGCAGTCATTTTCTCTATTTTCATCTTCGGCAAAATCCTGACCGTCACACAGATCATCGGTGGTGTTATAATACTGATAGCTGTTACAACCATTGCATTTCTCGAAAGGAATAAAGAATAGATGGCAGATAAAATCATACGAGCAACCGCCGCACAGGAATACATCAGAGCTTTTGCGGTAGATTCTACAGAAATGGTAGCGGAAGCCCGCGAAATACATAAGACATTCCCTGTCGTCACGGCAGCCCTCGGCAGACTCCTGTCGGCCGGCGCCATGATGGGATCCATGATGAAAGGCGATAAAGACCTGATTACTCTAACCGTGAAAGGTGACGGTCCCATCGGCAGTATCACCGTGACGGCAGATTCCCACGGCAATGTGAAAGGATTTCCAGGGAATCCGTCCGTTGACATCCCTCCCCGCGAGGATCCGGTCAGCGGCGCGGTCAAGCTTGACGTGGGCGGTGCGGTCGGACCAGGCATCCTGACTGTAAGCATGGATCTGGGACTCAAAGAGCCGTACAATGGGCAGGTCGAACTTCAGACAGGTGAAATCGGCGAAGATCTGGCCTATTATTTCACTGTCTCCGAGCAGACGCCTAGCGCCGTTGCTCTCGGCGTCATGATTGGCAAAGACAGCAGCGTCCTTCACGCGGGCGGCTTCATCATCCAGCTTATGCCGGATGCGAAAGAAGAAGTCATCTCAGTCCTGGAAGCCAAACTGGCTGATCTGGAACCTGTTACCACCCTGATGGAACGGGGTCTCGGTCCGGAAGAGATTCTGCGCCTCATCCTCGGCGATATGGATCTCATCATCACCGAAGAGAAGCCTGTCCGCTTCCACTGCAACTGCTCCCGTGAGCGCATATCCCATGCACTCGCCACCCTGAGCACTGCTGATCTGGAATCCATGATCGCCGATGACGAAGAGATCGAAGTGAAATGCTTCTTCTGCAATTCCGCCTACAAGTTCGGCACCGATGAACTGCGGGAGATACTGCAGCAACGAAACACAAAAGACACGGAATAATGTTATGACCCATACGCGTTATGATCCATACGCGGGCTGTTCAATCTGACAGCCCGCTTTTCTTGCGACGCTAACCAATGTTTTGTTCCGCTGCGGGCTGGCGGTGAGCACCTGAAACAATACTTCTTTCACTCTGGCCTCCTCCCGGATATCGTGATGAAAGGTCATGAAGACATTTCTTCCAATCATCAGGCCTATGCTGTCATAAGCCTGAAGTCGTATAATGAGGTCTTCATCATATTCTCTCAAATCCATCCTTCCCACGTGTTCCAGAATCACTAGTCTCCCATCAGGCAACATAATAATGAAATCCGGATGGTATGCCCGGTTGTTGATCGTTACACGAGTTTCATATCGGTACGGAATATGCAGCCTCTCAAGAAGGTCCCCGATAAACCTCTCTGACTGCGTACGCATATATACCCCTCCCCTCGTCGGATAGATCAGTTCCTCCCTCCGGTTCTCCTTCTGGCTGTGCCGGTCCGAATTCCATATTCTCTGGTTCGGTGTCATCGTAATCCGTTCAATGTCCAATCCCGCATCCTCATATTTCTTCAGAAGCGTTTCGATTTGAGGGTAGAGTCTTGAAATGATACGTACCGTTTCACTCGTCCATCCTTCCTCAAGAATCTGTTCCAACAAAATCGCGCGAAGTTCTAAATACTGCTTACTTGCTAGTTGATACACCGTTTCAGGAAAACTCGTGATTCCTTTCACCGTTCCATCCAATCTATGATTGAACTGGACGTGTCCATTTCTGACCCTGATACTCAGTTTTCCCTTCGGCAACGAACTCAGCTCTTTTTTCATTTCGCTGAGTTCACCGTATAGATTTGCGTTTATTCTGTCAATTTTGGTTTTAGCGAGGACCGGAGTCAACAGCACTTTTGATTTTTCTCCCATTATTAATATTCCCCTTTTATTATTCGCGTGTAGGGTATTTATACCATTATTAACAATATTTGGCAACTCTTTCGTTGGCTTTCTTGATCTTTCTTTTTCTCTAACCACATACAAAACGAAAGATCAAGGGTTCTGCATAACTGAAAGTGGTTATTGCCCTTCCCAAGTTCGCTCTCAACCACTCGCAATACGAAGTTTCAAGGACTTCAGGTGCTTGCTTGTGGTCATTCCCTTGTTGAAAGTTGTTTTCAACCACGCAAGATGTGTAATATCAAGGGTTTCACGCACCGCTGTGTGGTTGTGTTCCTTCTAAACCCCTGCTTCAACCACTCACGATACGTAATATCAAGGGTTTCACGCATCGCTGTGTGGTTGCGTTTCTCTCTCACCCCTTCCTAACCCCACAACAAAACCCCGGTCCGCACATTTGTGGATCGGGGTTTCTGATTAATCAACTTGATTGTTGCGAGGTGACCAGTGGAATTACATCATTCCGCCCATGCCGCCCATTCCGCCGCCGCCCATTGGTGGCATTGGAGGCATGTCTTCCTTCACGTCAGTTACGCCTGCTTCTGTTGTCAGCAGCATTGCGGATGCAGATGCTGCGTTCTGCAGAGCAGATCTTGTAACCTTAGCCGGGTCAACGATACCTGCGCCGATCATGTCGACGTATTCTTCTGTTGCTGCGTTGAAGCCAACTCCTTCCTCGCTGTCCTTGACCTGAGCTACAACTACGCTTCCTTCATAACCAGCGTTCTCAGCGATCTGTCTTACCGGCTCTTCCAGAGCTCTTACGATGATCTGTCCGCCTGTCTTAGCATCGCCGTCCAGACCTTCAACATAAGCTGCTACAGCAGGAATTGCATTGACGAGAGCAACGCCGCCGCCTGCAACGATACCTTCTTCAACGGCAGCCTTTGTTGCGTTGAGTGCGTCTTCGATTCTGAGCTTTCTTTCCTTGAGCTCTGTCTCTGTCGCTGCACCAACCTTGATAACTGCTACGCCGCCTGCCATCTTAGCGAGTCTTTCCTGCGTCTTCTCTCTGTCGAAGTCTGAAGTTGTCTGCTCGATCTGTGACTTGATTGCTGCAACTCTTGCTTCAATATCTTCCGGAGCTCCGCCGCCGCCAACGATAACTGTGTTTTCCTTGTCGACTTTAACCGTTGCTGCTGTTCCCAGCATATCCAGTGTTGTTTCTTTCAGTTCATATCCCAGGTCGCTTGAGATGACTGTTGCGCCTGTCAGAACTGCGATATCTTCCAGCATTGCCTTACGTCTGTCACCGAAGCCAGGTGCCTTAACTGCTACGCAGTCGAATACGCCCTTGAGCTTGTTAACGATGATTGTTGCCAGAGCTTCGCCTTCCAGGTCATCACAGATGATGAACAGCTTTCTGCCAGCCTGAACAACCTGCTCGAGCAAAGGCAGCAGCTCCTGAATGTTGGTGATTTTCTTATCTGTAATCAGGATGTAAGGATTTTCGGAAACAGCTTCCATCTTCTCAGTGTCTGTTACCATGTATGGTGAGAAGTATCCTCTGTCGAACTGCATACCTTCGACAACATCCAGCGTTGTTCCCATTGACTTGGATTCTTCAACAGTGATGACGCCGTCCTTGCCCACTTTGTCCATTGCTTCAGCAATCAGTCCGCCGATTTCTTCATCAGCTGCGGAAACGGAAGCAACGTTTGCAATTGATTCTGAAGTACTTACTTCCTGTGAAAGTCTTGCGATTTCATCTACTGCTACATCTACTGCACCAGCGATACCTCTCTTCAGTACCATTGGATTTGCGCCTGCAGCAACATTCTTGAATCCTTCTCTGATGATGACCTGTGCCAGCAGTGTGGCTGTCGTTGTTCCGTCACCTGCAACGTCGTTTGTCTTTGTTGCAACTTCCTTAACGAGCTGTGCGCCCATATTTTCAACTGCATCTTCCAGTTCGATTTCTCTAGCGATGGTAACACCGTCGTTTGTGATCAGCGGTGAACCGAACGTCTTGCTCAGAAGTACATTTCTTCCCTTCGGTCCCAGTGTGATCTTAACTGTATCTGCCAGCTTGTCTACGCCTGCCTGCAGCGCTCTTCTGGCTTCTTCGCCATAGTGTAATTCTTTAGCCATATGTCATATACCTCCTTTTATTCAACCACGGCCAGGATGTCTCTCTGGTCCATGATGATCACTTCGTCACCGTTGTATTTTACTTCTGTTCCGGCGTACTTGCTGAATATAACTCTGTCGCCTACCTGAAGTTCCATCTTCACATCTTCGCTTCCTGGTCCTACTGCCAGTACCTCAGCGATCTGAGGCTTCTCCTGAGCGCTGCCCGGAAGTACGATTCCGCTTGCTGTTGTCTCTTCACTGGCAACTTCTTTGATAACTACTTTTGTGCCGAGTGGCTTGATTCCATAACTCATACTTGTCATCTCCTTTTTATTATTCAAGGGCCGTCAAAGCCCCATTCTGTCGGGCCTCTAATCCATCCCTTTCGTCGTTGTTAGCACTCCCCCTGTTTGAGTGCCAAGTATAATTTAACTCTATTGCACGTGTTTGTCAACCTGTTTTCTCATCCTTTCGACAAAAAAAGTACAAATAAAAAACGGCCCATCTGATGGGCCGCTGCATACTGTCAAAATGACCGTACAGACTACACGACTTCTTTGACGTCGATATTAACTTTGTTGACATTGAAGGCTGTCATTTCCTCAATAATCGTGGCGATCATCGCCTGGAAGGTTTCGGCTTTACCCGGCAGATCCTCACTGTAATTCATATTGATGGCGACATCGAGCTCGATTCCTTCATTTCTCATCTCCCGGTTTTCTTTGACCGTTACCATATCGATTTCATTGATGCTTTCCGCATCCTGTCTGATACAGTCGATGATGTCTGTCATGACCTTCTCTGAAATGTTGTACCGACCCATATAACTGTAAGAAGGACGGACCACGGATTTCTCGGCACCCTCCTTCCAGTGTTCCAGCGGGTTGAAATCCTTCAGCAGCTTCATCGGCTTCATAAAATATCCGGAGAATTGCTTCTTCAGCTGGAACGTCGGCGCAGGGATAACGTGCTGTCCCATTTCCTTGCGCTGCTTGCGGGCGATGACCCTCTCTTCATCGGTAGTGATTTCTTCTATGTAGATACGTTCCTCCGGTTCTGGAAGTTCGAGTCTCTCAATGATCTTATCGACCATTCTGTCTGAAGTACCGATGATCAGAATCGACTTCGGTTTCATGCGCGCAATGGCTGCCTTTGCCTCTTCCGCTCTGTCGTCATCATCAAATACAGCAGCCTGCACGGCGCGGATGATCGTGCGCTCACGTTTGGCGGAAATGCCGGAAATGACCTTGTTCCGATAAATGAAAAGGCCATCGTCGATGATGCTTTCTATATTCCTTTCTTTGCACAGGTTGATGGCCTGAAAGCTCTTGCCTGTGCCGCTTCTCCCCGATAATGTGTAAACTTTCATATTGAATTCTTTCTGTGCAAATGCTATAATTCAGTCATCAAATGCAGAATCTTTTAAGGAGGTAATATTAATGGCTTACAAAATTACTGACGAATGCATCGCTTGTGGTGCTTGCAAAGACGAATGTCCAGTAGAAGCTATCTCAGAAGGCGACATCTATGTTATCGACGCTGAAGCTTGCATCGACTGTGGTGCTTGTGCAGGTGCATGCCCTGTAGATGCTCCAGTAGAAGAATAGTCTTTTACCAAGGAACGTAATTCTATGACCGCTTCATTACGAAGCGGTCATTTCATTTTAAAGCCATATCTTATCTCTTTTCGTCTGATGCTCTGCTCATGTGGTAAGCCAGTGAGTGGAGGCTCTCGCTGATGTGTACATTCTCCACAGCCACATGGGACGGTGTCTCAATGTCAATCGGCGCGAAGTTCCAAAGCCCTCTTACGCCTGCGAAGCAGAGTTTGTCCGCAACTTCCTGGGCGACTTCCTTCGTCGTGCAGATGATGCCTATGTCGATGTTGTTATTCTCAACGAACTCTACAATGCCTTCGTAATCCATGACCTCAACACCGTTGATCTCCGTACCGATGAGTTCCGGCTTGACTTCAAAAATGCCCTGCACTACGAATCCTGTTTTATAGTAATAAGTGTGGTTTACGATGGCTTTGCCGAGATTGCCGGCTCCTACAACGACCATCTTATACTCTCTGTCCAGTCCGAGAATGGAGCTGATCTCGTTGTATAGGCCTTCTACGCTGTATCCATATCCCTGCTGGCCGAATCCGCCGAAGTTGTTCAGGTCCTGTCTGATCTGCGATGCAGTGTAGCCGATGAGGCTGCTGAACTCATTGGATGAAATCTTATCCACTCCCTTCTTGCGAAGCTCGTTAAGATACCTCCTGTAACGAGGAAGTCTTCTGATTACCGCATTGGATATTTTCGCCTGTTTTTTCATAACGTTCTCTCCGAATTACCAATTCTCTATCTTTCAGAAACACTCCGTAAAGTGCCCGTAATCTTACCGAAATTATACCGAAATCACTCCTGCAATTCAAGCCACTGCTCATAGCAGGCGTCGAGTCTGTCTTTATCCTCCGCCATCTTATCACTGAGAGACTGGAGTTTCTCATGATCTGTCATTACTTCCGGCTTCTGCAGTTCATCATGGGCTTTGCTGATTTCCTCCTCAAGCTGCTCGATTTCCTTTTCCAGGGATTCTCTCTTCCGGCGCAGCCGGCGCTCCTCTGCTTCTATTTCTTTCTTGCGCTTTCGTTCTTCTGCAGCGGACAGCCCCGCCTTCTCTTCTGCATCCTCTGATGCAAAAGCAACATCTTCCGCCGCCGTCCCCTTTGCAAGTCCCGCCACGTATTTGCTGCCCGACTCGATCAGCTGCTGTTTCTTCTCTACATAGTAATCGTACTTGCCGAGGTAGTTCACCAGTCCATTTTCCGTCAGTTCCATGATCCTCGTCGGAATTCTGTTCAGAAAATATCTGTCATGGGAGACGATCAGGCACGTTCCCGGGAACTCCAGTAAGGCTTCTTCAAAGACTTCCTTTGATTCGATATCCAGATGATTCGTCGGTTCGTCGAGAATGAGAGTGTTCGCCCCGGACATCATGAGCTTGAGCAAAGACAGTCTTGCACGCTCGCCGCCGCTTAGGGATCCGACTTCCTGGAAGACCTCTTCGCCCCGGAAGAGGAATCTGCCGAGGATGTTGCGCAGTTCTCCCTCTGAATAGAGACTGTATGCGTCCTGCAGCTCCTCAATAACGGTATTGTTGTCGTTCAGGAGCTGCTGTCCCTGATCGTAGTATCCGAACTGAACGTTGTGCCCGACTCTGATGTGACCTGTGGTGCTGACCAGATCGCCCATGAGCATCTTGATCAATGTAGTTTTACCGATGCCGTTGGCGCCGACGATGCAGACCCGTTCGCCCCGCTTCACATCGATGGACACGCCCCGGAAGAGTTCTACTCTGTTGATGCCGTAGCCGAAGCTTTTGCTTAGGTCTTCGGCCAGCAGCACATCCTTGCCGCTCTGGAAATTCTGCTGGAAGTTCAGCTTGAGCTTGCCTTTGCTCTGATCCGGCCGCTGCATCAGTTCCATGGCGCTGAGGCGCTTTTCTCTTGAAGCCGCACGTTTGGCCAGTTTCTCTGTGCCGCGCTGTTTGAACCGGCGGATCATCTCCTCCTGGCGCTGGACTTCCTTCTGCTGCTTTTCGTACTGCCGCATCTCCGCTTCCCGCCTGTTCCTGCGTTCAGCGGCGTAGAAGTTGTAGTTTCCTTCGTAGATATTCAGACGTGCGTTTTCGATTTCAAAGATCCTGTTTACTGTCTCATTGAGGAAGTATCTGTCGTGGGAAACGATGATCATCGTTCCTCTGTATCCCTTGAGATACTGTTCCAGCCACTTCAGCGTTCCGATGTCCAGATGGTTCGTCGGCTCGTCCAGAAACAGGATGTCCGGCTTTTCCAAAAGCAGGATTGCCAGTGCAAGTCTCGTCTTCTCACCGCCCGACAATGTCGAAATCTTCTTATTGTACATAGATTCATCAAAGGACATGCTGGTGAGAATGCCTCGGATCTCGCTCTGATACATGTATCCGCCCATGCGTTCATAACGCTCACGGAGCTGCTCGTAACGGGTCAGTTCCTCCTCCGCAAGCAGCCGCTCCATCTCCTTCTCCATCTCAGGGAAGTGCTCGAATACTTTATTCACTTCTTCGATGACTGTCCTGTCGGAGTCGAATCCGCCGTCCTGTTCTAAATATCCGATTCTGAGATCTGAAGATACGAAAAAATCTCCCCCTTCGTGAGGGAGCTGTCCGGACAGGATCTTCAGAAGCGTTGATTTGCCTGCGCCGTTGATGCCGATGATGCCGACGCGTTCGCCCTTGTTGATGGCGAAGCTCACTTTATTCAGCACCGTGTTGGAACCATCATATTCTTTTGTCAGATTGTTTGCAGATATGACTATCATTGTTTGGTTGCTTGTGTGGTTCAGTTTACTCCTACAGCGGCAGGTTCGGAATAGCGTCCAAGGTCAGATCATCCGGTCCCTGCGCTTTGTATTTATAGTAGGCTGCGCATCCGATCATCGCTGCATTATCAGTGCAGAGAATCGGTGACGGATGATACAGTCTCAGTCCATGTTTCTCACATTCATCGCCGAGCATGCCGCGGAGTCTGCTGTTGGCAGCCACGCCGCCGGCGACGACGATCTTATCCTTGTGCAAAGACAAGGCCGCGTCGATTGTCTTGGCGACGACGACATCCAGCACTGCCTGCTGGAAGCCCGCTGCAACGTCGGCGATGTTGATCTCGCGACCCGCCTGTTTTTCGGAATTGACGTAGTTCAGCACGCCGGTTTTGATGCCGCTGAAGCTGAAGTCCATGCTGCCTTTTTCAAGGAAGACCCGCTTGAATTCCACCGCATCAGGGTTGCCTTCTTTTGCGATCTTATCGATGAGGGGTCCGCCCGGATATCCGAGTCCCAGCACGCGGGCGACCTTATCAAAGGCTTCCCCTGCCGCGTCATCACGGGTCCCGCCGAGTACATGCAGCTCATTGTAGTCGGTGACCTCTACGATGTTCGTATGACCACCTGAAATGACCAGCGCCATGAACGGTGGCTCCAGATCTTTGTGTTCGATATAGTTTGCGCAGATGTGCCCGTGGATGTGGTGCACGCCGATCAGCGGTTTTCCCGTCGCCAGCGCGTACGCCTTTGCCGTCGCCAGTCCGATGAGAAGCGCTCCCACAAGGCCAGGCCCGTAGGTCACGCCGATGGCGTCGATGTCGTCCATGGATGCCCCTGCATCTGCGAGGGCTTTTTCACACACCCAGTTAACGTTGTCCAGATGATGGCGCGATGCGATCTCCGGAACAACGCCTCCGTAAGCTTTATGGATATCGATCTGTGAAGAAATGACATTGGAACGCACGTCGCGCCCGTCCAGCACGACCGCCGCCGCCGTTTCGTCACAGCTTGATTCAATTGCAAGAATTGCGAATTTACCGTCTATCACCTTTTACTCCTCTGTCTCGCTCTCGGTTTCTTCTGCCGCTTCCATCAGCGCAATATATTTTTCTTTCCACGCCGCCAGCTCCTCGTCTGTCGCGTGGCGCCACATGAGCAGAGCATCTTCATTTTCAAATTTATAATAGCCTTTGCGAACGCCTTCTACTGCAAAGCCAAATTTCCTGTAGAGGTTGATGGCCGCCTCATTGCTTCTGCGGACCTCCAGTGTGTGATGCAGAACACCTTCCTGCACTGTGTGCTCAATCAGCACATGGATGATTCCTTCGGCAATCTTCCTGTTCCGGTAGCCCGGGCGCACCGCTACATTCGTAATATGCCCTTCGTCCATGATCCACCAAAGTCCCGCGTATCCGACAACCTTGCCGCTGTGTTCTGCGACAACGTAAAAGGCTCTTGGGTTCTCCTCCAGCTCATATGTGATGGAGTCCATACTCCAAGGATCCGGGAAGCAGACCATTTCAATTTCATAAATGTCCTCAGCATCCTTTGGCTCTGCCTGTCGGATTATCACATCAGCCATTCGCCTTCACCTCAGCCTGCTTCGCCCTGAGCTTTCGTTCCGCCTCTGCCATCCTCATGTATTCCGGTTTGAGCATGTCGTAAGCAACACTCTGGCCCGCCGCGAATTTCACTGCGCCGAGCATTGCAACTTCTTCTGCTCTCTGGTATCTCATTTCCTCCGGTGCAAAGGCAACGCCTTCTGTTCTGTTTGCTTCTATCTTCTGTCCGCAGGTGTCCACGCCGTCGCCCAGCATGTAAAGTTCATCATACTTCCCGACGAGTTCCATAAACTCATCGATGGTATACGGACCTGCTTTGACCGCTTCCTGCAGCTGCGCTGCGCCTTCGCTTACGCTCTCAAGAAGGTATCCTCCGCCGTAGACCTGGTTTCTGCGCGCATCGAGGATCGGGCAGACCAGTGCCCCGTCGGCAGGAGCTTCGCCGGATGACGCCGCGCGCACTCTCATGGCCAACGCCTCCAGACTCGATACCGGCACGCACGGGATACCCTTGACCTGAGACAAGGCTCTTGCCGTGGACACGCCGATTCTGATTCCTGTGAAAGATCCCGGTCCATTGGCAACTGCAATGGCGGAGAGATCGTCGATTGTGATTTCCGCATCGGAAAGAACTTGCTCAATCTGCGGTGTCAGATTCTGCAGGTGTGAATATCTGTCATGGCCTTCCACATGGGCAAGGATGTGGCATTCGCTTCCATTATCAAGTGCTTCCGCAACAGCCACCGATGCGAAGGCTCCTGTTGTTTCGATTGCTAGAATATACATATGTCTTCTTCTGCGCCCTCTATTCTATATTCTCGTTCTTCGTCAGAGGCACCACGGTCAATGGATATGACTACGGCATCCTCCGGCAACAACTCTTCTATGATGTCCGCCCACTCAACGACGCAGACGCCGTCTCCGTAGAAGTATTCCTCGTAACCCAGCTCGAACATCTCGTCCGGGTCACCGATTCTGTAGACATCAAAATGGTACAGAGGCAGTCTTCCGCTTCTGTACTCTCTGATGATATTAAACGTCGGGCTCGTTACCGTTTCCGTCACGCCGAGCCCTCTGGCGATGGATTTGGTCAGGGTCGTTTTACCAGTCCCCAAATCTCCGATCAATGCGATCACTGTGCCAGGCTTCACCTGCTGGCCGATCTTCTCACCAAGCTTTTCTGTATCTTTTTCGTTTGCTATGTGAATTGTTTTCATTCTGTTTGTTTTTATGTATCGTTTTATTCGTACATCTCGTAAACGGCTTCCATGGTCATATCGTTCATGTTCATCGGTTTGTCGCCGTGTACTTTTTCACTCTTCTGTTCCGGGAACGGCTCGAGCATTTTAAATCCGCCCTTTGGCACCGGCTCCCATGCATCATCCACCTGTTTCCCGAGAATGTTGTTCTCAAGAGCGCGGATGACGCCGCTGTGGGCGACGATGATGATATCCTTCGCATCGTCATTACGCAATATGTTTCTGAGCGCCGCCTTGACCCTGTACTGCATATCGTAGAAACTCTCTGCACCCCGCATCTTAAATGCGAAGATGTCTTTGCCTCTGCGCTCATACTCTTCCGGATATGTTTCCGCGATTTCCCTGATCGGGTGTCCGTCCCAGGCGCCGAGACTGATTTCTCTAAGCCCCGCATCCAGCTTCACGTTCACAGGACCGCCTGTCATCTCCACAAGCTGCGGATAAGCCTTGTTGACGGCATCTGCAATGATGTCCGCACTCTCTTTCGCCCTCACCAAATCACTGGCATAGATACGCTCGATGGCCGGCATCGGTTCTTTGCCGAACTTGTCCATGCCCAGCATCTCTGCTTCCACGTCCTCTGCCATGAGATTCACGATCTCCTGTCCAGCTGCCGCAGCCTGTACGCGGCCTTCATCCGACAGAGGAACATCGTACTGCCCGATGAACATGGGCTCCTCATGCTGCTGTGTCTCACCATGGCGCACGAGAATGATCCGTTTCCTCGCCGTCAGAAGGTCCAGTTTTTCTCTGGCAAAACCCTTCGCGACGAACCTCTTGATATCCTCATATCCTTCCGGCGTATCCATATCCAGAAGGCATCCTTCCTCGCCGGTCTCGACGCGGATCATTGTATCCGCATATCTGTCTGTAATCGCCGCGAGTCCGCCCTGTCCGTCCGACTGCAGGATTTCATCGATCCGGCCTTTCGGAATGTACAGCGGGTGTCCCTTCTTGCCTTCGAAGACTGCTACCGCAAAGGCATCACTGCCTGTGTCATTTTCCGCTGCATTCGCCTCAGTGACGCCGTCCATGACCGCCCGCATGACGCTGACGCTGATGAGCGGACAGTCCACCGGCATGAGCAGATAGCCTTCTTTGCCGGACTGTCTTGCCTTTGCAAGTCCTACCTGTATGGAAGAGAACATGCCGTTCTCGAAGTTTTTGTTATATGCCTCAATAACGCCAAGGCGCGAAAGCTCCGGGACCAGTACTTCCCGGTTGTGCCCCGTGACCACAGTGATATCGCTGAGTCCTGCGGCCTTCACCGTTTCGATCAGGCCTTCCAGCGCCGGCCTTCCATCCACAGGAAGGAGCGGTTTGAACGCCTTCATCCTCGTCGACAGTCCTGCTGCCAGGATCACTGCGCCGAAACGTGTATCGTATTGTTCTGTTTTTTCTCTGTTGTAGCCGATTCTCATATGATTACTACTCTGTACTATTCATGCAGTGCCCGCAGGCTTTCCGCGTGGCGAGCTGCTGTTGCCGCTTCATTGTGATCCGCGCGGACCATGATCATTTCCGCCGCGATGCTGATGCCGATCTCCTCCGGTGTTTCGGACTTAATCGAAAGACCAATCGGTGTGTAGACCCGGTCCAGTTCTTCTTGTGTAAAGTCCTCTGAGAGGAGCTGCTCAAAAAGCAGGCTGTTCTTATGGCGGCTGCCGATCATGCCGAGGTACGCGTGCGGTTTCCTGAGCGCCTGCCGCAGCACCTGCAGATCTCCTCTGTGACCTCTCGTCACGATGATGAGGAAGCTGTCCTCATCCGGTTCGATCTCATCGAAGCAGTGATCGAAGTTCTCACAGACGATCGTTCTGGATGCAGGGAAACGCTCCGAATTCGCATAATCTGCACGGTCATCGATAATCGTTGTCTCGAAGTCGATGTGTCTCAGGACAGGATCGAGAGCCAGCGCTACATGACCGCCGCCGAAGATGTATGCCTGTGAGGACGTCTTGAAATCCTCAACAAAATTTCCCGGATTTTGCGGATCCACATACCGGATCTGAATGGTCGCGTCGCCGCCGCAGCCCATGGCCAGGGCGCCTTCACCTGTTGCCTTCTCATCGAGGATGAAGTCGTAAGTACGGAGCGGTTCCTTCGTCTTCAGCTGTTCCTTGCAGTGGCGCTCCGTCTCTGCTTCCAGCAGTCCGCCGCCGACTGTTCCCCACGTCTTCTCTTCAAAGTTCATAAGCAGCACAGCATCGCGCTTACGCGGTGCGGAGCCCTTGGTTTCGATAACCTCCGCAATGACGAACGGAACGTTTTCTTCAATGAATTTTCTGGCTATATATGAAATCTTATCTGCCATTTTTTCTTCTCCCTTATCCTCTATTGTTCTTCCGGCGGATAAATCTTATCCAGCCGTTTCAACTGACTCCCACATGGACAGTCTCCGAAGATCCATCTGCTGTAATACCCAGTCCTGTATCTCACAAGAGGCATGCCTTCACTGCCCAATGTGGTAAAGACGATTTCGCCATAGTTGCTGAATCCCGGCGTCTTCGGTGACTCGAAACGAACCACCTCTTCTGTCATGGGATTAATGAGTTCTACGAAAATCTCCGCCTCGCGAATGTGACTGCCCTTGCCGTAGCCGCAGCTGATTGCAAAGCCAAGCCCCAGTTCCGCTACATCACTGAACTCAAAGATCATAGCCTGGAAGGTCTCTTCCAAAAGCATTACGGTCTTGTTCGGCGCGAGTCCGCCGGTCAGCAGGATGCTTCTCAGATAAATATCTTCCGTTCCTGCCTCCGCCTGGCGGGATGCCGCCCTGGCAAGCGCCACCATATGAGTCGGCGTTGCAATCACGCAAGTGACGCCTTTCTCTCTGATGATCTGCAAAATATGATCTGCTTCTTCACGCCTGCCCGACGGATTCTCCGCAAACGCTTCGCCGTAGCCGACGGCCTTTGCACCGATGCGGTCTGCTGCCTTTGCAAACAGATCCCCGGCAGAACCTTCCTCCAAAGGCAGCAGCAGTAGAACAGTATCCGTTTCATCGATCACCAGTCTCATGCTCCTGGTGTAGAAGTCCAGTTCGCGGCGCATGTCCGCTTCCGTCATCTGGGGAAGCACCGCAGTTGGCGCGTCTTTCTCTCTTGCTGTGAGCGGAACCTCACTCCATCTTTCACAGCCTGCCTCTTTCATGATTGCCTTGAGCTTCTCGATCGTATATGTATCGATCGCCTGCCGCAGTGTAATGCTCTCGAGATCAGGGCGTCCTTCCAGTTCCTTTGTCAGAAACTCTGCTGTCCAAATATCTAAATCAAGTGCCATATCTTTTCCTTTCGCGCTGTCATGTCTATACCTTCCGCTGCTTATACGATGGCTTTCTG
The DNA here is from genome assembly GCA_017431785.1 of Bacillota bacterium. Classification (GTDB taxonomy): domain Bacteria; phylum Bacillota; class Clostridia; order Peptostreptococcales; family Anaerovoracaceae; genus Lentihominibacter. Next base: position 95,350 of record JAFRKJ010000019.1, on the reverse strand, counting down.
TGCCACCAGAATGAAATATCCCAGATTGCGCTTCTTGCCGGCTGTCTCCGTCTTCACCTCGGTATAGATTTCTTCCGGCCCCAATTCGATCCCTGCATCCTCGAAGGCCAGCACTTTCATACCCAATTCGTCTTCGATCATCCTGATAAGGGGCTCCTTGAAAAAAGCTCCTCCGAAGCAGAAACTGGTGAAGTGGCTCGGCGTTCCGGCGTCACAGTCTCCTTCATTGTGCGGCATGCGTGCCTGACGCACCGCTTCAATGGCCACTGCCTTCAGCTGCTGTTCCTCCGGATCCTTCTCGTAATAGTCCGTGATGATGAGCCTGCCGCCTTTCTTAAGCACACAGTAAGCTTCATGCAGAGCTTCATCCGGCTGCGGCATCGTGCTCAATGCACACTCGCTGATGATGCCGTCGAAGGTGTAGGACATATAATCATCCATAAACCCGCCGTCCCCGAACTTCACATGGATGTCCGGATACTCCTTCTTAGCCGTATCGATCTTGGCCAAATTGATGTCGATACCTTCCGCATCCAGTCCTATCCTGTTGAGATGATCGACGGTGTCGCCTTCTCCGCAGCCGATGTCCAGGATGCGGCTTCCCATCTTGTAGTTTGCTATTTCAAGGGCTCTGTTCGTCACGCCGAATCCGCCCGGTCTTGCGATCGTCATTTCCGTTTCCTCCGCCTTTGCATGATCCTTCATATAATACCAGCGACCTTTCCCTTCCGCAGACCAGCTCCTTACCTGTTCCTGCGGCAGCTTTTTATCTGGTGCTGTCAACTAATTATCATATCACACAAATGGCATATTATGAAGCCTTCCGAGCCGATAATCCAATGCAAAAGCAGGAGATCTGACGGGCAGACCTCCTGCTTGTTGCATCATTTTTGCATGATGACCATTTGTTATTTTACTCTGACTTTTATGGTGATCGTCTTTGATCCTGCCTTGTAGTTGGCAGTTCCTGCTGCACTTACTTTGACCTTCATCTTGTAAGTACCTTTCAAAGTCTTTTTCTTGACTGTAACCTTGCCGGTCGTCTTGGAGATCGTCAGTCTCTTGGAGCCGCTGACCTTTGTGTATGTGCGGGTACCCTTAGCATTGCTTACGGTCATGACCTTCGATACAGACAGTTTCTGAGCTGCCTTTTTGACTTTGCTTCTCTTAACCGATGCCGTCTTGGCTTTTACCGTCATTGGGTTCGCTGCCTTATTGACTTTGACCGTTATTGTCTTTGCAGCCTTATTATAGTTGCTGGTTGCTGCTGCGTTCACGGTGATCTTCGCCGTTCCTGCACCCTTGATCGTCACTTTGCCTGCAGTGCTTACTGTCGCAACTTTGGTGTTGCTGGAAGAATAGCTCAGCTTACCGCCGCCGTTTGCCTTTGCCCCCAGGCTGAATGCTGCGTTTCCGAAGGTCTTCGTAATAGAAGTCTTTGGTACCGTAACGGTCTGCGTTGCTTTGTTGATCTTGAACGTCTTTGTTACGGTTCCATAGTATGCGCTGTCTTCCTTCGCAGTGATCGTCGCGGTGGCTTCACCTGCATTGACGTTCTCACACGTTACGTTTACAGGAACGCTGACATCGCCGTCCTTTACTTCTACTTTTGGTGCTGCCGCTTTACCCGTATATGTGGTGTTTGCGACTGTAGCAGGAAGACCATTAATGTCCATGCTCTGGAGTATGACTTTGCTTACCGGTTTACAGAATGGTTTTCCTGCAGGAACCCCTGTTTCCGGATCGTTCTGGGAATAACCGACACCATAACCCACACCAATCATCGGTGTCGCTGACGGGTCTTCCGTATCAAGAATCAGGAATGAAGGAATAGAATACTCACCACCAAATACATTGAGGATTTCTCCCCCATCTGCAGTATTCTTAGCTTTCTTCAGGTCTGCAATGGTATAGAGTGCTGATCCGTTATAATACTCAGGCGTACTGTTCGCCCATATATTCAAGCTATCCTTATCATTGTAATGTCCGATTTCTCCGATTCCTGCCTCGCTGAACAGCTTTTCGACAGGGATGTATTTGGATGTGGTCCACTGATTTTCTCCCCCTTTGGATTTGTATCCATACTTAAAAGCTGCAGTCTCTGCGAGGCCGTCCCACTCAGTCTCCTCAAAGACTTTCTTCTCAATGACCTCTCCATTTTCACCATTTTTTACTCCCACAGCAAGCTGGGAAACATGGTCATAAATTGTTATTTTTGTAGAAACACTTCCGACATAGCCGCCTGCATTTCCCGGTTTGGCTGTTGCAACAACACTAAATGATCCGACTTTGATATATGCGTTCTGTGTACTGTCCGGGTAGGATAGTTCATAGTAATCAGGATCAACAGCATTTTCATCACCGTCAACAATGACTGCATCCGGATGATGCAATTCTCCGTCATAAGGGACTTTGGATTCAGTCAGTGTCATTTTTGCCAATGCCAGATTCTTCGAATCATTAGCATCTACGATCGTGCACTGCAAAGTGTATGATCCGATGAACTTTGCAGTCTTGCCATCTTTGTTCGTGACCAGAGGCGCATCTTCTTTTGCTGCAACTGTAATTGTATATACTCCCGGATCAGTCCAATTACCATCACCGTAATCAACTGTGAAATACGGACTGCTTCCATCTTCCAGCTTGAACGAGCCATACCCAAGCTTACATGAAACATTGTCGACAACAGCCTGCATTGCTTCTCCTGTGCCGATTTGAGCATTGACAATATCGTTTCCAACCTGCCAAGGCTCCGCAAGGTTAATGTAAACCTTGACCTCGTTACCATCAAATGGTCCAACGTTTGCTTTTTCCAGATTGATATAATAATCTGGTTCTGCTGGCTCATCTGCAAATGCGAAACCTGCAGTCATTGGTATGAATGTTACAGCAACGGCCAACGAGAGCAGCCATGCCAGACATTTCTGTTTGAATGTTCTCTTTTGCATTCTTTTCATCTCCTTATCTGTTAATGATATGATGTATACTTCATTTTATCTTGATACACAAAAGCCGGCACTTGCTTCAAAAACATCAGTGCCGGCAAATGTTGTTTTAACCACAAATCTGCTGATAATATTTCTGTCGGTGACGGTTCCTATTCTCCTATTTTGCAGCTGCTCAGACCTGGTATCAAAGTATTGATATCCTGCAAAATGAACACTTCGTAACTGGCAGCGCCGCCAGATAAGGTGTTCATCTCCAGCGCTGTGCTGTCTTTGATTTGTTTATATTTGAACTCCAGCATATTGCCGTCAGCATCATAGGTCGCGCAGGCCTTATACCAATGCTTGTTATAGCCTCTGGTGCCTGTCATGGTGACATTGACAGCTATGCCGTTTTCTTCCACAGAATACCCTCTCTGATTCTCCAGGCTGCTCATATCCGCGCCGGCCGGCGCAACAGTTGCTGCCACATCATTGCGGCTCCATATATATACGCTGGCATCAGACGTTCTGACGAGTTTCTCCCCATCGATATCATAATCCAGACTCAGTCCATTGCAGGTAAATGTTGTATCCCCAACAACCGCCTGATATGGTTTGCTCATGTTGTTTACATTTACCTTCGTGCAGGTGTAGTCATCCGTAAATGCCGAACACCCGATTGCCTCTTCATTGTAATAGTACGCTCTGTTCTTGGCGGATTTATCAGTCTCATTCTTCTCATAATCCGCGGAAAAGACTTTCAGGTTTCCCTCCGCCACAGTCATGTTGTCTGCAGACAATGCTTTCTCTGCATCATTAGAGGCGATCAGCACATCGCCGCCTGACATATTGAACGAGCCGACTTTAACAGCATGCATATTGTCGCTGTTGGAGGTGCAGTAAACAGTGCCTCCCGTAATTGAAAGTATTCCTGTCCCGCTGTCAGGACCTCTGCCGGAGTTGACCACGCCGCCTTCAAATAGTCCGATTTTACTATTCTTATACAGTTTGACCGTTCCGGAAGAAATCGTCAGTTTTTTTCCATCGGCAATATCGATGACCGTATCCCCGGTTTCCGAAGTTGCTTTCAGTGTTCCGTCACCGTTGATCGTGCTGCTTCCGAGAACATTGATTGCCGGAACACACTCTTTGGATCCTGTATCCGTTCCCTCGATGAAACCTTTGCTTCCCGCAAGCGTCAGCGTGCATCCTTCGTTCATGGTCAGCACTGATTCTGTGTCACAGGAAAGCTGCAGGTTCTTCGCGGTAAGCTTCGCGCCGTCTTCCAGGAGGACACGCAGATTTTCGCACATGCCACTGTCGCCGATAAGTGTTACTGTACTGTCCTCCGTTACAGTAATGGCTCCTGTCGACCTGCCCCCGATATAGTACTTACCATCGGTTACGGAAACATCAGGTACAGACACATCTCCCTGCACCTCGATCATTGAACCACTCGGGTAATATACTGCATTGATAATGGTATTTCCTTCGCTGTTCAATGTAATATCATCCGGCCACTTGGCTGCATATCCGTCTCTTTCAACAATGCCTGCAGCATCCGGTTTAATAGATGCGTATTCAGTATTTCTGTTATACGGTACTTCCGCAATGATCTGGCCATCTGCCATAAACACTGCATGAAATGAAACATTGGTATTCTTCGTTACGGATACTGTAACATCCGATGTGATGTTGCGGCCCGTCCATTCTTCACCCCCAACGGAAAAACTGTAAGAACTCCATTCACCCGCAGGGATATATGGTATTGAGCCGCCTCTGTTTATCTTGAATGACTTGCCATCCAGATCGCTGCCGCTGAATGTGACAGTGCATGTCTTTTCGATGCTGCTTTCGTCTGTCAATCTCCTGAATTCCGGATAGCTGTTGCTGACGGCAATGAATTCCGGATCATTGAGATCTGCTGCAAAGGCATCAGACTTCAAATAGGCGTCGTCTTTTGCCTGAATATCTATGTCCGGTTCCTTATCGGCCGGCATGCCCCAGGCCTCTTGTCCTGTCAGAACATAGTTGTTGCTTGCTGATGTACCGCTCTTTAGTTCGAAGTAACCAACTGCGCCGCAGATATAACCGCTTGCGGAACCACCCGTAACAGCACCTGCATTATAGGAATTGGCCAGGATGACTGATCCGCATTTGCCGATGAGACCTCCGGCGTACATGAGCGTGTTATTGCTTCTGGCGTCTATCTTGCCGCGGTTATAACAGCCTGTCACGGCAAAGGCCTTCGCGATACCCTTTTCAGGTATATATCCTGCAATACCGCCTGTACTCGCATCTGTTGATCGGATATCTCCGTAATTTGCGCAGAGACTGATGTCGCCGTATACTCTGCCGGCAATTCCGCCGATACCATTTGTTCCAGTAGGCCTCAGGTTATATGTGCCGCTGTATTCCGCGGTGGTCACTTCACCATAGTTGGTGCACTTGCTGATGGTCACTTCAGATCCGTGACACTGTCCCGCAATGCCGCCGATTCCGGAATTCCCTGAGATGTCTCCCCTGTTGATACAGTCGGTAATGAAGCCGCCCTTCGCCTGGGCAATGATACCGCCTGCCCTGTCACCTGCTGCTCCTTCTTCATCTTCTTCTCCCTTACTCCGCTGATTTGTGACGTCAACATAATTGATGCATCTGCTGATCCTGCAGTTCTCTCCGTAACCAATGACTCCGCCGCCGATCGTATGGACCTTCGTCACGCCGCGGACATTAAGCCCGCTGATCGATGCATTGCAGCAATAGTTGAACAGTCCGGCTTCACTTCCTTCCTGATCGATTCTGCTCATATCCAGGATGGTGCAGCCGTTTCCTTCCAAAGTGCCGCCGAAGTAGACCGACGAATTAACGCCGATTCCCGGCCACCGCATCACACCGCCTCTCCCATCGGTATTCTTCAGTGAGATGACCGTTCCTTCCGGTATAACAATGGTCTCGTCTTCAAAGGTGATCTGCTCCACATTGACGAGATAGGCAAGACCTGCCAGATCTTCCGAACTATCAATCACATAATCTTCACCAGGTTCATTGTCGTAATACCAGGATGTATCCGCAAAGGACTGCCAGGTCTTCGGCTGCGCCATCGGTTCCGCTGTAACGACCAGCTGCGCGCCGTCGATGTTCTTATCTATGGTGATCTTGCCGGTTTGATTGGTTTCTGTTTTTCCGACCTGTTCACCGTCTTTCATGTATTGGAACGTGTATTTGAATTCTCCGGAATACTCCTTCTCCGCATCGGATGGATTCGCATTATCATACAGGACTGCGGAGACTGTGAGTACATCAAGCTGATAGAGCCGATTGCCATCTACCACCTTCTGTTTTTTCACCTCGTTGATTTTCTCGCCGTCATAATAGAATCCCTTCTTCGTCACGGCGACGGTGCAGTCCTCGCTGTTGTCACTGTCGATGTGCAGTGTTCCTTCTTTCAGTTGTACGATGTCAGCGCCAACGTGAACATCCTCCGTTACAGTGCAGAAATCTGCGATCAGATCCATATCTGCGTTGCCGCTTCCCGCCAGATACTTGTTGAGAATATATCCGCCGTCATGAGTTTCCAGCAAGGTCAGGACAGCTCCATAAGGAACTTCGCTGCCGCCGGAGAGGATCTGCCCATTGTACAGACAGCTAACTTCGCCGTTGTTTACCGTATCTCTCGTTACTGTGCATTTCGGTCCGCTTTCCCCATTCTCAAAATAGAGAATCGGATAGCCGTTATTCTTGTCTTCGTTCCATGTATAAGCACCTTTATCATAATTATTATCACCGTCGCCGGCATTCAGGCGCTGCGCGAAACCCTCATTCGTCATCTCTTCCGCAGTAAGAGACTCCAGATTCTTTAGTGTAATATCGGCAGCTGTTCCCTTGTACCACAATGCGTTCTGGGAATCCGAGTTGCATCCCTTCAACGTGAAGCAGTTGTCGATCGTATAGGAACCGGAATCATGTCCTCCAAGGCCTCTGCCGCGGTCATTACCGCTCATTTCTCCGGTATTGTAACAGTTGTAAATGTCCATGCCGCTGTTGTTGGCACAAATGCCGCCAACCGGAGCAGTACTGTATACACTGCTGATGTCCCCCGTGTTGTAGCAATTAATGATATGGCCTTTGCCGCCTGCGTTACCGACGACACCGCCGACGCCTTTGGAATCTGTTCCTGAAACGGTAGTATGATTCGCACAGTTCTCAACAAAAACACCGTGTTCTTCATCCCATGCATCACCGGTCTGACCTACAACGCCGCCAATCTGTCTTCTGCCGTGCATGGTTCCTTCGAGTGAAAGATTTCTGACAGATGGTGTCCAATTTGTCCAATTATCCTTCAACTCCTGCGCCTCGAACGGAGCCCCGTGCTTCTCTGCCTCATCCTTATCGATCACATCGCCCATATATCCGATGAAACCGATTGCCATAGAATAGGCGTATCCACTCTTGGTGGAACGGTCGCATTTGATCTTGATCGTATGTCCGCCGCCGTCCAGGATTCCGTTGAAGTAAGCTTCGATAACATGCGCGTCGCCTTTGCCGCCCTCGTTGTTTACGTACATGCTTCCATTGGCATCGCACATCGGATACTTGCCGCCGATCGGCATATAGTTGCCTGCGGTCATATCAAGATCTTCTGTGATCGTAACTGTCTTTCCCATAAAGTCATGGGTTCCGAGAGACTTGTAACATGTACCTCCTGTATTTCCGCCGCCGGCACCCGTAAACGCGAAGTTATCGAGTTTCACGCATTTGATATACGCGAGCTGTGTAGTGCCTGCGTATTGTTTTATCGTTTTGTCATAACTTCCGTTGACCAATGCTGCCAGACCTGCCAGCTTAGCGCCAGTGTCGATTGTAAAGCTTGATTCGTCAGGATCATACCAGGAGATGTCGATGGTCTTGCCATCCCATTTGGCGGCTGTAGGGGATTTGACTTCCGTAAGACCTGATGCTGTAATGACGCTCCCCATGGCGGTCAGCTCTTCCTCCTGCTCCACAGCCATGGCTTCCGCCTGGGATGCTTCAGGTTCTGCTTCCATCAGAGCCTCTTCATGCTGCTCCGCTGCATCAGCTTCTGTCTGAGATTCTTCTGCCTGCTCCTCTGTCTGTTCCTCAACGATTTCTGTATTCTCTTCAACGCTTGGCTCCTCATTGAGCTCTTCATGCTGCTCCGCCGCCGGCTGCTCCTGGGCTTCTTCCAATGCAAAGGCAGGCACCTGACTGGTTATCGTCAGTGCCATAATGATTGCGAGTATGAATGAAAATGCTTTTCTGTATTTCAACATGATTCTGCTCCTTTGCCCTTTTCAGAAGCTGAGATTACTCATTGCCGCCGGGCAATTGTCTTACCACATAGTACTTACCAGTGCCTTCGTCGTAGTAGACTTCGCCCAGTTTATCCATTCCGCCCCCATTCGAAAGATCCTGCGAATCATCGACCTCCTGAAGGTCGTCTCCTTCGAAACTGACTGCGTCATCTTTGCTGATCGCGGAATCTCCTCCCTGTCCGTCGCTCTGTTGCTGCAACGTCATTCCTGCGTCTGACATTTCTCCGCCTGAAGTGGAAACATCGACATTCCAGTGGATGATCAGCGCCAGCATGATTCCAACCGCCAGGATAAGCATCGCGTCAGACATGTTGCCTGTATAGGAAAGAGGATTGATATCATTGCTTTCGTTAAAGCCCCTGCGACCTCTTCTTCTTGCTCTTCTCCTGCTCACTTTGCTCTTCTCCTTGATGTGTTCACTTCTTTAACGGTCTGGTTTTCGATTCTCTTTTCAAGACTCCGGCGTTGCTCATCTGTAAGTTTGCTTAAGTCCACCTTGACTTCCGGCACATCCTTGGCCTTCTGCATCTCGAGAACACAGTCCACCGTTGTTTCAAGCACGGACATGTACTTGCTGTACCAATTGCTGCGGACGGTCGTAACACAAATCGCAACAACGGAAACACACAGACCGGCAATCGTGGTATTAAATGCGGTCAGAAGTGATGTAGACAGGGTGTAGGTGTCTCCCTGACCGAGGGCGATGATTCCAGGACCAAGCGGAATCAGTGTTCCCATCAATCCCAATGTCGGTCCAAGCTTAGCCATAAGGCTTGTCACCTTAAGCGTCCTGTCGTATTTGGCCTGTTCTTCTTCAATCAGATTATCCGCCAGCGACTCCCGCATGACGGTAGTAAATTCAGGATGTTTCGTCAGCTCAATGACAGCTTCCTTCTGCGTCTTCAGAAGGCCGCTTCCGAGAATCGTTTTCTCTATTGGCTGCCTGTCGCTTCTGATTTCATCCATCAGTTCAGGCAGTTTCAGTTTCATATGCCTGTGTTCGGTAAAGAACTCTGATACCAGCCAGCCGATGATAAACAGCGCTCCTGCCATAAGCAGAATGAGTATGATCATCACCGGTATCTGCAGTGACTGGCATACTGTCTGCAATACTTTACTGACTCCGTCAAATACTGTTGTTACTCCGTTGTTACTCATTTTCTATAACTTCTTTCTGAATCTGATCCTCTCTACTACGACTCCGCCAAGGCATAAGCCTATGGCTCCTGCCGCGGTATAAGGTCCTGTATTGTTTTCTTCGTTCTTTACTTTCAGCGTTTCCTTGTCTGACTGCACGACCTCTTTAGAAGTCTGCGTCAGCATGCGGGCGATGTTTTCATCCAGTTCATAGACCTGAACATTGTCTTTTGAAAGCTTGCTCTTATCGTTTCCTTTTTTGTTTTTATCCTTGTCCGATTTGTCTCCGGACTTATCTGCTTTATTATCTCCGGCCTTTGCCTCGCTGTCCCCTTTTTCTTTGTCCCCGCTCTTGCTGTCTCCGGATCTCTTGCCCTTGCTTTCGGTATCAGCTTCCGCATCGCTGTCATTTTCATCAGTCGTATTATCCGGCGTACTGATTGCGCTTCCGCCGATTTCTATCCCCGCATAGGTGCCCTTTATACTGGCCTCTCCCTTTTTCTTGATCGTATAGGTGATTTCAACAGTCACTACATCCGAATACTTGTTGTTCTTCGACATGTTGACTTTGTCGATGGTCAGAACTTCTTCATTGGTTGAGTTCCATCCCATCTGATCGATAAGGGACTGAATCATGCCTGCGTCGCCGGCAGCGACATTGAAACTGATCTGGTGCTGTCCGATTTCGCCGCTGATATCCTTCATGTCTTCCACGACTTCCGGCACACCGGTGTATGTTACGAACACTGTGTGGACATATTTCGCTGTCTGATTGGTCTTGCTCTCCTTAGGAGATGACTGCCCGAACAGGAGGCGGAATCTGTTTCCTGTTCCCATTGAGGAGTAGTTTGGCTGCGTATTCGTCGGCTGATTGTTCGATGTTGTTTCATAGGATTCCCAGTGATCTTCCAGCGCCAGCATCGGCTGAACCGCAGTCTTGTGTTTCCAGGCATTTGTATCGCTTACCGATAGGAGCTTGTATTTCTTTTCTTCTGCATAGGATTCTTCCCATACAAAAGCATCACCTATCCAGTTGATCATCCCCGTATCATTGCCGCTCTCCGGAGGAACTGTCGTTGACGGCTGTGCCGGATCCTCCTCCGGCTCTGAAGGTTCTTCCGGCTTTGTCGGATCTGTTGGATCCGTCGGATCCGTCGGATCAGTCGGGTCTGTTGGATCTGTCGGGTCTGTTGGGTCTGTCGGATCCTCTTCCTCTGACGGCATGTCCTCAAACTTTGGTTTCAGATTCCCGGACAAGTCCTGAAAATAATATCTCGTCGTACCAAACAACTCATTGTAGGAAAAAGATGTGAAGTAACCGACGTTTACATCCTTCGTATAAAACGAAATGCTGTTGATGCCGCTTCTCTCGATTCCGGCAAAGTCCAGGAAATCACTGATATAAAACCCTTTTGCTGAATCGATGATGGTGTTGTAACCGTATTTGTTCTCCTGGTAGAAAGAATACGCCACCTTATGCAAAGGCAAACTGGACGCCAGTGTATACCAGTTGTAGGTGCCTTTCTCAACAAAGGTGCTTTCATCCATGCCCCAATAACCGATTTTGACTGTAAGATCATCTGTTACATATCCGTTGGCAAAGACCTTCGAAAAGTTGATGCCGAAACACATGGTCACAGCCAGACACACGATCAGCGGAATTGCCAGGAGCTTTCTCTTTTCAATTTTTCTTCCGTTCCTTTTTCTAGTCATTCTCTGTTTTGCTTAGTTGTCCTTCAGTGTTGAGTGAGCAAGCAGTTCCTTCGCTTCTTCTTCAGATAAGTCATAATTCCAGAAGAGCTTGTAGAATTCCTGCGCCTTTTCGACCATATCGTAATCATACAGATCAGGGTAGAGCAGATTGCCGAGCCACAGCACGCCGATCACTCTGTTTACGGATGGTGGACTTGACATCCAGCAGTACGGAACATTCGGTACTTCATAGATTTTTCCATCTTTGACTGCCTTCAGTTCATCCCACTCACTGCCGCCGGCTGCGATCCTGTCATAAGGACCGCCTGCGTTCAGAATGATGACGTCGGGATCAGCATTGTAGACTTCTTCCAGACTGACCAGTGTTCCGCCGCCCTGATTCGTAATATCCTCCGTCACGATGGCGTTCTCAGCGCCTACGACCGGGATGACATCCGCCTGTACAGATCCCTTCGCGTTGGTATCCAATCCCGTTGAACCGGTTCCGTACATAACCGTCACGATATCTTCTTCTGTCAGTTTTTCCCGGTTCGCCTCAGCCATCGCCAGAACATCTTCGATATAAGAGGCGAGTTCCTCACCCTTTTCTTCTTTTCCCAGAATCTTCCCCAAAGTCCTGTATGCCTCCGGGAAATCATCCATCTCTGCTTCTATGAAGATCGTCGGGATGCCCGTCTGCTTCTGTATCTTTCTCATGTCTTTGGCATGTCCGGACTTCATGTCGCCGATATCAATTATGATCTGCGGATCAGCCTCAATAAGAGACTCCATGTTCAGGTTCGCCTTGGATCCATAGAACTGACCGAAGGTCGGAAGTTTGATCATCTCCTCCGGGAAATATGGATACTGTTCCGTTGATGGCGTCGCAGAAAGACCGACCAGTTTTTCAGGCGCGATCGTCATCAGTACCATCTGCGCCAAAGCGCCGCTCGGTGCGATTCGTGTAATATTCTCCGGAATCTGTACTGTTCTGTCGCAGGAATCGACGAATTCATACGTTGCGCCTTCTTCCTCGTCACCGCTTGTGCTGCTTCCGCATGCACAGAATCCCACTGTCATTACCAGGATCATCACAATGCATGTTATTTTTTTAATGAATGATTTTGACATATTTAACCCTTTCCCTATTTATTTAGTCGTTGTATATCTAGACTTACTCCATGAGGAATAGCAGCTCCCCTTGTAAGTTCTGATTCTCACATAATATTTTTTCTTTGCCTTGAGGCCTGTCAACACCTTTGATGTCGTCCCGTATTTCCCGATCTTCACGGACTTTGCGCTTTTGAAATTCGAATACAGACTGTATTGAATCTGATATCCCGTCATTTGCGTTTTGTATTTCGCTGCAGGCTTATTCCATTTGACCGTTATTTTCCTTTTGCCCTTTGTCAGGCTTTTGAGTGATGTTCCGACCGGAATGATTTTGAAGTATTTGCTTACTGTCCCGTTGAAGTTGCCTTTCCCGGTCAGCTTGGCAGTATAGGTTCCTACTTTTTTACCGCTTCCGGAGAGCGTGAAATCTGTTCCTTTCACCAGTGTTTTTCCTCCGTAACGAATGGTGACGGCCGGAACCTGAGACTTACCATTATAGGTCCTTGCCTTTACCGTGATTGTTGTTTTGCTCAATGCCAGCGGGTTGATTTTGAAACTTTTGCTTACTGTCCCGGTGAAACTGCCTTTTCCGGTGATCTTTGCAGTATAAGTGCCTGCTTTTGTTCCGCTTCCGGAAATCGTGTAATCTGTTCCACTCTTCAGTGCGGTATTTCTGTACTTGATCGTGCTGGCCGTTGCGGCCTGGACCTTGCCGTTGTATGTCTTCGCCGCCAGAGTTATCGCTGCTTCGCTGACAGGAATGTTGAACTCCCCTATGATCAGCGGGTAGGCGGAAGCTCCGTCATTGCTGCTGACAAGAACAACACATCTCTCCCCAGTGCTGACAGAAAAAGTGAATTCCAGATTCGTGTCTTCTGCCTTTTTCTGGTCGATGTAGAGAACCGTGTTCTCGTTTATGGAATACTTGCTGTAGCTTCCTTTGACCACTGAAAGCACATATTCTTTTCCTTTAATGCACCCTGTCAACAGTACGGTGTTCTGACCTGCCTTAACTTTGCTGGATGTTGAAACCGCCTGTGCCTTCACCGCGCCATCTGCGCCAATGGCCTGCACGCCGTCAACCACGCCAAATGCAATCACCATAACCAGCGCAGTCATAACAGCGCTCAATCTGAAGGTTATTTTTTTTCTCATTGATTTCTTCATTTGACCTCTACCTCGTCGATTTTATCGGTATGCAGACCTTCGCGTCTTCTCCGCGAAATTCTGTATCTATTAGTCTTACTTCTACATCGTACAGCTGCTGCATGAGTTCTTCAGTCAGCACCTGCTTCGACGGACCTGCTGCTTTCACCTCACCGTCCTGCAGCACGAAGGCCTTCTCTGCAAAGAGGAGAGCATGCTCCGGGTTGTGGGTTGAAATGATGACCGTATATCCTTCCTCAACAAGACCTCTGATTCGCTCCATGACTCTGAATTGGTTTCCGTAGTCGAGATTTGCCGTCGGTTCATCCATAACCAATATCCTGGCATCCTGAATGATCGCCCTGGCCAGAAGCACCAACTGCCGTTCTCCTCCGGAAATGCGCCCGAATCCTCTGTCCCTCAGGTGCATGATTCCAAGGTCCTCCATGATTTTCTCAGCTTTTGCAATGTGCTTTTCTTTAGGTGCTTCCAAAAGCTTCAATTCTCCGGTGAGACCCATGAGAATGATATCCAAAACAGTGTAATTAAACACGGGAACGGTAGTCTGCGGTATATAAGCAATCTTTTTGGCAATCTGAGGCCGTGACATATGCTTCATGTCCTCACCCTCCAGAAAGATCTGTCCTTCATAGCCTTTCAGGAATTTCAGAATGCACTTGAAGAGCGTGCTCTTGCCTGCGCCGTTCGGTCCAATTAATGCGACCAGCTGGCCTTCATAAGCCCTGAAATCCACATGTTTCAGTATCATCGTTTCACCATATGCGAAACTGAGATCTTTTATCTCCATAATAGGAGCTGCTTTTGCAGCCTTTGTATCAATCGCCACGTATTGCACCTCCTGTCAGTATGAGATAAACGAATATCGGTGCTCCTATGAAAGAAGTCAGTATGCCGATCGGTATTTCTCCTGTTATCGTGTTCCTTGCCACATCATCGACGACAATCAGGAAGGTTGCTCCGAAAAGTATGTTCGTCGGAATCAGCCTCCTGTAATCATACCCGAAAATCATCCTGCAGAAGTGTGGGATGACTAATCCGACCCAGCCGATCACACCGCTGATGGAAACGCTTATGGCTGTCAGCAGTGTTGCACAGACTATTACAATCAGCCTCAGTTTCGTCGTATCGATACCCATTGAAAGGGCTTCTTCCTCTCCAACTGTAAGCAGATTGATCCTCCATCTCAGGAGAATCAGCGGCAGCATGCCCACAACAACAGGCCCGATTGCGAATGTAATATCATCAGGCTGTATAGATACCAGACTGCCCATGAGCCAGTAAGTGATCGCCGGCAGGGCTTCCTGCGTATCCGCCACGAGTTTTATGAAAGATGTGCCTGAACTGAAGAGAGAGCTGATGAGCATTCCGGCTAACACCATTGCCAGAATCGGGTTGATCTTGCTGACGCGGCTGATTCCGTATGCGATCATCACAGCTCCGAGTCCAAAGATAAATGCTGTCAAGGATATGGCGTAATATGAAAAGCCTAGTAATATGGCGAGTGCTGCCCCACATCCTGCCCCTGATGAGGCTCCCAGGATGCCTGGTGAAACCATCGGATTCTGGAACATCCCCTGATAACACACTCCTGCCACAGCAAGGGAAGCCCCAACAAGCCCTGCAGCAAGAACTCTCGGCAGTCTGATTTCGAATACTACTTTTTCTGCAGCCCCTGACCAGGTCTGCTGAATGTCAAACACTCTGGAGAGCAGTATTTTGATCAGTTCATCCGGCATGATCGGATATTTGCCCAACATAAAAGAACCAAAGAACACAACAACAAAAACTATGACTAAGATGATAGTTTTCATTCTGAATTTGCTCTTTGGTTTATCACTGTTTTTCATGGAATATCCAACCGTCTATTTCATTTTTCCTACATTTAATAGCGATACGGGAGTATTGTACACTAAACAGCTGCTTTGATATGTTGTTGCTCCAACTTTTTTGTCTGTTTTTGTTGCTGTGCTATTGTTGTCAAAACAAAACAACAGCGGGTTTCCCCGCTGTTGTTTCTAAGTCAAATAAGTCAATAATCAAACGTTTTTACGTTTCCTGGTAAGGTTATGATACTTCTTAACAGTTCTTTTGTATGTTGGTCTGCCAACAGTATTGAAACTTTTTCTAATATTTACTATTCTAAAGAATAGTGAATTTTGGGCCTTTGAAGTCAATCAGGCCTTCTTTTTTCATTTTACTAAGTTCGTTTGACAACGCAGATCTGTTCACACAAAGATATTGAGCCAGTTGTTCTCTGCTCATCTTGACAGTCACTGTATCTGAGCCGGACTTGACCCGCAGAACATTCAGATAGACTAGGATCCTGTCCCTGAGACCTCTCTCCGCCAGGATTTCGATCTTATTACTCATCTTGATGTTGCTGTCTGCAAGCATAAAGGTGAGCGACTTGTTCATTTCACTTGAAAACTTGTTCTTCTGAATCGAATGCATGGATACGAAGACAATCTCACTGGATTCATTGCTGATGAAATCAAGAGCTGTGACACGACTTCTCGATACAGCAAAAGCAAGTCCGAATACTGAACCTTCATCAAAGATATCCACAATGTGGACTTCTCCATTCAGATAAGTCTTTTCGCTTCTCACGCTTCCTTTTCGAATGATGCAGAATTTATCAATGACATCCCCTTCGAAAAAAATCGTCTCGCCGGGTTTATAGCTTCTCCCTGAGATTTTAAGCTGCTCGAAGGCTTCCATGTAGTCTGTTTTCTTTAGTTCATTCAGCAATCCGCTGTCTATGATACTTTCCAGATACTGCATATATGCTCCTATAAAACGTAAGGATTAGTCCAGTGTTCTGCACATAGAACATATTTATAGTAGCACAATTATACAATAAAAAATGTTTTTGCACCAACATTTCATCCCAGCGTTATCCGCCGGATATCCCGCATCCAACCGCGTCCGTTATAGTGTCTGGCCGTCTGCTGCCCAAAGATCAGCCGGTAGGTCCCTTTCTCCTTTGCAATGATAGCAGGAACGCTGCTCCAATCCTCTTCTGTTTCATACCGCCATGCTTTCATGACTTCACTGAACGGCATCACTTTCTGATGTCCTTTGCTGTTGGTGAGGGTAAGAATCGACCACTCTGTGCCTGCTGTCTTTGCCTGTTCCGCTGCTTCTGCAAGAAGGTCGCTCAGCTTGAATCCCTGTTTCACCTCATACTTCAGCCTGCCTCTCCGCAGCACAGAATACTCAACCTCAATTGTATGGAAACCATTGAGACGTTCATCGGTGAAGTCGACGAGGTCCTCTCCTGCTCCTTCGAAAGATACGCTGATCCCCTCCTTGTTGGATGGCTTCAGCGGATCTGCATCCTCGCATGCATCACTGATTACTGTGATTACGGAACCAACCTCTGATATACCTGTTTCTGCCTTTCGTACCTTCTGCGTATATTTATCCAGTACTGTGCCATCTTTATCAATGGTCGTCAGCCTGATCATATTACCATCTGTTTCAAACAGTGTCGCCACGGAAACATATTCCCGGACAATATCCATATCTCTTTTGTCCCACGCATCAAAGAACTTCGTGCCGGACAGTCCCATCACTTGGGTGATACCGTCGCCCTCTGATTCTATCGACCTTGAATAGACGTGCTGATGCCCGCACAGAATAAAATCCACACCAAACCAGCGAAGGAGCTCCATGTAGTGCTCTTTTATTGCGTCTGCTCTGACATCATCATCGAAAGCAGTTCCCATGGTATACACCGGATGATGCATAACTGCAAAAACGACCGGCAGAGTGTTTGAGGTAAGGTCTTCTCTGATCCAGTTCCTTATAAAATCGACCGCCTCTGGGCGCCTGTTCCCCATGTAATCAGATTCCAGAAAAATGAAATGACAACACCCCCAGTCAAAAGAGAAGAATTCTTTCTCATGTCCTATAGGGCCGTTTCCCGGATTGATGAATCTGTCTGCATACTTACCAATGCACGCTTCAGAGCCAGTGGTGACCGTTGCCATGAGAAGATCCTCTTCTATGGCCATTGCGTCTTTTATTGCTGCTGCCTTTGCATCAAAGAACGCCTCCCATGCTGCTTCACTGTCACCGCGATTGACAATATCTCCGCCGAGGATGAGCAGCGCTTGCTCTTCTGCCAGGCCGCTCTGCCGCTCCGCAAAAAGAGCGCGCTGAAGAAGCGCACTCCACTGCGAGTAATCATTATCCTTTCCTCTTAGGCGGCTGCACTGCGGATCGCCCATGTATATGAACTTTGTGGTGCTGTTATTCGTATACACTTTTCACATCCCAACTGATAAATGCGATAGAACTGTTATCGTTGTGATCGAATTGCCAGAAACCGTTCATCTCTTTCCCATGATATTCTCCTGCCTCTGGATGATAGATCAGATGTTCCTCAAGATACTGACAGAACTTCTCTTCCTGCTCCGCTGTCATGTGCGAGAAAGCGGAACGCAGCTGCTCTTCTGCCGCTTCCCGGGATGTATATTTCGTCAGTCTGAACGGTGTGTAGATATACTTCATTTCCGGGAAAACGTCTCTGTCCATGAGCTCCCCCATGATCATATAATGGGTGCCGATTCCCGGACGTTCGTAACCGATCGCCTTAGCCAAATGGCGTTCATAGCCGGATACTGGTGTATCCCACGCACCGATGCAAACCTTGCGCTTTGCCACGGATTCCAGTTTTTCCAGAGAACTGGTCAGATCCCTCGTTATGAATGAGCGGGATGAAAAGGCGATATCGCATTTCGGCAGATCGCGTTCACTCCAGTCCTCGTTCCAGTTCAGCTCTATGGTGTGGATCCGGTCTGCAACGCCTGCCTCTTCCGCCCCCTGCTTTAGGTACTTCAGCATTTCCGGGGAAAAATCCGCGGCAAAAACTTCATGTCCTTTCTGGGCAAATGGTATCGCCAGTGTTCCTGATCCGCATCCCATATCGAAGAACGTGTCCTCTGGCTTCGCTTCCATATATTTATAGAACTGCTCAATGTATGGATCTGGTTCTCCCACCTTCTTACGGAATCTCGGCGCGAAACTGTTCCAGAATTCCAGATTGTTGGAATGCATTTTCGCTTCTTCCGTTTCCCGCCAGATCTCATTCCAATTGATCGTAATCATCATTGTTTCTCCTGTCTTCTTATTTTTTCCGTCTCTGTATGCAATCACTCGGAATCTCTGCAGGCGATTACCCGAAGCTTCTGTCCCGTACTGAAAATCGCCTTATGATCTCCGCTCACCACAGCGTTGAGCGCCGCTTCAGAATCTGTGATCACCATCCCAGACAGTTCTGCTGCGCCATGATCTATAAGCACCTCTGACATGGTCGTCGTCGGACCGATGAATATTGCTTTCGTATGATCTTCTTGATTGCAAAGTTCCAGCAGGTGACTGGCTGTCCCGTTCGCAAGTGTCGCGCCAGTCATGAACACATAATCCATTCCCGGGATGACTTCATCGCACTTCTCTGCCGGTATATCCCCTGGCTGTGGGCGTTTCTCCAGAATTGATACGCTCCCCGCTTTTGTCATATGCTGCTCAAGGCCGCAGAAGTGACCAACGAAGGTTACGTCTTTTCCGTTCACCAACTGTCCGTATTCGACGAAGGAGTTTGAAGTCGTGTCAATGATGATTTTGCTCTCTGCCTCCATCTCCCAGAGGCGTTCCATCTGATTATAGTAAGCGTTGATTGCCGCGACGCTGATCCCTTGCTCTGCCATGTTTGGGCTGTCGATCAGTCTGCCCAGTTCCCGCAGTGTCTTTCCTTCATACTTCGGTATGCAGCCTGTAGGATGATTCCCTTCATCGTAAACAGATGCCGCACCGCAGCCGCATGATGCTATTACGAGCATCCAACTTGGTCCCATGGCGACACTATCTGCGGTAATATCCTCTGGAATCCCGTCTATCAACTCTTCGTAAATACTGTCCATTCTCTTCACTGTCCTTCCCTAACGATAATCAAACCGCCCCGTTCTTCCTCTCCGGTATCCCATAACCGATCGAACCTGAGCCAGTGAGCTTTGCCATAGGTTGCTGCCTTCACATAGCAAACCTTTCTGCCGCCTTCCCGCTTTTCTTCATAGCCAACCAACGGAAACCAGTGCCATTCGAAGAAACTGAATTCTTTTCTCTGATGGTTCAGCATAAGCATAGGTACAGGGATCCCGTGACCAATCTGATCTATTACCGTCTGCTCTGCGCTT
This sequence comes from Bacillota bacterium, assembly GCA_017431785.1. Lineage (GTDB taxonomy): Bacteria > Bacillota > Clostridia > Peptostreptococcales > Anaerovoracaceae > Lentihominibacter. The sequence continues at coordinate 75,784 of JAFRKJ010000019.1, read as the reverse complement.
TCGTATGGTTCATCACCGCTGAATCCCTGCAGCATAATGCCCTGGATATTCTTCTCTCTAAGATAATCCTCAGCCCCCTCTATAAACGTCTCAAGATCCTTGATGCCGGTTTCCCGGGGTCTCAGATAAGGTTTCATCTGCATGCCGAACTTCACATAATCTCTTCTCGTTATTTTACTTGCGTCAAATGGAACGCAATCCTGCCTTCCCCGGTGCAGCGCCATGTAGATCATGAGATCACACATAGTCAGCGCTCCGCATCCTCCTATGTGCATCCAAAAATCCAGAAACCATCTCTGGTTCCCGCCGTAGGATCTCCCTATTTGAAAATATGATAGTTCCTTTCCGTCCAAAACCATTTTCTCCTTGTTTAAAACTATAACACATCTTCAATTTGCGCGAAAGCCACACGGCAGCAGCACAGGAAGGTTGTTGCCATAATGCGCGGCATGGAGTTACAATAAGCCCATGAATAATCTGTTTATCGAAGGCCCCATTCAAACGGGCAAGTCAACGACAATACGCAGCGTTCTGAAAGAAAGATTCGGATCAGACCTGGAAGGCGTGGCCGGGTTTACCAGTCAGCGCGTCACGAACCTGAACGGACAGCTTCTGGCCTTTCGTCTGGCACCGGCGGCGGAGGATATTTCCATTGTTCTCGATATTAAACCTGAACCTGTTTTTGTCCGGGATGTGCTGAACAATGTCTTCAAGTGGTTTGCGCCTGATGGCACGCATGTTGATATGCGCGTGTTCGAAACCGCTGGGGTCGCATATATGAAAAACGCCCAAACTGATGTGAAATCAGGTCGGGCGCAGATCGTTCTTCTTGATGAAATCGGCGGTCATGAGCTTGCCAGTGACGTCTTCCGACACGAGCTCTATGAACTGCTTGATTCTGATATTCCTTGTGTCGGCGTCATCAAATCCCGAGATAACACCCGCAACATGGATCCGACTCTGCTGGCTTTCAATGAGGAACTTCACAACAGGATTTCTGCTGTGACAGGTCTTCAGCTTTTCGAGTCACGGCTCAGACAGTTTCTGGAGAACGAATTGTCGTAGCAGTCTATCGTAGCATTCTGCTGCGTTTCTATTTTTCCTACTTCACAATCACGCAGCTTCCGTGCAGATCGGCCAGCGGCACCAGCTTCAGCGGCGCGCCGCCGGATTTGATCAGTGTCCGTTCGTATTCCTTTACGGCCTGATTCACGCCCTTAAAGCGCGTGTTGTTGTAGTCATGAATAATCATGATGCCGCCGTCGTTCAGGCGCGGGTAGAAGAATTCTATGCCGGCCTTCGTCGGTTCATAAAGATCCGCGTCAAGACTCACAAAGGCAAACTCAGCGTGAGCAAGCCCTGCGGCTGTCTCAGGGAAATGCCCCTTTCTGATATGGCAGTTTTCGGGATACGGCAGACGCTCCAGTACAGACCCGACTGTGGTATCTGAAAACTCTCCGACGGCTGCACCAGAAAGCACGTATGCCTTCTCGGTCGCTACATCTGATTCTGTAAATCCTTCAAAGGTATCGAAGAGATAGAACTGTCTGTCCGGCAGCAGTGCGTTGATCTGCCATGCAATATCACCCTGATAGACGCCCAGTTCCGCAACCGCACCGGGAACATGATCGATACGCCCGGCAAGTTCCTTCAGGCAGCGGCTTCTAATATCGAAGTCCTCATATAATTCATGCAGTTTCATAATGTTGCCGTAGAACCGGCAGACCTTCAGCTGTTCTTCAATGGCCCTGGCGCGTTCCTTGCCGATGGCGCTGATGATGAATTCATCCGGTGCCAGATCAACTGCAGTCTGAATGGAGAACACCGGCGGTTTCTCCGATGCTTCAGGATAACTGCCATCCTCCAGCGTCCACTTCGCCGGATCATTATCTGCAAAGCCAAGAAAATCGACTCTGTTCGGATCCAGAAGTCTCGATGCTGACAGACCCATATGGCCTGCGCCTGCGATTACAATCTTTTTCATAATATCACCTGCTTGAAATCAAAGAGATGTGATGCCTTTGCATTATTATACATCAAAAGAAGTGTTACTTTTGCTGAAGATTCTTTATGATTTCCGCGTGCTTCGTGCGGGTGATCGGATACCGGATCATCATAAGCAGGGCGAGCAGCGCGAAAAAGGCCGGTATGAATGTGAAGGATACATGTATGCACTGCATCGTTTCCAGACTCTGCCGGGCTGCATCCGTTTGAAATCCTGTCATATGGAGCAGGATTCCCAGAATCTGAAATCCGACCGCTTCGAAGACGGACTCTGAGAGGCCCTGCATGGAGATGATCAGGCCGGCTCTGTCGGTTCCGTTCGCAAGCTTGTCGGCATCACACACATCGTAGAGCATGGAAGGAATCAGCTGCCAGTAACAGATGCTCCCGATACCGTATATAAAGAATAGAAGCAGAAGATGCGGAACGCTGGATACACCGATAAACCCGTAGATGGTCAGGCAGGCAGCGGACATTCCGATCCCGCCGATACAGAGGGTTCTCTTGTCCAGCACCCGGTTGATTCTGATGAGCGGCGGAACGAGCAGCACCGAAACGACCTGCATGACGAGCATGATGAGACTGACTTCTTTGGCTGTCAGTTCCATGTTATACGTGAAAAAGTACATTCTATCCGCCATCATAATGGAGTTGGAAATCAGATAAAAAACACTGGTGAGCACAATGAGCCTGGCAGGCTTGAATCGTAAGACCTGCCCGTAGTTGCGAAGGATATCCGCCGCTGCAGAAAGGCCTTTGAATCTGCCTTTGCCCCCGGAGGCAGAATGCTCTGCATCGTCTTCATGGTCTGCAGCAGCCATATGCTCCGGATCATGTACCATCCATCCGGTGATGAAAATCGCGGCGGCTGAAACAACGCCCACGAAGATACCTACGCTCAGCCATCCGGTTTCGACCCGCGCGCCCCATTGCATAAGAAGATCGACGATAATCGGCGGCAGCGCTGTTCCAAAAGCACTTCCGATAGAATAAAAGATATAGACGATTCCTCTCAGTTCCGTTCTCTCTTCATAGTTGTCAGTCAGCTCTGCTCCCCATGCCGTATAAGGCACGAAGAACACAGAGTAGCCTGTCCAGAATGCGATGAACATGAAGATATAATACGCATAGCGAACAGCCTGCGACGCGTCTATTACGATAAAGATGAGACTGCAGCATACCGCCAGCGGAAATGTCGCCGCAAGGAGAAAAGGCTTGCGCCGGCCCATAGAGGATTTGGTTTTGTCGGAGATATAGCCGACAAAAGATCCGCTGACCACATCCCAGACGGCGCCTATGGCAACAATAGCCCCTGCAACGGCGGGGTCTATCCCCGCAACTGTCGTAAAGAAGAACAGGGCGAAGTTTCCCATCAGGCTATAAAGAGCGGAGTCACCTATGCCGGCGACTCCGTATAATAATTTCGTTTTTCTGTTTAATCGATTGTTCATAAAGTAGTTTTTTACGGATTTATTCGACCGGCTCGTCTACAAATCTTCTGATTGTAAGGATTCTTCCCGGTGCATGCACATTGCTCACGCAGATTCCTGCGCGGGAGTTATACGCATGAACGATCTTGCCATCACCTGCGTACATCGCATAGTGACCAGGGTAGTAAACGACATCTCCCGGCTTCGCTTCGTCGAGGCAGACGCCTTTGCCCATCTTGTAGAATCCAAGTCGCGGAACATTATATCCGAAGTGATTATAAATCGCATAGATAAATCCTGAACAGTCAGTTCCATTGGTCAGGCTTGTTCCGCCATATCTGTAAGGATTCCCAACGAACTGCATGCCGTAGTTGACCATTTCGATTCCGTTATCCTCACCGAGGATGGAACCGCTGTAATCCTGCCAAGCCGTATCTGCAGGCCTTGATTTTGTTCCCAGATAAATGACCTTATCCACAGGATCTTCTGTGACCTTTTCGTTCACTTCTTCCACATCTGTCTCTACGCCGTTGACCTGAGTGACTTCGTTGGTTACGATTTTTTCACCTTCTGCTCCTGCACTCTTAAGTTCCATGTTGCCGGAATAGAGTTTATCTGTCTTTTCATAAACTGTTTCCGGTTCCACTTTCTCTGTGACATCCACATTCGTCTTTGTCGTGACATGGATCATTGGATTATCAGCATCATTGGCTGCAACGATCTTGTCGACCGCTTCTTCTTTTGTAAGAACTCTTGGAGGCTTGACACCGACGAAGAGTGTCTTGTCTTCGATCTTCAGCTGCTCATCGATCTGAATGGAATCCAGATCCCCGTCTTCCGCTACATAGCTTTCCATGACATCACGGATGACATCACCGGCGATTTCAGGATTCTCAACAATGAACAGCTCCTTGCCATCAGCGGAGACGATACAAGGATCTTCAACCTTGGTGCCATCCGCATAGACTGCATATGGCTTAACAAGCATGTTAAATGTAAACGCGCCTGCTACAGTGAACACCAACGCAACCAGAAGCGCGATATACATTTTTTTATATGCTCTTATATTCTCAAGCATAAGAAAAACCTTCCTATCTACTGTTTGGTTTCTACCGATTATCCAGCCAGTTACCGACCGTTACTTTGTGATTCTGTCTGTGCCCATGTACTCTCTGAGCGCTTCAGGAATCACGACTGATCCATCCGCCTGCTGGTAATTCTCCAATATCGCTGCGACTGTTCTGCCAACTGCCAGCCCGCTTCCGTTGAGGGTGTGTACGAATTCAGGTTTGCCTTTTTCTTCCGGTCTGAACCTGATGTTCGCTCTTCTCGCCTGGAAGTCTTCGAAGTTGGAGCAGGAAGAGATTTCTACATATCTACCATAGCTTGGCATCCATACTTCAACGTCGTAAGTCATTGCGGATGAAAATCCGAGGTCTCCGGTGGAAAGCCTTACTACTCTGAACGGAATATTCAGCTTTCTGAGTACTTCTTCCGCATTGTCAGTCAGTGACTCCAGTTCTGCGTAGGAATCTTCCGGCTTTACGAACTTGACCATCTCGACTTTCTGGAACTGATGCTGACGGATGAGGCCTCTCGTATCACGGCCTGCACTTCCTGCCTCAGCTCTGAAGCAAGGAGTGTACGCAGTATGATAGATTGGCAGCTGATCAGCGCTCAGGATCTCATTGTCGTACAGATTCGTTACCGGCACTTCTGCCGTCGGAATCAGGAAGAAGTCCTTCTGCGGAACATAGAACATATCTTCCTCGAACTTCGGAAGCTGTCCCGTTCCGGTCATCGCCATTCTGTTGACCATGAACGGCGGCAGGATCTCTGTGTATCCATGCTCTTCTGTATGCAGGTTCAGCATGAAGTTGATGACGGACCGTTCAAGACGGGCACCAAGTCCCTTGTAGACGGTGAATCTGGCACCGGCGATCTTAGCTGCTCTTTCGAAATCGAGAATGTCCAGGTCTTCTCCGATATCCCAGTGGGCCTTTGCTTCGAAATCGAATTCTGTCGGTTCGCCCCATCTCCTCAGTTCTACATTGTCAGAGTCATCGAGCCCTTCCTGTACATCCTTATATGGAGTGTTCGGTACGCCCAGCAGCGCATCCTTCAGATTCGTCTCTGCTTCGCTTACCTGACCATCCAGTTCTTTGATCTCGTCGCTGAGTTTCTTCATCTCTGCCATGAGCTCAGTGGTATCTTCCCCATTCTTCTTCATGACAGGAATCTGCTTCGACTTCGTCTTCTGTTCATTTTTCATCTGCTCGACTTTGGCGAGGATCTCACGTCTCTTCAGGTCGTACTCTCTCACCTTTTCGATTCCGAAATCGCCTTTGCCTCTGGACTCAACAGCTTTCTTTACTCCGTCAAAATCTTCTCTTATTCTCTTAATGTCCAGCATGAATAACCTCCGGTTTACTGCTAAAATAAATTCTTTCTGTATTTCACATAAAGGTCTCTCATCTCTTCGACCTTTTCCTGCATTTCAATCTGCAGATCGGATGCCTTTGCATAATCTCCCGCCTCAAGGGCGTCGATAATCTGCGTCAGAAGGCAGATATCTTCAAGTGTGTTCTTGCCGATGTAGTTGCGGATTCTTACGAACTTGCCCCAGTAGTGACGGTCATAATCCACACAGTCTTCTTCCTTATGCATCTTTCTGCAGTGGCGCAGCAGATCCATCGTTTCAGGAACGATTCTTCCCTGCAGTTCCATGGACCACTGTCCGAGAACAGCCTCCTTATAGGAAAGGAGTGCCATATCTGTCATAACGTCATCTCGCTTAAAGATTTCCAGCTTCTCTGGATACTTATCAAAAGCGCACATGTTCTCCCATACAGTTCTTGGAACTTCTCCGAAGTACTTGGTTCTCTCTTCCTCGGTGAAGTCATCGAAGACGTTGAGCTCACTTCTGTACACTCTGTCTTTATCAAGATAGAAATCTTCTTCGCCATACTCCTTCGAAAGGGATTTCTCCAGCTCCTCCGGCGTCTTGCTGTGCTCAAGTGCTTCCTTGATGCCATCCAGCATAGCCATATAAGATGCAGCCAGAACAAGGTACGTGTTGCTCATCGGGTTTGGAGATCTCAACTCGAATCTCGTGGCAAGCGGATTCTCCAGTTCCCTGACGAGACCTACGAGAACCGTTCTGTTACGGGACGGCATTCTGGCGTCGTGCCCCAGAGATGTAACAACGCAGACAGGCGCTTCATAACCCGGTTTCTGCCTGTTGAATGCATCGTTGGTTGAGCTGACGAACGGATTGATCACATCATAGTTTTTTAGCAATCCCATCAAAGCTCCAAATCCTACCGGGCTGAGGAACTGCTTATCAGCATCTTCCGGCGCCGGTGAAAAGAGGTTCACTCTTCTTCCGTCTTTCAGCACAGCGGCAACACCCATGTGGGTATGCTCTCCGCTTCCGGCAACGCCTTCTATCGGCTTTGCCATAAAGGTAACGTCGAGTCCGTACCTTCTGAAGACATCTCTAACCACATACTTGATGTGGTTCTCATTATCGGCTGCCTGGACGGCTGTTGAATACTTCCAGTCGATCTCCAGCTGCTCCATTACGTGGTCATAACGTCCGGAGTTGCCGAATTTAGCCTTAACGCCGCCGACCTCTTTATGGCCCATTTCCACTTCAAATCCGTATCTCTGCAAAACCTGCAGCGCCTCTTCGAGCGCTGTTCTGACCGGTCCTGTAGTCCTCTTCCAATACTGCTCTTTCAGCATCTGGGCAGTTGAGAGCTGCTCTCTGTCAGCGTCATCATCCGGCGTCTTCACCCAGAACTCCAGCTCAGTGGCTGCAGTGATATCCAGTTTCTCAATATCATCCACACTGTCGATATCCATATAATCGAATACATATGGATTCTCTTTCAAAAGCTCTAGCAAGTCTTCTTTGAAGTTAAAAACAGCGTCACGAAGTATCACCCTGGACCCTACCCTGTCTGATTCATTGTGGATCAGGCTGGATGGAATGCGGAGGGTGCCGATTGGAAGTCCTGTCTCCGGGTCTGTGTAGTTGAAGTTGTGATCTACGAACCAGTTGACGGTGCGGTCAGGTATGATATCTACCTTACCGTTATTGAGTTCTGCTATCTTAGGCAGTACAACGGACGAACCGTCAGTCTGCACACCGTTCTTCAGGAAACCTTCTATGTCCTTGAGGAATTCCTCAACAGGAATTTTTTCGTCTGTATCATTCCCCCCTACATCTATACCAACAACTGATATAAATTTAATCTCCGGGTGGGCTGTTAAAGCCCCCCGGATTTCTTCTTCGCTGTGCTTATCTGCTGGTATGGTGTAGAGCATTCTGTCGAAATCAAATTCAAGCATATTACTCTCTTATTGTTATTTAACAAGCTTGTTCAGATATTTCTCAAGCTCATCCATGTGCTTTCCGTACTCTGCCCAGTCGCCGTCAGCAAGTGCTTCCTGCGCCTCATCATAAGCAGCCTGTGCTGCCTTGATCAACTCTGACTGAGACATTCCAGCAGATCCTTCGGACTTGCCTTCCTTATCTCCAGCTTCTTCGCTGCCCTTGCTTTCATGTGCACTTCCTTCACCAAACATGGCGTTGAGTGCTTCCGCAAGTGTAGGCTCATACGCAATGTCATCTCCGAATACTACGATAACTCTCTTGACTTCTGGAATACTGGAGTTCGTAGCTTCCAGATATACAGGTTCTACATAGAGGAGTGAATCTTCAATAGGAATGACGAAGAGGTTTCCTCTGCTGTATGTTGATCCGGATGAATTCCACAGTGAGAATTCCTTGGAGATCTCTGTGTTCTGGTCGATCTGTGCCTCTACCTGCATTGGACCGTAAACGATCTTGCTCTTAGGCATCTGATAGAGCACCAGTTTGCCGTAGTTTTCACCATCGTTTCTCGCTACCAGAAGTCCCATCATGTTCTTCTTGTCCTTCGGTGTGAACGGAATCGAGTTGACGAACTCTGCGCTCTTTTCACCCGGCAGCTTCATGATGTAGTAGTTCGGTGTCATGGACTGCTCTTCTGTTCCGTAGATTTCGCTGGCGATCTGCCACAGGTCCTCATTCTGATAGAATACCTTAACATCGTTCATGTGGTATCTCTGATAGATCTGAGCCTGAATATTCAGCAGTGTTCCCGGATATCTGATGTGCGCTCTGATACCTTCCGGCATTTCCTTGAAGTCCTTGAAGAGCTTCGGATAAATGCTCTGGAACGTCTGCGCAATTGGATCTGTTGGGTCGACGATGTAGTAGTTGGTCTCACCGGTGTATGTATCAATGACAACCTTGATGGAGTTTCTTACATAGTCGACATCCGTTTCTTCACTGTATGGTTCTGAATATGGATATCTGTTGGTTGCAGTGTATGCGTCGACGATCCAATAGAGATGTCCGTCAACCGTAATCATGTATGGATCCTCATCGTAATCAAGATAAGGCATGATCTCATGCACTCTTGTTGCGATGTTTCTGTTGATCAGGATCTTGGAATCGCTGTTGATGTTGCCGGATACCAGCATCTTGAGGGATTTCTCTCTTACGGAGAACATGAATCTTGTGAGCAGATTCATCTTGATTCCGTTATCTGCCTTGTACTGGCAGTACTTGTTGCTGTTACCATCAGGATAGTCGAACTCATCCTCGTCTGTGTTTACAAGAACGTAGTCATTCGTGCTTTCTCCGAAATAAATCTCAGGATCCGTGATCTGTACGTCTACCGCTGATTCCGGCGGAATGTTCTGAATCAACATATCCGGCTGGCCGCTGGCAGTAATCTTGTCTACTCTGGAAAGGGTTGCGCCGTATCCATGGGTATACTTCAGATGTCTGTTCAACCAAGTGTTGCTGATTTTCTCTTCGTTGATTTCTCTTGCAGAGAGGAACGTCTGCGTATAATCCCCGTTGATCGTATATCTGTCGACGTCTACGTCATTGAAGTCGTAGTACTGTCTGATACTCTGCGTCTGGTTGTAGAACTTCTTGGCCGGAGCATAGTCGTTGATTCTGATGTTGGAAATCGTCTCTTCGTTCTTGGCGATATCATCGCTGCTCAGATCTTCCGTTGCCTTGAAGGCCTTGATGTTTACACCGTCAAGTCCATATGCGTACTGGGTATATTCAATGTTTCTCTCGAGGTATTTGCTCTCCTTGTTGATTTCGTCAGGAGATACGATGAAGTTCTGGACAACAAGTCCAACACCTGTTCCCAGAAGACCGATTGCAATCATGAGAGCTGGGATCACTGCCGCTGGTTTGAACTTCTTCTTAGCAATACCGTAAGCAACTCCGATTGCCGCCAGGACGGAAAGTCCTATGAGTATGCGGTACATCCAGAGTGTAATGTTGACATCTGTAAATCCTGCGCCGTAAACAGCTCCGCCGGTTGTGTTTCCAAAGAGCAGGTCAAACTGCTTGAGGAAGAAGTACACGCCGATCATGAGGAAGAACAGCACGCCGATGACGATGAGCTGCTTCTCAGCAATGTGCAGAATCATCTTCACATTCTTGTTGTCCACCTGTGTGGTTCTTGCCGGACGCTTCTGCTGAGGACGTCCGCCGCCGAACATGTTGCCGAACATGCCGCCGCCCTGCTGTCCTCTGCCCTGCTGGCCACCGCCAGTGAACTGCTTGGTGAATTTGCCAAACATATCGTTGATTTCACTGAACGGGTTATCATCAATCGGGCGTCCGCCTTCTCCGCCGGTGTATCTGTCTTCTTCGTATTCGTACTCGTCTTCTTCGTCGTCGTACTGGAACTCATCAGCAGGCTCAGCCTCTTCCGGTTCCGTATCCTCTTCTACCGCTTCGAAGATTCTCGGCGTTCTGACGGACAGCAGAACTGAGTAATAGATGAATGTGAGTATTGCAAAGGCAACAATCAACAGTATTACAATCTGGTTCAACTGTTCAATGAAGTTCAGTTTGAATACATAGAAAGAAATGTCTATGTTGTACAGCGGGTCTTTGATGTCAAAGTCCGTACTGTTGGTGAACTGCAGTGTCTGGAACCACAGTCTGGTGACTGCGAAATAAGTGGTGATAACACCAAAGGCACCCGCAAGTCCCCAAGTGATAAGGTTCAGTTTCTTGTTGTCAGGCAGTTCATCTGATTCAACCCTGTGCACATATCCTTTCTTGATGAACTTCAGATAGATGTACGCCAGGAACGTTACCACAATGAACGTTGGTATTCCTATCTTCAGCTGGGTGAACAGTTTTGTCAGAAAAACAGAAATATAGGACAGATCATTGAACCACATAAGATCTGTCAGCCATCTGATGAGAAGGACAAAGACAAGTACTATGAGAAGTACGATGATGATAATGCCTTTGACTCCTATCTTTCTCTTTTTCTTGCCTGCATTCATGTTTGTGTTAGTGCTCTCCAATTCTTTTTAACCTCCTTAATTATGGCTATACTTCGTAGTCAACTCCCGGAACCTGGTACTCGATTTCGCTTCCGGTGATAAGGTGAATAACTTTGTTCAGCTGATTGTCAATGAATTCAGCTGCTCCGCTGTCAGGTGCCAGCCACTTGATTCCGATGCCGGCCAACTCAATGACGAATATGATGATCAGGATCACGAGCAGGACCTTGAGTATGGTTCTTCCGACTCCGCCTTTTGCTTTGATTGGTTTTTCTATTTCTTCAGCTGCTTCTTCAGCGGCAGGAACCGCGGTTTCCACTGCTTCTGTCGCCTCTGCAGGTACTGCAGCCGCTTCTTCTGCAGCCGCCTCTGCCTGCTGTCTCTGTCTCAGCTGCTCTGCTTCTTCTTCGCCGTAGTTTGCGAAACTGTCATCCGCATCCTTCTCGATATCCATTCCTGTCATGACCATTGTGTCATTCAAGCCAGGCTTCAATCCTTCACTCATGACTTCATCAGGAATAACATCCGGCTCTTCCTTCGTGACGAGACCTTCTACGATTTCCGGCTCATCAGCGACAACTGGTTCTTCCGGCTCTGCAGGAATAACCGGCTCAGCTTCCGGTGCAACTTCCGGAGTGACTTCCGGAGTGACTTCCGATTCTACTTTAATTTCCGGCTCTGGTATTACTGGTTCCGCTGCCGGCTCGACAACTTCTTCCGGCTCTTCTTCCACCGCTTCCCCTGAGGATACATCCGCAAGTGTGAATGCCTCATCTTCAGGTTCAGGCTGCGGCGCAGTCTGCTGCGGCTGTCCGAACAGAACTGATCCCAGCTCGCTGGTAACTGCAGGTGAGGATAACTCATCCAGCATTTCTTCTACCGTCTTTGTGTGCTGTATTTCATCGATATTCTTGAGCTGCTGAGCCTCCATTTCTTCTGCCGGAATCACTTCAACAGCCTTCAGTTCGTCCTTGCTGATTCTTCTTGTATTTTCAAGACCTCTGATAACATCATCCTTGCTGACGGTCTTTGTCTGGATGTTGTCGATTGCCTTGGAGATCATCGTCTCTCTGCCGGTTACCGGTTTCTCACCGAGCAGTTCTTCTACTGTTGCAGGAACTGGTTCCGGTGCAGGCGCAGGTTTTTCAGGTGCTTTTCCTGAAATCGGATCAATGCCAAACTCAGCCAGGAACTGTGCTCTTGCCTGTGCCATCTTACTGAGATCTGCCTGCGTTGCTCTGTGAGCATCCTGTCTTGCTGCTTCTTCCTGTGAAATGCTTGGTCTGGCCTGAGGTGCAGGCTTTGGTTCCGGTTTTGCTACGATGGTCGGCTCATCAACTGCCTTTGCTGCAGGCTCTTCCACCTTTTCCATCGCGGCTTTGAATATATCTTCACTGAAATGAATGGTAGGTTCCGTCGGTGTCTCCGGCACTGCAGGAGGTTCCGGAACAACTGGCTTCGCCGGTTCTGGTTTCACCGTTTCTCCCTTGAGTCCAGCGATGGCCGCCCTGATCTTCGCAGCCTCTTCTTCTCTCATCTGCTTCGTGCTCGCCAGAACTTTTCTGGCCTCTTCAGCAGCTGCTGCAGATTCCGCCTGCAGACGCAGATCGGCCTGCTTCTTCTCAAGATTCTTCTTGAGTTCTTCCTCTTCCTGACGGCGTCTCTCTATTTCTGCAATTCTCTTTTCCTTTTCGGTCGCAGCCTGTCTCGCTTCCTGCTGCGCTTTGATCTTTTCAGCCTGCTGCTGAGCTCTGAGTGCTTCTGCTGCTTCGATTCTCGCCTTTTCTTCTGCTTCTTTGATTCTTGCTTCTTCTTCTGCCTTTGCTCTTGCTTCTTCTTCTGCCTTTGCTCTTGCTGCTTCCTCAGCTTTGATGCGGGCTTCTTCTTCCGCTCTGGCTTTCGCCTCAGCTTCTGCTCTTTCTCTCTCTTCTGTTTTGCGTCTTGCTTCCTCAACAGCTTCTTTGGCTGCTCTCGCATCCTCCAGCTTTCTCACTTCTTCCTCGGCTGCCAGTTTTGCTGCTGCTTCTGCTTCCAGTCTGGTCGCTTCTTCTTCCGCTCTGGCTGCTTCTTCCGCTGCCAGTCTTGCAGCTTCCTCAGCCCTTCTGACTTCTTCCTCAGCGCGGGCTCTGGCCTCCGCTGCAATTCTCGCTCTTTCTTCCTGCTCTGCCTTAAGGCGGGCTTCCTCAGCAGCTCTCATCTCTGCTTCAGCCTTTGCCCTCTCTTCTTCGATCATCTTCTGACGGGCTTCTTCTTCCGCGCGTTTCTGTTCAAGCGCTCTTTCGTGAGCTTCAATTCTCTCGAGTACATCCGACTCAAATGCCTTTGGCTCGTATTTGACGCCCTCTCTGCTCAGGAATGCTTCCATGGAAGGCTCTTTCTCTCTGGCTTCAAATTTCTCTTCCGCTGCCTTGTCTGCAATCGCTTTTTCCTGCTCTATCGGGTTCCCGCCTTTGATCTTGTCATATTCTCTGTTGAGCAGCTGTTGGAATTCTTCATTCTTTCTGCTGAATGTATAGAACTTGTCGATTTTGTCAGCGGCGCTGATGTCATCCGGTACTTCTGGTGCCGCAGGCATCTCCGGCTGCGCCGGTCTGGAAGGAATCAGATCCTCAACGTTAAGAGCATCCGCTCTTTCATTGACTTCCGTTTTTACTTCCGCAGGATATTCCCGTGTATATCTGCTTCTGATCTCGGCTGGATCTGCACCCCAGTCAAAATCTATATCATCTGTCTTTTCGATTGTGTCTGTAGCCGGATACTCATTGACATTCCAGTTGATCTCCTCTATGAAAGGTTTTCTCACAGGTTCCGGTTCTGCCGGGGCTTCGACCTTTGGCTCCGATGCTGCTGCCGGAACTTCTACTTCTGGAGTGTAGCTACTTACTTCTGCCACAGGTGCGCCGCAAAAGCTACAAAACCTTGATCCATCTGCAATTTGATTTCCGCACTTACTGCAATACATTTGTTATTTCCTCCTCTAGTTTCTTTTCAGTTACTAGTTCTTAGTTCTATTCTCTAATCAGCAAATTCAGTTCTTCTGCTGTGTATCTTCTTCCGCTTCTCCCGATGTTATATCCCTGATGATATCTGGTTTCCCCAAGGACTTCCTCGGCCTGCTGAACCGGTTGCTGCACAGGCTGTACCGGTGGTGCCATCTGCTGCACAGGCTGCACATCCGGTACCATCTGCTGCACGGGCTGTACCGGTGGTGCCATCTGCTGCACAGGCTGCACATCCGGTACCGGTGTCCATACCGGTTGCGGCGCTGGCTGCTGTGTCTGCTGTGGCGCCGGCTGTTCCTGCAACGGTGCTAGCTGCGGTGCCGGCTGCGAACTTTCCAGTGCCTCCTGTTCTTCTGAAGCCACTGCGTTCAGCTCTCTGAGAAGGTCCTCCAGTTCTACGTCATCACCCAGTTCTTCTATCTCTTCCGGCTCTTCCGGCTTGTTGAAAACATCTTCCACATCATCCGGAAGGTCGATTTCATCAAACCTGCTGAGCCGTCTGACTTCCTCTTCCAGCAGTTCCAGCCGTCTCTCCTGATAATCATTCGACTGCTGCTGCCCAAGCTGTTCGATCAGCTGACCTGTCTGCTCTTTTATTGAATCACCGACTGAGCTGAGACTCTTCTCAATATCCCTGATCGCCTCACTGTTCACTCTGGCTTGGCGTCTGTTGCCAAGAATGACCGCAATACAAACAACGCAAAGAATACAGAGAATGCCCATCACAATTATGGCGATTATTCCAACAATCGTCATATATGGATTCCCCCATATTTTTCTTCCTATGAATACACATATTTATAGTTAGTAGCATTATACACCAAAAAAACATGCGTTTCCACCTTTTTCCTTAAAAAAGGGAACCCGTACGGGTTCCCTTTTGTTGCCTTTGCATATGGTTTTCAGGCTGTTACAGTTTGAGCGCTTTCTCTCTTTTGGAAGCGGATGCTCTCATGAGCTTATTCATCGCTGCAGCCTCGGCTTCTTCATCTCCGAATTCTCTGAATTCAAGCACGCCCTTCTCACGAGCCAGGTCTACGAGCTGCTGGCCTTTCGCGGAACGGACAATCAGCTGGTTCCAGCCTTTATCCACATCCCAGCCTTCTGCGCTTCGCGCACCGCCTACGGAAAGATCCGCAAACTCGGCTGTCATATCATCACAATACTTGCAGGCGTTTCTCACAAGAGGAAGCACTTCGTCGAGATCGACCTGACGGTCGTCCATATCCATACGGTGGAACTTGCTCGGAAGAATGTCAACGTGGTCGGCGTCGCCCAAAGCAGCGAGTCCCTTCCAATCCAGTCCCCATCCGCAGAAGAGTCCGAATACCATGCCGATGTTATCCGCATTATTGTCGTTCTCTTCAAATGGTTTCGCTTTCATCTTCGCGACAGCAAGTGCCTTGCAAGGTGTTCCGACTACGCCGATCTGCTTGTACTCGCCCTCTGCAAGAGCCTCATTGAGCACTGCCAGCGTCGGAGGAATCTGGAAGCTTGAGCCGCCGCACTCTCTGACTTCTGCCGGGTCTGTTACGAGACATCCGGCAGGATCGAGAGTTCCTTCCGCCTTTGACAGAACTGCCGCATCGATAAACCCTTCCTGAAGTGCGAACTCTACCAGCGCAGTCATTGTACCGCCGTGCTGGGCATTCTTCCTGATTTCAGAATCTGCCGCTCTGGTCAGATACAGTGCTCTGAACGGTCCGATTTCAGGAATGATCTCACATCCGTCTTTTCCGAAGAATTTATCACGGAGCGCATCGAGATCCGCCGGCATCCTAGGACAGAAGTACTTGCAGCGTCCTTCTTTCCTGTCACAGTCATAATCTACGAAGGTGCGTCCTTCACATGATTTCCAGTACGGACACATTCCCTGGCAAGCGCCGCAGTTTGTGCAGATACCGGTTTCTACTACTTTTCTTTCAAGTTCTAAAATACTGTACATCACACACCTCCTATGTCAGAACAATCAGGAGTCCGTGGATTCTGATTTCCATACATTCCTCTCCTTCAGGAACGTAATCAGACAGCGGAGCTGCCAGCTTGCACATATGATCCTCAAATATGAACTGGTATCCGCCTACTTTCGCATCTATAAAACCTTCTTCGATCAGTTTTCCCTCGATTTCCTTGAAGGTCATGTCCATAGGAACTTCTGTCTCATAGAATGTCCTGCGCAGAGGATGGGAGAATCTGCATTTCTGTTTCTTGATTTCAGCCATTACTTTCCCCCTCCTTCTTTGATCCTTCTGTATCCTGTCATGAACACTTCTTTATTCAGCTCGAGCGCTTTGCCGTGGAAGTTCTGCTCCAGGACCTTGAAGAAATCATCTGGTCCGAGCGGCATCTCATCAAGGGCTGCCAACGCACCCATCATGAGAATATTCGCGACCTTGGCGTTTCCTGCTTCCACCGCCATCTCCGTTGCCGGAAGCGGGAAGCTCTCGCTGCTGCGCGCCTTGATTTCCGCATCGATGTCCTCGATGGAAGGATACTCATCCTCCCCGATCAGTACGCCAAGCGGATATGCCGGGCGAGTGTCATAGATTACTTTCGTGTCGGGGTTTCCGTATACACGCAGAATTCTCAGCGCTTCTACAGGTTCAAAAGCAACAACAATGTCTGCCTTTCCATGTGGAATGAGTACGCCTCTTTCCACATCATCGGACACTCTCAGGTGACTCATGACAGAGCCGCCTCTCTGGGAAGCCCCGTAGGTCTCACCGACTGCAACTTTATATCCCATCTCAACAAGAGCGGAGCCCATGAGGCCTGATGCCAGAATGTTTCCCTGTCCGCCGATTCCGCAGATAACTACGTTGGTCATCATTACTCATCGCCTCCTTCCACTTTGATTGCTCCGGATGGACAGATGCTTGCGCATGCACCGCATCCTACGCATACGACTTCGTCAATTGCTGCGCAGTTTTTCTCGAAGTCCCAGATATTGCCCGGGCATCCCCAGACTCTGCTGCAGTATCCGTCGCATCCGCAGTTTGAGCCTCTGCATATATCCGTGTCTACCCAGACCTTTTTCTTCTTTCTTGTCTTAGCTGCAAGCGTTGCACAAGGCTGCTCAAGAATCAGTACCTTGAGGCCCTTCATTCCAATCAGCTCACAGATCAGATTCTTAGTATTTTCAACATCGAACGGATCCGCTCTCCAGACTCTGCATCCCAGTGATTCACAGAGGGCTGTGATGGAAACCTTATCGGTTTCATATCCCATCGCAGTCTGTCCTGTACCAGGGTGCGGCTGGAATCCGGTCATTGCCGTTGCTGAGTTGTCGAGTACGATATGAAGTATATTCGCCTCGTTCATCTTGGCGTTGATCAGACCCGGTACGACGGAATGGAAGAATGTGGAGTCACCGCAAAGGCTGACGACCGGCTGATCGAAGCCGTAGTTGGTCAGCTGACCGAGACCTTCTGCTGCACTGATTCCTGAACCCATGCAACTCATGAAGTGGTAACCATACTGGCCTGCTCTCTGGCCAGCCATGGTGTAACATCCAATGTCTCCCATAACGACGCCTTTATGGCCTTCCATTCTCAGAGCCTGCTTCAGAATGAAGAATGATGCTCTGTGCGGACAGCCTGCGCAGAACGTAAGCTCTCTGGCCGGAATATTCACGCCTTCGATGGCCGGGCATCCTTCGCCGCAACACGTTGGCTTTTCACCCAGGAATTCTCCGACTGCCTTGAACACGACCTCCGGGTTCAGTTCGCCGATCGGAGGAATCAGATCTGCTCTTCCATTGATTTCCACATTCAGCCTTGCTTTACCTGCAATGGCTGAAATGTGCTCCTCGAGGAACGGATCGACTTCTTCTACAACGAGAACCTTTGATGCCTTTGCAAGATGCTTCAGAATCAGTTTCTCAGGGAGCGGCCACAGACATCCGAGGCTGAGTACGCCGACTTCGCCTTCCTGGCCGAACTCCTCCAGCGCTTCCTGAACGTATTTCATTCCGGTACCCCCGGTAATGATCAGCTTGTCTGCATCTTCCTTCCCCATGTAGTGATTGAACGGGCTTACTTCAAAAGCTTCCCTGGCTCTTTCGAGCTTCTCCAGCAGGAAACTGTGCAGCCAGTTGATACCAACCATTCTGTCCCAGAGCCCGATCGGGGTGAACGGTCTCTTCTCAGGGATCTCGCCGAGGGTGACGCTGCCTCTGCCGTGGCAGATTCTGGTGGTGACTCTGATCAGCACCATCTGCTCCAGTTCCTCGGACAGTTCAAAGGCATACGGAATCATGTCCTTCGTTTCCTGTACGCTTGCAGGCTCCAGCATAGGGATGTTCGCTGAAACCGCCATGTGTCTTGAGTCAAATTCGTTTGTACTCGAGTGGGAATCAGGGTCGTCAGAGCTGATGATTACCAGTCCTCCCTTGACTCCTCCCAGTGCTCCGCAGTGGATCGTATCACCATGGAACAACAGCCCGTTCTGCTTGACGATGCAGATCGCTCTGCCGTTCGCAAAGGACGCGCCCATGCATGACTGCAGTGCTGTGGTCTCGTTCGTCGACCATTCAGCACGGAAGCCCTGGTCTTCTGCGATGTGTCCCAGCATTCCAAGTACCTGGGACGATGGTGAGCCCGGATAGGACGATGCGAAATGCACCCCGCCTTCCAGAGCTCCCCGGACAATTGCCTCATTACCCTGCATCAGGTAAGTCTTGCCCGGTTCATTCTTTGTTGTCATCCATTCCACGTTTTTACCTTCACTTCCTTATTGAAAACAATATTTGATCAGGCTTTCGCCTGTTTTTAACGATGATTCTGATCTGATTGTTTGTAATCTGATTTTATCTGAGCTTGAATACAACGCCGAGCTCTGCTGCCTTTGCGCGGCAGATGCTGATGGATTCGCTGGATATCGCTGATGTCACAACGGAGACGGCGACATAAGGGACGTAATCTCTCACATCTTCAATGTATTTGATGACCGCATCATAGGATTTCAGCCCGAACTTCGGGTGGCAGAGATCGTAATACTTCTGCGCATCCGCTTCATTCATGCTCACGGAAACGGCGTCGACCACGCCCTTCAGATCCGGTGCTGTCGGACGGTCCCAGATCAGATCCGCAAGTCCGTTCGTATTGATCCTGATCTGTCTGCCGTATTTGGCCTTGATGTGACGGGCAAGTTCCAGAACTTCCGGCAGCCGCTCCGTCGGTTCACCGTATCCGCAGAAAACCACTTCGTCATAGGATCTGACATCCCAGCTCTCCAGCTCTTTTTTCACTTCATCGACAGTCGGATCTTCCTTCAAAACAAGGCTGTCCGCATCGCCGAGCGAGTTTGTGAAGTTCCTGATGCAGAACTCACAGGCGTTGGGACATCTGTTCGTGATGTTGATATATAAACCGCCGAAATAATCATAAACTATTGACATAACTTGCTGATTAAATACTTTACTTCGTTAAATATTACAAATTTTATTTTAACACCAGCATATGCTGTTCGCAATTATCAATCTATTTAATCTAATCCTTCCAGATATGCGTCGATTTCTTTTTCCTTATCGTAGAGCATCAGGTCCTTATTGTGCCTGAAATACTCATCACATCCGTAGCGGGACAGGAATCTTGTTCCGTGGTCGCTGACGGTCAGGTTGTTTGTCACGAGGAACAGCTCCTGTCCTTCGCCAAAAGCTTCCTCGCAGAACCGGAACATGTTTGAGAGTTCCTGCTTTACTGTTTGTGCATCGTCTTTTGACGATTTCACGATCTCATCGAAATCTTTTTTGACAGCTGCAAAGGCAGCCCTCCCGTCTTTTTCTCCTGCGATCAGGTTCATCTCTCTTGTCAGTGCTTCTATCTCATCTGTGATGATGGCGCACTCGTCCTGTGAAAGGGATCCGGCCTTCCTGCCTTTCGTCAGCTCTGATTCCTTGCCGGCGATCAGTTCTCCCATCACCTCAGAAGGGTCTTCCTCCAAAGCTCTCTTTCTGAACACCTTCAGCGTCTGCAGAAGATTCTTTATCATCGTGTCTTTATCTGTCACCCTCTTCATTTCACGGAAGACAGCATCTGATAAAAGACCTATGAAGGAGATTCTCTCATCGAAGTTTGCTTCCTTTGCTCTTGCAGTAATCTCTTCGGAAATCTCGCCCCTTAAAATCGCTTCCACCTGATAGTCTGATTTGTATTTGTTGAACAAATCGTAGTAAACGGAAAAGCGCTTGGCGATTTTCGGATCCTGCACATACTGGCGCACCAGCTTTTCATCCACTGCGATATCGTTGTATTCATACAGTATGATCATCTGCGACAGGTCATCCCAGCCTCTCGCTGTGACGAAGGTCTTGCCGTCGACAGTGGACTCAATGCTGTAGAAATCTTCCGGTCTGATTTCGAGATAGGTCAAAACAGACGGATGCACGCCGGCGCCGATGGCGTATTCCTTCCAGACTTCGAAATCCGGTTCGCAGTCGATGCGCTTCAGGCGGTCCCATGTGACGATATCAAACTCTCTTACCGACTGGTTATACTCAGGTGGATTACCTGCTGTCACAACAATCCAGCCTTCCGGCACACTGTGCCGCCCGAAGACTTTGTATTGCAGAAACTGCAGCATGATTGGTGTGAGCGTTTCGGACACGCAGTTGATTTCATCGAGGAACAATATCCCCTCAGTGGTTCCGGTGCTTTCCATCAGTTCATACACAGAAGCGATGATCTCACTCATCGTGTATTCAGAGATGTCGAATTCCTGCCCCTGATACACCTTGTGCTCGATAAACGGCAAGCCCAGCGCTGACTGTCTGGTATGATGCGTCATAGAATAAGTCAGAAGCCCGACTCCCATCTCCGCAGCAATTTGTTCCATAATTGCAGTCTTGCCGATTCCCGGCGGGCCCATCAGGAAAACAGGTCTCTGCTTCTGGACCGGAATCACATAGTTTCCGTGTTCGTCTTTTGTGAAGTACGCTCTCATGGCATTTTTGATCTGCGTCTTGGCGTCTTTAATATTCATACTCGTTTCTCCAGTTATAGTTCGTGAGTTATATCTCGTGACTTTGCAGTATTATTTTGACAGCCCAGGAAGGCACGTTGTAATTATTGTATTCGTCATCGATAAACACAAATGCGGTCTGGTAGTCCGGAGGCTTCGACGGATATGTTCCGTAACCATCCGTGAAATAAATCAGTCCTTTGAAATCTGTGAACTCTCCTTCGCTGTTCATCTCATTCACAAACTCAAATACAGGTCTGAAATCAGTACCGCCAAATCCCTTGAGAACCATCTCCTTCAGGTATCGATCGACCTCATGTTTCGAGGTCAGTTTGACATGCTCGTGAATCTCAGTGTCACACTGTATGATGTGCAGGTTGACTTTATGAAAGAAACTGTCCTCCTGCTGAAGTATATTGTATGTCTTATCGATGAATTTCTGAACCAACTCACCTGAAACGGAGCCTGAGGTATCGATTGCAATAACGAAGTCCCGTATTCTTCTGGATTCTTTGTATTCCAAAGGCTCGATCAGAGGCATGTTCTGATAGAGTTTCAGCCCATAGGTATAAAAGATATAGTCGAAGTCCTCATCACTGACAGTCATTTCTTCACCCATGACGGAGAACTTCTTCAAAAACGTCGCGTAGTCGTATTTTTCTCTCGTAGACTCTCTCAGGTTCTGGAGCATATCTCCCGCAGTGTCTCCCTGACGTTTCGCGAAACTCTCCAGATCCATCAGCATCATCTCCGCAATGTCGCGCCACTTATCTTTTTTCTTTTGGACGCCGCCTTCTTCGCTTTCACCTGAACCAAAGGCTAGCTCGCCTTCGTCGGACTCTTCTTCGATGTAAGCATCTCCTGCGCTATAGGTGGTGATGACAGTCCGTGCTCCACTCTCCGGGTACCACCCGCCATGATCATCTGCCGCAAAGGATTCTTCCAGTTTCTCTATTTCCTTCTCCGGCAGTTTCTCTTCTGCGAAGTACCGGTACAGTTTTTCGGCTGTGATCGTGCTCACCTTTGCCTTCAGTTTTTCCAGCTGCCTTTTTTCATGGGTGCTTGTCTCACGGCATATGCTCCCGAGGTCCATTCCGTCGATCACATTTTCGACAGTGATATCACAAGCCAGGTTCCACAGCCGTGCGTCCATAGGCGTTTCCTCAGGAATGTGATGGAACACGCAGTGGAATACCATGTGAAGGTAAAGCCTGGGGAGCATGCTCTTGTCCGTCCTGTATTTTGCAATCACAAAATCCGGATCGAAGGAGATCGTCTCTTCGTCGACCGCAATGGTTCCGTGATACGCCTGCAGTTTCAGACTGCATATTGCCATATCCATAAAGCGGAGATGCAAAAGCAGCGTATTGCGTGCCAGTTCCAGTATTTCACAGGCAATCGTACCAGTGTTTTTTTCTGTCGGTTTGCTGCTGTTCATTCTATAGTTTTATCCACATTGCAGGACGGATTCCGAATCCCTCCTGATCGTTGAAACAACCGTGTGTGTTGATCATGCCGTTTGCACGGATACACGCATTATAACACCCGCCTTTATATCCCGGTGTGCGGAGCCGCCAAGGCACCGTTTCTGTATTGTCGGCGAGAGCGGCTTCTTCTGCCGCGTACGGTGTCGCCGAAACACGGCGCTCTTCATCGCTTGTGTAGTACTCTCTGGCCTCCTCCATGCTCAACAGGAAAACGCTGTCTTCCGTATCCGGACCTGCGTCTGTTCCGAAGAGATCGTTCTCTCTGTTTTTGATCGTTCTGCAGATAATTCTATCTCGTTCCTCTTCTGCAAAGGCACTCTGCAGAAAGTCTTCATTGAGCCACTTTCTCAGGGAGCATTCTTCCCAGACCATCTTTCCCCAGTCATTGTTGAACAGCTTAAACGTGAGCACGTCCCTGCTGACGATCAACGCTCTGTCTTCAATGATGTCCAGTACCTGCCAGACGATATCCTGCTTCTGCCCGGATACATCGTAATAATAACTGCCCAGTCTGAGTTCCTCTCCAACAGCGTGCTTCTCAGCCGGCAATGGGTCCCTGAGTTCAAATTCCAGATCAATCTGATCTGCTTCTGCTTCATCCAAAAAGGCATTGCCGAAGGTCCTGTTCTTGTACTCCACAAGCCAGGCGCGAATCTGCATGCAGTTCTCTTCGATCGCTCTCTGGATCAGATTATCGATTACGTCAAGATAAGCATAGTCACGCTTGATGCGTTTATCTATGCTCCTTTCAATGAAATCCCTTCGGACAGTCAGGTAGTTCTGCATCCATGCCACCTTGTCTTCCCAGAAGATCATCTCCTCGATGCTCCGCTTGTGGTGGATGATGTACTCTCTGATGTTTTCATCATCAGATGCATTCTGACTTCCGAGCCATTCTTCGACTGCAGGATCCGTGTTGATCGTGCTTTTGTAAAATACAGGTCTGTTGTTCTTCATGCTCTTCCGCCTGTTGCGCCATCACTTATTCGATGGAAACAACAGTATAATCCTTTGCTTCTACAGCGTCCTTCAGCACATCATCTGAAACGTCAGCATTCAGCGTTACGACAGCCTTATCCTGCTCATGACTTACCTCAGCAGCTTCCACGCCATCGATTGCCTCGAGCGCCTTTTTTACTGTCGCCTCACAATGCATACACATCATACCTTCAATATTCATTGTTTTTTCCATTTCCTGTTCCTCTCTTTCCAATGTCTTTGTCTTTATTATTTTATCTTTCCTTGTGCTGTGTATATCAAACAAATTGAGTCTAAGCGCATTCATACAGACACAAACGCTTGACAAACTCATCGCCGCTGCTCCGAGCATTGGATTCATCGTCCAACCCATCAGATTCACATATGCTCCCGCTGCAACCGGAATCAATACGATATTGTATATGAACGCCCAAAACAGATTCTCATGTATATTCCTGAGCGTCGCTCTGCTCAGTCTGATTGCAGCCGGCACTTCAGAGAGTCTGCTGTTCATCAGCACGACATCCGCTGCGTCGATGGCCACATCTGTGCCGGCTCCTATGGCGATACCAACATCCGCCCTCGTGAGCGCGGGAGCATCATTGATGCCATCGCCGACCATCGCAACTTTTCCTTTCTTCCTGAGCTTCCTGATTTCCCTGTCTTTGCCGTCAGGCTTTACGCCCGAAATCACCTCATCCACTCCGGCTTGCTCTGCAATTGCATGTGCTGTCCGTTCGTTGTCTCCTGTCAGCATGACAACACGAATGCCCATATTCTTCAGCTGACGGATCGCCTCAGGGCTGTCCTCTTTTATTGTATCCGCAACTGCTATGATACCCAGGAATCGTCCGCACTCTGCGAAGTACAGACAGGTCTTGCCTTCTCCTGCGAGTTTCTCCGCAAGCAGTGTATACTTCTCTCCAACTTCTACTTTGGAAACCTTCTGCACGTACCCCAGATTCCCGCCGATCAGTTCCTGCTCTTCCAACTTGCCGGAAAGTCCGTTCCCGGCTACTGCTTTGAATGCAGTCACTTCCGCCGGCTTCATACCTCTGGACTCCGCGGTGGTTGTCACCGCCTTTGCAAGAGGATGTTCGCTCTTGCATTCCAGCGCATAAGCCTTTGCTATAAAAGTCTCTTCCTCTACGCCATCCGACGGTATGATATCTGTGACGATCGGCTGTCCCTCTGTAATCGTTCCGGTCTTATCCAGAACGACGATATTGACTCGTCCCGCCTCTTCCTGTGACTGTGCGGTCTTGAAGAGAATTCCGTTTCTCGCGCCGAGTCCGTTTCCAACCATGATCGCAACAGGAGTAGCAAGCCCCAAAGCACACGGACAGCTAATGACAAGAACGGAAATCCCGCGGGCGAGTGCATAACCGATTTCCTGTCCTGCTACAATCCATATGATGATTACAATTGCTGCTATAATCAGTACTGCAGGAACGAAGATTCCAGAAACTTTATCTGCAATACGCGCAATCGGTGCTTTCGTTGCAGCCGCGTCGCTGACCATCTTGATGATCTGTGATAACGTTGTATCCTTCCCGACTCTTGTAGCTTTTGCTCTGATGTATCCTGACTGGTTTAATGTCGCTGCGGAAATCTGATCCCCTTCTGCTTTGTCAACAGGAATACTTTCGCCGGTCAGCGCCGCTTCATTCACTGCGGTGCTTCCTTCGATAATGATACCATCTACCGGTATGTTTTCTCCCGGTTTAACGGCAAACACATCACCAACTCTAATGTTCTCAACAGGTGCGATTTTTTCTTCCCCATTTACGATGAGCGTTACTTCTTTTGGTGACAGTTTCATCAGGCTCTTCAGTGCATCGGTTGTCCTGCCTTTGGACATGGCTTCCAACATTTTGCCGATGGTGATGAGCGTAACGATCATTGCCGCTGTTTCGAAGTACAGGCTGTGGCCGCCTGCCGCCACAGCATCCATATTACCATCTGTCAAATCCTTTGTCATTTTAAATAACAAAAGCAAACTCCAGACAAAAGAAACTGACGACCCCATGGCCACCAGTGTATCCATATTCGGCGCTCCATGTATCAGCGATTTGAAACCGCTTGTAAAGAACTTCTTGTTGATCAGCATAACAACAAATGCCAGTATCATCTCGACCATGCCGACTGCAATGTGATTCCCTTCAAAAAACTCGGGGAGCGGAAACCCCATCATGCTGTGCCCCATCGAAACGTACATGAGCACAACAAGAACCGCTACGGAAGAAATCAGTCTCTTCTTCAGTACCGGTGTTTCCCTATCGCGCAACATCTCTTCTTCAACTGCAGATGCGTTTGCTGACGCGCCCTTCACGCTTGCCCCGTAGCCGGCTTTCTCCACTGCCTTGATTATGTCATCCGCGGAAGCCGTCCCTTCGACCCCCATGGAATTTGTCAGCAGACTTACTGAACAGCTATCGACGCCCGGCACACCGGATACTGCTTTCTCTACCCTCGCCTGACAAGCCGCACAGCTCATCCCTGTCACGAAATATTGATCCATTCTTCTTTCTGTCTCCTTCTATCCTCTGCCTATCTCTATCTCTGTCTATTTCATAAGTTTCTGCAGAACGCCAAGGAGCTCTTCCACTGTCTCATCATTTCCTGCCCTGACATCATCGATGACGCAGCTTTTGATGTGGTTCGACATGAGCACGCGATTAAAGCTGGACAGCGCCGCGCTTGCCGCCGCACTTTGATTGAGTATGTCCGGACAGTATGCACCCTCTTCCACCATTCTCTTCAGACCTCTGATCTGACCCTCAATGCGGCTGAGCCGATTGATCAGATCCTTATACTCTTCCTGAGATCTTTCCTTCATTCTTGTTCCGCAGCAGTTTTCTGTCTGTCTGCTGCAGCAGTTATCCTGTATCGCTCTGTTCATCTTTTCTCCTCCTGATGGCTCTCATTATATACCCCTAGGGGGTATCTGTAAATACCCTGAAATTTTGGGTCTATTATTGATGCAGACCAAAAAACAAAATAGTCCCAATTCGTCAGGATGTTGACGATTGGGACTATATTTTCTTGATTATGTGCCTCGAGATGAAAACCAACGGCCGATTCACTGCATCATGAGTTCTGTCAGTTCTTCTGCTGTCATGCCGCTGATATATTCACCGAGGGCGACGTCCGCGAGCGCCTGACTGATGGCGTCCGCCCGGTACTCGGTGCCGACAAGCAGCTCTTCCAGTTCCGATACGCTTTTGATGCCGAAGAAGTCGCCGAAGATGCGGATCTCCCTGATCCGTCCGCGCGTGACATCTAGCCTGACGTCGACCAACCCGAAGTCATACTTGCGGCTGGCACTTACTGCAAAAGCAGGAGACGCGCCGTAGTTCCACTCCCAGGTGGAATACTTCTGATCCGACAGCTGCTGAATGGAAGCTTTGTCTTCTTTTGTCAGTTCATAGGGAACCGCCTCCGGAAACCGGCGCAGGAAATAACGATGCAGCTGTTCCATGAAGTCCTCGACGCTCATCTTATCCTCCGGCAGGTGGGAGGAAATGTTCGTCACATGGGACTGGACAGACTTCACGCCTTTGCTCTCTGTCTTCTTCCGGTTCGGTGTGAGAGCTCCGGAAATGTCTTTCACATCAGAACTGAACATGAGGGTTCCGTGGTGCATCATTCTGCCCTTTCTGACACACTGGGCATTTCCGGAGAATTTCTTCCCGTCGATCATCAGATCGTTTCTGCCGCTCAGTGTTGCACTGACGCCAAGCTGCTGCAGAAAATCGCGGACGGCTTCTGTGAAATAGGCATAGTTGGAAAACAGACCTTCCCGATAGGGCTGGATGATGGTGTAATTCACATTGCCCATATCGTGGAAGACTGCGCCGCCGCCGGTCAGCCGCCGGACGACGCTGATGTCATGTTCTTCAACATAGCGGCTGTCGATTTCCTCTATGGTGTTCTGATTTTTTCCTACAACGACGGTGTTGTCATTACGCCACAGCATCACAATGTCCTCATCGAAACTGTCGATGAGATATTCTTCTGCTGCCAGATTGTAATATGCATTGTTGCTGTCGTTGATAATCAGAAGCATTTCTGTTGCAGTCCGCGCTGCTTATTCCCTTTGTACTGCTTATTTCCCTTGTATTTCGTTCATCAGCTTAGTGGCTTTCTGGATTCCCGCCAGCTCATCCGCATATACTTCTTCCAGATAACCTTCCTGCTGTGCTTTGATTTCCTTCAGTGCTGCGATTTCTTCACTGACATCTGCGCCTTCTGTATCGTATTTATCTCTCAGCGATACAACGATCGCATTGGTATCTGCGTGAGGGTACTTGATCAGGTCTGCGCCCCAGGTGTCGTCACGCTTGCTGAAGAGCTGGTTCTTCATGTAGTCGCAGGTTTCCTTGTCGAAGAACATATCGTACCATGACCAGTCGACCGCCCACAGATACTCATCGTAAGCTTCCTGAATGTTGCCTGCCTCCAGCGCCTTGATCGTCTGGTCGAGATAATCGATATTATCTTCATACATATCATGTCTGATGATGGCGTCTACGTTGATGAAGTCAAGGCCGAGGAGTGAATCCTGGAACGCCAGATAGACTTCCTGTGTCTTCTTGTTCAGTTCTGTTGCTGCCGCATCTTCGCCGGACGCTTCGGTCTTGTCCATGAACGCCTGCAGTCCGTCTGCTGCAGCGTATGCTTCATCAAGGGCTTCTGCGAACTGATCTCTCGCATCGTCATTAAGCGATTTGTCGAAATTCTTGATTCTCGCTGTGAAATTGAATGGTCTGACGAGGCATTCATCCAGATCTATGGCGATTTTTCCATAAGTCTTGATACAATCAGCAAAGCCCTCTTCATCAAGCGGCTGGTATTCCCAGCTGTCATAGGTGGAGTGGTATCCGGTATCATCATAACTCGTTCCATCTCCGTCACCTGCGCTGATTGCCGGAATGCCCATTCTCGTCCACTGGAAGTCTTCCGTATACGTGCTCAGATTTGTGAATTTCCAATTGTATTTTGTGGTGTCTGCAATTTCCCCTACACTCTTCTTCACAAACGGTTTCAGTTCTATCGTGGTCATGACGCCCTTGTTCGGTTCGCCCTCAACGGTATATCCACCATCCATATTGACGATGGCGAAGCCGCCGTTGACCCAGTCAGGATGGTTCGTCATGATGTCCTCATAGGCGCCGACGGACCAGTCGTATTCACTTCCTTCACGGCCCCATTCTTCCGCGCCGTGTATGCAGAAGCGGATGGTCTTGTCCGGCGTAAAGCCGCTCTCGATCATTGCTTTTGCCATGCCCATGGATGCACCTACGCCCCATGCATCATCGTATGCTGCGTGGAAATATCCGTCCATATGAGCAAATACAAAGATCGTCTCATCTTCAGCCCCCGGGATCTCTCCATAGAGGTTGTGGGAAGTCGCATTTTCTGTGACTTTCGAATCCGCGTTGAATGTGACCTTGATGGAATCTTCACCAGATGCCTTGATGGCCTTCTTCAAAGCATTGCAGTCTTTGCGGCTGATGGCCAAAGCAGGCGCATCTGCAGGTCCGCATACATCCTGTACTCCGATTCTGGTTCCGTCCTCATCCTTGTTGACAAACTCTCTCATAGCGATTGCACAGAGGGCGCCCTTCGCCTTTGCCTGATATGCCGGATAGTTGATCCACCAGTCTTCTTCCTGGTTTACTTCAAAGAGCACCAGCTTACCGGCGACATCCAAACCCTCGTAATCTTCTTCCGTTCCGCGGTTGACGTATACGAGTTCAACCTCCTGATTGTCCGCCTGGATCGTCGTCTGGTATCCGCCCAAATCTATCTTCTGCTCTTCTCCTTTCGCGTTTGTGAATGTGATGTTGGCGCCGTTGAACGTCCATCCATCGACCGTAATATCATCGACCGTGACGTTGTTTAATCCGATGTCATTCATGACGCCTTCCAGGTAGTCGCAGGTCTCTTTTTCTGCCGGTGATCCTGCGGATCTCATTCCTACTGCTTCATCATCCCCAAAGGATGCGACTGTTTTGTTGACTTCCTTGACGAAATCCATGTCAATGGCATCTGCAAAAGCAGTATACTCCTCGCTGAATTCCGCTGTTGCTGCCGGCTCTTCCGTCGCTTCCTCCTGGGTATCGCTGCTTCCGCAGCCACTCAGCCCGAACATGGTGAATGCAAAAACAACCGACATAAGAATAGCCAGTATTTTTTTCATGTTCTTTTTCCTCCTCTCAATCGCTCTTTGTTCATTCTTATTGACATTTGTTCATCTTTGTTTGCTTTTTCCATTTTACTATATCTTTAGCGGTTTAGCACAATAAAAACATAGATAAAACAAAATCCCGCAGATGCGGGACCATTGCGGTCTCTGCTCTGCGGGATATCGTTGTCTGTTTAGAATGCGTTCATGCAGTTCTTCTTATTTCACAGCTTCTGCCAGTGCTTCTTCGAAGATCTTCAGTCCAGCTTCCAGCTGCTCATCAGTTGCAACCAGTGGGCAAAGGATTCTGATAACGTTGTTGAATGTTCCTGCTGCTTCCAGCATCAGGCCCTTGTTCATTGCGTTCTGTACGATCTTTCCTACGATCTCTGCATCCGGTGTCTTCTTCTCGTCCTTGATGAACTCGATACCCATCATTGCGCCGATTCCTCTTACGTCGCCGATGCATGGATACTTCTTCTGCATCTCTTTGAAGCCGTTGCCGAGTACGTCTGCGATGTGCAGTGCCTTGCCCGGGAAGTCATCTCTTGTCATGACTTCGATGACCTTCAGTGCGGATACTGCTGCCAGTGCGTTTGCTCCGTATGTTCCGCCGATCGTTCCCGGATTTACCTTGTCCATGATCTCCTTGCTTGCTACGATCGCTGAGAGCGGGATTCCGCCTGCGATGGACTTCGCTGTCGTCATGATGTCAGGTGCGCATCCTGCTTCCTTGTAGTACTCTGATGCG
Source organism: Bacillota bacterium (assembly GCA_017431785.1). GTDB lineage: Bacteria > Bacillota > Clostridia > Peptostreptococcales > Anaerovoracaceae > Lentihominibacter. Next base: position 45,599 of record JAFRKJ010000019.1, on the reverse strand, counting down.
AACATCTTGCCGCTTCTTGCCCAGCCGCACTGTACTTCGTCGCATACCATCAGGATCCCGTGCTCGTCACAGATCTTTCTGACTGCCTTGACCCATTCGATCGGTGCCGGAATGAATCCACCTTCGCCCTGTACCGGCTCGAACAGGATCGCTGCACATGAATCATATGGTGTCGCTTCGATGAATACTTCTTCCAGCTTGCTTACATAGTAGTCGATCGCTGCCTGTCCTTCCAGATCTCCAGGTGCCCTGTACATGTTCGGGAACTCTGCTCTGTAGATACCATCTGGGAACGGACCCATGCCTACTGCATATGCTTTCTTCGCTGTCATCGTCATCGTCAGGGAAGTTCTTCCGTGGAATGCGCCTGTGAATACGATGATGTTCGGTCTTCCTGTTGCGTTTCTTGCTACCTTTACGGCGTTCTCATCTGCTTCTGAACCGGAGCATACGAAGAATGCCTGCTTCTCCTCGCCTCTTACCGGCGCGATCTTGCAGAACTCTTCTGCCAGTGCTACGTATGGCTCGTGAGTCGTGATGTTGAACATGGAGTGGAAGTACTTGTCTGCCTGTGCCTTCACTGCTTCGATCAGCTCAGGATGTGAGTATCCGATGTTCAGTACGCCTACGCCTGCGATCCAGTCCAGGAAGATGTTGCCGTCAACGTCTTCGAACATTGCTCCTTCGCCTCTTTCGATGACTGCTTTGTATGCAGTTCCGATGGCCTTAGGTGTTGCTTTCGCTCTTCTTTCGATCAGAGCCTGCGCCTTAGGGCCTGGCAGTGGAGTTGAGATTTTAGGTAATGCTGTTCTTAATTCTGACATAATTTTTCCTCCTTGAAATATATTGTCATTTGTATAAGAAACAAATTGTATGAAACAAAATGGTTTCTGTCCGAATACATTTTATCACATTCAGAATCTTTCAAACGATTTATTTCCCTGAAACAAATACATTCATGTTTCATTTGGTTTATTTTTTTGCTGACTTCTTTTCTTTTTTCTTTTCGCGAATCTTCTCTTCTCTCGCCTCCCTGAGCTGCTGTCTCTGTTCATCCGTCAGTTCAATTCTTTCGTCCTCCTCGGATTCTGTTATGACCGCGCCCAGATTGATGGCGGACTTCTCCAGTTCGAGAATGATGTTGTTGATCTTAGCAAGTTTCTCCGGATCTGTGGTGTTGTCAACGCTCAGGTCTGTGTTGTAGATGATATCCTCCAGTCTTCTCCTGACGTTGTACAGGTTGTCCCGCGCTTCGTTGATCTTTCGTTCATCCACTGCTTCCGCAATGGCTTCCTTCATGGTGACCACTTCTCCGCTGTGCTGAAGTTCGTACTCACTGTTGACATTGACCGGAATCGCATCGAATCCGACCCTCTCCTTGATGGTCTTCGCAAACTCGATTTTTACCTCCGGTTCACCGTGGACAAGGAAGAGCTGTTTCGGCGGTTTCTGGAACCCCTTAAGCCAGCCGATGAGTCCATCCATATCTGCATGTCCCGAGAATCCTTCCAGGTTGTGGATCTTGGCGTTGACCTGAACCTTCTCACCGAAGAGTGTGACTTCTTTTTGCCCTTCGATGAGGCATCTTCCCAGAGTCCCCTCCGCCTGATATCCGACGAAGATGATGCTGTTTCTGGCATCCCAGAGGTTGTGCTTGAGGTGATGCCTGATTCTTCCCGCTTCACACATGCCGCTTGCGGAGATGATTACCTTCGGCTCTTTGTCGATATTGAGCCACTGGGATTCCTCTGTCGACTGTGTGAATTTGAGGTTCGCGAATTCCAGAGGATTGTCGCCTTTGCTGATGTAATCCTTTGTTTCCTCATCAAATACCTGCGCGTTCTTCTTGAATATTTCCGTCGCGGCAGAAGCCATCGGGCTGTCCACATAGATCTTGAGATCTGCCAGTTTCTTCTGGCGCGGATCCTGCAGGTTTTCGTAGATTTTGTTCAATTCGAAAATCAGTTCCTGGGTTCTTCCTACTGCAAAGGACGGAATGACTGTATTGCCGCCACGCGCCGCAGTCTCACAGATGATATCGACCAGGTTGTTGACATCCATGGAGTTATCCGGGTGGTTTCTGTTTCCGTAGGTCGACTCCATGATGATGTAGTCGGCTTTTTTGATGATGGTCGGGTTGCGGAGAATCGGTCTGTCCATGACGCCCAAGTCGCCTGAGAAGACAATTTTCGATGTGCGCACTCCGTCAAAACCTTCTTCTTTTTCGGAGATGAACAGTTCGATTTCACCGGACCCCAGAATGTGTCCCGCGTCATTGAAACAGATGCGCATTTCGTCATTGAGCTCGATGAGCTGATCATAGAGAACCGGCTTTACAAACTTCAGAGATTCTTCTGCTTCCAGCTCCGTGTACAAAGGCTCCACAAGAGGTCTTCCCGCTCTGGCGTTCTTTCTGTTCTGCCACTCCGCTTCCTGCTCATGAATGTGGCCGCTGTCTTTGAGCATGATGTCCAGCAGATCTGCCGTCGCATCTGTACAATAGATCTGTCCTTTGAATCCTCTCTTTACGAGGAGCGGAATTCTGCCGCAGTGGTCTATGTGGGCGTGGCTGAGTATCACGTATTCTACTTCCGCCGGATCAAAAGGAAATGGTTCGTAATTGAGTTCCTCCTGCGCCTTGCCGCCCTGAAACTGTCCGCAGTCGAGCAGAATCTTATGATTTGCTGTTGTAATCAGATGACATGATCCTGTTACGCCTGTCGTTGCTCCGCAAAATTGAATCTTCATTGTCTTTCTTTCCCCCTGAAATCTTAATAATGTCTCAATCTATGATTTCTTTAATCAGTGCAGTTTTCTCCGGTTTGTTCAAACCGATTTTATATGCTACAAAAGCCTCTCTGGCTCCTGCTTCTGTTTTCGCTTTATCGTTTCCATAAACCGTACACAGCAGGTCTCCTGTCTGTACTTCGTCGCCGACCTTTTTGTCGAGCAGAATGCCCGCTGCCATATCGATCTCGTCTTCTTTTTTCTCTCTTCCCGCACCCGCGTGCTGGGACGCCAGACCAATCTGCATCGCATCAAGAGCAGTTACATAACCTGCTTCTTCGGCTCTGACTTCCACCGCAAAAGCAGTCTGCGCAAATAAGGATGTGTCCTCGATGATTGCCGGATCACCGCCCTGATTTGCCACGAACTGCCGGAATTTCTCAAGCGCTCTTCCGCTTTTGAGAGCTTCCCGCGCCATTTCTTCCGCCTTTGCCCTGCTGCCGTCTGCCAGTTCACCCAGCAGTATCATCTCCGCAGCCAATCTCAGCGAGAGTTCTCTGATATCGTCAGGACCGCCGCCGTGCAGAACATCGATTGCTTCACGTACTTCTAAAGCATTTCCGACAGCTTTTCCGAGCGGCTGTTCCATATCGGAAATGACCGCTGTCATTTTCTTATTGTTCCCTCTGCCGATGTCAACCATCCACACTGCAAGTTCTCTGGCATCCTCATAGGTCTTCATGAAGGCACCTGATCCGCACTTGACATCAAGCACGATTGCGTCAGCTCCGGCAGCAAGTTTTTTGCTCATAATGCTGGAGGTGATCAGGCTGATGCTCTCAGTGGTCCCTGTCACATCCCGCAGTGCATACATCTTCTTGTCAGCAGGTGCGATGTGACCTGTCTGTCCGATGACCGCAATGCCTTTCTCGTTTACAGATTCAATAAATCTGTCCCGTTCCATAGACGTGACAAATCCCGGAATGGACTCCATCTTATCGACGGTACCTCCTGTGAATCCCAGTCCTCGTCCGCTCATCTTCGCAATCGGAACGCCGCACGCTGCGGCAATCGGTGCGACAATCAATGTTGTCTTGTCACCTACGCCTCCCGTGGAATGCTTGTCGACTTTTACTCCTTTGATTGCAGACAAATCAACCGTCTCCCCGGAGTCTCTCATGATCCTCGTCAGTTCAACGGTTTCTTCCTTTGTCATTCCCTGCAGGCAAATCGCCATGAGCAGCGCGGACATCTGATAATCAGGAATCACTTCTTCCGTGAATCCCATGACCATATATTCGATTTCTTCTGTGCTCAGCGCTTCACCGCGTCTTTTTTTATTAATGATATCTACTGCATTCATTGATTCCTAATCTCCCATGGTTATTATAACACAAAAAAGAGACTGTCGCTCATAGCGACAGTCTCTCGTGTCATTTTAATACGAAAGTGTAGTTTCGTGAACTTCTTATTCGTAGTGAGCCTTCAGAGCAAGCTTCTTTGCCTTCTTGGCATCCTTCTTGAACTTGATGTGAGTAGGATCCTTCGCTTCGCGAACAACGTTGCCGTCCTTGTCGCGAACCTTCCACTTGATCTCTCCCGGAGTGATGCATTCCTGTACAGGACATACATTCAGGCAGAGGTGGCATCCTACGCAGTTGTCATTCAGTTCAGGCTTTCTCTTTTTCTCGTTCCAGTCAATTGCCTGGTGAGCTGCATCGTAGCAGGAGATGTAGCATCTTCCGCATCCGATGCACTTCTTCTCATCGAACTGTGGCAGAACTTTGTATTCTCTGTTCAGCTCTTCTGCCGGGATGATGTTAGGCAGAGCGCTTCCGATGAACTCATCAAGATGGTTGTAGCCCTTCTCGTCCATGAAGTGCATGAGACCTGAAGCCATATCTTCTACGATTCTGTAACCATACTGCATGATTGCAGTCGTAACCTGAATGTTTCTGCAGCCGATAGCCAGGAATTCAGCAACGTCTCTCCAAGTTTCGATACCACCGATACCGGACATTTCATGACCGTATCCGAAGTTCCACTTGCCTTCTCTTGCCATTCTCTGGATCTCCTCATCCTGCTGTACCTGAGTACAGAATCTGAGAGCGATTGGCTTAACAGCTGCTCCGGAGTAACCGGAAATGGATGACTTACCATCAACTACTGGCATACCGGTTGTGTTCTCGAAGTCGATGTTTGTGATTGACTTGATTGTGTTGATCGCTGATACAGCAGCAGCGCCGCCCTTCAGTGCAGCTCTTGCATGCTCTTCCATGTTCTTGCAGTTTGGAGTCATCTTAGCAACGAACGGAATGTGAGGAACTGTCTCTGAAACAGCTCTTGAATATGATTCTACCAGTTCGTTGTTTGTTCCAACGTCAGAACCCATGTCGTGTGAAGTCATCTGAGGACATGAGAAGTTTCCTTCGATGATCTTCGCGCCGGCTTCGTCAGCCATCTTAGCGAGCTTCTTCCACTCATCAACAGTGGAACCCATGATGGATGCAACTGTGATGTGTTCCGGATAATCTCTTACGAGTCTGTAAATGTACTCAAAGTTGACTTCTGTCGGTTTATCGGAGATCTGCTCCATGTTCTTGAATCCGAGCCATGGGAGACCTTCCTTGTTTGTCTGGTCAAATCTAGGTGAGCATTCGTCTGCAACGAAGATACCAACAGTCTTGAAGAAGCAGCCGCCCCAACCTTCTTCGTAGCACTTAGCTACCATGTCATAGTTTCCGCCTACTGGTGATGATGAAAGGAAGAACGGATTCAGACAATCAACACCCAGATATTTCAATGATAAATCTTTCTTAACTGCCATTCTACTTCACTCCTTTCTTTTCCAGATAAGCAATGATTGATGCTGCAGCTTCCTTACCTTCTGCTACTGCTTCGACAACAGTCTTACCACCATTGACGACATCGCCGCCTGAGAAGAACTTGCCGCCGGCTTTTCCGCCCTTCTTGACCTTAATGCGGCCCTTGTGATCCAGATCCAGATCTCCGATCTTGCTCATGTCTTCAGGGCTCTGGCCAGTTGCGAATACCAGCGTATCTGCACTGAATTCTGCCTTTGCCTTCTTGTCATAGAATCCAGCAGCCTCAACTGTCTTCAGCAGAGTCTTTGTGCCCTTCGCTGCTACAGGATACAGACCTGTAGTAACGCCGATTCCCAGTGACAGTGCATAGTGGAATTCATTGATGTTTGCAGGAGCTTCTTCGATGGATCTTCTGTAAAGGATTCTTACGTCCTCTGCACCCAGCAGCTTAGCAGTTACTGCACAGTCGATCGCAACGTCACCGCCGCCGACTACGATAACTCTCTTACCAGGATAGAAGTCTTTTTTCTTCGTTCTTGCTTCCTTCAGGAAGTCGATTGCTGAATATACGCCCTTCAGGTTTGAACCCTTGAAGTTATGGGCATCCAGATTTGCACTCCAAAGACCTGCGCCTACGAATACTGCGTCGAAGTCTTCCAGATCTTCTGCCTTTGCTTCCTTGTTGAATACGAACTTAACGCCGAGGCCCTTGACCTGAGCGATATCATGGTCTACTACTGCCTGCGGAAGTCTTGATGGAGTGATTCCATAAGTCAGAACTCCGCCTGCCTTAGCTTCTCTTTCGAAAATAGTTACTTTGTAACCAGCCTTAGCCAGTTCAGCTGCACATGCCAGTGAAGCAGGACCTGCACCTACGCAAGCGATCTTTCCTGGCTTCTTCTCTGCAGGAGCCTGCAGAGTCTTCATCTTGAACAGTTTTTCCTGCTCGATAGCGTATCTCTGTAACTTACCGATTTCGATAGGTCTGTCAATGCCGCATCTTGAGCATGCTTCTTCGCAAAGATTGTCATACGGACATACTCTTGCGCAAGTTCCGCCCAGAACATTGTTTTCTCTGATTGTCTCAGCAGCGCCCTTAACGTTTCTGAATCTGATTGATCTGATGAACTTCGCAGGGTCAGTTCCAGCAGGACAGCCCTTGCTGCATGGTGCATCGTGGCACAGCAGACATCTTGCTGCTTCTTCTAAAGCTGTTCTGTGAGTGAAACCAGCAACAGCTTCAGCAGTGTACTTTGCTTTTACTACTTTACTCAATTTGATTCCTCCTTTTCAGGTGCCTCACCAAGGAGCAACGTCCTCAGATAGCAAACTGGCGAGAGTTTGCGCTCTCGTCAGTTTGAATTGCCTCACAAAATTGCCTCAATTAAAATTCAGGGGAAGCGTCGCACTTAAGTACTGCATTCAGAGTAGCAGTTGCTGCTGCTGTGCAGTCTTCGTCTGAAACGTGTTCAGGTTCGCAGTGTGACAGACCATCCTTCGTTCTTGAGAAGATCATAGTAGTAGGGATCATGTAAGCGCAGAACTGTGCGTCATGGCCAGCGCCTGACAGAATCTTCTGCCACTTAGCTCCCATTTCGTCCATGGACTCTTCTACGAATCCGATCAGTCTTGAATCGAATGGTACTGGATCTCTCTTCCACTGTTCTTCTATGTCGCAAGTGCACTGCTGATACATTTCGCCAGCCATCTCCTTCAGGATGTCCATGCACTTGTCAAGAACCTTCTGATCAGGGTGTCTTACATCCAGTGAGAACTCTGCTTCGTCAGGAATGCAAGTGTGGATGCAAGGGTGTACATAAATTTCGCCAGTAGTGAATACGAATTCATATTCGCTTTCGCCGCTCTCTATGAGCTCCTTGTTGTAAGCATCATATCTCTCATGCAGCTTGCAGAGGAAGTCTGCAGCAGCGTGGAGAGCATCATGTCTCTTAGCCATTGGGAATGTACCAGCGTGAGCTGTGAATCCGTGGAATCTTACTCTGTAGTTGAACATACCCATTACGAGCTGTACAGCACCGATCTCATTGCCGTTGTCTTCGAGGATAGGACCCTGTTCCAGGTGAGTCTCGAACATTGCGCAATACTTGTCAGGGCTGATTCTGTTAGCCTTGTCGCCTTTGTACTTGGATGCTGCCAGAGCTTCGCCGAAGTTTGCGAATTCTGACTTGTCCATTGGCTTTGAAGCCATCATGTTGTCATATTCAAAGTTTGGCTTCAGATAATCCGGCAGATAGTCATAGCAGATGATTCCTGATACCATCATTGCAGGTGGATACAGTGAACCTTCTTCGTTAGTCCAGATCATTGCTGTGAGCGGGTGCTTATGAGGAATGTTCTCAGCTGCAACTGTTTCGAGAACTTCCATACCAGTCATAACACCTTCGATACCGTCATAGTTACCACCGTTCTTTACTGAGTCGCAGTGTGAACCCATAACGATTCTCTTAGCGTTTGGATCTGATCCTTCCAGTGTTGCATACAGGCAAGCGCAGTCGTCGCATTCGATCTTAGCGCCGATAGCTTCCATTCTTCTTACGAATTCGTCTCTTGCCATGTGAGCTTCCGGTGACAGTGAATATCTAGTAATTCCACCGTGACCAGCATCACCAAACTGTGCGAATGTCTTAATCTTGTCTGACATTCTCTCTAAACTACACTTATACATGATTCATCCTCCTTTTCTTGATGAAAAATTATATACGCTACCGCTTTCTTCACTCATTTTTTCTGTTGTGAAACCGGTTACATACTTTGTGACTATATTATAAATAGGTTTAAAGAAAAATACAAGGGGGTTTGAAGCTTTAAAGGTCTAATTTTAACTTTTTTGCGGGGCAAACAGATGTGCAAAGACCGCATCCTGTACATTTCGCCCTGTCGATCCGGATCGATTTCCCTCTTCTGGAGATGGCCTGATACATGCAGGCATTGACGCATTTGTCACAGCTTTCGCCGCAAGGAACGCCATTGGCATGGCTGACAGCCGGTTCGAACCTGATTTCCTCGAATGCTTTCAGGTTTTCGAGGGCTTTTCCCTGAATTGCAGATAAGTTCTTAATATTATGATTTTGTGCCCATATTTCTAATTCTTGTACTATTTTGCGGATTGACTCCTTGCCATCCAACATGACGCTGGTGCCCACCTGGACAGTCGACGCACCCAGCATGATGTACTCCAGTACATTCTCTGCGCAGCTGATTCCTCCGACGCCGCAGATCGGAATATCCACAGTCTGGGCGATCGTAGCAACCGAAGCAAGCCCCAGCGGCCTGATGTATTCGCCTGAAATACCGCCGTAAGTGGAAAGTGAAGGTACGGCATTCTCCAGATCCACTCCCAATATACCTCTGACGGAATTGATCGCCGTGACGCCGGATCCTCCGGCGGCTTTTACTGCCTTTGCGACTTTGGAAATATTCGTCGTATTCTGGGACAGTTTGACCATGACTGGTATTTTGACTGCCGAAACCACTTCCTTCGTCATATCGAAGAGGGTGTCCGCATGGGATGCAACAACTTCCAAAGACTCCGCTGCCGGGTTGGAAACACTCAGTTCAATAGCGTCCGCGCCAAACCGCTCCATCTTGCTGGCAAGATAAGCAAGTTCCGAAGGAGTGTGCCCGGAGACACTCGCGATAACGATACCGCCTGAAGACTTGGCGATGTTCATCTCACGCTCCCAGCCTTCAATCTGGATATCGCTGTACATCCTGATATTCTCAGCGCCAAGCTTATCGCTGGAGATTCTAGGTCGCACATCCATGACGGTGTCACTGACAATACTCTCCGTCACAACCGCGCCGGCGCCTGCATCAAGTGATTCTTTCAGGCCTTTGCCGTCTCTATTCCACGGACCCGCCGCAACCATAACGGGGTTGGGAAGTACCATTCCCAGAAATTTCGTTTTGAGCATCAGAACATCTCTCCTATTCTCTCTCTGTGTCCGCAGGATTTGCGCACTCTCATCTTCGTCTGCAGCTGTATCTTCTTCGGCCGGCGGCGTTTTTCCGCCTTGGCCTGTTTCTCTTCTATCTGGTCAAAGAGCATTCGCGCCCCATAGATACCCATCTTCCTGTAAGGCAGTTCGACCGTCGTCACCTTCGGCTCCATCAGGGATGACATTCTATCGTTTCCGAAACCGGTTACTGCGATATCCTCTGGAACGCGCAGTTTCATCTCCTTCAGTGCGTCAATTGCCCCGTATGCGATCTCATCGCTGGATGCAAAAACAGCATCGGGCTTTCTCGGGAGATTGCCTATCATCTTCTTCATCCCGATATAACCGCCTTCAATATTATTGTTCACATGGTAGATCAGATGCTCTTCGACTTTGATTCCGCTGGCCTTCAACACGTTCTTGTAACCCTGCAGCATTGCTTTTGCCTCCGGCTCCGGATCTTTGCCGCACAGCATGGCGATTCGCTTATGTCCGCACTCTATCAGATGAGCCGTCATCTCAGCCGCTCCCGCTCTGCAATCCACAAATACGGAATCCCAGCTGTCCCTCGCCTTCGTCTCGCCTATCAGAACGATCGGCACATTCTCTTCTTCGATCCAGCTGGCGTACTCCTCATTCAGGGTGGAATACAGCAAAATCAACCCATCCACTTTCCTGGTTATGAGCTGGTCGAGATATTCCTTTTCTCTCTTTAGATCCTTCTCCATGTTGCAGATAAAGGTAATGTATCCCTTCTGGCGAGCCACATCCTCAACGCCATTTGCCACTTCCATATTCGCGGAATTGATGTTCTGAGGAAGAACGAGCCCGATTGTCTTCGTCCTCTTGAAGTTGAGCCCCTGAGCGAACAGATTCGGTGTATACTCTTCCTCATCGATGATTTTCTGTATCTTTTCTCTTGTTTTCGGCGCTACATTTTCCGGGTGGTTCAGCACCCTGGAGACCGTGGCAACGGACACTCCCGCTGCCTTTGCGATTTGTTTGATATTCATAACAACCCGCCTCTCACAGAAATCTGTCTATTACAGCAATTTTCCTATCAGACTGAATGTGTTTGATCCTGTTATCTCAACTTCAACGGTCTGTCCTGCGATTTCTTCAGATCCCTCGAAGTTCACAAGCTTGAATTCCTCTGTTCTGCCGCTGAGCATGCCTTTGGCTTTCTTGTCCGGCCCGTCCACCAGAACCCTGCAGACTCTGCCTACATAGGCGGCATTCTTCTCTGCGCTGATCGTGTTCATTATCTCCACAAGACGGTTGAACCGCTCATGCTTCACGGTCTCCGGAATCTGATCCTCATATTCCGCCGCCGGCGTTCCAGGACGCGGTGAATACAGGAAGGTAAAGGCCGAATCATATCTCACTTCCTTCGCAAGCTCCAGAGTCTGCTGGAAGTCCTCCTCGGTCTCTCCCGGAAATCCCACGATGATATCCGTACTGATTGCAATGCCCGATACGGCTTCTCTGAGCTTTCTGACCAGTTCCAGATACTGTTCTCTGTTATACTTCCGGTTCATGCGTTTCAGCACGTTGCTGCTGCCCGCCTGCACCGGCAAGTGTATGTAATTGCATAATTTATCGCATCTTGCAAAGGCATCAATGAGCCTGTCGGAAAGATCCTTCGGGTGGGACGTCATGAACCGGATGCGCTCCAGTCCCTCGATTTCATTCAGCCCATAGATGAGATCTGTGAAATCCCACTGCTTTCCCTGACGGTCCACCCCGCGGTAGGAGTTCACGTTCTGTCCCAAAAGAGTCACTTCCTTCACACCATCTACGGTCAATCCCCTGACCTCGCTGAGGATATCCTCCGGGCATCTGCTCTTCTCTCTGCCTCTTGTGTACGGCACGATGCAGTACGCGCAGAAATTATTGCAGCCGAACATGATGTTCACGAAACTCTTGTGCCGGAACAGTCTTCTCGCCGGAAGACCTTCTACGATTTCTTCCATATCATCATATATGCGTTCGACGCGAGTATCCTTGGAACTTCTGATCTCATGTTTTGCAACAGCGTAGCTCTGCGGTGCACTTCCTGCTGCGGCCTCGGTTGCCTTTGCCTCCGCCTCTTCTGCCTTTGCAGCTGCTTCTGCAGCCTTTGCGCGGTTGTCGTAGAGCTCCTGCAGCATGTCCGGAAACTCATGGATGTTGTGGGTTCCGAAGATCACGTCCACCCATGGGTAACTTCTGCGGAGTTTTGTGGTGACGTGGTCCTGCTGCATCATACAGCCGCACACGCAAACTGTGAAATCCGGATTTTTCGCTTTGATCTTCTTCAACTGTCCCAGTGTCCCGAAGAAACGTTTATCCGCATTCTCCCTGATGCTGCAAGTGTTGATGATCATGATATCCGGATTGTCCTTTGCGCCGCCTGATGTTTCCGGCAGTTCCATGTAACCGCGCTGGGCGAGCATACCGGAGATGACCTCGGAATCATGTTCGTTCATCTGACAGCCAAAGGTGATGATTTTGTATGTTTTTATTCCTTGGTTATTCATAGCTATACTATACGGCATTTTTGTTCCGTTGTCTAACTCCTAAGACCAATGCATTTCCGTTTTTCCGCAACGAAAAAAGGAACCGGCGCATACTGCGTCAGCTCCTTTTTAGTGATTCATTATGTTGCCTTGCCCGTACCGTAAGGTACGGCGCTAGACGATCACGTTTCGTCGTAAGGCTTCAGGTCAGGTGACCAGATGAGTTCCACACCTGTTGCTTCCTGAACTTCTTCCTTCGTGTAGTCAGGGTGCAGTTCTGTAACAACGATGCCTTCATCTGTAACCTTCATAACAGCCATCTCTGTGATGATGTCTGTTACGCACTTCTCTGCAGTCAGAGGGAGTGTGCACTCTTTCTTGATCTTGTGGTTGCCCTTCTGAGTGTGAAGCATCGTGATGATTACTTCAGGACATCCTACGCACAGGTCCATCGCTCCGCCCATTCCTGCAACCTTCTTGCCAGGAACGATCCAGTTTGCCAGGTCTCCGTTTTCGGCAACTTCCATAGCGCCGAGAACAGTAGCCTTAACGTGTCCGCCTCTTACGAGTCCGAAGCTTTCAGCTGTGTCGAAGAACTTTGCTCTTGGAAGAGCTGTTACATACTGTCCGCCTGAGTTGATGATGTTTGTGTCGAGCGTTTCCTCGTCTGCCAGGATATCGATTCCTGCAAAACCGTTTTCGGAGTGGCAAGTGATGATGACATCCTCAGGAAGATAGTCAGCTACCATTGTAGGAAGACCAATTCCGAGATTGATGAAATCGCCGTCCTCAAAGTGTTTTGCACATCTCTTCGCGATTCTTGCTTTTAAATCTGCCATTTTGGTTCTCCTTCCACGATTGATTCAACCAGTACGCCAGCTACCTGCCAGATGTCAGGATCTACTGAGCCAACTTCGACCAGTTTTTCTGCTGCAATAACGGTGTGATCAGCTGCTCCAGCCATAACGATGTTGAAGTTTCTTGTTGCCTTTGAACACATATAGTTTCCAAACTTGTCTGCCATGGATGCTCTGATGAAGGAGTAGTCAGCGTGAAGAGGTCTCTCGAAGAGATACTTCTTTCCGTCGATTACCATTACTTCCTTCTCTCTTCCGAGTTCGTCCAGGTCAGTCTCCATTGGAGTACCAAGTCCTACTGGTGTCAGAACCCCGCCGAGTCCATAAGCTGCTGCTCTGATTTTCTCAGCAAGTGTTCCCTGCGGAACCAGAGTGTACTTCAGGCTGCCGTCAGCAAACTGCTCGTTCAGACGAGGGTTTACACCAACGTGTGACATGATAACGTGGTCTACCATGTGGTGCTCTAACAGTTTGCCGATTCCTCTTGGAGTCTTGCCTGCGAATTCACCTGCTGGCTGGCCTTCTGCCAGACCGCCGTCATTACCGATAACAGTAAGGTGCTTAACGCCTTTGCGTACGAGAGCGTCCATCAGGACTTCCGGGGAACCTGTTCCCAGGAATCCGCCGACCATGATAGTCATACCGTCCTGTACACCTGCAACTGCTTCGTCAGCTGTTAAGATTTTATTGAACATTTTTTTGCCTTTCTCGCTTATAAGTAATAACTGATAACGATTATTTATACCATACCGCGGTTAACGATCTCAGTCAGAACGAATGACGCTACATCCTCAGCATATTTGTGCTGGCCGAATCCTGCGTCATAGCCGAGTTCCTGAGCCAGTTCGTGGGAGATTCTCGGTCCGCCGCAAACGAGGATGACCTTATCTCTCATTCCTTCTGCTTCAAGAAGTTCAACCATGTTTGTCAGGTTCTGGATGTGGATGTCCTTCTGTGTTACTGTCTGTGATACCAGAATCGCATCTGCATGAAGTTCCTTTGCGTGTGCAATGAGGTCTTCATTCGGTACCTGTGATCCGTAGTTGTATGCTTCGATGCCTTCATATCTTTCAAGACCGAAGTGGCCGTGGAAGCCCTTCATATTCATGATAGCGTCGATACCTACTGTATGTGCGTCTGTACCTGTTGACGCGCCTACGATTACTACAGGTCTCTTGATGTTTTCCTTGATATACTCAGCGCACTCAAGCCTGTCCATAACGTCTACGTCGACCTTTGCAACCTTGATCGTCGTGTAGTCAACTGTGTGCTGGCACTTGCCGTATACTACGAAGAATGTGTATTCCTTGGTCATCGCCTTGGAATAAACAACATTCGGCTCGTCAAGACCCATCTTCTTAGCGAGGATCTTAGCCGCTTCATTGGCTTCATCACCATAAGGTACAGGAAGTGTGAACGCTACTTCCGTCATACCATCGTTAAGCGTGTCGCCATATGGCTTTACTTTCGTCAGATCAATCTGAGCTACTGCTGTATTGCATTCTGCCATTATTCTACACCTCCTAACATAAGTGGAATGAACGGATTGAAGTATTCATCATCCTTGACGCAAACGCCTGCCAGGCCCTTGCCGCCGTCTCTCGGTCTCTTAACGCCGCCGAACTTGCCCTGTTCGATTGTTGAGAAGAGTCCTTCTTCAACGATTTCTTCCAGGAGCGCATCTGCCTTGTCGAGTACGAGCTGTGCTCTTGACTGGATGATTCCGCCTTCCTTGTAATATACATCGCTGCCTAAGTCTCTCATGTTATTGAAGATGTACTGTGCATTTTCAATGGAGAGATATCTGTCGTGCATATGCGGTGTGTGAATAGCCTCTGTCAGCATTCCGAGGAGCTGCAGTGACTGTCCGGACCAGATTGCAATCATGTTGAACAGCGCATCCTGTACGTTGCCCTTGAAGATGTTTCCTGTCATGTACTTCGTAGGAGGCATGTACTTCAGAGGTGCGTTCGGGAAGATTTCTCTTGCCATGATCGCCTGTGCCAGCTCGTAGAGGAATCCGTTCTCGATGTCCGGATCCATTTCGAATGCGTGACCCAGTCCCATCTGCTCTTCCTTAACGTTTGCCAGAACTGCGAACTGCTCGTTGATCAGCTGTGAAGCCAATACAGTGTGAGCGTTCTCAAAGGCGTCGTCCGTTGTGAGGTAGTTGTCTTCACCGGAGTTGAATATGATATCGCAGTATCCGATGATAACTCTTGAGAAGTACTGGTCAACCAGCGTTCTCTGCATGTTGATGTCTCTGAACAGGATTCCGTAGAGAGCGTCGTTCAGCATAACGTCCAGTCTCTCGATGGCGCCCATTGCAGCGATTTCCGGCATGCACATTCCTGATGAGTAGTTACACAGTCTGATGTATCTTCCAACTTCTTCGCCAACTTCATCAAGAGCTTTTCTCATGATTCTGAAGTTCTCCTGCGTTGCGTATGTACCGCCGAATCCTTCTGTTGTCGGTCCGTATGGTACATAGTCAAGAAGTGACTGTGCAGTTGTTCTGATTACTGCGATGATGTCCGCTCCCTGACGTGCTGCAGCCTGTGCCTGTACAACGTCTTCGTAGATGTTTCCTGTTGCTACGATTACGTACAGGTAAGGTCTTCTGCCTTCACCTATTGTTGCCAGATAGTTGTTTCTCTTCTCTGTCTGCGCTCTGATGACCTTAAGAGCTTCCATTACCCTCGGCATGATCTTCTCTTCTGCTTCTTTCGCAGGAGCCAGCGGGAGCTTGGTGATATCAAGGTTTCCTGCAGCCATTTCCTCTGCGATTTCCTGCGGCTCTTTGCCTGTCTGAATCATTGCGTTACCGATCCAGTAAGCGACTCCTCTAGGCAGTCCGCCTGCATCGAGAATCTGATCTACTACTACGTTAGGCAGTGGAGTATCAACTTCATCAACGCCGTCTACGCCCAGCAGTCTGAGAATTGTTCTCTCTGTGCTGACTGTAGTGTGTCTGTCGATGAATTCCTGCATGCTCTCTGCGATCTTTCTGGCGCTCGCTCTGGCATGATCGACCTTTTTAGGGTCCAGGTTGAGTTTACTTTCCATCCTTTTTCTCCTTTAGTTCAAGTATTGTTTTGCCTTTTCAATAATATTTGCGTCTATGCCAAGCATTTTCGCAATGTTCAGGGCGTCCTTCGGAATCTCCCTGTTGTTGTCCACGCGGGTGAGGCGGTAGTCCATATACTTTTGTATGATGTTTATCCGCTCCCTCCTGTTCGCGTACCGGAGCTCCTTGTCCAGTCTGTCAAAGTCCGCATTCGCAAGGCCTGTTACCTGCATGTTCACAACATCCTTATCCTCTGTAACCGTCTCGAAGTGAGTTGTTATCAGAGCGATGAACGGCTGCTGCTTCAGGTAATCCGTAATGCTCTTTGTCAGCGCCAGCCCCTCTGCCGGATTTGTTCCGCTCGCAATCTCATCAATGAGAAGCAGCGATCTGTCCCGGCTGTTGTCCATAATTTCTTTGAGCTCCTCCATTTCACTGCCGAAGCTCGAAAGGCCCCTTTCTATGGACTGACTGTCACCTATGAGGATCTGCATGAAGTTCGAAAGGCCGACACGTGCGCTCGCTGCCGGTACGAAGTATCCGTACTGGGCCAGTATCGCAACCATGCCCACCAGTTTCAGAGACACCGTTTTTCCGCCCATGTTTGCCCCTGTTATGCAGGTGACACCCTGTTTCAGAGAAATGCTGACCGGGCAATATTCGCCGCCCTTCTTGTTCACGATTTCTTCCACCTGAAGGTGTCTGCCATCCTCAAACTCCAGGACGTGTTCTTCCACAATTTCCGGTCTGACACAGTTGCGCTTCTTCGCAAACAGTGCTTTTGCCAGTGTCACGTCCAGCTGTCCGACCCGCTCACACGCGGTCAGGAGCACTACCGCCCACTTGTGTATCTCTTGCGACAGTTCCTCTCTTACCTTGAGTTCCTCTTCTTCGATCTCAGCAGTGGTCTCATCCATCTTCTTCTGAATCTGATTCTCTGCTTCCGTCGGTGCGAGGACATAGGTAACAGACATATAATCTTCCTCCGATTTTACCAAATCGGAAATCTCATTTATCATTTCTATACGCTTCGCATCACTCTTCGATACTGTAATATCGAATTTCGGTGTCAGGTTCAGGCCTGTTTCAGCCCTCAGTTCATTTTTTCTCTTTTTCTTTTCTCTCCTCGTCTGTCTCTCAAGCTCCTTCTTCTCGCTGCGAAGCTGAGCGAGTTTCTCTGAGAATGAGTCGTAGATGTAGAAGGTGTTGAGTCTGTCTTTCCCCGGATCGAGTACGTCCAGAAGCTCTGTGATGTCCCCCGGCACGAACTCCTCAGGCAAGCCTACCTGATCCGCAACCTTTCTCACTTTATCCAAAAGCAACAGCAGACTCTTGATTTCAAAGATCTCGACGACGGACAGCGCTGCACCTGCGCTTCTTTCAATGGTGAAAGAATTGTCCTTCATCATCATGAACGTTTCCTGAAGTACGCTTATCTCGCGCTTGTTGGCACCCGCGATTTCAGCCATTCTCTGTATGCGGTCGAACTCTGCTCTGAGTTCTTCCTCCTGCCCGGGCATAAAAGGTTTCTGTTCTTTTAAGATTCTGACGCCAAAGGGCGTAAGCACGTTAATAGAGCTTACGACATAATCCAGTCCTGTCTCGCTTCTCGTTTTTTTGTTTGCAAGTCTTCTGGCTCCTTCGCTCATCTCACCTAGCCCATCATTACATCTATTACAGGGATATCTCCTGCGGCTTTCTGCATTTCGGATGTCAACTCATCGTGATCGAATGAATATCCTGCAGGACTCGTCGGGTTGACGGTTATTGCTACCACCTTGATGTTCTCAAGGACTTTTACCTGAAGGCCGTACTTTCTCAGTTTGCCCCAGACCGTCCTATCAATAAAAATTTTCGTAGGATCCTTGAGAACAAAGGTGACATTCTTCAGTTTCCGACGATCTATGTTCGTCACAACACTTTGGGTGAATGCACCCGGCACGAAAACGTGTGTGACCTCTTCGTCAATCGCGTTATCAAGGAGTTTTCCCGAACCGAGTCCCGTAGCTATATTCAATGTAACGGCTTCGCCGTTTTTGACTGTGAATAAACGATCACTGTCCGCCTGCTCTTCAATTATTCTTCTCTCTTCACCATCTTCGAGAACCGGCAGGCTGTAGAGTTCAACTGTATAAGCTGTTTCTTCTACGACCTTGCTCAGTTTCCTCGACAAAACCGCTCCGGTGGAAAGGATGATCGCATCCGAGATGTCCGGTGCCGCGATCGATTTCCTGTCGATCGCACCGTCAATGAGCACCAGATCAGCTCCAAGAGCAAGCATTTCTTCGCACATGGTAATGTGCTGGGCGTTGATTACCGGCCCTGCCACCTGGACGTACCCTGCGTCAGCAACTCTGCAGAGCATGATCTGCCCGAGAGAAGTGCCGTATTCCGTCATCCTGAGTATTTCGAGTCCGGCATCCGCCAGTTCATATAACTGTTTCGGCACCGATACGATAGTGCCTTGATCCAGATATACTCTAGGTTTCTCTGTACCTGTTACTACATCGGTTCCCTCTCCATCTCTGCCTGTGGAAGTGACGGCGAGCGTCAGGCCTTCATCCATTGCTTCCTCAATCAGATAATTGAGGGCAGTGGTCTTGCCTGCGTTCTTCGCCATTCCTACGATGGAGATCCTTTTGTAGTTTTCAGCAAGTTCTTCTAACAGATACATTTACCCGGATTTCTTATTTCTTGTTTCTTTCGTGTCTGAGCAGGTGAGCCGGCTCCATGGACATTCTTTCGCCCTGTGCCAGTCCTGCAACACCTTCATAGTGATAATCTTCTACGTTCTTGCAGTTCTCATAGCTACACTGGAGAGGTGGCTGTCCCTGTGGCTCAGTGTAAGTCGTGATAACGCCTTCGTAGTTTCTCAGGATAACCTTTTCAGGAGTCTGTGAAATTACGTACTGAGGCATTACAGGAGTCTTTCCGCCGCCGCCCGGAGCGTCAATTACGAATGTAGGAACTGCATATCCGGAAGTGTGACCTCTGAGTCCTTCGATGATCTCGATGCCCTTGGATACCGGAGTTCTGAAGTGCTCGATACCAAGTGACAGGTCGCACTGATAGATGTAGTACGGACGAACTCTGTTCTTGCAGCAGAGCTGTACCAGATTTCTCATAACATGAACGTCATCGTTTACGCCTCTGAGCAGTACTGACTGGTTTCCGAGAGGAATACCTGCGTCAGCCAGTTTTCTACATGCTTCTGCAGCTTCCGGAGTCCATTCTTTCGGATGGTTGAAGTGAGTGTTCAGCCAAATTGGATGATACTTCTTCAGCATGTCGCACAGTTCATCTGTGATTCTCTGCGGCATAACGACCGGTGTTCTTGATCCGATTCTTACGATTTCAACGTGGTCTATCTTTCTCAGCTCTGAGATGATGTACTCGAGAACGTCTGTCTCTACGCAGAGAGCGTCTCCGCCGGAAAGCAGTACGTCTCTGACAACCGGAGTTCTTCTGATGTAATCGATGCAAGCGTCGATGTCTTCTCTGGATCTTGCGCCGTCTGTTTCACCTGCCAGTCTTCTTCTGGTGCAGTGTCTGCAGTACATGGAGCACTGGTCAGTAATCAGGAACAGAACTCTGTCAGGGTATCTGTGAGTCAGTCCAGGTGCCGGTGAGTCTTCGTCTTCGTGCAGAGGGTCCAGCATATCTGCTTCGCCTCTGTGCGTCTCAGCCAGCGTTGGAACAGCCTGCATTCTTACCGGGCAGTGCGGATCATCCGGATCCATCAGGGAAGCGTAGTAAGGAGTGATGCCTACTCTGAAGCCATCCATTACCTTAGTGATGTCTTCCTCTTCCTGCGGAGTAAGGTTGACGACCTGCTTGATCTGCTCAACTGTGTTCAGACGGTTTGCAACCTGCCAGTGCCAGTCGTTCCACTGTTCTTCTGTGACATCCTTGAAAAGAGGAATGTCTTTCCAATTTCTAATAGCCATTGTTATCTCCTTTACATCTCTTGTCTATCTGGAATGATTATGCATACATTTCTTCAAAGAGCTTTCTGAGGCCTTCATGCTCTCTCAGTTCCTGCAGAGTGATCTCAGCGTGGCCCTTAGTGTATCCGTTACCTACGATCATGTTAACGTCCTTGCCAACGCCCTCTGCTCCCAGAGCAGCCTTTGTGAAGCTTGTAGCCATTGAGAAGAAGTAAACTGTTCCATCGTCCTTACAGCTGAGGATGGAGCCCATCTCAGTGTTCTCGATGGATACGCAGTTGATTACTACATCGTACAGTTCGCCGTTTGTCAGTTCCATAGCCTTCTCATACATTCCAACTGCATCGGAAGCATCCATGTGGAAGTACTCGTCTGCCAGATCAAGAGCTCTTGCTCTGTCTTCTGATTTCTGTGAACCTGCTGCACAGACAACCAGACCAGTTACGCCGGCTCTCTTCTTTGCTTCGTAGAGGCAGAGAAGACCTGACTTGCCGCCGCCGCCGATGACGAGGACTTTCTGTCCCTGCTGAACCAGCTTGCCTGTCTGTGCAGGAGCACCTGCAACGTCCAGTGCTGAAAGTGCGAGACCTTCCGGCATGTCATCAGGAAGCTTAGCATAGATACCGCTCTGGAACAGGATAGCCTGGCCAGTGATGTCAACCTGGTCGATTGCAGGTCTCATCTCGTGGATCTCTTCGATTACCAGTGGAGTCAGTGACAGTGATACCAGTGTAGCGATCTTGTCGCCAACCTTCAGGTCGCCTTTCCACTCAGGTCCGATTTCCTTAACTGTACCGATCAGCATTCCGCCTGAACCAGTCCAAGGGTTCTTGTGCTTTCCAGCCTTAGCAACGATGTCCTTCATGCACTGTGCAACCTTGTCCTTTTCTTCCTGTGTTTCGATTTCAGCCGGCTTCTTGTTCAGAACCTGCTTGCAGATTTCTGTAAATGAAGCTGAGTCGATGTTCAGTGTCTTAACGTCGATCAGGATCTCGTTGTCATAGATTTCCATAGTGTTGTCTACTACGTCTGCAGGCTGTGGCAGAACGCCCTTAGGTGAGATAACTCTGTGTGTTCCGTACGGATTTCCTTTTTTCATGATTTTTCCTCCTAAATTTTTTGTATTCAAGCCTTTGCCAGGCCTCGCCTTCTTGCAAAGGCAGTTTTAACTTACTTCACTAATATAGCAATATACATGCCAATCCAAGTCCTTATTGCGGAAACCCCTTGTGTTAAGGCTTTCACAAAGTCATTCCCATTTTGCGGCTCTCATATCCACCGTTTTTGAACCGTTATGTGTTCTCTGCGCAAAAAACGCGAACCGATTTTGGTTCGCGTCTGTGTTGCTTTTGCATGAAAGCCCTTGCAGCAAGGGTTACAGGCCGTATTTGTTTTTCTTTCGGACGAGCTGGGTCTGGGAAATACCAATTGCTTTTGCCGCTTTTCTCGTGGAGCCATATCTCTCGCATGCTTCTCTGATGATGTTCTTTTCGAAGGCCTCAACCATACTTGTTAAATCTATGTCACTTTCCTGGTCCGATTCCGCCGGCACCATTGTTTCTATGCCTCCCAGCAAACCTCCGTCCAGCTCTTTGACAACGTCAATAACCGTAACAGCATCGCTGCTGCTGGCAATCAGCAGTCTTTGAATCACGTTTTCCAGCTCTCTGATATTACCCGGCCACTTGTGGGAAGCCAGGCTTTCCTTCGCTTCTTCGTCGATGTACTTGTCCATACCGAACTTCTCGTTGTACTTCCGGACGAAGTTGTCAGCAAGATGCGGGATGTCCTCGATTCGTTCATCCAGCGCAGGCACCTTGATTGGAAATACGTTGAGTCTGTAGTACAAATCCCGCCTGAACACCCTCTTTTCCACCAGATCCTCCAGATCCTTATTGGTGGCGGAAATGATCCTGACATCCGTCTTCACAGGCGTTGTGCCGCCCACTTTCAGGAATTCTCCATCCTGTATGACGCGAAGAAGCTTTGCCTGCATATCCATCGGCAGCTCGCCCACTTCATCCAGGAAGATGATACCGTTATCCGCCGCTTCAAAGTATCCGATTTTACCCTTTGTATCAGCACCGGTGAAGGCGCCCTTCTCATATCCGAAGAACTCTGATTCAATGAGATTCGGGGATATGGAAGCGCAATTGATCTTGATAAAAGGCTGCATCTTCCGGCGGCTGTTCTTCTGAATGATGTTGGCCACCTTTTCTTTACCGACACCGGTATCTCCTGTGATCAGAACATTGCAGTCATACTTGGATACACTCATGATCTCATCGAGCACAGAACGCATCCGTGGGCTTGCGGCTATGAAATCCTCTGCCTCTTCCAAGTTGTGCTGATTGTACTGCTCCAGAATCTCCCTGTCGACCTCTGATTTCTGACCCCCAGCGATCGTCTTTTCCCTTGGTACTAAATTGCCTTCAAAATAAGGCGCCAGACCTCTGACGATTTCAAAATCCAGTTCGTCGTACTTCTCCAGATATCCATCGGCGCACCTGATATTGATGTCCTTTGACGTGGCTTCCGTGACATACAGCGCAATGTTGTAATTGCTGATGAAGTTGGCGAAGATGACGGTACCGCCGGACTTCGCAGCCATAACACTGATGGTTTCTGCACCCGGAATGTCCGCGCAGTTAACCACCATGTCCATCTGCGGTGTACCTTCAAAGTTCTTCAGGCATTCTGCCGGACGCATCATATTGACGTAACGAACCTCAGTGAATATCTTCTTCTTTATCTCTTCAACGCCTTCTCCTTTCAGCGCTACCGGCGTATTCCTGTCGAGGACGCAGTAGATCTCAGCATCTTCTCCCGCTGACTTCTTGATCGTGTAGCCGTAGATGAGCGCCATGATGACATTGTTGGCCAATACGGCAAACCGTTTCTTGTCCTTTGCGCCTTTTGATACCGTATAAATCGTCCCTGATTCATTAAACGTAAACAAAAGCAGGTCGATCGGAAGGTCTTTTGGTCTCTTGATAACAGGCATTCCAGGCAAAGAGATGGCATACCCTTCTGCAGTGAACTGCGGATACACTTTGTCGATTTCGTTTATCTTGTCTATGTACATAGGAATACCAGCCAATGACGAGTTGCATATGACCTCATCCCCCGGCTTCAAGCCCTTCTCGTTGGCGTATTTGCTGTCTATCTCTTCAATGACACCGCAGAAAAGCCCTCCTGTATCCGTGACCGGATTGTGGAGTTTCCCCCTCCTGATGACGATATCCTTGATTTTCTCTTTGATGCGTTCTTCGTCATTGCCGGCTTCCTGGCAGATCTGACGGAAGCTGGTTCCTTCCACGTGCACCCTGTCCAGAGCGATTCTGACCTCCCCTTCATGAAGCTGGCTGCTGTTATCCAGCTCCCATGCCAGAGGTGTGAATGTCCGGCGTGGAGTCAGTGATCGTTCAAGTCCAAATGTGTTCATCTCATCTTACCTCCTGAACCGTTTTCGGTTCGTTTTCCTCTGATTCATATGATAAACGTTTGGCATTGGTTTTGCAATATATATTACACAGGTAATGTAGTTTGTAATTTTGTATTAAATAAAACGAAAAGGAGATAACAAATGGAAAAGATTACTTCAACACTCAGACTCAGAATGTCAGCAAAAGACGCTCATTACGGCGGAGAACTGGTAGATGGAGCTCACATGGTACACCTCTTTGGTGATGTTGCTACTGAGTTGCTCATCAAGCTGGACGGAGACGAAGGCCTGTTCTGCGCTTACGATAACGTAGAGTTCCTGGCACCTACTTATGCTGGTGACTACATCGAAGCTTACGGCGAAATCGACAAGATCGGCAACACTTCAAGACACATGGTCTTCGAAGCAAGAAAAGTCATCGTTTCAAGAAAAGACATCAATGATTCAGCTGCAGACTTCCTGGAAGAGCCAATCGTCGTTGCAAGAGCTTCCGGAACTTGCGTAACTCCGAAGGAAATGAAGAGAAAATAAGCTGAAACAGCCAATATGACTGACAGTGCAGAGGCTCCGCTTCCGGCGGTGCCTCTTTAATTTGTGCGGTTGCTTTCACAGGCGCACGTGTTATAATCACCTCATGAGACTGAACAAATATATCGCGTCAGCCGGCGTCTGCTCCCGCAGAAAAGCCGATGAGCTGATCGCCAACGGAAATGTGAAAATCAACGGCGCTGTCGTTCGGGAGATGGGCGCTCAGGTCGAAGATGGGGATGTGGTCTCTGTCAACGGCACCGAGATCCAGGGGGCTACTGCCAAGGTTTACGTGGCTGTGAACAAGCCTCTCGGTTATATTACATCCATGAATGATGACAAAGACCGCCCGACGGTAGCTGACCTGGTGGCGGACATTCCGGAACGTCTCTTCCCGGTGGGCAGGCTTGACTACAACACAACCGGTCTGTTGCTTATGACCAACGACGGCGAGCTGACCTATTCCCTGACCCACCCGAAGCACGAGGTAAGCAAAACCTACATTGCCACTGTTGCAGGCGTCCTTTCCAAAGCCCGTCTGGCGAAGCTCCGCAAGGGCATCGATATCGGCGGCTTCGTAACCTCCCCTGCCCAGGTGCGCGTGATCAAGCAGAATCCGCGCTCCGCCGTGGTCGAAATCTCGATTCATGAAGGGAAGAACCGTCAGGTCCGCAAGATGTTCGCAGCTGTAGGCAACAAGGTGCAGAGTCTGGAGCGTGTTGCCGTCGGAGACATCAAGCTCGGCCGACTCCTGCAGGGTCACTACCGCAAGCTCACCCGTGCCGAAATCGAATACCTCAAATCGCTTTAGCAAAGACAATCTATTGCAAAGGTAATCCATACGGGAATGAATCAAACCGCTGCCCGCCAGCGGTTTTTTGTTGCTTTTCGTTATAATTGAAAAGAGACCCGAAGGCCTCAATTCAAGAAGATAGATGTTATGCTACTAGACTGATTTAGGTTGCTTTAGTCAATTAAACCAGTAATACAGTAAGTATATTACTCTCGCAGTTAGTCGATGTCAACCGTTTTGGCAAAAAAAGTTTTTAAAATGTTCTTACCATTCTGTTGTATAATTATCCCGATAAGGAAATAAGGAGCTGTGTTTATGAGTATCTATGATGAACTGAAAATCAAAATCGATTCACTCGCAATCTTCAGCAGTGTGAAAGACGACCCTGCTGTGGCTGCGCTGAGGAGGCTGTTGGACGCCAATTCCGTCGCAGCGTACAGCGAATTCATAGAGCTTCTCTATCCGGAAGGCGCGAGCCTGTCGGCTTACATCAGAAAGCTGGTTCTTGAGGATGACAACTTCTATGTAAAAGCTGTAGCCGCCGGCAAGAAGCTTGATCCTGAAATCATCGCTGCCGTGAAAAACGAACTGAGCGTTCTCACGGAGATCAGCCAGATTCCATCTGCTGATATCCGCCAGAGAGTGCTCGATGCGAATGTTTCTAACGCCGATTCTCTGGTTTTGCCGAAATGGAAGACAGAGGAGTGCAATCTGGTAAAAGACTTCACCGGCAAGTTGACGAATATCGCTGTTACCGGATATGGCATCTACGCCAAGTACACCTTCTTCCGCGTGGAAGACGGTAAAATCGTACCGGTCGCTCACCCTGACTACCAGAAGCTCGACCAGCTCTTTGAATACAAACGCGAGCGTGATCTGGTCATCCGCAATACAGAAGCTCTCCTGGACGGAAGTGGCGCCAGCAACATGCTTCTCTACGGCGACATGGGCACAGGCAAAAGCTCCACCATCAAGGCTGTGGCTGCGGCTTATGCAGATCAGGGGCTCCGCATGATTGAACTGAAGAAGAACCAACTCTTCCAGATTCCTGCCGTCATGGAGGAAATCGCCGCCAATCCGCTCAAGTTCATCATCTTTATCGATGATCTGAGCTTTGCTGGAAACGATGACAATTTCTCCGCCCTCAAGGCTACCCTGGAAGGCAGTATTACAGGCTGCGGTGACAATTCGGTCATCTATGCGACCAGCAACAGACGCCATCTGGTGCGTGAATCCGCATCTGACCGTGTCAGCGGCGCGGGCTTTGATGACGACCTGCATCTCAACGATACGATGCAGGAGACCATGAGTCTGGCTGCCCGCTTCGGACTCACCATCACATTCAGCAAACCGGGCAAGGACGCGTACCTGTCAATCGTGCGCTCCCTGGCTGACGAGTACGGAATCGCCATCGGAGACGGCGAGGATGAAATCACCGAGGAAGAACTCATCACGAAGGCGGAGGCCTTTGCAATTAGAAGAAACGGCAGAAGTCCGCGTACAGCGCGGCAGTTCATCGAGTTGCTCAAAATCGGACTTTAGAATCGCAATATAGATATGTTGGGTTACGTGCAGATCTTCAAACCGGATCTTAAAGTCCGGGAATATGAAATCTATATGGGCTACTACTGCGGCGTGTGCAAGTACATCGGTTCCGAGTACGGCCAGCTGCCGCGTATGGCTCTGAGTTATGATGCCGCCTTTCTGGCTCTTCTTCTTGCTTCTGTGGATGAAACACCCGATGCACCAACTCAGGAACACTGCATCGTTCACCACATCAAGAACAAAACGATCATCCGCAACAAGGCCATCGAATACGCCGGTGATGTCATGCTCATTCTGGCGTGGTATAAGATGCTGGACGACGCCCACGATGAAGGCAAAACCTCTGCAAAGGCAGCCGTGAAACTTTTGAAGCGCCTGCACAGAAAACTGCAGCAGAAGTATCCTGCTCTTTGTGATGGCATCGAGATCAACCTTGCCGTACTGAACGGTCTTGAGGAGAATAAGTGCGCAAGCCTCGACGAAGCTGCAGAATCCTTTTCCAAAATCATGGAAGTCATTTTCCGGGAAGGCGCGAAATCTCTCTACCCGAATTCACAGAACCTTCACGACATTTTTGCCCGGACAGGGTATCATATGGGAAAGTGGATCTACCTGATCGATGCCGCAGACGACATCGAAGAAAACATTGAAAGCGGCGCCTACAATCCGCTGCTCTACCGCTTCGACTACAAAGGCAATCTGTCCGGCAGCGGGGAGCTTGCTGATGAAACGCCGCAGCAGTTCCGCGACAGAATACACGAGAATCTTGACTTCAATCTGTATCACTATCTGGCCGTTCTTTCGGAACAGACAGGATCACTTGATATAAAAAAGAATCAAGGTATAATAGACAATGTGATATACTTCGGAATGAACAGAAAAACCGAAGAAATAATAAACAAGAACAAGACTGAAGATAACAATACGATAAACGACGAAGGAGAATCGGATGAATCCATATGAAGTTTTAGGAATCAAAGAAAACGCGACGGATGAAGAAATCAAGGCGGCTTATAAGGAGCTGGTCAAGAAGTACCACCCGGATAAGTACATTGATAACCCTCTCGCTGATCTGGCTGAACAGAAGATGCAGGAGATCAATGAAGCCTATGATATGCTCATGAAGAAGCCGGGCAGCACGGGCAGCACCGCAGACTACGGTCAGGGCGGCTACGCGTCTCAAGGAGGCTATGCATCTCAGGGCGGCTACGCATCTCAGGGCGGCTATGCTTCACAGAATGATTACAGCTATGAAGAGGACTTCATGCGGATCAGACGTGATATCGACATGGGAAGACTGGATTCCGCGGAAGCTGCGCTCAACGGTATGTCCGCTAAGGACGCTGAGTGGTTCTTCCTGAAAGGTGTTCTGTCCTCCCGCAAAGGCTGGTACGACGACGCACTCAACAATCTGCAGACGGCCTGCCGCATGGATCCACAGAACGCGGAATACCAGCGCCACTACACCGCAGTCAAGAACCGCGGACAGGCGTTCCAGAATCAGGCGCAGGGACATGGTTACAATACCATGGGCAATGATGATATGTGCTGTCAGGCACTCCAGTGCTATATCTGCGCAGATTGCTGCTGCGACTGCATCTGATAACCCTCTGCCGCAAAGGCAGTAAACAGCAAAGGCAATGAAACAAAACAAAACCGGAAAAATCGCGATGGGCGGCATCTGCACCGCCCTCGCAGTCATATTTATGTTCGGCGCATCATTCGTGCCGGGAATCGAGCTGACACTATTTTTGATCAGCTCTCTTTTTACTGCAATCATGGTCATTGAAGCAGGTGTTGCCGGCGGGCTTTCTGTATTCGCCGCAGCAAGTCTTCTCGGGCTGATTCTGGTACCGAACAAGCTGGCCCTCATCCCGTACATCTTCTGCTTCGGTTATTATGCAGTTCTCAAATTCTATATTGAGAAAATCAAAAGCGGCGTATTGCAGATACTCGTCAAAGTAATCTACGCAGCCGCTCTTATGTGTATTGGTTTCCTGCTGTTCCAGTCAGTGCTCGCCTCCAGCGTCCATACACCGGACTGGCCGGTGGCCGGGCTCATCTTCGCAGGAATCGTGATGATGATTCTCTATGACTATGTCATGACGTTCCTCATCAACTGGTACATCCGGCGTTTTAAAGGGAGTCCGGAGAACTTGAAACTCATTGACTAACTGAACTAAAAGACGGCTGCCCCGGCAGCCGTCTTTTCTTTTTGTTGTTTCGTCGCGATCCCGTTACTTAGTCGCAAATGTCAGTTTCTGTCCGTCGGTGTCGATGAGGACGTGGTCGCCGTCCATGATCGTTCCGCGGATCAGCTCGCCTGCAAGTTCTGTCTCGATATTTCTCTGCAGGAACCTCTTGACCGGACGTGCACCATAAGCCGCGTCGTAGGATTCGTCTGCGATGAACTTCTTCGCAGCCTCTGTCAGTTCCAGGGTGATCTCACGCTCTCTGAGTCTTGCTTCGATATCCTTCATTCCCAGCTCAATGATCTTGATGATCTGATCAATGGTGAGCGGCGAGAATACGACAGTCTCGTCGATTCTGTTCAGGAATTCCGGTCTGAAGTACTTCTTCATCTCCGCTTCGACTCTCTCCTTGACTTCCGGATCTACCGTTCCGTCTTCTTTGATGCCATCGATCAGCATGCTGCTTCCGATGTTGGAAGTCATGATGACGATGGTGTTTTTGAAGTCAACGGTTCTTCCCTGATTGTCTGTCAGACGTCCGTCGTCCAGAAGCTGCAGCAGGATGTTGAACACATCCGGATGAGCCTTCTCGATCTCATCGAACAGGATGACGCTGTAAGGCTTCCGTCTGACTGCTTCTGTCAGCTGACCGCCTTCGTCGTAGCCGACATATCCCGGAGGCGCTCCGACCAGTCTCGAAACGGAGTGTTTCTCCATATACTCGGACATATCGATTCTGACCATATTTCTCTCTGAGTCAAAGAGTGCTTCTGAAAGAGCCTTTGCCAGCTCTGTCTTACCGACGCCTGTCGGTCCCAGGAAGATAAATGACCCAATCGGTCTGTTGGCGTCCTTCAGTCCTGCGCGGGCTCTCAAAACAGCCTCTGCAACAGACTGCACACCCTCATCCTGACCGATGACTCTCTGGTGCAGGATCTCCGGCAGTTTCAGCAGTTTCTCACGTTCTGTTTCAACCAGTTTGGCAACAGGAATGCCGGTCCATCCCGAGATGACTTCTGCGATTTCCTCTTCTCCGACTTCCTCCTTCAGGAGGCGTGCCTCTTCGGCTTTTTCTGCCTTTGCTTTTTCTTCCTCCAGCTTCTTTTCCAGCTCAGGAAGTTTGCCGTACTTGAGCTCAGCAAGTTTTTCCAGATCGTATCTTCTCTCGGCTTCCTCGATTTCATGGCGGACGTCGTCAAGCTGTTGCTTGACTTCCTTGACTTCCGCGATAGCGTTCTTCTCGTTCTCCCACTGCGCACGGAGGGCGTTGTCCTCGTCCTTGAGTTCCGCCAGTTCTTCTTCCAGGGCTTTCAGTCTCGCCTTGGACGCTTTATCGGTTTCCTTATTCAGTGCCTGTTTTTCGATTTCAAGCTGCATGATTTTACGCGAAATCTGATCGAGTTCTTCAGGCATGCTGTCGATTTCGGTTCTGATTCTTGCCGCCGCTTCATCCATCAGGTCGATGGCCTTATCCGGCAGGAATCGGTCTGTAATGTAACGGTCCGAAAGGGTCGCGCACGCAATCAGTGCGCTGTCTGTAATCCTTACGCCGTGATGTATCTCAAATCTCTCCTTCAGTCCACGGAGAATGGAAATGGTATCTTCCACGGTCGGCTGATCCACCATGACCTTCTGGAATCTTCTCTCCAGCGCCGCGTCCTTTTCAATGTACTTGCGGTACTCGTCAAGAGTCGTCGCGCCGATGCAGTGCAGTTCGCCTCTGGCAAGTTTCGGCTTGAGCAGGTTGCCCGCATCCATAGCGCCTTCCGATTTGCCGGCTCCAACGATGTTGTGCAGCTCGTCGATGAACAGCAAAATCCTGCCATCAGATTTCTCAATTTCGTTGAGGACCGCCTTCAGTCTCTCCTCAAACTCACCTCTGAACTTCGCGCCCGCAATAAGTGAGCCCATGTCCAGTGCGAATATGGTCTTATCCTTCAGCCCTTCCGGGACATCCCCGTTCAGGATACGCTGAGCCAGTCCTTCCACAACGGCTGTCTTGCCGACGCCAGGTTCGCCGATGAGCACCGGATTATTCTTTGTTCTTCTGGAAAGGATCTGAATGGTGTGTCTGATCTCCGCATCACGTCCGATGACCGGATCCAGTTTGCCGTCCCTCGCCATTTCCACAAGGTCTCTGCCATACTTGTTCAGAGCGTCATATCCTTCTTCCGGATTCTGGCTCGTAACTCTCTGGTTGCCGCGGACCTGATTGAGTGCATTCAGGAAACAATCCTTGCTCATACCATATCTTCTGAAGATCTCAGCGCTCGGTGTATTTCTCTCATCCAGCAGAGCCATGTAGAGATGCTCAACGCTGACATACTCATCCTTGAGTCTTTCGGCCTTTTTTTCTGCATCGACCAGAATCTGCTGCAGACGTCTGGTGGAATACATCTGATCTGCGCTTCCACTTACCTTCGGAATCTTATCCAGTTCAGCTTGTACGGACCCAATGACCTCTCCGACATTTATCTTAGCGTAAGTGAGGAGCTTAGGAATAAGCCCATCCTTCTGCTGCAGCAGAGCCATGTGCAGGTGTTCTCCATCCACCTGCTGATGGCCTTCTTCCACAGCGATATTCTGGCAATCAATGATTGCCTCTTGTGCTTTCTGTGTGTATTTTTCTATGTTCATAACTAGTTTCCCCCTTCTATTTCGGGGCCTTTACCCCTTTGTATTGAGGCGTTTCCCCTTTGCTAAATTCATTGTAATACCCGCCATATGCAAAGTCAACACTTTTTTGGCACTCACCACATAAGAGTGCTAATAATTTTGGATCAGCCTGTTTTTCATGACTTTTGCTCTTCACTGTAGTATCATACGGGTATGAAAGCACTGATCGCCATGAGCGGCGGAGTCGATTCTTCCGTCGCCGCGAAACTTACAAAAGAGGCCGGTTTTGAATGCATCGGATGCACGATGGAGCTCTTTGACATCGGATGCGGAGGAAGCCCGCGGGGCGAAGCACCATCCGACGGAACTCCGCAAAGTGAAGCCACGTCTGCCGACAGCGACAATGTCCGCGACGCGCGCAGCGTTGCTGAACGTCTCGGCATGTCTTTTTATGCCTTCGATCTGAAGGAGGCCTTCCGCTGCTGTGTCATCGATAAGTTCACCGACGCATACTCCCACGGCGTCACGCCGAATCCTTGCGTTGACTGCAATAAGAATCTGAAATTCGGCGCACTGCTCCAAAAGGCGGAGGAACTGGGTTGCGAATACATCGTGACCGGTCACTACGCGCGCATCGAGCGCGATCCGCAGACCGGGAAATACCTGCTCCGCAAGGCTGTCAATGACGCAAAAGACCAGAGCTATGTTCTCTACAACCTTACCCAGGAGCAGCTGGCCCATGTTCTCATGCCGTTAGGACAGTATACGAAGGACGAGGTCAGGGAGCTGGCAAAAGCCAATGGCTTTGTGAATGCAGACAGACCGGAGAGCCAGGACATCTGCTTCGTTCCGAACGGCGACTACGCTTCCGTCATCAGGCAGTATACGAACCGCACCTTCCCGGAGGGCGACTATGTGGATCTTGACGGCAACGTCATCGGAACACACCGGGGCATCATCCACTACACCATCGGTCAGCACAAACACCTGGGACAGGCCTTCGGCGAAAAACGCTACGTCTGCCGCATCGACGCGGAAAAGAACCAGGTTATCCTCGGCAAAAACGAGGATGTCTTCTCATCTTATGCAAAGGCAACAGACTTCAACTGGATCTCCGGGGAGATCCCGGAAGGGGAGATCCGCTGCCGCGTTCGCGTACGCTATAAGCAGAGAGAACAGTGGGCCACCGTACGCCCGGTCAAAGCAAATGAAAACGCCGGTTCCCAGGGAACCGACGCTGTTGAAATCTTTTTTGACGAACCGCAGCGCGCCATCACGCCGGGGCAGTCTGCCGTACTGTATGACGGAGATATCGTTCTGGGCGGCGGAGTGCTCGTGTAAGCGGCATACTCGTGTAACGAACCCCCACTGCCCTGCGCCCAACTTATTTCGTACCTGCAACCATCCTATTTCGTAAAGGTAAGCCAGATACCTACATAGCCCAGCCGGATCGTATTTTCATCCATAATCTTATATCTGACGCGGGAGTTCTTCTGCATCTTTGCCCAGCATACCGGAGGATCAAAATCGTCCTCGTTGCATGTCAGTTCCAGAATGCCCAGTTTGCCGGTGTCATCCCCTTTCATGGTTCCGGAAATGCCCGGATTGCCTGCAGCAATGTCATAGAGGCTGAAGGTGCCATCCGTTTCGATGGTAAGCGCATAAAAACTGGTATCTGTGTATCCGTCTGAAGCCAGATCCGCGCACTGCCATTCTCCGACCAGACGTTCCGGTACCTTGGAACCTCCGCAGCCTGTAAAGGCTACCAGCATAATAATCGCCGCTGTTAGGGCAAATGTTACAACTAAAATCTTTCTCATCTCTGTCACCCCGAATATTTATTCAGTATCCTCGACACAGTGGACTGGTTTACGCCCAATGCATCGGCTGTCTTTCCTGTCGTTTTATATACCTCGTAAGCCCGCTTTACCAACTGTTCCTCCAGCAGGTGCTTCGCTTCCTTGAGCGGTATGATGTCTTCGCAGTATACGCTGCTTTTGCTCTTGCTCTGATCATCCGCCCCGTGCAGAACTTTGTATATGGTCGTTCCGCTTATGATTGGTCCTTCAGTCATGACATAGGCACTCTCAATGGTCTGATCGAGTTCGATAAGATTGCCCGGCCAGGAGTGGGATGTGAGCTTACCAAGAGCGTCTTTGTTCAGAATCTTCTTCGCCTTGTACTTTTCGTTATATCTCAAAACGTACTGATTGGCGAAATACGGGATATCCCGCACCCTGTCTCTGAGCGGCGGAATCACGATCGGCACTGTGTTGAGCTTATAATACAGAGCCTTCATGAACATCCCTGTATCACTCAGTGCCCGCAGGTCCATTCCCGTCATCGCGATGATCCGGGCGTTCGACTTCACCGGCCGGTGGCCGCCGGCCCTTGTGAATGTTCCCGTGTTGATATATTCAAAGAGCTTCGACTGAATCCTCTGCGGCATATAACTGATATTGTTCAGCGCCAGAGTCCCTTCGTTGGCCAGATCCAGCTTGCCCTGGATGATGACTTCCGACTTGCCGTCCTCCGAGTTGCTCTCCCGTCCGAAGATCTCCTGTTCCAAGAAGTCCGGATCCGCACTGACACAATTCACGGTGATAAAATGTTCATCCCTGCGCTTTCCGAAGTAATGGATATATCTGGCGGCAATATGCTTGCCGGTTCCGGACTCACCGGAAATGAGTATCGGCATGTCAAGGGAAGCTACCATTTCCATGGCGGATTTGACCTTGATGCTCGCCGGATCTTTGACGTCGAAATCACTGCTTTTCTGCAGCTGTCTCTTCAGAAGGTCAATCTCCTTTTCCTGAGCATTCAGTGTTTCAACAAGTTCGTTAACTGCTTCGATGTCCTGGGATGTAGTGATGACCATTCTGATTTTCCCGTCGTCATCGTAAACAGGAACGCCTGTCGCTATGACCTGTTTGCCGTTTTTAAGATGCTGCAGAACACTTTCTGTCTTCTTGTCCTTAAGCACACGAAGTGTACTGCTCTCCTCGAAGTATCCGTCTTTCATCAGCTCACGCACATTGCGTCCGACGACATTGTCGACATCCAGTTCGTTGATCTGTATGGATGCCGGATTGACAAACAGAACGTTGCCTTTGCCGTCGCTGACGAAGATCTCAACGCCAAGGTTCTCCACTATTGTCTTGTAGATGTTTTCTTCAGGTGTCTTTTTCATGACAATATAAGAGTTCTTTCTGATACTGCTACTTGTTTACGATTACTTGATATCAAAATCTGAATCCAGAAATCCTTCTCTCGCAAGCATCGCCTTGATAACTTCGATATCCGCCAGGGTGTCTTCGCTTTCCCTTTCGTAGATACTCTCTTCGATGTTATCGAATGCCTCAGCGCAGATAGCAAGGGTTTCCTTGATCTTTGCCTGTGTTTCCTCTGATCCGTCGCCTTTTCTGTACTTCTCAACAAGCTCGAGCGTTCTCGGCAGATAGGTCTCCTTGAACTTTCTGACGATCTCCATCTTGGCCAGCTCTGGGTTCTCTTTGAGTTTCTTCTCAATTTTGCCGATGGATCCCGAGAGCTCGAAGAGATAGTCTCTGACCTCTTCGTCGTTGACGTCCAGTACCGCTTTGCGGATCACATGGATGCTTTCACTCTCCGTCTTGATTTTATCCCGCGCCTTCTTGCGTTTGATCGCTTCATCCAGCGGTTCGATCGGCTGCCCTGTCATATAGTCTGTCAGAACGAGCAGACCATTGCCTTTGTCGATGTACGCTCCGAGGTTTTCCTTCGGACCGATGAGAAACTTCTTATCGATCATCTCCTGCAGATCGCTGATGACCTTGTTCATCGGATAACCGGTGCTCTCGGAAATGTAATCAAGAGATGTGTTGCCTTCCCAATTGATCAAAGCCTCGTACTTGCCCCACTTTGTCTGACGCTTTTTGCTGACACTGGTCAGCACGACTGCCAGCATGACGAACAGGAGTATGCAAATGCCGTAAACAACCATGTCAAGCAGCTGCGTGCTTCCGCCGATCGCCATCATGATGGAAAGCACTGCACCTGCACCCGCGCCAAAGGCCCCAAGCTTCAGACCGAGGCAGTTTCTCGCATTTCTGATGGCGCGGAGTTCATCTGCTGTCAGCCTCTTGCTCGCCGGATTTTCTCTTCTTCTCTTGTCGTATTCGCCTGCCATTTCTCAGCCTCCGAAACTTCTGTCTACACTCTCATGGAGCCAGCCTGGGTCAGTCTTTCTTTGAGCGTCTGCTCAATGCTTGTCAGTTCCAGTTCGGCATCTCTGCGCTTCTGTCTTCCCTCATCCTGGATTCTGATGAGATCATCCAGCGTTGCGATCAGTTCTTCGTTTGTATGCTGCAGAGTCTCGATATCTACGATGCCTCTCTCGTTCTCTTCCGCGATCTCCACGGTGGAAGTGTGCAGCATCTCTGCATTCTTCTTCAGAATCTCATTGGTTGCCTCTGTCACCATCTGCTGTGTCTTGATGGCCTCCTTTGAGTGGGCCATGCCGAGGGAGATGACCATCTGGTTCTTCCACAGAGGAAGTGTATTTACAAGAGTGGAATGGATCTTGTCGGAGAGAACGACTGCGTTTGTCTGAACCAGTCTGATCTGTGGTGCGTTCTGCAGACAGATCGCCCTCGTCAGTTCAAGATCATAGAGTTTCTTCTCGAATCTCTCGCACATGGATGCGTAATCGTTCGCTGCCTGCGCATCTTCTGCCAGACCCGTTTCTGCTGCTTTTGCTCTGAGTGCAGGAAGCTCTTCGTTCAGGGCTTTATCCAATGCAATGCGTCCTGCGGCAATGTACATAGTCAGCTCTTTGAAGTAAGCCTTGTTGTTCTCAAAGAGTCTCTCCATGACAGCAACGTCCTTCAGCAGGGTTTCCTGATGCTTCTCTAAAGATCTGGCGATGGTATCGACGTTGGTCTCCACCTTGCTGTAGTGAGCCTTGATTTTCTCAGTCTGGCTGGCGCCTTTGTTGAACAGACCTTTGAGACCTTTGGATTCGGTAGGGTCCACTTTGAGATCTGCCACCAGCTGGCTGACTGTCTCACCGATTTCGTCGATGTCTTTGTTGCGTACGTGCTCAAGGGCAGTTTCCGAAAAATCTGCCAGTCTCTTCTGCGCGCCAGCGCCGTATGTGATGATCAGATTCGAGTCGTGCAGATCGATTTTCTCTGAGAAATCATTGATCTGCTTCATCTCTTCTTCTGAAAACTGCTTCATTCTGAATTCCTCAGCATCCTTCTGATCGATTTTCTCAACAGCCGGATCCTGGATTTCTTCAAGTGATTCCAATGATAATACAGGTGTGATTACATCGTTCACATCTGCTGTTGGTACTTCCAGTTCCATTGCTTTTGCTTCAACTTCTGCCATTTCGTTCCTCCTTATTCAAAATCAAAATCTGATCCAAGCAGACCTTCTCTTTCAAAAGTCTGTTTCAGCACTTCGATATCAATTAACGTATCTTCATCCTCGCGCTTATAAAGCTTCTCTACGATGCTTTCGTATGCGACCGAACATGTATGCAGGATGCCCTTGATTTCGAGCATCGTATCTGAACCCACTTCTTCATGAATGAGTTTGCTGACCAGTTCTGCAGTCTTCGGAAGGTAGATCTCCCTGAGCTGCTGTACACTTGCATGATTTTTCAGCTCCGGATTGCGCTTGATCTGCTTATCGATTTTCCTGATGGATGTTTCAATACTTCCCAGGGCTTCCACAACGTCATCATCTGAAATTCTCTCCGCAGCCAATGCGATGATATCCGCATAGGCTTCTTCGGACCCTTCCTTTGCTGCTGCTGGTTTCTCTACTGTTCCCGCTTCTTCTTCCTCACGTCTGGCTGTTTCCTCAACCGGTTCGAGAGGCTCACCATTCCGCATCATCACGAGCACATCATACTTCTTATTGATGTAGGCTCCTATATTGCCGCTGTCATCCATGAAGAATCCGTTGTTGACCATCTTCTGGATGTCCTTCCTGACTTTGTCCAGGGAAATGCCCGTCTTTCGCGAGAGCATCTTCAGGGACGTATTTCCGTTTGGATTGATGAATTTCTCATATTTGTCCCACCGTTCTACTTCTTTCTTTGTCCCGTAGTACATCCATATGCCGGCAACAATGAAAAGAATAGGAACAACTAAACTCTGCAGTCCGTCTCTAAAGGAAACTGAGAAGGCGCCCATGCAGTACATCAGATTGTACAGTCCGGTTGCCAGGAATATGATTCCGCAGATCTTCCTCGTGCGGCCCGCTCTCATGTTCTGGATCTTCTTCCGTTGTCTTAAATTCTGATTTCCGTTCATCTCTTTCTCCGCTTTCCAATCCTTATGATATCCGCATTGATTATTTCAATGCCGAATGTGCCTGCAGGGATACTTTCACATCCCCGCCGCGTATGATCTGCTGCCCGACTTCTTCAAATCCCATCTCCTTGTGGAATCCGAAACTCGGCTCATTGTACACAGGCAGGATGTCCACCTCAGCAGTTACAACAGAAACACCGGTGTCTTCAGCATGCTGAAAGACATACTCATACAAACACCTTCCGAGACCGATCTTCCTGAAGTTTTCGTCGATGACGATCCTGTCGATGTAGAGAAACTTCTCATACTGCTGCGAGAACCAGATGTAGTTCTCACTCGTGTAATCTGCACCCTCGCGCATGACGATCATAAAACCCGCCGGTTGACCGTCCACTTCAACGACCTTGAACAGCTCCGCGGTCTGCCGGAAGTAGTCTGCCTTCGCTCTGTCCATGGGTGATAGAACGACCACGTCCTTTTCGTTCAGCGCAAGCACATAGTCCAGATCTGCTTCACGGACATCTCTGATCACATAGCTATTGCTCACTGTTAGATCCTCCCTTAGCAGTTTATCAAGCCGATTCCTTGTTCTCTTCTTCTGCTGGTTCTTTCCACGCTTCGTCTCTGGTTTCCTTCCAGGTGTCACTCTTCTTCAAACCTTTCGCCAGCACATAGATGATCGAAGCCGCGCAGAGCAGCAATCCGGTTTTGCCGGCTGTGTCCTTGATCTTGTCTGTCTTGCTGGGACCCGTCGGATGCAGAATCTGTGAACCGCCTTTCTGCGTCCAGTCTGTGATGTCTTTCCTCTTACCCATAATCCTCTTTTCTCCTTTTCATTTCTATTCATTCACAGCATTTTCTGCTGATTCTTCTCCATTCTTATTATATCCCCTTTTTATGCATTTTTACATACATATTTATGCTTTAAATGCAATATGTTCGCTTTTGTGAATCCATTAAATCAGGGAGGAGGTGTAAAGTCTCCTCAACCGGAATAAAATGAATGAATATAGTCCTCGATCGTCGCGAAAACAGCCCCAAAATGCTTTGCAAGGATTATCTGGGGCTACCGTCAAATTCCGTCTGCAACTCCCTGCCAACTCCTTGCCGTTTGACTTCTCTGGCACAAGAAAAGACACGTATCTGAACACATTCCTCATTGCTTCAAACACGTGTCTGAAATCTGGTGCGTCTGACAGGACTCGAACCTGCATGCTTTCGCACTGGAACCTAAATCCAGCGTGTCTGCCAATTCCACCACAGACGCACGTTCAGGACCGCCCGATGGAGCGGCACCTGTGTATTATATCATACTCACTGGCCCCGTGCATATCAGCGTTTGCGAACTTTGATGTTTGACCCCAGCATTCCGCCCCGCTTGATGATGTCATTACCGAATTTTTCTCTCAGCGCGTCGACCGCTTTATCGGCTTTTTCTTCTCTCTCGTCCACCGCTTCCCCAAACAAAGACATCTGCTGCTGGGCGTCCTTGTCGATCTGCGTCATCGCAAGTCCGATCAGGCGCAGGTTCGTGTGGCCGTCCCAAAG
Source organism: Bacillota bacterium (assembly GCA_017431785.1). Taxonomy (GTDB): domain Bacteria; phylum Bacillota; class Clostridia; order Peptostreptococcales; family Anaerovoracaceae; genus Lentihominibacter. The sequence goes on along the minus strand of JAFRKJ010000019.1, from coordinate 6,747 downwards.
CTGTCCGAAGAGTTCCTTCGCTGTTTCATAGGTCTTTGTCGTTCCGTCCGTCGGCGCATCGAGCATGCGCTGATGAGAATGTTTTTTCATATCGTTTCCACGAATCGTCACAGAGATGCAGGACGCTTTCACGCCGTCGCGCCGCACCCTCGCTGCCACATTGTCCGCCAGATGCAAAAGCACTCTGTTCCCCTGTTCCCAGCTTATGATGTTATCGTCGAAGGTGATCTCATTGCTGTATCCCTTTGGGGCATCCGGTTCCGCCGCCACCGGGGAATCATCAATACCATTGGCAAAGTTCCACAGCTGACTTCCTGCTTTGTTCCCCAGAATCGCCCTGATAGAAGTCAAATCTGATTGTGCAAGCGCTCCAATTGTGTCGATATGCAGCCGCGACAGTTTATCTGCCGAGGACTTCCCGCAGAGAAAGAGTTCGCCTACCGGAAGCGGCCACATTTTGTCTTCGATTTCCTCTGGAAACAGCGTATGCACTTTGTCAGGCTTCTCGAAATCGCTGGCCATCTTTGCCAGAAGCTTGTTGGACGATATGCCGACGTTGACGGTGAAACCCAGCTCCCGCCGAATTCGATCTTTGATCTCATGAGCTGTTGCCACCGGATCCGGATATACCAGTTCCATACCCGTCATATCCAGAAAACATTCATCAATGGAGAACTCTTCCATGACAGGCGTGTACTCCCTGAGGATCGCCTTGAATGCATGGGACATCTCCGAATACAGTGAAAAATCCGCAGGTGCAATCACAAGTCCCGGGCATTTGCGCACTGCCGCCGACACCGGCTCGCCCGTCACAATGCCATACTTCTTAGCTGGCACGGACTTGGCCAGCACGATGGACGTCCGCCGCGTTGGATCCCCACCGATAATCGACGGAATATCCCTAAGGTCAGGCTCCGCTTTCTGACCGCCTGCGGCATTCTGCACATCACCCCGGCGCTCTGCATCCCGTTTCCGGCGAGTTGCCTCCCAGGACAAATACGCACTATTAACATCTATGTGAAATATCGTTCTCATATCTATTTTTTTGTTCTATCACTTGCATAAGGTGGCTATCCAGAAACGGTTCTTTTTCTCTTCTCTGAAGTTCGTCTCCAACATCTCTTTATGGGAAAGAAAATCCGGATGGTCAAAGCACTTCGCTTCTGCCGGACAGTGGGTGATGCAAGCCTGACACTTGATGCAGATGCCCGGTGTCTGTGTTACATCAACCGGATCGATGGAACCCATGGAACAAACGCGCGCGCAGGTTCCGCACTGAATGCATTTCTCTGTATCTGTCACTGGTTTTGCCTTCAGGAACACAGCTGGTTCTCCGTCCATGCGCTTCGGGCGGTAGTATGGTCCCGGCGGTGTATTGCCCTCGACCTGCAGCGGCGCAAGTTCTGCTGAATCCTCTGTATTCCTGATGAGCTCTAAGAGTTCCACGGCGAACTGCTTCGCTTCTGCCAAGTCCGCTTCATCGGGCCGGCCGTGCGCAAGTTCTGTGGCGAACGCGTGCTGCGTTGCAAAAGCCGCCGCGCCTGCCGGTCTGAATCCAGTGTGCTCCTGCTCGTAAACCAGCTCTGACAGCCCGTCGTCAAAAGAACGGTTTCCGTAACATACAAAAGCAACAGAAACGGCAGCGTTTCCTTTTAGATTCTCCTGCACAAAAGGCAGAATCTTGTTGGGAAGCCTACCTGCATAGACCGGCAGACCGATGATCAGCAAATCTTCTCTCCCAAATTCATATGCATTGTCACGCGCCTGCGGACGCGTGAAGTCGATCGTCTCCACAGGAAGATCCTCCGCTTGCGCGATTGCCTGCGCCATTGCCTTTGCTAATTGTTCCGTGTTCCCCGTCGGGCTAAAATACGCCGCGACGATTCGCCTGATTTCCATATGTGCCTCCTACCTCTATTGTCTCTTACATTCATTATATCCCAACCTGCGATGATTTCAATCGCCATGTAAGTTGACATTTTTATGATTCAAGTTTACAATCAAACACGAGTTGCAGAAAGGAAATGACACTATGAAAAATCAATGGAATCTGCATCAGCTTGCTGATGAAATCATAAACGGAAGACGTCTTACAAGGGAGGATGATCTGCCGCAGCTGATCACCTGTGATCTGGAAACGCTCTGCGCAGAAGCAGACCGCATCCGCCATGCTTTATGCGGCGAAAAGGTTGATCTCTGCACGATTATTAACGGTAAAGCCGGCCGCTGCAGCGAAGACTGCAAATTCTGCGCCCAATCAGCGCGCAATGCTGCTGAATGTGAGACCTACCGTTTTCTTGATCCGGAAACAATATTGGCTGAAGCGAAAGCAAACCAGAAAGATGGCGTCGATCGTTTCTCCATCGTCACAGCTGCAAAGTCTCTGAATGGGCAGGATTTTGAAAAGGCTATCGATGCCTTCCGTCTTCTCCGTGAAGAGTGTCGTATGGAACTGTGCGCGTCCATGGGCCTTTTGAGCAAAGAGCAGCTCGAACGTCTGGCTGACAGTGGGGTCGTAAGGTACCACGAAAATATTGAAACGTCCAGACGCAACTTCCCGAACATCTGCACAACACATACCTATGAGGATAAAATCAGAACCATAAAAGCCGCCCAGGACGCTGGTCTTAGCGTATGTTCGGGCGGCATCATCGGTATGGGTGAAACGTGGGAGGATCGAATTGATATGGCCGTAAGTCTTTCAGAGCTCGGCATTCAATCAATTCCGATCAATTCACTGATTCCTCTTCCCGGGACACCTTTTGAGGATCTTCCTCATCTTACGGAAGCTGAGATCCTAAGGACCGTCGCCATCTTCCGTTTCATCAATCCAACGGCCCACGTACGTCTGGCCGCCGGCCGCAGTCTCTGCGAAAACGATGGCGAAAAAGCCTTCTGCTCCGGCGCCAGTGCAGCCATCACAGGCAACATGCTGACCACGTCAGGCTCGACCATCGCCAGCGACCGACAGATGCTGACGGCGCTGGGAAGAGAAGTCGTTCATTATGAATAACATGGTTAGTGCGTAAATCCGTACTTTCCTGTCTTATTTGTATTTGTAAGCACGTGCGCGTCTTTCAGTTCTTCCAGGCACTGCTGGAAATCCTTCATGAAAGCTTCTGCCAGATTGAAGGTCAGATCCGCTCTGCAGACGATTCTCTGTACTGTGACTTCACCTGCTCCATCAGGAAGCGGATAGGACGGTACCTGCCATCCGAACATGCGGAGTCTGTCTGACAGGTCGTAAAGATTCCAGATAATCGGTGTTCCATCTTCGTATGTCGCATCAGCTTTCAGCTTGTAGCATACGATCGGAAGACGGGCACCTGAATTGTACAGTTCAAACATTCCTGTTTCCTGGATCCATTCGCCGATAACCGTGGCGATTTCCTGAGTCTTCAGGTGAATCTGAGAATATCCCTGTCTGCCGAAGCGCAGGAAGTTGTAATACTGTCCGACGATCTGGCTCGCACTTCTGGAAAAATTAATCGCCATAGTCGGCATTTCGCCGCCCAGATAACTGACCTTGAAGATGAGTTCTTCCGGCAGATACTTCTGATCTTTCCAGACAACCCAGCCGACGCCCGGATACGTAAGTCCGTATTTGTGCCCTGACGTGGAGATGGAAACGACGTTGTCCAGTCTGAAATCCCACAGAAGATCCGGCTCGGTAAACGGCGCAAACATTCCGCCGCTCGCCCCATCTATGTGGATGACGAGTTCCGGAAGGTTCGGATGAGACTTGTTGTACTCAGCAACAAGTTTATCCAATGACTCGATATCATCGTATTCCCCTGTGTAAGTCGTACCCAGAATCGCCGCAATACCTATGGTGTATTCATCGACATATTCCATAACGGTATCGATGTCCAAAGTCATGTCGTTCTTTGTAACCGGTACAATACGCAGTTCTACGTCCCAGTAGACGCAGAACTTCTCCCAGCAGATCTGGTAAGCTGAGCTCATGATGAGGTTTGGCTTTCTCGCGCGGACGTTGACACCCTTTCTGATGGCCTGATTCCTCCAGCGGAATTTCATGGCCATGCCGGCGAGCATGCAGGCCTCGCTGCTTCCAACCGTAGATGTGCCCAGATAATCCGCACCCTTCGGCGCATTCCAAAGGTTCGCCAGAATATTGACACAGCGGTTCTCAAGCTCAGCCGTCTGCGGATATTCTGATTTGTCGATGGCATTCTTCGCCAGGGTGTTGCTCATGAGTTCCACCGCCTGCTCTTCCATATAAGTCTGGCAGAAGGTTGCCATGTTCAGACGTGAATTTCCTTCATCCAATAGCTGATTTTCTATCAGAGATCTGGCCGCGTCCGGGTCGATTGATTCTTCATTCAAACTGTATTTCGGTATTACTGAGCCCTCTTCTTTGGTGCCATAGCCAAAGGCCATGCTTCTGAGTTTCTCTTTGTTTTTTTCTCCGTAAAGCAATGTCTTCCTCCGTCATTTGTTGTTGCTAACATCTATTTTTTTTGCGTTCCGCATTTTTCTTCCGCTGTCCATTCTACCCCTGCAAACTGAAATAGTCCACAGCAAAAATTGTTTCTTCACTGTATCTTCACATCAAATTGAAATCACACAGTATTCTCACATTCTCCGGCAGTCTTTGTGATACAATAATCACAAAAGGGGGATGGACCGATGAGCAAAGGCAAGAAAAAAACAATCAAGTTCAAACTGCTGATCACACTTCTGATTTTCGCATTGTTAGGCGGCGGTGCCTTTGCATTCTACATGTACACGACACCGCAGATCACATTGGAAGGATCCAAAGAAGTCACAGTCACTATGAAGGACGGATACCGGGAACCCGGTGCGTCTGCTTCTTTTTCGTTTCATGATATCAGCGACCACATCAAAATCAGTTCGGAAGTAAACGATAAAAAAGTAGGCACTTACAAGGTGACCTACTCTGTTGAGTATCTCGAAAAAACTGCTACCGCAACCAGAACAGTCAATGTCATCGACAAGGAACCTCCGGAAATCACCCTGATCGACGGGGATCATATTACTGTGCAGACAGCAAGCAGTTTTGAGGATCCCGGCGTTACTGCTGTGGATGACTCCGACGGCGATGTGACAGATAAAGTCGAATCAAAGGGTCTCGTCGATCTGTTCAACAAAGGCGACTACGAAATTGACTATAAGGTCACGGATTCCTATGGAAATGAAGCGTCCGCTGTCCGTACTGTTACAGTGAAAGGTGATCCGGCCCGCGAAGTAAAAGGCGTGATCTACCTGACCTTCGACGATGGCCCGAGCACCACTGTCACCCCAAAGATCCTAAAAACACTGGAGAAATATGACGTCCCTGCCACATTCTTCGTCATTGACTACGGCAGCGACCCGGAAAAGATCAGCATTATGAAGCGCGCCCTGAAAGACGGATGCACGATCGGTCTCCATGGTTATTCCCACGATTACAGCAAAATCTACACTTCCACAGATGACTTCATGAACAACATTACGACGCTCCATGAGAAACTCAAGACAGATCTGGATTATGATCCTTTTATCCTGCGTTTCCCGGGCGGCAGTTCCAACACCGTCAGCAAAGACTACTGCAAAGGCATCATGGGCCAGCTGACCAAACTGGTTCAAAAGGAAAACTATTATTACAGTGACTGGAATGTGGATTCGACGGACGCTTCCGGGAACAACGTTCCTGTGAAAAAACTGATTGAATCGGTAGAAAAAAACTGTGATAAGGACGGCTACAACATCATCCTGATGCACGACTCCGATGCCAAGGGGACGACAGCAAAAGCATTGCCGAAGATCATAGAATGGGCGCAGGAAGAAGGCTATGTATTTAAAGCAATGACCCCGGGTTCACCTACGGTTCACCACAGGGTCAATAATTAATGTCTTCGACTCACATCGATGAATTGGCTTCGCGACTAGTTGGCCACCGAAACTAGTTGACTGCGATATAGTCGTAATCGTGCATGTGCGCATAATTGGCAATGGCCGACGCCATCTCCTTGCCTGTCTGGGTATCTCTGACGATGGACCTGACTCTGATCAGGTTCTTGCCTATGTGAAGAACTTCGACCTCGAAGTCAAAGCTTTCACCGAAGAAGGGTCTTATGTAACTGACGGTGATGTCCGTAGTCGTGACATTCTCTCCCCCTGCGAAGGCGGATACTGTCATTCCCATGGACAAGTCAAACATGGTCGCCGTAGCTCCGCCGTGCATTTCACCGCGGTGGTTCAGCTCCCAATCGAGTTTCTTGTATCGAATCAGTGCTGTGCGCTTCTCATAATCGCAGCTGATTACCTTGGGTTCCAGCTGAGCGCTCAGGCTTGTGTCCTTATCTCTGAAGAATGTCTCAATGATTTTGAACTTCTGTTCTAGTTCTTCCTGTGATTTTACTTCCAATGCTTCATTCTCCTCCCTGTTGCTATCTATGTTCCTTTCGTTTCCCCCGGGAAATACTTATATATCATAATAAAAAGAGGGCTGCCTTGCAACCCTCTTCGCTTTGGTGATCCTACCGGGAATCGAACCCGGGTTACCGCCGTGAAAGGGCGGTGTCTTAACCGCTTGACCATAGGACCAAATAGAGAAATAAGCGGCAACGTCTTGCTTTCCCAGGAGGTCGCCCTCCAAGTATCATCAGCGCTAAGGAGCTTAACTTCTGTGTTCGGTATGGGAACAGGTGTGTCCTCCCCGCTATAGTCACCGCATATTTCTTCTAAATAATGTACAGATTATATGCACATTGAAAACTGAAT
>JAFRKJ010000001.1 GCA_017431785.1 Bacillota bacterium | reverse complement strand
TGATGTTGTTCGCTCGTCCTTATGGAGTCGTCGCGCATCGGTCTCACATGCTCACGGGGTTAGCCGACATCTCAGAGAAAGTACCTGATGAATGTGTATTCGGTTGTCAATATCCGTCGAGAGAAAAAACCTCTCCCATATAACGGAGATTTTCAGGGCAAAAATTGCCCTTTTTTAGAAAAATTTTTTTAATTTTTTTAAAATCACCTTGTGCCGCCTGGTTATTACACTGGGAACAACGCCTTCCAGATCAGCAAATTCCTTAAGAGAATAGCCTTTGTAATACACATACTCAATCAGCCTTTGCTGGTCTTCGTTCAACTGACTGATAGCATGGTAAAGACGGTTTATTTCTTCTTCGGCTGTTTCCCTGCACAGGTTATAGAAGGGATCATGCTCCTGTGAGGCAACCCATTCGTCCTTATCATCAGCGATATCAAGCCTGTAACAGTGATACCTTTCTTTTCTGGCATAGTTGGCGTCTTCTCTCATGGAGTCATTGACCGCTTCGATCCATTTCACATCCACGTCTTCTTCTGTAACGACAATCGTTTCTTCGACTGTCTTATACACGATTTCCGGTTTTTTACCTTTTTCTTTGTTATTCATCTGTAAACCTCCTGATTTTCAAAAATTGATGTAGCTTCTGAAAATCAGGGGTTTACGGGGATCGTGCTGTGGGCACGATAGTTCTCTGTATATGCATCTGCCTTTCTCCTTTCGGTGGTGTCTGGCAGACGCACATAAAAATGGGCATAAGAAAAGCCCCGTACCCATCTGGATACGAGGCCTGTATGCCTTCTTTATTTAGTTATTTTATGCTGCTATCTCCCAGCATATACATTGTAACCTGCCCCCTATTTCAAGTCAGTACCACGCATGTCTCATTCAGGTCGGTTTCTTATGTCATTGTCGTTTCAATGAAGTGTCACTGAAGTATCAGTTTACAAGGACAAGCTGTGCTTCCCTGTTGTTATGGGGTGGATTGATTGTTATGTGTTCATACTGCCGGCCATAATCCAGCCCGCTTCCACCTCTAAGAAACGGGACAAACTCAAGAAATTCCCCGTCTGCACTATAGAACTTCACTCCACGGACGTCTTCATCGTTCTTCTGGATCTTAAGATCCATTCCGGGACGCATCCTGACACATGCAAGGATCACGTCTTCTCTGCGGGACTTAAATGTAGTACTCCAGATCCAGCATTCTGATGCGCCGTTGCGATCTTCATATACCGGCGTCTGTACAATCGTGCGTTCTCCAAAGGTTGCACATCCGCCCATCTGTATTACGAGAATCCTTGGCGTTCCTTCTGCCGGTCTCCACAATTCATCCATCATTATCTCCATCTCTTTTCCTCCTAAAGATACTGCGGCCGATGATACACATCATAGATTGACATCTGTGTCGGTTCGTTTACGATCATGATCTGGCGAAAATCATCCAAAGCTCCTCCCCAGATCGTCAGGCCGAATACCATCACCGCTTCCTTTTTTCTGCGGTAGTAGGAACTTCTCTCAAGGCACAGCTCCTCCATCATCTCCGCTTCCGTATACTGAAATCTGCCCAGATAGTACATGGACAGTATCTGAGAATACAGATCTCCATTTAACGGAAACTCCCTGACCTTGATCATTGCAGAGTCCACGATTTCTACCATCCACTTCACATCGAACAGGCTCTGGATCCTTGCTGCAAACCGTTCTTTCTTCTCATCCGGCGCGAAATTTTCCAGATAAACAAGTGCTGTGTCCAGATCTCCGCTCATATATCCGTAATCAACCATCAGATTCTCTCTGACCTGATCTGCGTATTCGCTGGTTTCCCAGCATACATCGCGGTAGATTTCCAAAAGCTTTTTCGCCTTGTTATATACTTCATTTTCATCGATCTTCTTGCTCTTACAGATCATCTCGATCCTCTTCCTTGAGCCATTTCGGTTATTACCCATTTTATCTCCCTTCAGATTCATATCCGCTGACCAATAATCCGAACACTTGATTACATCGACCAGGATAAGGGAAAAGACCCTGGCCAAATTTGTAATAACTGATGATTCGCGTTATGCGCTTCGCAGATCTTTCTTCAGATTTCTGGCACATTGCTGTACTGCCTCGGAATAGGCTTTATCTTCTGCAGGATCCATCATTCCGTTGGACCAGTTGCGGAAGCGTTCCATCGCTTTTCTGTCTTTTTCCTCTGCTTCCTGCAGGATCTTCTTAAATGCAACAATGTAATTCTTTCCTGAATCGTTTCCATTCCTGATAGTCTCCATTGATCTTCCTCCCTTCTTCAACACGGCTCTTCGCCATCATACATATAGTCCCTGAAATCATACCTTTCATCTTCCCTGCGCAATCCGGAGATCCTCAGGCATTCCGCAAAGGCAGCAATCAATTCGTCTGAATCAAGGAATCTGGTAAGACCAAGATGCATGACTCTTTTGTTACCCCTGTACACGAATGCTTCAGGCTCATCCTCTGACTGTTCAATCAGATAACCTTCATACTCAACTACCATATCTCTAACCTCCATATTTTCATATAGAACATTTGTTCTTTTTTTACGTCTTGATTCTACTATTCCCAATATTTCCTGTCAATAAGAAGTTTGCATAGAAAAAGACAGTTGGACTATAGTTACCAACTGCCTTCCATCATCTTACAATACTATTTATTATTCCATATACACAATATATTTTATGTTTACTTCTTCTTATACCCTTTCAATAGCAGTCCCGCGAACGCTGCGCAGAGTGCTGCTCCAGTGCACATGCCTACTACTGTCTTCTTATCGGTGGTTTCCTTTGCTCCAGCGCCTGCAGCAACTGCTCCGGTAACACCGCCGGCTGTAAGAGCACCAAATCCCCTGTACAGTCGTTTCTTCGGCAATGTCCGATCCAACCCATCTATCCGCTCACTGATCAGTTCTATAATGCCAACAGCCATCAGCGCGGCCGGTAGGAACGTGATTCCAGCGTATTTATTGTCGCCCCCCTGGATGCTCCTCGCAAGGCCCGCGTAATATGCCATCCAGCCTAGATTACCAGGGATATCATAGGCAATCCATTTCGCCGTTGAGATATCGGTCTGATAAATTGGTTCTCTCTCCGGTTCAATGGATCTGTTATCGCCTGGGGTCTCCCGCGAAATCAGCTCCTCAAGCCCTCTGACAAGCCTTTCCGGCTGCAAAGGCGCCAGACCTCCGTGTCCGACGTTCTCGATCTTGCGGAATACCGCTTCAGGAAACATCTTCTTCACATATTTGATGTCCCAGGCCCGGTCTTTTTCCTCTGCATCGGCATACCAGTATTCTATCTTACGGCAGTCCGTTTCGACCTTCTCCGGCATTTTGTAATTGTTTGCAGACTCGAAGGTGCGCCAGATAGTTTTACTGCTCATTCTGCTGAGGACTTGCTCAATGTACTTCAGATCCTCCTGAGAGTATTCATCTGTAGAAAATGCTTTCTCCAGCGTTTTGATGCCGCCCTTCTTACCCATCCAGATCATTAGGTAATCTTTCGCAGCGATGAATCTCGTGGAGATCCACGGCAGCTGATATGGTGTGATCGCGCCATCAAGCACAGCATTTTCGATCTGAAGCCTGTTGTCCGCCAGCATACGAATGACAATCGCACCGCCCATAGAACAGCCATAGATGCAAGTGACGCGGCTGAGGCCTTTGCTGATCAGCCAGTCCTCCAGTTCCGTAGCGATTTGTTCTACGCTCGTGAAGTCGCCATCCGCCTCCGTATCATATCCCGGAAGCGCCGGCACGATCACATGGTAGCACTTTTCAAGGAGCGGGATCACATATTCATAATAATCCCACATCACCACAGCCGGGTGAATCAAAACGATCACTTTATCATTATCAGTACCAAATTCATGGATTGTCATTCCGTTCCTCCATCAGAATCACGGCTCACGTTATCGTATTTGCCATATTTCTTGTAGTATTCCTCATCATCTGATACTCCATCTTTATTGAACATTTCTTTGAAGAAGTCTTTGCTGTTTCTTCTGCTTTCTTCCGTCACCGGAGATCCTGTCACATCTTGAGGAAGGTCTCCTCCGACACCTATTAATCCTTTTCCCATTTCTTATACCTCATATTTTCGAAGGTCGATCCCTTGCTTCTGTGCCATCTCAATTAATTCCTCATCAGAAGCCTGTTCTATGTCAGGTGTTTCAGCCAACGCAGCTATAATATCCGAAGCAAAGAACAGGGCATAGCAATTGTCCAGCATATCTTTTCTTAATTTGTCTATATCGATAATCATTTCCTATGCTCCTCTGTACGGTCTAAAAAACATTATATCGGTTCCGATAGCGGCCCTTTTCGGAATAGTAGCTGTTTTGACACCTAATTACACCATATTATGGCCGATTTTGATTTCTTGGTTGCGGGGACAGGACTTGTTTTTTTTCCAGAGTCCCGTTGTACCAACGGTTCCGGCGATTTTGGGCCGATTCACCCCCACTTTTTTCTCCACTTTTTTGATTTTGTGCAGTGTTTGATGCCCTCTGTGTGAGCCAAATCTTATTATCGTCCAGCGAACTATCGGACAGACAAACAGAACCTACAAAGAAACGTCT
>JAFRKJ010000018.1 GCA_017431785.1 Bacillota bacterium | reverse complement strand
TTCATGAAGGGCAAAGTCACCATCATCGGCTGCCCAAAGCTGGATGATATCGACTACACGGAGAAACTAACGGACATCATCAAAAACAACGACATCAAGAGCGTAACGATCGTGCGCATGGAAGTTCCGTGCTGCGGTGGTCTGCAGAGAGCCGCGGAGAACGCCCTGAAAGCCAGCGACAAGTTCATCCCGTGGCAGGTCGTCACGATTTCAAGAGACGGCAGGGTGCTTGACTGAGAAGGTGCGAACCATGAGAAGAAGCGACAGAGAAATAAAAAACAAACAGGAAATGCTGGATGTCATGAGAAAATGTGATGTTTGCAGGCTGGCCTTTCATGATGGGGACTATCCATATATCGTCCCGCTGAATTTCGGGTTATCGGTAACTGGAGATACGGTGGAACTGATTTTCCACAGCGCTTTGGAGGGACATAAAGTTGACCTCATGAGGAGAAATAACCGGGCATCGTTTGAAATGGACTGCGGTCATCAGCTGCAGTACTTTGAAACGAAGGGGTACTGCACCTTCGCATATGAGAGCGTTATTGGTCATGGACAGATCATCATTTTGGAAGATTCCGAGAAAGAAGGAGCACTGAAGGAGATTATGGAGCAGTATCACCCCGGCGAGAACGCTTATTTCAATGTAGCAGCGATACCGCGCACGCTCGTGTTCAAACTGGTCGTTGAGGAAATGACCGGCAAAAGAAAAGAACTCAAACAGATTGAACAATCCTGAATAGCACAGAAGCAATCCTTATCCTGCCTGAAGAATAAACAATAAGATGAAACGTTTAATCGGCGGCGAAAGGCAAAAAGATGCGTTGACCGCTGAATTAAAACGTATTATGATATCCCGACAGGGGCGTCATCAAAACTGATAATAAGAAAGAATCAGAAAATGAGCGTAATAAAAATCAAACTTTCCGTTTTGGCCGATGCTTTTGAGGAAGCATTTGATGGCTGGGAGCAGTATTTGAACAAAGATACAGGGACAATCACTGCAGTACCAGGAGACGCTTGGACGTGCGATGATACTGATACATGGGAAGAGATCCTTTCCATGATCGAGGAAAGTGAGCAGTTTGTCCGGCTGCCAAACCAATACGAGATCAACGAGTATCGCATCATGGAGGAGTTTGCTGATTTTGCAGGAAGCGGTCTGAAATATGTTTCAGATGAACAGGCTCGGGAAATCGGTCAAAAACTATTTGAAGCGCTTCAGGGGCGAGGTGCTTTCCGTAGATTCAAAAGCGCCTTAAGCTATTATGGCATCGCAGACGAGTATTTTGCGTATCGGCATATATATTATGTGGAGCTTGCGAAGGAATGGTGTCAGGATCACGAGATCGGGTTTGTCAGAGAGTAGGAACACAGGAATAAGAGATAAGGCGCCTTCATCTGCGAGTGCTGACCCAATAAAATTAATCGAGAAGGCGCCAGAAAAAATGGCAGGTGGATCATAACGAAGACTGAATGAAAGGGGAATGTAATGAAAACAGCAATCGTATATTATTCGCAGCATCACGGAAACACAAAGAAACTCCTGGATGCGATCAAAGATAAGCATAATGTGGAACTGATCAAGGTAACGGAAGGATCCGATGTGGACCTGTCAGAATATGAGCTGATAGGGCTTGCGTCAGGAATATACTACGGAAGCTTTGCAAAACAGATGATAGCTTTTGCAGAAGAAAAACTCCCGGAGGGGAAGGATGTGTTCTTGATCACGACCAGCGGTGCGAACCCATCCGATGGATTCTACAAAGCAGTTACCGACGCAGTAGAGAAAAAGGGCTGCAAAGTCATCGGCCGCTATGGGTGCTTCGGGTATGACACATTCGGACCGTTCAAGCTGGTCGGAGGACTCAAGAAAGGACATCCGACAGAAGAGGAAATCGAAGGAGCTGTGGCGTTTTTTGAGGAGACCATTAAAAACAACGGAGCAGAGTGAAATGACGGACTATGAGATAATAAAAACGGCACTTGAAATTGCGAGAAGTGCCCATGAGGGACAGAAGGATAAACCGGCATTGAGTATTATTGAGAATCATTAATTATGGATTGTAGAATCTCAAAAAATGTTGATTAACGTGTTCAAGACGATGAGAGCGAGAATAACAATCATATTGTTGATAGTGATAATGGCAGCGCTGACCGGCTGCGCAGGGTCTTCAGGTGCAGACTATACCCAGATCACACAGGAAGAAGCACAGGAAATGATGCAGCTTGAGGATATGCATAGAATCATTGATGTGCGTACACACGAAGAATACAATGACGGGCATATTCCCGGTGCAATCTGTATCCCAAATGAAACAATAGGAACGGATCCACCGGAGGAGCTGCCTGACAAGGATCAGGTTCTTCTGATATACTGTCGCAGTGGTAATCGCAGTAAAGATGCTTCTCAGAAACTTGCAAATATGGGATACACTAACGTATACGAATTCGGTGGTATCAACACATGGACAGGGGAGATCGTATCAGAACAGAACAATGGGGAGAATGCGCAGAACGCCGGCCAGACAGGAAACAACATGAAACTGAGAATCGACGATACAGAGATCCCGGTCCGTTGGGAGAAGAACGTTTCCGTTTCTGAACTGAAATCTTTGGTGAAGAACGAGCCGATCACGATTCAGATGAGCATGTACGGCGATTTCGAACAGGTTGGGCCGATTGGGCAGAGTATTACCAGCAATGATAAGCAGATAACTGCAAAGGCAGGCGATATCGTACTGTATTCAGGTGATCAGATCGTCATATTCTACGGCACCAACTCATGGGACTATACGATACTGGGGCATGTGGACATGGCAGAGGACGAATTGACAGAACTTCTCAGTAATGGTGATGTGAAGGTGACGATTTATTAAATCGAAAAGAGCAAGTAGCCATACAGCTCAGCAAAATAAAGAGATGGCAGGCCAATGAATTGTATCGAAGAATACTACAAAAGCAAAGAGCCGGGGAGGTATAACAGTGATACCAGACCAGGCTCTTTTGTTATCAAACCAAATTGTCACCAACCGATGGACTAGGCCTGAATAAAATTCCTGCTGAAAAAACTGCCAGCCTGCTGGTTCAGTTCTTTTACGGAAAGCTTTTCATCGCTTTCCATCAGATAGCGAAAGGAGGATAGAATCAGACCGGCCA
>JAFRKJ010000017.1 GCA_017431785.1 Bacillota bacterium | reverse complement strand
TAGAGAGCCCCTTTAGGGGCTTGCCAAAGAGACAACGACACTGAGGCTTGAACGAAGTGAAACCCGCGTCTTTAGGCGCGGGTCAGTGTCAGGGGCTTATAGCCCCGGTTCGAACCACCCGTTTTACGGGTGGCACCGATTGCTCCGTAAAAACCGTGAAAGGCTTGGTACGCTTGTTACCTTAGCATATTTTAAGAAAATACGGGCTCTTTCTATGTTAGAATGCTTACAAGATATGGAAAAATGATAGGAGAATACTACCATGGATAACGAAAAGAAAAAAGTAATAACAATCAGCCGTGAATACGGAAGCGGTGGAAGACTTATCGGTAAGCGTCTTGCGGAGAAACTCGGGATTCCATATTACGACAGAGACACTATCAACGAGAGGATCTCCCAGGAATCCGGTTATGATAAGGAGATGTTTGCGGGACAGGAGAAGAAGGCAAAGAACAGTTTCCTCTACAGCCTTGCGTCCGCCATGGGCACAGGAGAGGCTGGTCCGGAATCACTCAGCCTGAATGAAAGACTCTTCCTGGCACAGTTCGACACCATCCGCAAGATTGCGGAAGAAGGATCCTGTGTTATCGTTGGAAGATGCGCAGACTATATTCTGAGAGGACTTCCTTACGCAACCAATATCTTCATCTATGCAGAAGAGGCTGACAAGATCAAGAGAGCCGTAGAAGAGTACGGTGATCCACCAGATCAGGTGAGAAAGATCATGAAAAGCGCAGACAAGGCGAGAGCGAACTACTATGCGTACCACACAGGCCGCAAGTGGGGAGATCATGTCAACTTCAATCTCTCACTGGACAGTGGCTATCTGGAGCTTGAAGATGCAGTGGATCTCATTATCGCTTACACAGAAAAACAGATTTGGAGAGAGTCTACCATCGATGACGAGCAGTATTAATAAAATAATTAGCGTAATAATTTCAATCATGGTCGCAGTGACGTTTGTCCCTGTTCTGGGGCAGGCGGCTTTTGCGTCCGAGACGGAGAATCCTTTTAGCACCAGCGGACAGGTAACGGGCCTCGCAAAGGCGTCAGCAACATACAACAGCGTCACAATCAAGTGGTCAGCCTATGAAGGCGCCGAAGGATACGAAGTGTACAGGGCAGATAAAAAGTCCGGTACATATAAGAAGATCAAGACGCTCAAAAGCTGTACGTTCAAGGATACCGGAAATAAGAAGCTGAATAAGAGCAAGTACTACAAAGTGCGTGCCTATGCGACGGACAACTCCGTCAAAGTGTATTCGAAATACAGCCGGATTCTTTCGGCAAGACCGAAGCTCAGCACACCGACCGGCGTAACTTCCTACGGCGGAGCCGGCAAGATCACCATCAAATGGAAGAAAGTGGCGGGCGCGAAGAAATACCAGGTGTACCGGGCGACCAGCAAGACGGGGAAATACAAAAGAGTCCGCACGACTTCAAAGACAAAGTACACGAACACATCCGTCACGACGGGAAAGAAGTACTACTACAAAGTCAGAGCTTATAAAAAGGTCGGCAAAAAAAGATACAGTTACTTCTGCAAACCGATTGAAGGCATGGCCAAGCTCAACGGGGCAGGCGGGTTCAATACCGTACTGAAATCGGGCGGCGTGGTCAGCGCCAGCTGGTCGAAAGTCAAAGGAGCCAGCGGCTATCAGCTGCAGAGGGCGACAACCGTAAACGGCACTTACAAAACGATTGCGGAAACAACGACAACAGTTGCGGCAGATAAACTGACAAAGAGCGGACAGTATTTCTACAGAGTCAGAGCTTTCGCCAAGGTGAACGGAAAGAAACAGTACGGATTCATCTCGGCAGGAGGCAGAAGCAAGGCGCTGAATCAGGCGCGCAGCTGGGTAGGCTGCAAAGAGAGCAACGGGTCCCATAAGAAAATCATAAACGTATTCAACAATTACAAGCCGGACTGCGGTGCGATCGGTTACAGCACAGCATGGTGCGCGGCGTTTGTATCGGCGGTTGCGATCAAGACAGATAACACAGCAATCATTCCGGTCGACTGTTACTGTCCGAGAATGCTCGCGAACTTCCCAAAAAAGACGAGAGATAAGAAGTACACACCAAAGGGAGGAGATGTCGTCTTCTTTGACTGGAACTGGAACAAGGTTCCTGATCATGTCGGAATGGTTGAATCTGTCAGCGGTGACAGCGTGACAACAATAGAAGGAAACTATTCAGACTCGGTCAAGAGAAGAACCTTCAAAAAGGGATACTCTCTGCTTCTGGGGTACGGACTGCCGAATTACAGCATCAATAACGCCATTTCATACACAGCGCCGGCAGCAAAGAAGGCTGCAGACCCAGTGATGGAAGCAGCGTCAGTAACCAATGAGGATATACAGGAAGCCTGTGAAGAGATCACGGCACCGGCGGAAACAGAGGCAACGGAAACTGCGGCCAGCACAGAGACGGTTGAGGCGGCGGAACTTGCGGAGGCGGCAGCAGAACCAACAGAATCAGCTGCTGTAGAAACGGCAGAAGAGCCTGCTGAGCAGACGGAAGAAACAGTTTCAACGGCAGAAGAAACAACTGCGGCGGCAGCAGAAGAAACAATGGAGCCTGTTGAAGCGGTTGGCGAAGATGCTGTTGGCGAAGAAGCGGTTGCAGAAACAGCAGAAGAAACAGCCGAGGCAGTTGTTGATGAAGAAGAAATGGCAGAGCAGGTAACGGAAGAAGAGACCGCTGAAATGATCATCGACTATATCCAGGAGGAAGCCCCGGCGGAGGAAGCTTCCGCAGAAGAGAGTCAATACAATGCATTCCTGGTCTACGGAATCTGTGATGAACTGGATATCGACGCCTGCGTCGTAACAGTAACAGAACCAGACGGAAGCGAAAGCGCATATAACGAAGTGGTACTCGACGGCGAACTTTACATTCTGGATGCGACGGAAGACGGCGGCGTCCTTGAGAAGTTCATACCGGAAGAGATCAACTGATAGAAAAAACTCAGTGCCCATAAAGGGCGGTGACCGGTGCCCATTCGCACCGGAGAAAGGAAACGTGAAATGGCAGACAAAGGAACTTATTACATCAGCACACCAATTTATTACCCAAGCTCGAACCTTCATATAGGGCATACGTACTGTACGGTCATGGCGGATGCTATGGCTCGGTTCAAGAGACTTCAGGGTTATGACGTCATGTTTCTGACAGGCACTGATGAACACGGACAGAAGATTCAGCTGCTGGCAGAGGAGAAAGGCGTGACCCCGCAGCAGTATGTTGATGAAGTAGTCGCCGGAATCAAGGATCTGTGGAAGACCATGGAGATATCCTATGATGATTTCATCAGGACAACAGAGGATAGACACATCAAGAGAGTCCAGGAACTCTTCATGAGGATGTACGAAAAAGGTGACATCTACAAAGGCACTTATGAGGGCTGGTACTGCACGCCTTGCGAATCTTTCTGGACAGAGAACCAGCTGGTGGACGGCAAGTGCTGTCCTGACTGCGGCAGAGAAGTCACGAAGGCGCAGGAAGAAGCATATTTCTTCAAAATCAGCAAGTATTCCGATGAGCTGCTGAGAATATTCAGAGAGACACCTGAATTCCTGGAACCGGAAGCAAGAAGAAACGAAATGATTGCCTTCATCGAACAGGGAATGGAAGATCTGTGCATTTCCAGATCCTCCTTTGACTGGGGAATCCCGGTACCAATCGATGAAAAGCACGTAATCTACGTATGGCTTGATGCTCTTTCGAACTATATCACTGCTTTAGGATGGCCGGATGATCCTGAGAAATACAACAAATACTGGCCTGCAGATGTACATCTGGTCGGTAAGGAAATCGTAAGATTCCATTCAATCATATGGCCGGCAATGCTGATGAGTGCGGACTTGCCGCTTCCTAAGCAGGTAAGAGGACACGGATGGCTGCTCCTTGGAGGAGAAAAAGTTTCCAAGTCAAAGGCAGCAAAGGGCAACGATGTCATCGATCCGGTCGTTCTCATCGACAGATACGGAATCGATGCGCTCAAATACTTCCTGCTCAGGGAGTACACCTTCGGGCAGGACGGTGTGTTCACAAATGAAGTAATGCTTAAGAGGCTGAACTACGATCTGGCAAATGACCTGGGCAACCTGGTTTCCAGAACAGTCAGCATGATAGAGAAATACAATGGCGGAATCGTTCCGGATATCACAGACGCAGGGAAATGCGTTCCTGGAGAAGACGGTATTGATTACGACGCACAGCTCAAGGAAATCGCCATTTCTGCAGCGGACAAAGTCGGCAAGCAGATGGACGACTTCAAGTTCAATCTGGCGCTTGAGGAGATATGGGTCGTTGTGCGCCGCGCCAACAAATACATCGATGAGACGATGCCGTGGGTACTTGCCAAGAACGAAGAGGACAAGCCTCGCCTTGACAATGTGCTGCATAATCTGGCAGAGGCGATCAGAATCGTATCCGTTCTGATTCATCCGTTCATGCACACCACATCAGACGCCATCAGAAAACAGATGGGTCTGTGGTATGCAGATGTCGCCTGGGAAGATGCGTTCACATTCGAAGCGATGTGCGGCGAGCAGGTCAAGAAAGGACCGGCAATATTCCCGAGGCTCGACATCGATAAGGAACTTGAAGAGCTCTACGCGCTCGGAGCAAAGGCAGCCGGCAAAAAGGGAGAGGAGAATATTCCGCTCGAACTGAAGGATGAAATCGTCTACGACGACTTCGATAAACTGGATCTGAGAGTCGGTACGATCCTTTCCGCCGAGAAGCATCCAAAGGCTGACAAGCTGCTCGTTTTCCAGGTCAAGATGGGAACAGAAAAGAGGCAGATCGTTTCCGGAGTTGCGGAATACTTCAAGCCGGAGGAATGTGTTGGACAGAAGGTTGTGGTCGTCGCCAACCTGGCGCCGAGAAAACTCCGCGGAATAGAATCAAAGGGCATGCTGCTCTTTGCAGATAACATTGTAGACGGTAAGGAACGCGTTGAATTCGTTTCAACGATTGCAGAAGACGGTAATCCTGTTACATAAAAGACTGCAGGCCGGGGCGCAGAACTTCGGCTGACCGATATCTCATTGAATCAATAATAGGTGGAAAACATGAAGACATCATTTATGAAAAACTTAAGAACTGCAATGGCAATTGCATTGTCCCTTGCCATAGGGATTGCGTTTATGCCGTTGAACACAGCAAGTGTGCATGCAGCGAATTTTGTGACGAGTGGGACAGTATCAGGTCTGGCAGTATCAGGAGTACATTCCAACAGTGTTAAGTTGAAGTGGAAGGCTTATTCAGGTGCAACAGGTTATCAGGTGTACCGTGCCGACAGCAAAAGCGGCACATATAAGAGATTATTCTCCACGCATAAGACCAGTTGTGTGAACGACAAAAACATAAAGAACGGTAAGACCTACTATTATAAGATCAGGCCTTATGCGAAAGACAGTAACAAGAAGGTCCATTTCGGCAAGTTTTCAACAATCGTTTCTGCAACGCCAAAAGCATTCAATACCGGAAGCAAAGTCACAGGACTTGTTGTAACGGATTATGATTATTCGAACATCAAGATGAAGTGGAACAGCTTCTCCATGGCTTCAGGATATCAGGTGTACCGTTCAGACAGCAAAAACGGCACATACAAGAGAATTTTCTCTACACATAAAACCAGCTGTGTGAACGACAAGAATATCAAGAAGGGTAAAACCTACTATTACAAAATCCGCGCATACAAAAAGGATTCAAATGGGAAAGTAACATACGGACAGTTCAGCTATATCGTCGCAGCCACAGCAACGAAGTTCAGCGAAGGAAAGATCAGTGGATTCAAGTTCTCGTCGAGAACATACAGCTCTGTAGAATTCATATGGAACGGCTACCCTAAAGCAAGCGGATATGAAGTATACAGATCAACAGAAGGCAAGAACGGCGACTACGAAAGGATCAAGACAACCACAAGTACGTCGATCAAAAGAACCGGCCTGACGACGAACAAGACTTGCTATTATAAAGTCAGAGCCTATAAAAAAGATTCAAACGGCAAGAGAACCTACACCAAGTTTACAGAAGCAAAACCTGGAACGCCGAGACTCAACACACCGACCATCACTGTTGTTTCGGGGAAAGACGGTGTTAAGGCGTCATGGGGGCAGGTCAGCGGTGCATCCGGATATGAACTGTATCGTGCAACCAGCCAAAATGGTGACTACAGCCTCTTGAAGAAACTGAGCGGAACGTCCTATACGGATAAATCCACAACAACAAATAAAGCATATTACTACAAGGTACGCGCCTACAGAACAGTCGATGACAGCAAGAAAAACGGTTACTTCGGAAGCGCGAAGATGGGCATGAAGGCGTCAATATCCAAGGTTTCCGGTGTTTCAGCATCATCATCCAGCAACTGTGTGGCGCTCAAATGGGGAGCGGTTTCCGGTGCATCCGGATATGAGGTTTACAGAGCAACCGGGTCCAACAAGAGCAGCTACACAAATGTAGGCAGCGCCACATCAGCAGCATTCAATGACTACAACGTTGCAACCGGACTGACATACTACTACAAGATTCGCGCATATAAGAAAGTCAATGGTACAAAAGTGTACGGTGATTTCAGCACTGTCGGCTTCAGCAGATCTGCTGTTGTCAGCACGGCAGTAGCATGGCTGGGCTGCAAGGAATCGAACAAGTCCAACAAGCCGATTGTAGATCTCTACAATTCGAATATGGGTACAAAGTTCTCCTATACAACACCATGGTGCGCCATCTTTGTATCGGCTGTTGCGATCAAGTCGGGCACTACGTCCATCATAGTGAGAGGAAGTTATTGCCCATCAGTCATCAACGCATATAAAAACAGCAAAGTCAGCAACTACAAATACGGTGCAGGCGCCAACTATGTTCCAAAAGCAGGAGATGTTATCTTCTTCGACTGGAACAGAAACGGCGTGCCTGATCACACAGGACTGGTTGCCAGCGTGAGCGGAAATACGATCAAGACGATTGAGGGCAACTACAGTGATGCAGTTGGGTACAGAACATTCTCAGTGGGCTATAGATATGTACAGGGCTATGGCCTCCCGAACTACGATGACGCCAACGGAATCCTTTTCACAGGCAAGAGCAAGTCATCTGTAGGATGCGGTGAACTCGCAGCCATGGGTATCGGCACAGAGCCGGAAGGAATCGAAGAACTGGGCGGTGAATATGATTTCGTCGAACAGAACGTAGATGAAAACATCAGCGAAGCAGAGGACGTATCTGATTACGACAGGATGGTCTACATGGTTTCGAAGGTAAGAGCCAATGCGGAAACGGAAGGCATTGACTGCGCAGAAACACAGTACTATGCGGCGTTCATCTATAAGCTCTGCGTGGAAGAAGGGTTAGAGGCTTCCATCATGACTGTGGAAGATGAAGACGGCGTGACCCATGCGTGGATCGAGGTATGCCTTGACGGCACGTGGTATACTGTAGATGCGTCCAAGGAATCTGATCAGATTGCAGAATTCGAACCTGAGTCAACAGATGTAGAGGGATCGATTGCAGAGCCGGATGAAGAAGATCTGGTTGATGAGAACGCGGAAGATACTGACATTATTGATCCGGAAATGCAGGAGGCAGAAGAAGCTGATCCGGAAATGCAGGACGCGGAAGCATCAGATTCTGAAGTGGAGGACACAGAAGCAACTGATTCAGAAACTGCAGAAGCGACAGAATAATTTCGGAAGGATAATCGAATCATGTTATTTGATTCACACACACACTTTAATAATGAAGATTTAACGAGCCTGGAACGCCAGGCTCTCTTCAGTGCTGTAGATAATGCAGTACGGAGCGGCAAGATGTCAGGCGCGGTGGATATTGGTTTTGATCTTCCGAGCTCGCAGATGGCGGCAGAACATGCGGACAAGTGGGCGTGGTGTTATGCTGCAGTCGGTTGTCATCCACATGATGCGAAGACGATGGATGATGACAAACTGCTGCAGATCAGAGAACTGGCAGCAAAGGAGAAGGTTGTTGCCATCGGAGAGATTGGCCTTGATTTCTACTATGATCTCAGCGACAGAGATGTGCAGAGAGAGTGGTTCAGGAGACAGATCAGGCTGGCCAATGAGCTGATGATGCCCATCACGATCCATGCCCGTGAAGCGGATCAGGAAGTGATGGACATCCTCAAGGAAGAAGGCGCCTTTTCGAAAGAGCGGCAGGAGTACTTCGGGCATGCAGGTGTTCTCCTGCACTGTTTCTCAGGGTCGGCGGAGCTTGGAAAGCAGTATGTCAAACTGGGGGCGTACTTAAGTGTTGCCGGGCCTGTCACATATAAGAACAACAAAAAGACAGTGGCAATGGTCGCAGCCGTTCCGATCGAAAGGCTGCTGGTTGAAACAGATGCGCCATATCTGACGCCGGTGCCATTCAGAGGCAAGAGAAACACGCCGCTGTTCGTGGAATACACGGCGCGGAAGGTTGCGGAAATCAAAGGGCTGACCTTTGAAGAGACGGCGGTTATCACCAGAGATAATGCCATGAGATTCTACGGAATCAAAGGATAAAGATAATGAAAGCAAAGCAGTCAAAAGTCGCAGTTGTAAGATGCGATTCATATGAACCGAACAAAGTGCAGGACGCCATCAGAGAGGCTGTCCGGCTTTTGGGTGGCTTCGATGGCATCTTCGAAGGAGAGAAAGCGATAGAAGCATTTGGGAAAAATGCTGAGATACTGCTGAAACCGAATATGCTTTACAGGGCAGCACCTGAAAAGGCGATCACAACACACCCTGAAGTTTTCCGGGCGGTCGGAACTCTCCTGAAGGAGGAAGGATACAACAACCTTGTTTACGGTGATTCACCGGGGAGCCCTGTTCCGGGAATGGTGAAGACAGCAGAAACGTGCGGCATCAAGGCAGCAGCCGATGAGCTCGGTATCAGACCTGGAGAGTTTGAGCGCGGATCAGAGATAAAGTATCCGAAGGGCAGAGCAGCGAAACACTTCGTGCTCTGTAATGAAGTGATCAAAGTGACAGGCGCAGATGGAACGGATCCGGAAGGTATCATCATCAATCTCTGCAAGATGAAGACACACCAACTGGAGCGGATCACCGGTGCCGTGAAGAATACATTCGGATGTATCTGCGGAATCAATAAGACTGCATCCCATGCGAAATTCCAGAGTCCGGAACATTTCGCCAGAATGCTGGCAGATCTGAACAGAGTGGTAAGACCAACCCTTCATATCATGGATGGCATCGTTGCCATGGAAGGCAATGGTCCGGGCTCTGGGGATCCGAGACCGATGTATGCCATTCTCGCATCGACAGATCCTGTTGCCCTCGACGCAGTATTCTGCAGACTCATCTATCTGGATCCGCAGCTGGTCGCGACTAATACCGCTTGTATGGATGCAGGTGTCGGCACGTGTGATGAAGAACGTATCGCGATACTCCTCGGCGGCGTTCCAATGCAGCGGGATGGAGCTGTGATCACCGAGGACGAACTTGAAGTCAAGTATGCGGATAAAGATTTCAATGTGCAGAGAGGCAATGACTTCAGAGGGGAATTGCGCTTGATGCATTTCTTCCGTCCCTTCATCGAGAAGAAGCCTGTCGTCATTACGAGCAAGTGCATCGGGTGCGGGATCTGTGAGCAAACCTGCCCTCTTGAAGAGAAAGCCATCACCGTTTTGCAATCCGGTGCGGCAAGAGTCGCAGCATATGATTATTCCAAATGCATCAAGTGCTATTGCTGTCAGGAAATGTGCCCTGAGAAGGCAATTACAATAAAGAAATCACTGCTTTCAAAAGTTATTGACCGCAGGTGGAAAGTGTGATATTCTATGAAGGCTCGCGAGAGCAGAAAGGAAGTGAGAAGCATGAAAAAAGGAATCCATCCTGAGTATAAGGAATGTAAAGTAACTTGCGCATGCGGCAACACATTTATGACCAGATCAACTGAATCAGAAATCAGAACAGACATCTGCTCAGCGTGCCATCCGTTC
>JAFRKJ010000016.1 GCA_017431785.1 Bacillota bacterium | reverse complement strand
TAGAAAGCCCCTTTAGGGGCTTGCCAAAGAGACAAAGACACTGAGGCTTGAACGAAGTGAAACCCGCGTCTTTAGGCGCGGGTCAGTGTCAGGGGCTTATAGCCCCGGTTCGAACCACCCGTTTTACGGGTGGCACCGATTTCAATCGGATATGGTAAAATACAGAATATGAGAAAGACAATTTTGACAAAGGATGTTTTGATATCCAGAGAAATTGAATATATGATTGAAACCGGGATGTTCGGAGAAGGTGACAAGCTTCCGTCTGAACGTCTGCTTGCGGACCAGTTTGATGTGCAGCGTGGAACAATCAGGAATGCGTTGCAGTTATTGATCGACAGAGGACTGATTGAGGCGAGAGACCGTTCCGGTTATTACGTAGCGGCATCCAGAATACGTTTCGATAAAGATCAGTATAATTCCAGAAGAAATATCATTAAGCAGAGCGGCAAGAAAGCATTTGTCAAGCTTCTTAGTTTTGAAAAGACGATTATTCCGGAAAAAGTGCTGGAAAAAGCGGAAGAAATGTCTGCGGAAGATAATTCAGTCCGCAGCGAGCTATCACCGGACGTGCATGTATACCGGATCATGCGGCTGCGTTTTGTCGATGGGGAACCAATCGCTATCGAGCGTACAAATATCCAGTGCGATCTTACGCCGGATCTGAAAGAAGAAGATGTTCATGACCGTTCTATCTATAAAATGCTCAACGATAAGTACGGCATCAAAATGAAAAGAGCCTACACGAGAATCACAGCTGTATATGCGAATGGACTGGAATCGGAACTGTTGAATATCGACATGAAAAAACCGGTCATGCGGTATGAGGGAATTGTGTTTGACAGCGAAGGCAGGCTGATTGAATACTATGATGACATATTGTTAAAGGAAAAGGTGGAGTTTTTCAGCAATGAAGTCGACATCTGATGAGATAAAAGAAAAGAAAAAGGCAACGGCGTCTGAAGTAGTTTGTCAGATCAGGTCGCAGATAAAAGGGGGCATTTGGCGGCCGGGAGAGAAGCTGCCTTCTGAACGTTATCTGGCAAGCAAGTATGGTACAACAAGGGCGACTGTACAGTACGCGTTCCAAAAACTTGCAAAGGATGGATTGATCGTCCGTTCACACGGGGCGGGTACTTTTGTGAAAGAAGCCGATCTGGGAAGACTGGAATTCAGGCGGCTGACGGATCATATTGATGGAGGTATTACATCTTTAGTAGAAAGAGTTGGAGGTGTTGCTTCCAGTATTGTTTTGACCAAAGGCATTATCACCGGCAGCTTTTTCACCCATAAGCTCCAACTTGAAGAAGATGCTCCGGTTTACGCGCTTCATAGGGTTCGGTGCGGCAATGGGATTCCGGTTGCATTGGAGTATACCTATGTTCCGGCAGAGCTTTTTGAAGATATCGATACTGTGGACTTTGCAGCAAATTCACTGTACCAGTACATGGACAGTAAAAACCATATGCCTGTAAGATTCAACGAGATCATACAGATTGTTGAAATCATAGAAAGAGAGCGCACTTATATGGCGCTCCCTGAAAATGTACCTGTTTATTCCTGCAAATTCATCGGATTTGACAAAGATAACCGTGTTGTTGAATATACGGAGATGTTTGCCAGATGTGATATGTTCGAACTGAATCTGGATTCCAGATAATCTATCATTCACCCATCAATGTAATGTATACCGTTCTGTCCTGTGGTCCGTCAAATTCACACAGGTAGATTTCCTGCGCTTTGCCGAGACGGATTGTTCCGTCTGCAATCGGGAAGACGCAGTGGTTTCCCGTCAGATGAGATTTCAGATGACCAGTCGGGTTGTTTCCCATAGCTCCGTAGGAGTGCAGAAAACGCGCATGAGCGTAGTTTCCATCTTCCGGAACCAGATTGCTGAGCAAGTCATGGATATCACTTTCCAGACATTCCAATCCCTCATTCACAGCGATGCCGGTTGTTGTATGGGCTGTGATTACATACACTACGCCGTTTTTGATTTTGCTGTTTGAAACGATATCACGGACCTTTTCAGTGATTCTGATGAACGTATTGTATTCAGTTGTCATGATCTGTATTTCATTATGCTCAATCACGTGTATATTCCTCCAGTCCTAAAAATACCAGCGCGTTGCCTCCCATAATCAGTTCTTTTGTGGAAGGGCGAAGCGGCAGTGCCTCCAAAGCCTTTTTCATTCTTATCGCTTCAAGCCTCGGGTCGTTGGTGCCGAACATGATCTGATGGCGAAGTCCCCGGTCAACCCAGGTGATAGGGATATCCTTTGTCAGCACCTGGTCATAGAATTCGCGGGCGGAATCGAAATAAAGGCAGGCAGTATCAGCAAAGACATTGCCGTATTTCAACATGAGCATGCAGGCCTCTTTGACCCACGGCCAGGCCATGTGTGCCAGGCAGATACGAAGGTTCGGATGATTGTATGCCAGTTCTTCGAACTCCATCGGATGAGAATACTTCGAAAGAGTGTATGGCTCTACGGACATTCCTGCGTGGAACATGACCGGTTTATTGTACTTCTCACAAATCTGCCAAATGGATTCAAGTCTTTCATCGGAAGGGTAAAAACGCTGTTTCCCAGGGTGCAGTTTCAATCCGGAGAGCTTCAGTGTGCCAAAAGCATGTTCCAGGACATCACATGCGTCATCCCTGAACGGATCCACACTTGCGAAGCCGATGAACCTGTCAGGAAAAGCATCCTGCAATGCACGGACTTGCTCATTGGTTCCGAGGCTGCCCCCATGTGTTGTGGTCAGATCCAGCGGAAGCAGTACACATTTATCTACGCCGTTGTAATCCATTTGAATGAAGTGCTCTTCAGCTGGAAAAGATCCGGACCTGTAGAGTCCGGTCATATCTATCACAAAGGCCTCCTGTTCTTCTGTGGTACATACATCCTCGAAGAGCCATGGATGTGCGTGAATATCGATGACGGGCGTTTTCATATCGTCAAATACCTCCTTTTTGTTTTTCAGACCAGGGACCAAAGACACTGACTGTTTCTGCAGCAACACTGGCACCCTGCATCATGCAGTCCGCAATGTCCATACCGTTGAGAATTCCGTGCATGAACCCGGCAATATAAGAATCGCCAGCACCAATCGTATTGACAAGATTCGACGGCATGATCCCGC
Source organism: Bacillota bacterium (assembly GCA_017431785.1). Taxonomy (GTDB): domain Bacteria; phylum Bacillota; class Clostridia; order Peptostreptococcales; family Anaerovoracaceae; genus Lentihominibacter. The sequence goes on along the minus strand of JAFRKJ010000016.1, from coordinate 54,443 downwards.
AGTGGATGAACACAGTGCCATCCCAAACCAGGCTGCCTTCGCTGCCGAATGTTGCGACAGCGATTTTAGGGCCGCGCGCTACAACATGCTGCAGAAAATCACGCGCCTCATCTCCATCTCTCTGAAAAGAAAAGAAGGCGAAATCCACGTGCTCAATCGTCTGTTCGAAAACGTCGAAGCCATCCGAAAGAAATTCATCTGCATAATCAAAGCTGACCAGACCGCCGCTGTTGTGAATCTCAGGGATATGCATGTGGGCGTTGCCCCACATAGCGGAATGAACCAGATCATGGGATTTTGCAAAGGCAATATCTTCTTTACTGAACGAGATGGTGTCCATGACACCGCCGTCCCATTTATCATAAATGCGTTCCTTGTCTATCAGTTTCATATAGGAACGGGCAGTATTGCCTTCCGCAGTTTGCACATGTGAGGTGTCCAGCTTTTCACGTTGAAACAACTCCCGCATGGCAGTACCGTAGCTGTCATTGCCTGTTGTGGTGATGATGGAAACGGGTATGCCTAATCTTTGCATATGGACACCAAAATCAACGACATTGCCGGTGCAATACCATAAGCCAAGATCCGGATAGATATCAACACAGTTGTCGCCAAGAGCGGCGACTGTTTTTTTTATCCTGCTCATACAGCAATACTCCCTTGAAAAACAACCTCTTTGCAGTAGTTATCTTATATCAGCTGAAAAAAACATGTCAAACAAACGGCAGAAAACTGGTACTCTTTTGAGAATACCCAAATATCAGAATATTAAACTACAACTATCATAGCAAACGACATTTTGGTATATAAGTTTCTCAAAAGTGGTAGGTGTTTTTTTGCCTTGATTTTATTGAAATGCCATTCCACTGTTGATATTCTGTTACACAGTTAAAGTAGAAAAGAGAGGTGATTCACATGCGAAAATTTGATACTGAGGCATACAGAGAAAATGCGAAAAGGATATATGGGCAGTTAGGCGATATAGAGAAAATGGCCGATGCGATCCATGAAAGAGGATACAGCAACATCATACTTCTTGGTATTGGCGGAACCTGGGCTGAGTGGCATCCGGTTGCGCACGTACTCCGTCACTATACAGACGTACCCGTATATCTGGAAAATGCTGCAGAGTTTTGCATCAAAGAAGACAAGAGATATCTGACAAAGGATTCCATCGTCCTGACAGCTTCGGACTCAGGCAATACAAAGGAGATCATTGAAGCAGTCGATATGTGCAAGGCGATGGGCGTTCAGATTGCCGGATTTACAAAATCAAAGGAAAACGAACTCGGCAAAAGACTTGATTACATAGCAACGATCACTACAGGCGACTGCGAGGACACATATATCATGTTCTTCCTGCTGACGCTGAGAATGCTGTATGACAGAGGAGACTTCCCAAGCTATCCGAAGTTTGCGGAACAGATGGGATGCATTCACGAGAACCTGCTCAGAATCCGTGAAGAATTCGAACCGCGCGCACAGGAGATCGCTAAGAAATATGCACGGGAACCATATAACATTTTCGTCGGTTCCGGGGCGCTTTGGGGAGAAACGTATCTGTTCTCCATGTGCATACTCGAAGAAATGCAGTGGGTACGCACAAAGTCTGTTACATCGGCAGACTTCTTCCACGGAACTCTGGAACTTGTAGAAGATGGTGTGCCGGTATTCCTGTTCAAAGGAGAGGATGAGTACAGAGCACTTGACGAAAGAGTAGAAAGATTCTGCAGCAAGTTCACAGACAAACTGACAGTGATCGATACAAAGGAATTCAAGCTGGAAGGAATCGACGATGAATTCAGAGTCATCTGCTCACCGATGATTCTGACAGCGATCGTAACAGAAAGACTGGCTTGCTGGTATGAGTACAACACAGGGCATAGTCTTGAATTCCGCAGATACTACAGACAGTTCGAGTATTAATAAAATCGGAGGAGAACGCTATGGCAGAGTCAATTGTATCCCTGAGACATGTGAACAAGTATTTTGGCGAGAATCATGTACTAAAGGATATCAATCTTGAAATTGAAGAGGGTGAGTTTCTTACGCTGCTGGGTCCGTCAGGATGCGGCAAGACAACGACACTCAGGCTCATTGCGGGATTTGAGGATGCGACCGACGGGATCATTGAAGTGCAGGGGGACCGTGTTGAGGATAAGGAAGCATACGAGAGAGACGTTAACACCGTATTTCAGAGCTATGCTCTTTTCCCTCATATGACAGTCTATGACAATATAGGGTACGGACTGAAAGTTAAAAAAGTTCCAAAGGAAGAGATCAAGGAACGAGTCCGAGAAATGCTGGAACTTGTCCAGCTCATGGGCTTTGAAGGCAGAAAGCCTGATGCCATGTCCGGCGGACAGAAACAGCGTGTTGCAATTGCAAGAGCGTTGATCAACAATCCTAAAGTGCTGCTCCTTGATGAACCATTAGGCGCATTGGATTTGAAACTGCGTAAGCAGATGCAAATCGAGCTGAAGAGACTGCAGCAGATGCTGAATATTACGTTCGTGTATGTTACCCACGATCAGGAGGAAGCCATGACCATGAGTGACAGAATTGCGGTCATGAAGGATGGCATCATCGAACAGCTGGCATCGCCGCAGGAAATCTACAATAAACCTGCGACAAAGTTCGTCGCTGATTTTATCGGCGAATCGAATATCTTCTCTGGAACCGTAATCGAAATCGATGGAAACGAAGCAACGCTGGAAACAGAATGCGGCTGCTGCAAAATGCCGGCGGAAGGGTTCGCCGTAGGCGACAAGGCGCACGTGTGCATCCGGCCTGAAACAATTGGTTTTTCAAAGGAACCAGTCGATGGATTCACACTGAAGGGACAAGTCAAAAACATGATCTTCGTCGGTGCAGTGTTCAGGACATTAGTTACGATGGAGAACGGATACGATGTCAAGATCAACCGCGTGAAATACGATGGGTCCTATCAGGAAGGAGATACGCTGTATTTCCACTGGGATGTTGAAGATTCGACAGGCATCAGAAATCAGGAGGTAGCAAATGGATAGAAGCGGGATCCGCGGAAAACTGCCAGCCATGGTCACCGCAGGACCGATATCCATCTGGCTGATTATATTCGTACTCCTGCCTTTGGTCTACGTGTTTGTGATCAGCTTCATGTCGAGAGGGACCTATGGCGGAATCGACTGGCATTTCACTTTTGAGAATTACACGATGCTTTTGCAGCCGCTGTATCTCAAAATCATATGGAAGTCTCTCAAACTGGCGTTCCTGACGACAGCGATGTGCCTGATCATGGGGTATCCGTTAGCATACTGGATCGCGCAAAAGCCTGCGAAATCCGCGGCGAAATGGCTTTTGCTCGTCATGATTCCGTACTGGACGAATTCCCTTGTCAGATTATACAGTGTCAATCTGCTCGGAATGCCGAATGGATTTGTAAATCTGTTCCTGATGAAACTGCATATCATCAGTGAACCGATTCAGTTTTTATACACCGACGGAATGGTGTTGATGGGGCTGCTTACTGCAATGCTCCCATTCTCAGTACTGCCGCTGTATTCATCTATTGAGAAGATGGACAAGTCACTGATCGAGGCATCGAAGGATCTGGGAGCAAATTCTGTAACCACCTTCCGCAAGGTGACGATCCCACAGACCATGGGAGGCATCGTTGGATGCATTTTACTAGTGTTCATCCCATCGATTGGAATGTATCAGGTTCCGGAAGTTCTGGGCGGTGGCAAAGTCATGCTCGTAGGTACTCTGATCAAGAATCAGTTCCTGATGACAAAGAACTGGCCGTTCGGTGCGTCGATGGCGATTCTGCTGATGTTCAGCACGATCGCTATGCTGCTGATCTACACGAGGGTCGGTAAGCTGGAAGAGCTGGAGGTGGTCTGATGGAAGAGAACAGAAGACTCAGCAAACGGCTCAGGCGCAAAAGACTCGGGAAAAGAGTCAGCAATGTCTATGCGGCTATCATATATGCGTTCATATACGTACCGATTGCAGTTATGGTCATCTTCTCATTCAATGACCAGCTGAACAACTACTATTGGGTCGGATTTACCACCAAGTGGTACGTAAAATTATTCAGTGGCTCAGAACTTTGGGGATACCTCTGGAATTCCCTCGTCGTAGCGGTTCTGGCAACGATCATCTCCGTCATCATCGGTACGCTGGGAGCTATGGGACTGATGCGGTTCGAATTCATGCTTAAGAAAGTGATCAACAGCTCACTGTATATCCCGGTCATCATCCCGGAGATCGTCATGGGTATTTCCCTGCTGATGCTGTATCAGATCTGCAACTTCCCGCTTGGCCTTCCGGCGGTAACATTGGCTCATATCACATTCTGTGCGCCGTTCGTCGTCATCATTATGAGAGGTCGAATGTCAGGTATGGATTTATCTGTTGAGGAAGCTTCAATGGATCTGGGCGCTAACCGTCTGGAGACATTCTTCCGCATTACGGTGCCGATGCTTGTGCCGGGTCTGTTATCCAGCGCTTTCATGGCATTTACGCTGTCGATCGATGACGTTATCATCACCAACTTTGTGGCGGGACCGTATTCGACCACATTGCCGGTTAAGATTCTGTCCATGGTTAAGATGGGTCTGCATCCTGACGTCAACGCGCTGACGACAATCATGATTGCGGTGCTGATCCTGGGTATCCTGGTGAACAATCTCGTGCAGGCCGCATTGAGAAAGCGTTCGATGGGAACTGTAAAAACATATTTCTAAGGTTCAACAACCTCGCCAGAGGTGAGATAGAAACGTTATTACCATTTAGTTATTGTTGATTGAATAAGGAGGAACAAATGAAGAAGCTCAGAAAATCAATCGCTGTTCTGCTGATCGTAATGATGGCAGCACTGACCGGCGGCGTGCTGACCGGATGCGGCGGAAGCAGCGGTGAAGCAGGTGAGGTCAACATTTATATGTGGTCAGAATATATGGCACCGTCACTTGCAGAACAGTTTGAAGAAGAAACTGGAATCAAGGTTAACTTCTCTTACATGAGCACAACTGAAGAAGCAGTTGCAAAGATCACCAGCGGAGGCGGCAGCGAATATGACCTGATCATGCCTTCGGATGCTGACATGACATCCCTGATCGAAGGTGGATATCTGGAAGAGATCAATCTGGACAATCTGCCGAACTTCGATAATCTGGATGATGCGTACAAGTACAGAGAATTCGACCCGGAAAACAAATACGCAATTCCTTATCTGATGAACTATGTATATGTCATCTATAATAAGGATAAGTGCCCAATTGAAATCACATCCTACAATGACCTTCTTAAGCCGGAAATGAAGGGACAGATTTCATCTGTAACTGGTGTTAGAAACCTGTTCGCAATGGCACTGGCAGCACAGGGTCTTGATCCTAACAGCAAGGAAGAAGCTGATATCGAAAAGGCTTATGAATGGTGCCTTGAGTACTCCAAGAACGTTGTTGCCTTTGATTCCGACAGCCCTGAGACTCTGCTGATCAACGGCGGTGCAACAGCTGCATACGTATTTGACGGTCAGGTCACAAAGGCAATCAACGAGACAAAGGCAGGTTCCGGAGATGAAATCGTTATCGCAGAATTTGACGAGGATCCTATTCAGCTGGGCGTCGATGAATTCGTCATTCCTGCAGGAGCAAAGAACAAGGAAAATGCAGAAGCATTCCTGAACTTCCTCCTCGATGCTGATGTAATGGCTTCCAATCTCCAGTACATGTATGATGAAGAGGGTAATGTTGTATCTTGCCCGAACGCAGCAGCACTTGATCTTATGAGCGATGAGTACAAGAGCAGCCCTGCAATCAATCTTCCTGAGAAGATGAAGAACAATTACTATCTCCAGCTGGATGTTGGCGATGCAGCAAAGATCTATGACGAATACTGGACAAAATTCCAGTCTGAGGCAGGAGAAGTAGAGTAAGATAAACCATACTTTCACGATAAGGGCCGCCGATCACTTGGCGGCCTTTATCTCTTGATGAACCCTGGTATATACAAGAAGCATGCTTGAGAAAGAGGAATGTAATGCGCGTAATAGGAATTGGAGATAATGTAGTTGATCGTTATACGGACAGACGGATCATGTTTCCCGGAGGAAACGCTGTCAACTTCGCGGTATATGCGAAACAGTGCGGAGCGGATGCCGCCTATCTGGGACTACTGGCAGATGAACCGGAGGGCCGTCTTATCAGGGATTCGCTGGAAACGCTCGGTGTGGATGTCAGTATGTCGCCTTTGCAGGAGGGTCTCACGACGGAGCGATGCGATGTGACCGTGAAAAGCGGAGACAGAGTGTTCGTTGGCGTGGAGTTTGGAGAAGGGACTTGGCAACCGCTTCGCTTGAAAGATGAACATATTGCGTATCTGGAACAATTTGATGTGATCCACTGCGGATGTTATGGAGAAATGCCGGAAGAGATGGTGAAACTCGATGTCTGTAAGGCAGTAAAAACCTATGATTTCTCTGAAGAGGAGGAGTACAGGACAGATGCGTATCTGGAGACGGTCTGTCCGCATATCGATATTGCGTTGTTTTCCGGATCGTCAATGGATGAAGCAGAACGTCTTCGCGTTCGTGAGAAGGCAGTCAGTCTGGGTACTGGCTTAGTCCTGATTACAGACGGCTCCAAAGGACAGATCATCTGGGATGGGACAAAGGAATATACAGGCTGCGTAAAGATGGTCGATGCTGTGGATACCATGGGCGCCGGCGATTCGTTCTTTACTGCTTTTGTGATAGAACTGGTAAGAAGGGGATACCGGAAGGGAACAGAGGTGACTGAGGAAGACATCAATGCAGCAGCCTGGAAAGGAGCTGATTTTTCCGCGCAGGTATGTATGAGCGAAGGGGCATTTGGCTTCGGAACAACCTATTGATTACAGGTTGACAGGACCGCGCAAAGGCAGTACAATAAGAAAAAAGAACAAATGTTTGCGCGGAGGAAGCAAAGATGGCGAAAAAGGGGAAAACAGTTTTTGTCTGTAATGAATGTGGAAGCGAAAGTTCCAAATGGGTCGGTCAATGTCCTGTCTGCGGAGCCTGGAACACCATGTTCGAACAGAAAGTTCCTGATTTTGCGGAAGACGATAGGAGAAGAAGGACTTCCGGCAGCAAAGTCAGTGATGGAAACGGTCCGGCAAAAGCCGGAAGACCGGAGCGACTTGCGGAAGTCAAATCATCTGAAGCAGCAAGAATCAATACCGGGATCGGAGAACTCAACAGGGTACTGGGAGGCGGACTTGTTCCGGGCTCTCTTTGCCTGATATCAGGGGAGCCGGGAATCGGTAAATCGACGATCATCCTTCAGGCGGCTCAGCATATTGCTGAGGAGAAGGGGATCGTCCTTTATGTTTCCGGAGAAGAGTCGGAAGAACAGATTCGTATGAGGGCGGACAGAGTCTGCGGCGATGCCGGAATCAGTAATAACCTGTTCATATTGGCAGAGACCAATATAGAAAATGTAAGCGCAGTTTGCCAGAATTTGAACCCTGTCTTTTTGATCGTCGATTCGATCCAGACCATGTACAGCGCAGACCTGGAGTCGGCGCCGGGGAGCGTCTCCCAGGTCAGAGCCTGCGGCAATGAGCTGATGAGAATCGGCAAGTCTTATAACATTCCTGTTTTTATCGTTGCGCATGTTACCAAGAGCGGCGATCTGGCCGGTCCACGTATCGTGGAGCATATGGTTGACTGTGTGCTCAGCTTCACGGGCGATAGGAGCCATGAGATGAGGATTCTGCGTTCCCAGAAGAACAGATTTGGAACGACCAGTGAAATCGGTGCGTTTGAAATGGCAGAAGAAGGTCTGATCGAAATCGAGAATCTGTCCGGAATTCTGATGGAAGAGATGGATAAGGACAGCGAGGGTGCCATCGCTACAGCAGTATACGAAGGGACGAGGCCGCTGATTCTTGAAGTCCAGGCATTGACCAGTTCATGCAACATCGGTTTTGCGCGCCGGACGGCGCTGGGAATCGATAACTCCAGACTGAGCATGCTGATTGCGGTCCTTGAGAAGAAGATGGGGCTCAAACTGCTCGATCAGGATGTCTACGTCAACATTGTTGGCGGTATCAGACCGGAAGGAACCTATACAGATCTGGCCGTCGCACTGGCTGTATACTCTTCATACACTGGAAAAAAGATGGACAGCAGAACGATCGTCATTGGAGAAATCGGTCTGACTGGCGATCTTCGCGCTGTACAGAACTGTGAGAAAATCATACGGGAAGCGCAGAGACTGGGATTCAGCCGTATCGTGCTTCCAATCAAAAATGCCCAGCATCTTCGCGCGAAGGAAAGAGAATCCCTCAGCATAGATATCATAGGCATTCGAAACATTGCGCAAGTCAAAGAGTTGTTTGCATAATCTGAAAGATCTATTCACATAATCTGATCGAAGTTATTTCACAGTATCAAGTTTGAACCAGAATGTTGAACCTTCGCCAACGGTGCTGTTCACGCCGAAATCCGCCTTGTGAAGCGCCAGTATTTCCTTACAGATGGACAGCCCGAGGCCGGAGCCCTCAACAGAGCGGACCATATTGGAACTGCTGCGGTAGTAACGTTCCCAAATGTGCTCCAGATCTTCCGGAGAAATGCCGCATCCGTGATCCTCAACGGTAACAAGAACCTGTCGGCCCTGCTTTTTCAGGGCTACATTTATTGTCTTATCGTCACCGCAGAATTTCACTGCATTGGAAATGAGGTTCGAAACAACCTGCTTGATCTTATCCTCATCAGCAAGAACCATGAAGTCGGAAGGACACTTCATGTTGATTGTATATCCTCCGTCCACTTCTTTGATACGGTATGTTTCAACGATGGATTTCACAGATTCACTGAGAGAGAATCTGCTCTTTTCCAATACCATTCTGCCGGATTGTATGTTCGAAACAGTCAGAAGGTCTCCAACGAGATTGTTCAGCCTGTCGGTTTCATCAATGATGACTTGAAGGTGTTTTTCACGCTTTTCCGGATCATCTCCCGAGATGTCCCTGATCATTTCCGCATAGGACTTGATCATGGTCAGTGGAGTGCGGAGGTCATGGGAGACATTCGCAATAAGGTCTTTCTGCATCAGGTCGGATTTTTCAAGCTCAATCGATGCTCCGGTCAGAGTGTCAGCCAGGCTGTCGATTTCTGTATAGTGTCCGCTTCCGAAGACAATACCATATTCCCCTGCTGCCAGTCGTTTGGCTGAATTGTTGATTTTTCTGATTGGACGTGTAATTCTGTTGGAAAGATAGAAAGAGATAAGGCACGCCAGAATCAGCGAGATGATCGTTACGATGATCAACTGATCGGCAAGAATCTCAATCGTGGAAGACATTGGCCACAGCGGTGAGAAAATATAGACGATCATATCTTCCTTATCATCCGCGTGGAGAACGTTGCCGCAGGCCAGAAGCCGCTGTGATTTATCATCGCTGCCGAAAGTCATATAGGCCGGTCCGCCGTTTTTGAACATCTCCTCATTCAGACTTTGCATTTGTGAGATGTACTGAGGATCCACAGACGGGCCCTTTGGTGCAGGCGCTTCATTCTGCTCACTTTCGCCAGCTTGCCCGCTGTCGCCGGCCGCGCCTTGACTGTGCATCTCATAATCGCCGTTTGACGGGCTGTAATAAGTGGTGGTGCCATCCAAAGAGACGACATAGATATACATGTCGTGGGAGTCAGAATAAAGAGCGACATCATCAAAGAAGTCCTCCAGATCATTGCTCTTGAAGGATTCTTCGATTGCCTGGGAAACTCTATGTGTCTGGGATGTCTTCATGGTTCCGTACAGATTATTCAGCAGAAGGACCTGTACGATCCACAACGCCGCCATAAGCACAGCAGCAAACAGGATGAAATAGAGCCAGGATTTGAATTTAATGCTTTTGGTATCAATCTTTAACTTCAAATTTGTATCCTACTCCTCTGAGGGTAACAATATAGTCTCTGTATTCGCCGAGATTGCTTCTGAGGTTTTTGATATGGGTATCGATTGTTCTGTCGTCACCGAAGAAGTCATATCCCCAGATATCTGACAGAAGCTTATCCCTGGAAAGCGCGATGTTCTTATTCTCTACAAGATAGAAGAGAAGATCGTATTCTTTTGGCGTCAGTTCCACTCGTTCCCCGTCAATCGTCACAGTGCGGGCAGGAATGTTGATTTCAAGTCCGTCAAATCTGAGGATGTCCTCATCTGCTTTGGCGGCTTTGCTGCGGCGTGAAAGTACGGCATTGACTCTGGCCATGAGTTCCTTAGGGCTGAATGGCTTTACCACATAATCATCGATTCCCAGCTCAAATCCGAAGAGCTTATCATACTCTTCCCCTCTGGCAGAGAGCATGATAACAGGAGTGTCGCAGATTTTGCGTATTTCCTTGCATGCGGAAAAACCGTCCAGTTTCGGCATCATGATATCCATGATGATCAGATCGTATTCATTCAGTTTGCAGAATCCGACAGCAGTCATACCATCTTCTGCTTCGGTGACTTCGTGACCGTTGAACTCTGAATATTCACGGATGACATCGCGTATGCCTTTTTCATCATCAACGATGAGAAGCTTAGCCATAAGTATAATCTCCTTATCCGGCCCCGGAATGGGGACCTTGTTATCTCAATTTTGAATGCATTATAACATACAAATGTGTTGAAACCGTGATATTCATGTCTTTGACTGAAGTATAGCCGTCATGCTATAATATTGATACGTATGACCAGGAGGTTTCGTATGTATAGAACAGGAGACAAAATCCTGTACCCTATGCATGGAGCAGGAGTCATTCAGCAGATAAAAGAATGCAATATCCTCGGGGAAGTGAAGGACTACTATCTACTTCATGTTCCTTGCGGGGATATGGAAGTAATGATTCCCGTCGAAGCTTGTGATGACATTGGAGTACGACCTGTAGGGACACAAGAAGAAATTGACGAGGCGATTTCTGTTCTTGGCCAGGATTCCGAGGAAATAGGAGGAACCTGGAGCAAACGGTACAGGGCAAACATGGAAAAGCTTAAATCCGGCGATATTATTCTCGTCGCCGAAGTTGTCGGAAGCCTGACGAGACACGACCGTCGGAGCGGGCTCTCCGCCGGTGAGAAGAAGATGCTTTCCAACGCCCGAAAAATACTTCAGAGTGAAGTCATGCTGGCTCTCGATGTGACTGAGGAAGAAGCACTTGAAATGATTGAATCGGCAATATAGTTCAATCTGGTTTCAGTGCGGAAACAAAGTCATCCCGGGCAATGCGAATCTCAGAAGAAAGGAGGGAATGACAAAGTGCTTGAAAAGCTGGTAAGAGCTATTGTGACCATCATTGGCGCAATCGTTGGTTACGGCTTCTATCTGCTTATAAAGTATCTGGCTGGACTTAAGGGATACGATCTGGAGACAATCTTTTCGGTGGCGGAGATAATGTTCATCGTCACAGCAATCGCACTTATTTTCGCAATTATTTTTTACAAACTGTTTCCGGTATTCAGAAGAGGTGGTATGAAAGCCGCCGGAAATCTGGAGTCCGACCTTAAAGACACATCCGTCAATGACATCATATCAACGGTAGCAGGGCTTATTATAGGTCTGTTTGTTGCTTACCTTATAAGCAGAGGAATTTACACCAGTATTGAGATGCCGGTGGTAAGTATCATTCTCAATATCATCACCTATCTCATACTCGGATCATTGGGAATTCTGGTTGTGAACAGCAAGGCTAAGGAAATCGGAGCACTGGTTCTGAACAGAAAGGGTTCCTCCCAGTCATCCAAAAGCGGCCGGCATAAAGGCGATGCAACACCGAAAATATTTGATACCAGCGTCATCATAGATGGAAGAATAGCAGATATCCTGGAAACAGGGTTCATTGAGGGACCGATTATCATCCCCGAATTTGTCCTTGTTGAACTGCGTCATATCGCAGACTCGTCGGACACTCTCAAAAGGCAGAGAGGAAGACGCGGACTGGACATATTGAACTCGATCCAGGAAGAATATGGAGTCGAAATTTACAATACGGCTTCAGAGAAGGTGCTTGATGAGATACCAGAAGTGGATGTCAAGCTCCTGAAACTTGCGCAGATTATGAACGGCAAGGTCGTTACCAACGACTTCAACCTGAATAAAGTAGCCGCGATCAAAGGTATACCTGTGCTCAACATCAACGAACTGGCGAACACCTTAAAGCCAGTCGTGCTTCCTGGCGAGGAGATGATACTCACGCTCGTCAAGGAGGGCAAGGAAAACGATCAGGCGGTGGCTTATCTCGACGACGGGACCATGATCGTCGTAGAAGAAGGCAAACCGTTCATAGGACAGACTATCAAGGTCGTAGTGAGCAGTGTATTTCAGACATCGGCAGGCAGAATGATATTCGCAAAGCCTGCGGGCAACGTTAAGGGAAACTGAAATGTACAACAACAGTAAAGTCGCAGTCATCATCGCTGCTGCAGGACGGGGCACACGCCTCGGAGCCCCTGTCCCCAAGCAGTATCTCAAAATCGGCGGTGAATATGTGATTGCAAAGACAATCAAAGCCTTCGAGAACATCGATGAGATCGATCACATCTTTGTCGTTACAAACGAAGAGTACAGGGACACCTGTGCTGAGATCGTGAAGGAGAGAGGCTTCAGTAAAGTCGATGGCATCGTTGCAGGCGGGAATAAAAGACAAGATTCCGTTTTCAATGCGCTGCAGGAAATCAACGCACGAAAACCGGGCGTTTCTATGGTGCTGATCCATGATGGAGCGAGACCTTTCGTTGAGAAGGATGTCATATTGAACGTCCTTCGGGAAACTGACAACAATGGTGCGGCTGTCGCCTGTGTTGCTATGAAGAACAGCGTACGCAGAATGGAGCAGGGCAGCACTTCCAGCGAAAGTGTGGACAGGGCGGACTACTACTCTGTACAGACACCGCAGGGGTTTCGGAAATCCATATTGATTGAAGCCTATGACAAAGCCTACGACGACAGTTACATAGGAACGGACGATGCGTCGATCGTGGAACGGGCAGGTTACGATGTCTCCATCGTGGACGGAGACTACGGCAACATCAAGATCACAACGAAGGAGGACTTACCGATGGAGAACAGAGTGGGAACAGGCTTCGATGTGCATCAGCTTGTGGAAGGCAGGAGACTGATTCTCGGCGGCGTGGATATACCATATGACCGGGGTCTTCTGGGACATTCCGATGCCGATGTGCTCATCCATGCTGTGATGGATGCACTTTTGGGTGCGGCAGCTCTGGGAGATATCGGGAGACACTTCCCGGACAGCGATGATGCATATGAAGGCATCAGCAGCCTGGAACTGCTTGCCGCAGTCAAAAAGATGCTGGAGGAGAACTTCTACAACATCGGTAATATCGATGTGACACTGATTGCTCAGAGACCGAAGATCAGCCCGTACATCGATGAGATGAGAAGCAACATTGCTGAAGTCCTGGAACTGGACAAGTCCAGGATCAATATCAAAGGAACAACAACAGAAAAGTTAGGATTTACAGGAAGAGAAGAAGGGATCGCGTGTGAAGCGGTCTGCTCAATATACAGATAGAAACATAATCAGAAGGAGACCAGATGAAGTTATCGAAAAGCTTTTTCAGAACACTGAGAGAAGTACCGAACGAAGCAGAAATCCCAAGCCATATACTGCTGCTCAGAGCCGGCATGATCAAGAAGACCGCTGCCGGAATCTATAGCTACATGCCGATGGGATACAGAACGATCAAGAAGATCGAGAACATTGTAAGAGAAGAAATGGACGCCAAAGGCGCGCAGGAAATCAGCACATCCATATTGCAGCCCGGCGAGCTCTGGGAAGAGTCAGGCAGGTGGGATGCCTACGGCCCTGAAATGTGGAGACTGAATGACAGAAACGGAAGAGGCTTCTGCCTTGGTCCTACAGCGGAGGAAGTGTTCACAGATATCATCAGAAATGATATTACCTCTTATAGACAGCTTCCAATGATGCTGTATCAGATTACAGACAAATTCAGAGATGAGGCCAGACCTCGCTTCGGTATGATGCGGTCAAGGAACTTCATCATGAAGGACAACTACTCCTTCGATAAAGATGAAGAAGGTGTGGAAAAGAGCTACATGCAGATGTATGACGCTTACACCAATGTGTTCACCAGATGCGGTCTCACATTCAGACCGGTAGAGGCAGACAACGGCGCTATCGGTGGATCCGGATCACATGAATTCACAGCACTTTGTGAATACGGTGAAAGCCAGATCTGCTATTGTGACTCCTGCAACCTCGCTACTACAATAGAAAAAGCAGCATGCAAAGACGCGCCGGAGGATCCGGCAGAAATGCTGCCGATGGAAAAAGTGCATACACCTGGTACGACAACCATCGAAGAAGTAGCCAACTATCTGGGAATGGATCAGAAACAGACCCTGAAGGCGCTCATGTTCGAAACTTACGGAGAAGATGATAAGGTCAATGGATATGTGGCTGTATTTGTCCGTGGAGACAGGGAACTGAACATGACGAAACTCGTCAATGCTCTTGGTGTGCATGAGTACGCGATTGCTTTTGCAGATGAAGAAAAGATGGCGGAGAAGTGCGGCTGCGTCGGCGGATTTACAGGTCCTGTCGGCCTGCATGACTGTATCATCGTTGCAGACAGCGAAGTGCCGGGACTGAAGAATCTGGTGGCAGGCGCATGCGAGGAAGATCACCACATCAAGAATGTAAACTATGGACGCGATTGGAAGGCAGATATCGTGACGGATGTCAAGAATCTGCTGGAGGGAGATCCTTGCCCTGTATGCGGAGCACCGATCAAGCATGCGCGCGGTGTGGAAGTCGGTCAGATCTTCAAGCTGGGAAGCAAGTATTCCGCAGCCATGGGAGCATACTACAAAGATGATAACCAGAAAGATCATCCGATTCTCATGGGATGCTACGGAATCGGCATCTCCAGAACATTCCAGGCAATCATCGATATGCCTGAGAACCACGATGAGAACGGTATCATCTGGCCGATGTCAGTGGCTCCGTATCATGTGATCATCACAGTCATGAAACCGGAAGACGAGGTACAGAAGGAAGTCGCCGAGAAGGTCGAACGCGAACTGGAAGCAGCCGGTGTGGAAGTCATTCTGGATGATAGAAAAGAACGTCCGGGCGTCAAGTTCAAGGATGCAGACCTTATAGGAATACCAATCAGAATCACAGTTGGCAGGGGAGCAGCTGACGGAATCATCGAATACAAAATGAGACGTGATACAGATAAAGTCGAGCTGACTGTCGACGAAGGAATTGCAAAGGCAATAGAAACGGTAAATGCAGAAAAAGACGGAAGGTGCTATTTCAAATAAAAGATCCGACGATAGAATGGCAAACCTGTTTTGGGAGTTTTTCAAAATAGGTTTGTTTACTATTGGGGGAGGTGCAGCTATGATTCCCCAGATCCAGCATGTTGCCACTGTTGAGAAGGGCTGGCTGGATGATGAGGAAATGCTGGACTGCATCGCCATGGGACAGTCCCTGCCCGGTGTCATCGCGGTAAATATAGCGACTTACGTAGGATACAGGAAACGCGGATTGGCCGGTGCGGCAGCAGCAACTTTTGGTGTTGTGCTTCCGGCCTTTATTTCAATCTTGATACTGGCGGTTCTGCTCAGATTCATCGGCGACAACAGATTCGTCGAGGGTGCATTCATGGGCATCAAGGCAGCAGTATGCGGACTGATTATCGTATCATCCATCAAGCTTCTTTTGCAGATGTGTGGGAAAGGTAAGAACGCCAGGCCAGTAAAACGCAGTTATGTGGTGCTTGCTGTGATTCTCAGCCTGGCATCCTTGATCGCAGTCGGTTTCCTGGGAATCACAGCGATACTGGTGATCCTTGCCGGTATTGTCATAGGAATCGTGTATTACAGGATTACGAGCCTGAAGGGCAGTCAGGAGGCGGATCAATGATGCTGCTTCTGAGATTGTTCCTTGCATTTTTTAAGATAGGGTTGTTTTCCTTTGGCGGCGGCAATGCCATGCTCCCGCTGATATATCAGACAGTGATAACATTTGGAGAACTGACCCCGGCCGATTTCTCTGACATGGTGGCGCTCTCACAGGTCACGCCTGGTCCGGTCGCTGTAAACGCGGCAACATATATCGGTCTTAGGGCAGCAGGCGTACCGGGATCCATTGTGGCGACAATCGGGGTCTGCCTGCCGTGTTTCATCATCATGTTGATTGTCATCCGACTGATCGACAAATATAGAGGAAGCACGATCGTAGAGGGTGCTTTCGCAGGAATCAGGCCTGTGACCGTAGGACTTCTGCTGACCGCCGTGATATTTATTATGGACTCAGTGCTCGTCAAAGGATCGATCGTATCGGCATCCATGGCGGATCCCGGATACTACAATCCGCTCCCAATCGCAATCTTCGGTCTTTCAATCGTATTGATAGCGATACTGAAAATGAAGCCTTTGCATGTGATTTTGATGATGGGAGCAGCAGGTGCTTTGATATATGGAGTAATGTGATATGTGGACAGGTGGAGTCAGAGTTATTGTACTCGATGATATAAATAGAATACTGATGGTGCGGCATGACCATCCGGAGCGCTCAGTTTGGATGGTACCCGGCGGAGGCATTGAGGATGGTGAGAGTTCAGTTCAGGCAGCAGTGCGCGAAGTGATGGAGGAAACAGGACTGGAAGTTGAAACGGACGGCCTCATATGGCATGTCGAAGAAGTTTCAGATAGAGGGCAGCGTTTCGTAAACTTTTTTAAAGCGCACGTCACAGGCGGCGAGTTGGAACTTGGTGACGATCCGGAGCTGCCCGAGAACGGCCAGGTGCTGTCAGAGGTCAGGTTCATGAGCCGGGAAGAGGTAGCGGAATTGGAGCATGTGTATCCGGAATTTCTCCGCAGGGAACTGTGGGAGCATCTGGAACAGGGGACTATTGATTACGACGCATTCAGAATGCGTGATGAATAAAGCAAAAACAGCAAATACTGAACAACAGGAGGACTTGCAAATGAAATACGTAAGAATCGAAATGGAAGACGGCGGCGTTATGAGAGGAGAACTGTATCCTGAAATCGCTCCGGAAACAGTTGCAAACTTTGAGAAACTGGTCAACGACGGTTTCTATGACGGACTCATCTTCCACAGAGTAATACCTGGATTCATGATCCAGGGAGGATGTCCGAAGGGTAACGGAACAGGCGGTCCGGGCTGGACGATCAAGGGCGAATTCACCAACAACGGATTTGAAAACAACCTGAAGCACGAAAGAGGCGTTATGTCCATGGCCAGAACTCCATTCCCGAACTCAGCAGGATCACAGTTCTTCATCATGGTCAGTGATTCTCCATTCCTCGACGGAGAGTATGCGGCATTCGGAAAGATCATCGAAGGTATGGAAGTTGCTGACGCCATCGTCAGCACGCCGCGCGACATGAACGACAAGCCGAAGAAGGCGCAGAGAATGGCCAAGGTTACATTAGAGGAGGACTAATCGATGGATTTTAATTTCACGGCGGAACAGGAAATGCTTCGTGAAGCTTTTGCACAGTTCGCGAAGGAAGAAATCGCACCGTTTGCGGCCAAATGGGACGAAGAAGATCACGTGCCGATGGATATCGTTCCGAAACTGGGCGAAATGGGTATCATGGGCGTGTTCATCCCAGAGCAGTACGGCGGTGCCGGACTCGGCCACGTCGAGAGATGCATTGCACTCGAAGAGATTGCCAGATACTCAGCTGGTCTTGCGATGATGGTGTTCACACATCATCTGGGCGCAGCTGCAATACTGGATTACGGAACAGAAGAACAGAAACAGAAGTGGCTCCCGGGAATCTGTGACGGAAGCTGCGTCTGCGGACTGGCTGTGACGGAACCGGGTGGTGGAAGCGATGTTGCAGGTATCAAGACAGAAGCGTCTTTGGAAGATGGTGTATGGACTATCAATGGAAGAAAGTGCTTCATTACAAACTCACACTGCGCAGGTGTAACCGTTGTCACATGCAGAACAGGCGAAGATGAAAAAGGACGCCCGCTCATGTCGACGATTGCGATCGAAGCAGGTACAGAAGGATTTAAGCCGGGAAGAGAAGAAAACAAGATGGGTCTGAAAGGTTCCTATACCGGAGAGCTCATCATGGATCAGGTGAAGGTTCCCGAAGAGAATACTGTAGGTGCGGCAGGCAAAGGCATGCCGATCACCATGAAGGAGCTGGGTGAAGTAGGCAGAGCCAGTATGGCGGCGATTGAACTCGGTATTCTCAGAGCCTGCCTTGAGGACGCAGTGAAGTTTGCCAAGGAGAGGATTCTCTACGGTAAGCCGATTGCAAAACTACAGGCGATCCAGTTCCAGATCGCAGAGATCAGATGCGATTATGAAGCGGCAAGACTCATGCTCTACAATGCTGCGGCAATGAAAGATGCAGGCAAAGTAGGTGCAGAGTTCTCCATGGCCAAGTACTTCACATCTGAGGCTGCCGTCAGATCGGCCAAAAGACTCATGGAGATCATGGGCGGATATGGATTCGTCAATGAATATCCGGCTGGAAGGTATCTGCGCGACGCAATGGGATGCATTCCGTCCTGCGGAACCAGTGAGATTCAGAAGATGATCATTGCGGGAGAAACGCTCAAGAAATTCTAATTCTACAGGGCAGAGAACGTCGCGGAAAGTACTCCGCCGAACGCTCGCGCTCTGTCCTCACGTAGCGGTTCTAACCGTCTTCTCACTGCCGTTCGAACCCGCTAAGAACCGACGTTGCGGAGGTCGGCTTCGCACTTTCCGCGACGTTCTCTGTATAAGAATATGAACATACTTACGTTACTTAAGCCCGTTCCCGATCCGGAGAACGAGAAGGACATCAGAATAGATGAAGCAAGCGGAAGAATCATCCGCGAGGGCGTGAAGCAGGTGATCGACGCGGAGAGCAGGAACGCCCTTGAAGCGGCGCTACAGCTGAGGGACGAGTCCAGTCAGGGTCTGGTCGCTGTTTTGGCGATGGCACCGGAGTCCGCTTCGGATAAGCTGACCGAAGCGCTCGCCATGGGTGCGGATGAAGCGTATCTGCTTTCGGATCAGGCCTTCGGCGGCGCGGATACCTATGCGACTTCCCGCACACTGGCCGCGGCAGTCCGTAAGATTGAGGATGCAAAGGCAGCCCAATTCGATTTGATTCTCGCCGGCACATCCAGTTCTGACGGGGGCACAGCCCATGTGCCTGTGCAGACGGCGGAGTGGCTCGGACGCACGCACATTTCCAATGTCTGCAGCATAGAAACTGCAGATGGAGTGGTACGCGCCGTCAAGAGAAGCGAGGAAGTCATGCTGACGTTCGAAGGAGAGGAACCGGCCGTCATTGCAGTGACAAGAGATATCAACAAACCTAGATTTGTGACAGCGATGGGAATCATCAAAGCCCGCAAAAAGCCGCTGACAGTCTGGAGTGCAGAAGATCTGGGAATAGATCTGCAGCACATCGGACTGGAAGGATCGCCGACAAAACCCGGAAGACTCCTGGCCTATGAACAGAACAGGGCAGGAGATGAACTGGGCGTGACTGCCGAGGAAGCTGCAGCAAAGATTCTGCAGATCGTGAGAAAGGCAGGGGTCTGATATGAAGGCAAAGGACATCAGAAAAGTTCTCATATTGGATCAGGGCAATCCGGTAGCAGGGCAGCTTTTGCAGAAGGCGACGGAAGTCTTCGGAACAGATGGGGTTCAGTATGTGATGCTCAAAGCCCACAGAACTCATAATCTGGTTCTGGCGATGATGGATGAAACCGTACGGGAGGAAGCACCGGAACTGGTTCTCCTTGGGGCTACTGCCCTCGGGGAGGAAGTCGCGCCGGCTCTTGGCGTTCGTCTGGGCACAGGTGTGGCAGCACACTGTGTGGACATCAAAGTAAACGAAGAAGGCCGGCTCACATGTATGATTCCGGCAATCGGAGGACGTGCGGTCGGTGAGATCTTCATTCCGGAAGCAGAAGCCGGAAGGCCTGCCATAGCGACGGTGAAACCGGGGATCTTCCCACAGCCGGAGGATGCTGCCTTTGCGGAAGAGATTCCGGGATACAAGGTTATAGATATAGACACCATGGCAGCAGACGGCAAGCTGGATCCGGGCGAAAAAGTCCAGGGTGGATTCCGGATGACTGAGATCGTTCCCCGTGAGCGAAGCGCAGGTAGCATTACCGGGGCGGACATTATCGTCTGTGGCGGTTACGGATTGGGCAGCGAAGGCGTCTGGCGAAAACTCGAGATGTTGGCGCAGAGGCTGGGAGGTGCGGCAGCATGCACCCGGGCAGCCCTTGATGCTGAATGGGGATGCGCTGAGGATTCCATGATCGGCACTAGCGGTAAGGCAGTGCGGCCGAAGGTATACATAGGGTTCGGCATCTCAGGCGCAGCACACCATCTGTGCGGAATCACAGGCGCTGATACGATTATAAGTATTAACAATGATAAGGATGCAGAGGTATTTGCAGCGTCCGATTACAAAGGTGTATTTGATGCAGAGCAGATCATTGACGCTCTGCTGGAAATGACAGAATAAGGGGTGAGCATTTGAGAAGAAGTAATATCGACATTACGTTCATAGTGATCATCGTGATTCTGGCGATGAGCTCGTTAAGAAGCGGAGGTTTCAGCAATCCGCAGGAGTGGATCATGGATAAACTCCTGATTCTCCCGGGCATCATCATTGCTCTGTCTTTGCATGAGTTCGGTCATGCGGTCGTCGCTTATAAGCTTGGGGACGATACGCCGAAACTGCAGGGAAGAGTCACGATCAATCCTCTGGCACATATAGACTGGATGGGTCTGGCAGCGCTGTTCTTCTGCGGATTCGGATGGGGACAGCCAGTACAGATCAATCCATACAATTTCAAAAACAGAAGAAGAGATGAGCTGCTTGTGGCGCTCGCAGGTGTTGTGATGAATCTGCTGCTTGCTGCGCTGTTTACAGTCGTAGCGAAAGTGTATCTGATGGCAGTGGGAATAGATTGGGTCAGCGGAAACACGCTCGGCATGGGCATCTGGGAGATTCTCATCTACATCATCCAGATCAATTTTGTGCTGATGATTTTCAACCTGATTCCGTGTCCGCCGCTTGACGGATTCAATATCATCGCGAACATCTTCGGGTTTGCCGGAACGCAGACATATTGGAATATTTACAGATACGGAAGCTGGATTCTGGTGCTCATCATCGTAACAGGAGTAACAGGTATTGTGATTATGCCGTGCATCCAGTTCCTGATGAACATCGTATGGGGTATTCTCATTTAACACAGCCAGAGGAAGGGTCAATGGGAAGAACAGATTATCTTGACAAACTGAATGACAAACAAAAAGAAGCGGCCATGTACACTGAAGGACCGCTTCTCATACTGGCAGGAGCGGGCAGCGGCAAAACCAGCACGATGACTTGCAGGATCGCCTATCTCATCCGCGAGATGGGCGTGCATCCGTACAACATCCTCGCTGTGACCTTCACCAATAAGGCCGCCAAGGAAATGCGTGAGAGAGTGCAGCGCCTCATCGGTGAAGGCGTGAACATGTGGATCCTCACCTTCCATTCAGCCTGCCTTAGAATACTGAGAAGACATGCGGAAGTGCTTGGATACGGAAGAGACTTCGCCGTCTACGATCCGACGGATCAGAAGACCGTTGTCAAAAACATCTGCAAAGAACTCAATATCGACACCAAGAAATTCTCACCGAGCTACTTTCTGGGCATTATATCCCACTGCAAAGAGCAGCGCATTTCTCCGCGGGAATACAGCAGCATTTACGGCACGGATTTCAAGGAGCAGATGATCGGTCAGGTGTATGGCGGGTATGAGAAGATCCTTAAGAAAAACAATGCTATGGACTTCGATGATTTACTGCTCAAGACGGTAGAGCTTTTTGAACAGGATGAGGAAGTGCTGCTCCGGTATCAGGATAGATTCCAGTACATCATGGTGGACGAGTATCAGGATACGAATATGATACAGTACACCTTTGTCAGGCTTTTGGCTGACGCTCGCGACCGGGATGGAAATATCCGCAGGAATCTCTGCGTCGTCGGTGATGACGATCAGTGCATCTATCAGTGGCGCGGAGCCGATATTCGGAACATTCTTGAATTCGAAAAGGATTTCCCTGGTGCAAAGACAGTAAAGCTCGAACAGAATTACCGTTCAACAGCCAACATTCTGGAGGCAGCCCACAGTGTCATCTCACACAACAGGGGAAGAAAGGACAAAAAGCTTTGGACTGACGCAGAAGACGGCAGGAAGATCGTATATTACAATGCGGATGATGAAAAGGATGAGGCATATTTCATTGCCAGCGAAATAAACAGAGTTGCGGGTTCAGACAACGCGGACTACAGACAGTTCGCTGTGCTGTACCGCACAAACGCACAGTCACGAACTTTTGAAGAGGCCCTCTCAAGGAGAGACATCCCATACCGCGTATTGGGCGGTCTCAGATACTACGACAGAAAAGAAATCAAGGATATGATGAGCTACATGGGCCTTGTGCAGAACAGGGCGAATGATCTGGCTCTGGTCCGCATCATCAATGAGCCGAAGAGGGGAGTGGGCGGCAAAACCCTGCAGAAACTGCAGGCACTTGCTCAGGTAAGAGGAACCAGTCTCTTTGATGTTCTGCTCGATGATGACGTGATCGAATCCTTCAGTTCAAAGGTATCAGACAATCTCAAACAGCTGGCAGGTCTGATTGCGACCTACGGAATCGAAAAAGACAATATGAAGATCTCGGACCTGTATGACGGATTACTGGTCAACTCAGGTTATATGAAAGCTTTAGAGGATCAGCATACCGTGGAGGCTGAGGGGAGACTGGAGAACCTCATGGAGTTCAAGTCTGTCATCGTCGGTTATGAGAAGGAAGATCCGAACATGAGTCTGGCTGAGTTCATGGAGAGAATTGCGCTGCTTGCGGATGTGGATAATCACGATTCAGAAGAAAACGCAGTGACGCTCATGACGCTCCACAGCGCCAAGGGCCTGGAGTTTCCTTATGTGTTCATGCCCGGTATGGAGGACGGGCTCTTCCCGGGATGGAGAGCCTTTGACCGGGAAGACGGACTGGAAGAGGAGCGTCGCCTTTGCTATGTAGGAATCACCAGAGCGAAAAAACGTCTCTGGATGACGAGCGCCAGAACGAGAACTATTTACGGGAGAACAGATTACACCCGCGAGTCAGTCTTCCTGCATGAACTGGATAGTAAGCTGCTCGAAGGTGATGGAATATACGAGAAGAAAGATCGCAGAGCAGAGGGCGTGTTCAGAGACGGCGCATCGGAAAATGTAGCGATGAAGCCGTTCGATCAGCTCAAATACGCCAGGGCGCAAACGAAGCAGAGGGCAGAGGCGATGGCAAAGGCCAACGCAGAGAGCTTCACGGCCGGCGACCGGGTAGCCCATTCCAAGTTCGGGGAAGGCACTGTGCTTGAAGTGAACGGCAAGGTCATAAGAATTGAGTTCGCAGATCAGGTCAGGAAACTGGCCCTTGGAATCGCACCAATCAAAAAACTGTGAGAACGATTTAGATAATATGAAGAAGAGAATTGAAGAACTTGTTAATAAACTGAATGAAGCTTCGAAGGCCTACTATCAGCAGGATACGGAGATCATGTGCAACCAGGAGTATGATGCCCTGTATGACGAGCTCGTTGCCCTTGAGAAGGAAACAGGCATCGTCATGGCGCAGAGCCCGACAGTAAACGTTGGTTACGAGGTCGTGAGCAACCTGCCGAAAGAACCCCATCCATCGCCGATGCTGTCTTTGGACAAGACAAAGGAAGTCAGCGAACTGGAGAGCTGGCTGGGTGATAAGGATGGACTGCTTTCCTGGAAACTCGACGGACTGACCGTTGTTCTGACCTACGAGAACGGCAGCCTGTCGAAGGCAGTGACGAGAGGCGATGGCGTTGTTGGAGAAGTCATCACCGCCAATGCGAGAACCTTTGCTAATATTCCGGTTTTGATTCCGGAGAAGGGGCAGGTGGTTGTAAGAGGTGAGGCCGTCATCAGCTACAGTGATTTTGAGAAGATCAATACCGACGGCACGTATAAGAACCCGAGAAACCTCTGCAGCGGTTCTGTCCGGCAGCTGAACAGTGAAATCACAGCGCAGCGGCATGTGAGATTTTATGCATTTTCCCTTGCAGCAGGCGGAGGAGAGTTCCGCTTTCGTCACGAGCAGATCGAATGGATGAGAAATCAGGGATTTGAAACGGTGCACAATGTTCCTGTAACTGCGCAGACTATTGCAAAGGCGGTAGAAGGCTACGCACATGACATTGAAGAGTTCGATATTCCATCTGACGGGCTGGTGCTTGTTTATGACGACATTGAATATGGAAGATCACTTGGCACCACTGCGAAATTCCCGCGGGATTCCATCGCGTTCAAGTGGCAGGATGAAATCAGCGATACGAAGCTCAAAGAAATCATCTGGAACGCATCCAGAACAGGACTGATCAATCCGATTGCTGTGTTTGAACCGGTTGAGCTGGAAGGAACGACAGTAAGCAGAGCATCTGTCCACAATCTGAGCATCGTAAAGGAACTGGAACTGGGCCAGGGCGACACGATCAGTGTCTACAAGGCCAACATGATCATTCCGCAGATTGCGCAGAACAAATCCAAAGGCAAAGACAAAACGGACGAAGGCGCGCCTAGAGTACTCCTGGGACCGCCTGAAATCTGTCCTGTCTGCGGACATGAAACGGTTGTCAAAAGTGAGAACGGCATTGAGACAGTCCACTGTGTGAACGAGGAATGCCCGGCGAAGAGAATCAAATCCTTCACCCATTTCGTCGGAAGGAACGCTATGAACATAGAAGGACTTTCTGAGGCGACTCTTGAGAAATTGGTCGATGAGGCAATCATCAAAGCGCCCGTTGATCTATTCCGGATGGAGGGATGCAGAGAACGCATCGTCTCGATGGAAGGCTTTGGCGACAAATCATTCGAGAACCTGTTGGCGGCGGCTGAGAAAGCATCTCACACAACACCAGACAGACTTCTCTACGCCCTGGGAATTCCGAATATAGGCGTTGCCAATGCGAAGATGATCGCCCGTTCCTGCAAGAACAACTGGGGACGCATTATGAGTCTGACGGAAGAAGAGCTCGTCAGTATCGAAGGTGTTGGGGACATCATGGCGAAAGCCTATGTGGATTTTTTTGCAAAAGCTGATAATATGAAGATAGTGGAGGATCTTCTGGAAGTCCTGACGATCGATGAACGTTTCGAGGAGGCAGGCGACGTGCTGTCGGGCAAGACCTTCGTCATCACCGGCAGCCTTGAACACTTTGAAAACAGAGATGCCGCAAAGGCTAAGATCGAAGAATTGGGCGGCAAGACGGCTGGGTCCGTGAGTAAGAAGACCGACTACCTGATCAACAACGATATCAACTCGGCTTCCTCCAAGAATAAAAAGGCGAAGGAGCTGGGAGTACCAATCATAACAGAAGAAACATTCCTGGAGATGATAAAATGAAACTGGCTGTAGGAAAACTGGACAGCGATCTGCTGAAGGAAATCGTATTCGGCAAGATCACATATAGAAATGAAGATGTCAAGGTCCGCCCCGGAATAGGGGAGGACTGTGCGCTGATAGATTTCGGGGATTACGATTGTGTCATGTCGACAGATCCGATTTCCTCGACGGTCAGCGACATCGGCAGACTTGCCATTCATATCACCTGCAATGACATTGCGTCGAACGGTGTACAGCCTTTGGGTATCATGCTGGCATGCATGCTGCCGGAAGGAACGACGGATGATGATGTGAAAGAAATCATGGATCAGGCTGGAACTACTGCTGCGCAGGTCGGCGTTGAGATCATCGGTGGGCACACTGAGATCACACCGTCCGTCAAGCAGCCTCTGATTGTATCGACAGCGATCGGCAAAGCACCGGCAGGGACATCACAGAACGGCAATGATATGATTCCCGGCGATTTCATCATGATGACGAAAGCCGTCGGTCTGGAGGGCACAGGGATCATCGCCTGCGATCATGAAGAGGAAATCAGGGAAGCGCTGAAGGAGGATGGAAGCAGACTGGTTACCGATGAAGAAATTGAAAAGGCGAAATCATTCCTTGATCTTGTGAGCGTCGTACCGGAGGGCGTTGCAGCAGGAAAGGTCGGCACGCACGGTATGCATGACATTACAGAAGGCGGTATCCTGGGAGCAGTCTGGGAGATGTGTCAGATTTCCCATACAGGTGCGGAGGTCTGGGAAGACGCCATTCCGATGCATCCGGAAACAGAGAAAATCTGCGGGCTCTTCAATGTGGATCCGCTGCGGCTCATCTCCAGCGGCTCAATGATCATCATCGTTCCGAAGGAAAAGAGGGCGGCAATGGAAGACGCTATGAAGACTGCCGGAGTGGACGCATCCGTCATCGGTATCATCACAGAAGAAAAAGAAGGAATCTGCATGGCGAAGCACACCCTCACGTGCGGCTCAGGCTGCATGGGAAGGATCAAAGTGAAAATCGATCCGCCATATGCAGATGAAATATACAAAACATATAAATCATCAGAACAAGGAGAATAAAAGATGGAAGTCAATCTTCTCTTCCTGGCTTTGATTCCGGGAATCGTCATTATCATCTTTATCTTCAGAAAGGATAAAGTAGAGCATGAACCGTGGAGTCTCATTTTCAAGCTGTTGGTCCTCGGTGCTTTTTCATGCGTTCCGGCAATGTTCATGGAGATGTTCATGGGAAACTTCATGCCGGCGGGAGCTGTTCCCGGAACGGTCAGCTACGCAGTATTTGATGCTTTTGCGGTAGCGGCCCTCTGCGAAGAGCTGTGCAAGTTTATTCTGCTCAGGATCGGTTCCTGGAGGAATCCGAACTACAATTACCGGTTTGACGGCATTGTTTATGGCGTTGCTGTTGCGGTTGGTTTTGCCCTTCTTGAGAATGTATTGTACGTCATGGAGGGAGGTCTGTATGTGGCGCTGATGAGAGGCGTCATGGCAGTACCGCTCCATGCGTTCTGCGGAGTATTCATGGGTGTGCACTACGGTGCAGCCAAGCGGTATTCCGTTGAAGGGAACCAGAGTCAGACGACGCTGCATACGATACTTGCTCTGATCAGCCCGATGCTCATCCACGGAATATATGATTCCCTGGCCTTTATGGGCGAATACGGAACGACGTTCATTCTGCTCGCCTTCGTATTGCTCATGTACATCGTGGCAGTGAAGTGCGTCAATAAATATTCAAACGAAGACTGGCATGCAGGCTTCTACCTGGAGCAGATGGTGCGCATTGACAATAAATAATAATTGACGGTAAAAAGTATAAATACTATAATCAAGTGTAATCAAATTGCCCTTTGATGGTTCCGTAAGCATGGTTTGGGTCCTGCGCAATAGGATGCCGTGAACCTTGTCAGGTCCGGAAGGAAGCAGCAATAAGCGGAAAATCTTATGTGCCGCAGATAAGCCTTCTCCAACGCCTGCGGGATCATCAAAGGGCAATTTGTAAAACAGGGAGATTCTTGATGTACAAAGCGCTTTACAGACAGTACCGCCCGGAGGTCTTCGAGGAAGTCCTCGGACAGGATCACATCGTGCGGATACTGAAAAATCAAATAGCGACGGACAGCACCAGCCACGCCTACCTGTTCTGCGGAACAAGGGGTACAGGCAAAACCACCACAGCAAGACTGCTGGCCAAGGGACTGAACTGTCTTTCCGACGGGGAACGTCCATGCGGTGTCTGCGCGAACTGTCAGGCAATCAAAGAAGGAAGCTTTCTCGACGTGATTGAAATCGATGCTGCTTCGAACAACGGTGTCGATAATGTGCGGGAACTGAGAGAAAGCGTCAAGTACCCGCCGTCAGCAGGACGCAGGAAGGTGTACATCATCGACGAAGTGCACATGCTCTCCACAGAAGCGTTCAACGCGCTTCTGAAGACATTGGAAGAACCACCGGAATATGTGACGTTCATTTTGGCGACCACGGAAGTCCACAAACTTCCCGCAACTGTTCTCTCGAGATGTATGCGTCTTGATTTCAAAAGAGTGCCCGAGAGCGTGCTGATGGAAGGCATGGCAGACATCTGTGTCAAGATTGGTATCGATGTGACGGAGGACGCACTCAGGATCATCGCCGCCAATGCGGATGGCTCTGTCAGAGACGGACTGAGCATTCTCGACCAGTGTATTTCCGGACGGGATATGAAAGTGGATGCGGAAGAAGTTCTGGAATTCCTCGGAGCATCAGGCTATGAGGATTTCATCGAGCTGACCGATATGGTCCGCAAGAAGAGAACAGAGGAAGCAATTGCGTTCCTGAACGGAATTCTATCCGACGGCAAGGATGTCCGCCAGTTCATGCGCGATTGGATCAGTCACTACAGAAACCTGATGATGGTCAAGTTCATGAGAAATCCGGAGACCGTCGTCAGTATGTCTGCGGAGAACATTGAACGCATGAGACGTCAGGCGGCAGTACTGGAACTGGAGGACATCAACAGAGGCATTATGGAGCTGTCCACCATGGCGAATGAAGCAAGATGGTCGACACAGCCGCGTATCCTCCTGGAGCTGGCCATTGTAAGGCTCTGCATGGGAGCAGGACAGATCCGTGAACTGACAGAGGTTGAATTCACGGAACCAGAACCTGTGTTGACACCTGTCAAAAAGACAGCACCCGCAAAGGCACCAGTAAAAAAGGCGGAAGAACCTGCACCGGTGATAGTTGAAGAACCTGCACCGGTGAAGCAGGAAGAATCAATGCAGGTGCAGACCGAAGAACCGGTGATAGAGATGCCGGTTGAACCTGCGCCGGTTGAAGCAGCACCAGTTGGGCCGGCACTTGCTGAGATGCAGAATGGGTTCGATTGTGAGGATATCTGGAACAAGGTCTTTGAAGACGGTGAAAACGAGAAGGGCAGCATCAATATCATACGGAACAGTGCCCGGCTTAAATCCATTGACGAAAACACTTTTACTGTAGAAGCGAACAATGCATTCTTTAAGGACTTGGCGGAGAAGAACCGGCAGTTCATAGAGCATCTGGTGGAAAAACACACCGGCAGCCGCAGAAGGATGAACATCAAGCTGGCAAACAGCAGTGAAACAGAACGGTCAGCGGAGGAGATCGCAGCTGAGGCGTCAGATATTCTTGGCATAAAAGTGGAAGTAAAATAGACAGATATATAAAGAAAGACAGGAGGAAATATGGGTAAAGGAATGAAAGCCGGCAAAAGGCCGAAACAGCCGAAGATGGGAAATGCACAGCAGATGGCCCAGATGCAGGCAATGCAAAGAGAGATGGACAAGGTCCAGGAAGAGATTGAGAAGATGGAAGCTTCCGCCACATCAGGCGGCGGTGCAGTTACGGTAACAGTAACCGGCAAGAAAGAAATCAAAGATATCCAGATCCAGCCGGAAGCATGCGATCCTGATGATGTTGAAATGCTGCAGGATCTCATCATGGCAGCCGTGAACGAAGCCCTCCGTCAGATGGAAGAAATATCACAAAATGAAATGAGCAAGTTCACTTCAGGACTTGGCATTCCGGGATTCTAGAGATGAAGTACTACGCGAAACCGCTGAACAGACTGATCAATGAGCTTGCACGTCTTCCGGGAATCGGAGAGAGGACTGCACAGAGACTTGCTCTGCATATTCTGTCAATGAACGACGCGGAAGCTTTTGCGTTGTCTGATGCTATCAGAGATGCAAAGGAAACGATGAAGTTCTGTTCCGTCTGCGGCAATCTGACAGATACAGATCCGTGCGCCATCTGCTCAGACAAAAGCAGGGACGCCAGTACGATCTGCGTGGTTGAAAGCCCTAAGGATGTTCTGGCAATGGAGAAGATCCGGGAGTACAGAGGTTATTATCATGTGCTGCACGGTGTCATTTCTCCGATGGACCAGAAGGGACCGGATGATATCAATCTTAAGAGCCTGATTACAAGGCTGCAGGATCCGGCCGTAAAGGAGCTGATCATCGCGACGAATCCAACCATAGAAGGAGAGGCAACCGCGGTATACATCGCCAGGCTGATCAAGCCGAGCGGCATCAAAGTGTCCAGAATCGCCCACGGCATTCCTGTGGGAGGGGATCTGGAATATGCCGATGAGGTTACACTTCTGAAGGCGATAGAAGGAAGGAGAGAACTCTAGGAAGGAGTTCCAGAGGAGGAATGTATGGATGGTTTCATGGAAACCCTTGAAGAAATCGGCAGAAACCCTGCGGTGATGAAGTGGTCCGGAGCAGTCGTTCTGGCTTTGCTCGGACTCGGATTCATGCGCGTGCGCCGGCATTCTATGAGGGAAAGTCTCGCTTTTGCAGGGGGCATACTGGGCATTATCATCGTGCTTAGCGCAGTCAAATATTTTTTGTTTTAATATGCAGCTGTATTTTGATTTACAGCTGTATTTTTTTACAAAGAACAAAATAATAATGCGAAACAACACTTTAATTCATTGACGTTGTTTTACGATAAGAATATAATTAGATGTCTGAATAATTATAGTTGTTTTTTATTTATTCGCTATTATCTGAACAAGCTTTTAGGAGGAATCTTATGGACGAAGAAAAAAAGGCTGTAGCAACAGCTGAAGAAGGTTCACAGGATCTAAAGCGAGGCATCGCTGAATGGCAGGTCGCATTCATCGGCCTGGGCGGCGTTATCGGATCCTGCTACTTCCTGGGCGTAGGCTGGGACATCGAAGTCATGGGTCCTGGTGTATTCTGGGCGTTCCTGCTCGTAGGCGTCATCGTATTTGGTCTGATGATATCCTATGCGGAACTTCTGGTAAACCTGCCGCGTTCCGGATCATTCATTGCGTACACCAATGAATTCCTTGGACCAACAGTATCTACCGGTTTCGGTTGGGCATTCTGGTTCAACTGGGTATGTTATGTACCGTCAGAAGCAATCGCTGTATCAGCAGCATTGCAGGCCATCACCGGTATTACCAGTACGGTCGCGTATGTTGCCTTTGCGATAGGCACCATGATGGCATTGACATTGATCAACTGCTTCGCAGTAGACATCTTCGCGAAGATCGAATCAGGTCTGGCTATCACAAAAGTTATCATCATCATCCTGTTCATCCTTATGGGACTCGGTATCTGGGTCGGCTTCTGGGGCAGCCCGCAGGGCGAACTGGCAGCTTACAACATCACCGAAGGATTCAAGGGTGCAGGAATCAACTTCCAGCCTGAATACAGCGTATTCGACAACTGGTTCCCTCATGGTATCCTGATCATCTCTGTAATGATGGTAGTAGTACTTGTAACCATGCAGGGTACTGAGATCGTAGGTCTGGCGGCAGCGGAATCAAAGAATCCTGAAGTTGCGGTACCAAAGGCATGCAGAAGCGTCGTATATCGTATTGTCGCTCTGTACCTGGCACCAATCCTTCTGGTCATCCTGATCTACCCGACTGCACTGGCAGACGATGCGACACCGGTATTTGCAGAAGTAGCAAGAGATTACGGGCTGTCACCATTCTTCTACATCTTCTGCGCAGTTGTAATGGTAGCAGCATTCAGCTGTGGTAATACAGGATTCTATGGAACAGTACGTGCGATGTACGGACTTTCCACAGAAGGTCTGGCTCCGAAGTTCCTGAGCCACCTGTCAAAGAACCAGGCACCGAGAAATGCCGTATTCTTCACGATGGCATTCATGTGGCTCGTTCTGATCACAGGTCTGATTTCAGAAGTAACCGGAGCACTGTCCGACCTGTACGGTTCACTGCTGTGCATGTCCGGATTCACCGGCACACTTGCCTGGGTAGGTATCATCGCAGCTCAGAAGAGAATGCGTGTCAGACTGAAGAGAAATGGATACGACCCGGAGAAGGTCCTCAAGGCGAAAGTGCCTAAACCATTGGCATGGGTACCATGGTTCGCACTCATTGCACAGATCATCTGCCTGATCATGCTGGCATTCGCAACACCTGTTGAGAAGGCTTACATCAACGGTATGGAAGCACAGGGTCTTGAACCTGATATCGCAGTTGGCGACACAGGCGGCGGTCTCGTTATCTTCATCATCGCAACATCAGCAATCGTTATTCCAATGATCGTATATCAGATTCTGAATAAGACTGGTAAGGTTGGTCATATCGTAACACTGCATGGAGATGAGAAGACATTTGAGGAAGCATTCCCTCCAATCAACAAATAAGTGTTGTTTGATGAGTGACTAAGCTGAATAGGGCTGTGACGGCATTTGCGTCACAGCCCTTTTATGTTATATAATCACTCTGCGATGAATTATCAATAGAGAGGTGCGATCCATGGCAGATACAAATCAAAAGCTTGAGATTACGGCAGTTAGGGCGCTGAATCCCAGGTCACTGCGATTGGAATTTAACAATGGGGATGTGAGGTTGTTCGACAGTCACCGTCTAAGGGGACCGGCATTCATACCCTTGATGAACGAAGAAATATTCACGAAACCGATTGTGACAGAAGACGGGAAACTCGGATGGGAAGATCTGGACATCACTTGCAGTGCAAAATATATTTACGACCGCAGTGTCCATTATGATGACAATGCGGTGGCGCGTGAATATGTCCGTACAAAAAAGGATATCTGGGGAGAGAGGATCGCAATTGTATTATTTCCACTGATGGCCATATGCGGACTGATCGGAACTGTGTGGTGGTATATCAACAACTAGCAAGAAAAAGCAAGGACGGCGTCATTGTTTGACGCCGTTTTTATGTTGTTTTTGTGCTTGAAACAACGTAATGAAGTGCTATAATTTAGGTGTTAAGAACTAATCATAATTATTCAGTTAATCGTCATCATTCGTTAATATTTTTAAGGAGGATTATTATGAGTCAGGCACAGGCAGCAGTGGCTCAGACCGGAGAACATGGCTTAAAAAAACATGAGATCAGGGTCTCCACTGTCGTATTCATGATTTTCTGCCTGGTAGCAGCAGGATGCTATGGTATCGAGGAAATGATCCCGGAATGCGGACCTGGACTTACCATAGCGATGCTCTGCATACTTCCGTTTGTATGGGGTCTTCCATTCGGATTGGTTGCATCTGAACTCGGATCAGTTCGTCCGCAGGAAGGCGGCTACTACAAGTGGGTACAGGAAGCTCTTGGAGAATTCTGGGGATTCCAGGCAGGTTGGTGGAGAACAATCTCCATCTACATTGACAATACCTCATATGTAATTCTGGCAGGCGGCTATGCAGCGACTGTATGGGACATGGGTATTGGCGGAGAATTTGCTCTGAAATTCTGCATGATCGGTATCTTCACATTAATCAACATCAGAGGTGTTAAGGATGTAGGTGCCGTAAGTACAGCCCTTTCCATTTTTGTTATGGTTGCGTTCGGTGTTGTTGCACTCTGTGGATTCCTCAACTGGGGCAGCGATCCATCCGTTACGTTCCAGATGACACCGGAGCCAGCAGAAGGAATCGGCGACTGGTTCTTCTACATCGCGGGAGGCATCTCCATTGGTATGTGGATGTACTCCGGATATGAGTCCATGTCGACCATTGCGGGAGAAGTTGCGAATCCGCAGGTCATTCCGAAAGGAACTCTGATTACGATTCCGCTGATCATGGCAGTTTATATCCTGCCGACTGTTGCAGGTCTCGGCTCCATCGGTCAGTTCGATAACTGGGGAACTGACGGAGACTCTGTCGGATATGCGACCGTCGTATCAACTTTCTGGGGTCCTGTATGGGGCATCATTTTCGTCATCGTCGCGATTCTGGCACAGTGCTCGATTTACAACACATATATCGCATCCGGATCCAGAGGATTCTTCGCACTTGCGGACGATAATCTGACACCTCCGGTTATGGTCAAGGTCGACAAGAAGTACGGTGTACCTTACATTGCAGTATTGTCAGTTGGTATCTTCAACCTGCTCTTCTGCATGTTCCCATTCGGATTCATCATCGTACTGGATGTTGCGCTGTTGCTGTCATCCTACGTCATGGTATATATCTCAGCTATGGTTCTGAGAAGGAGAATTCCGGAAGAGGATTACATCTTCCGTATTCCTGGAGGAAACGGACTCCTCGGAGTGATCTGCATCGTTCCTACATGCGTAGCGATCTTCGCATTCTTCGTAAATGGATCCGACTATTATCTCGGCGGAATGATCGGTCTGCTCACAGGTCCGATCCTGTACCTGATCTGGAGAAGGATGTACGGCGGACTTTCCAAGAAAGATCCTGAGGCATTTGTCTGCAACCCGAGAACAGGTCTGGCAGTCGGCGACACGAGAAGAATTTCCTTCCTGCTTCTGGTTATCACCATCATGAACTTGTTCGCTCTGGTCTTCGAACCTTGGTACGAAGGCTGGGGAACAGAAGATGCATGGGAGTCCGGGGACTACTTCGATGGAATTCTGGAAGCAGCCAACGTAGATACCATCGTCGGAACAATCAGAGTCGTTCTCTGGGTCGTAACCATCGTATGTGCACTTGCATGCATTATCATTTACCTGCTTTCCAAGAAGGTTGAGCCTTCTAAGGAAGAATGTAAGGCAGCCTTCAAGAAGAGCTGTGATGCAATCAGTGCAAGACATAACAAGGAACTGGAAGAGATGATCGCGGAAGAGGAAATTGCAGTAGCAGCTGATGCAGTGGAAAGAGCTGCGGCGGCTGCTGAGGAAGAAGTGAAAAAGTAACTTCCGAAAAGCAGATTGCGAATCTCGAAAGACAGAAATAAAAAGGGCTCGCGAGAGCCCTTTTTTAGTGGTAAAATCAGTTTGAATCAATAAGAGGGAGGACTTGCGCATGCAGCTTTTGCGTCCGGGCGGAACAGAAAAAGAAAGAGCACACAGATGGTACAGGCTTGCTTTTGTAGCAGCCATTGTTGTATTTATTCTTCTCGCGCCGGAGGTCAATAATGGTAAGTACATGGACCCGACCATCAGCGATGGACAGGTGCTGGTCACATCAAAAACAGCTTTTTCCATGAACAGAGGAATGCCGGACCGCGGACAGCTTGTCATACTGAAGAAACCGTTTTCTCAGGAAGCAGGTGCCAGTGACAACATCATTACAAGAGTCATAGGCGTGCCTGGGGATACTGTTGAAATCACAGAAGGTAAGGTTCTCGTCAACGACGAAGAATATGTGACACCGAACGGAATCGAAGGGTGTAAAGATGACGTTGCCAAAGTAAAAATCAAAGACGGACAAGTCTTCGTGCTGTGCGACAACCGAAACACGAAGCAGAAGTTTGACAGCAGGAATGAAGACATCGGTGTCATGAGCGCCGAGGAAATCAAAGGGAAGGTATTGCTGAGGGCGTGGCCGCCTGGAAAGTTGAAATAATCTGACATTTCTTTAGGGCACTGAAGCGGCATATGATATGCCGCTTATTTGTTTGTTAATTTTCTTGCCAATTAGGCGTTTTTGCATTATGTATTTTCTTTCGAACTTGATTAATGACAGACAGTATATGTATAATAATATGAAAAGTTTTTTTCACTGAGAAGTTATTTTTATTTATTAGGAGGATTAAATGGGCACAATAGTATTTCTCATCCTTTTCCCGATGATCGTTGCCTTCATTCTTCTGGTAGTTAAAAGTGACAAGGGTAGAGACGTGATCGTCATTGCAGGCTCAGTTATCATTGCCGCAATGTCGATAGTTGTTGCTATCCAGTTTGCCGCGGGAGGCGGAGATTATTTCTCCTTCAACGGTGAAGTGATAGGCTACATAATGATGGCTGTAGAAGCAGGGCTATGCATCTACATCTGCATCACGTCAGCAATGCACAGAAAGTGGCTTGCATTTATCTTTGCCATTATTCAGACACCACTGATCATGTGGTTCGAATTCTCCAGAGGACATGGCATCGAGGTCGAGAGCAATCTGTATGTTGACAGACTTTCGATCATTATGATTCTCATCATAGGAATCATCGGAACACTTATTGCAGTCTATGCATTAGGCTACATGAAAGATTTCCAGCACCATGAAGACGAGAAGGGAAATAAAGACAGAAGACCGTGGTTCTTCTTCGTTATGTTCCTGTTCCTGGGCGCAATGGTAGGACTGGTAACATCCAACAACATGATTTGGATGTACTTCTTCTGGGAGATCACCAGCTTGTCATCATTCTGGCTCATCGGCTACACAAAGACCGAAGAAGCTACGAACAATGCGTTCAGAGCGCTGATCATGAACCTGCTCGGCGGTCTCGGATTCGCAGTTGGTATCGTTATTCTCGGAATCGTATTCCAGACAGTGGAAATGAGCACTATGCTCCTGATCGGATCAGTTTACGGAGATCTGGTTGCTATCCCTGCTGCATTCTTCGCATTCGCAGGTATTACAAAAACAGCGCAGATGCCGTTCAACAGCTGGCTGCTCGGAGCAATGGTCGCACCTACTCCAACATCTGCATTACTCCACTCATCAACAATGGTTAAAGCAGGTGTCTTCATGATCATCAAACTGGCTCCTGTTCTCGGAATGAGCAACTTCGCAGGAATCATGACCATGATGGTAGGCGGAATCACATTCCTGTTCGCGTCATGCGCAGCAATCTCACAGGTCAATGCAAAGAGAGTACTTGCTTACTCAACCATTGCTAACCTTGGTCTGATCGTTGCCTGCGGCGGCGTTGGAACAGCTGGTGCTGTTTGGGCAGGAATCATGCTGATCATATTCCACGCAATCACCAAGTCATTACTCTTCCTCTGCGTAGGTACTGCAGAGCATCATATTGGATCAAGAATGATCGAAGACATGGACGGTCTGTTCAACAGAATGCCGAGACTTGCAATGTGCATGATCATCGGTATCGCAGGCATGTTCCTCGCACCGTTCGGAATGCTGATCTCCAAGTGGGGATGCATGGTATCCTTCGTTGATTCAGGTAATATACTGCTCATCGGCTGCATCTGCTTCGGTAGTGCTGTAACAGCATTCTACTGGCTCAAGTGGATGGGCAAGCTCACAGCAGTAGTTGCCGGCGAGGAGAGCATTGAGTATGACGTTCACAGAACAGAGACATTCGTACACATTACTCTGGTTGTACTGGTAGTGCTTGTATGTCTGCTCTTCCCTCTGATGTCGTCATATCTCCTGGTACCATATCTTGAGATCACTTTCGGCGGACTGGCCGGCGGAATCATGTCATCAGGCAACATGCTCATCATGGTTATCATGGTAGCAGTTATCGTCCTGCTGGCACTGTTCGGATTCGGCAAGTCAAAGAAGCCGACAGTTCCGATCTACCTGGCTGGTGCCAACACCGGAGACAACAGAACATACTACGGCTCCATGCAGAAAGAAGTTCAGTTCGCTCTTAGAAACTGGCACATGGAGAAGTACTTCGGTGAGCATAAGATGAATCTTATCGGCGACGTTCTCTGTGTTGCGATGCTCGTCATCGGACTCGGATACATGATCGCCACATTAGTAAGTTTGATGGGAGGTATCGCATAATGATTATTAAAGCAATAATTTCAGTCGTTGCCTTCCTCGTACTGGGACCGTTCCTCGGAGGACTTCTCGCAGGTCTGGACAGAAAACTTTCTGCTAAGATGCAGAGAAGAGTAGGACCTCCGGTACTTCAGCCGTTCTACGATGTCGGCAAGCTTTTCCAGAAAGAAAAGCAGACTCCTACGAGATTCCAGGACTTCTATGTACTCCTGTTCGTAGTATTCATAATCGCGTCAGGTGTATTATTCTTCATGGGCGGAGACCTGCTCCTGGTAATATTCACACTGACCATCGGCGCAGCGTTCCTCATCATCGCAGCGTACTCCTCAAACTCACCGTATGCAGAAATCGGTGCTGAGAGAGAACTGCTGGCAATGATGGCTTATGAACCAATGGTTCTGATCACTGTTATCGGTTTCTATATGTATGGCGGCAGCTTCAAGGTTAGTGAAATCATGGCTGCAGACAACATGGCATTCCTGCCTATGATCGGCATATTCTTCGGATGGGTATTCATTCTGACACTCAAGTTCAGAAAGTCACCGTTCGACCTGAGTATGTCACACCATGCTCACCAGGAACTGGTAAGAGGTGTTACCACTGAGTTCGTCGGCAGAACGATGGGCTGGATCGAGATATCACACTGGTATGAAAACGTATTCCTTCTTGGATTTGTATTCCTGTTCTTCGCGAACGGAACTGCTTGGGGATGGATCATCGGTATCGTAGTTGCCCTTCTGGCATACTTCTTCGAAGTGTTCATCGACAACTGTTTCGCAAGAATGAAGTGGCAGTTTGCGTTCAAGTCGGCATGGGTTGTTGCCATTGTTCTCGGCATGATCAACCTGTTCGTTCTCTACATTTGTTTCTAAGGAGGTGAAAGAATGTCAGCAGCATATGTAACAAAGTCGCCTTGGGTCGTACATTATGACGGTTCAAGCTGTAACGGATGCGATATCGAAGTTCTGGCATGTCTTACTCCTATGTACGACGTAGAACGATTCGGTATTATCAACTGCGGTAACCCGAAGCACGCAGACGTGTTCCTGGTAACCGGCTCAGTCAATGAGCAGAACAAAGGCATCGTAAAGCAGATATATGAGCAGATGCCGGAGCCTAAGGTAGTCGTTGCCGTAGGAATCTGCGCTTGCTCAGGCGGTATCTTCAAAGACTGCTATAACGTTATGGGCGGCGTTGATCAGGTTATTCCTGTAGACGCATACGTTCCGGGATGTGCAGCAAGACCTGAAGCTATCATCGATGCTGTAGTTAAGGGCCTCGGCGTTCTCCAGGCTAAGAGAGACGCTATGGTCAAGGCTGTAGATGCTCCTGCAGAGGAAGCTGCAGAAGCAGTAGCTGAAGAAGTCGCAACTGAAGAAAAGAAAGCCGGCGCTGTTCCACCGATCTTCACAATGGCTGAGATCAAAGTGAACACAATGGATTTTCTGAAGAAATAAGGAGGGAGAATAATGGATAAAATTACTGCAGTGCAGGACTTTGAATACGTTGAGCTTTCGAACCTTATTTCTAAAGTCAGCGATCTCAAAGCAGAGGGCTACAGATTGGTACAGATCTGCGGAGTAGTTCTTGATGATGAAACTTACGAAATTCTGTATTCATTCGATAAGGATCATCTTCTGAAGACTCTCAGACTTGATATCAAGATCGATGTTGATGAAGTTGAAAGTATCACCGGTATTTACTGGCCGGCATTCATCTATGAGAATGAAATACACGACCTGTTCGGTGTTCAGTTCAACCACAGTCAGTTAGACTACCAGGGAACATTCTTCAGAATCGTTGAAGAAACACCTTGGAAGCCGAAGAAGTAATAGGAAAGGAAGGAAAGATAATGGCTAAAAGAACTATAGTTCCATTTGGACCACAGCATCCAGTGCTTCCTGAGCCTATTCACCTCGACCTGGTACTCGAGGACGAAACAGTTGTGGAAGCCATTCCATCTATCGGATACATCCATAGAGGTCTGGAGAAACTGTGCGAAATAAAAGATTTTGAACAGATGGTTTATGTTGTAGAACGTATCTGCGGAATCTGCAGCTTCGGACATGGATGGGGCGCATGCGCATCCATGGAAGGCGCTCTGGGCGTTGAAATCCCGGAAAGAGCAGAATATCTCAGAACGATTCTTCATGAGCTCGGAAGAGTGCACAGCCACCTGCTGTGGCTGGGTCTCATGGCAGACGGTTTCGGATTTGAAAGTCTGTTCAACCACTGCTGGAGAATCAGAGAGACGGTTCTCGATCTGTTCGAAAAGAACACAGGCGGCAGAGTAGTATTCTCTATCTGTAAGCCTGGCGGAATGAGAAAAGATATCAGCAATGAAAACCTGCAGGAGATGGTTAGAATCCTGAACGGTCTGAAGGCTGAGATCAAGGAAATCACTGATGTATTCATTGAAGATTCATCAGTTAAAAACAGAATGACAGGCGTCGGCGTCCTGACTAAGGAAGAGGCCATGGAACTTTGCGCGGTAGGACCTACAGTAAGAGGTTCAGGCGTAAGACAGGACATCAGACTTACAGGAGACCACGGCGTCTACAAAGAACTCGGCTTTGAACCTTGCGTAGAAGAAGCAGGCGACTGCATGGCAAGAACTGTTGTAAGAATCAGAGAAATCTTCCAGTCCATCGAACTGATCGAGAAGGCGGTAGAGATGATTCCTGACGGTCCTGTAGACGTGAAGGTTCCTAAGAAGGTCGAGGGTGAATTTGCAATCAGACTGGAACAGCCTCGTGGCGAAGCATTCTACTATGCAAAGGGCCAGGGCACAAAGTTCCTGAAGAGAATGAGAGTAAGGACACCGACCAACATCAATATTCCTGCGTTAGTTAAGATGCTTGCCGGAGCCGATTTGGCTGACGTACCTATCCTGGTACTGACAATCGACCCTTGCATCAGTTGTACAGAAAGGTAGGTGAGGGTAGTGATTATAGTAGCTAAAATAGCAATAGTCATAGCCGCTCTCCTGTTAAGTGCGGTCATTACTGCCAGACTTGGATTCTTCAGGTTCGGCAAGACCATACTGGGAAGCATAGGCAAAAAACCTGCTACTCTTATGTACCCTGTAGTACCTAGAGAGTGGGAAGAAAGAACCAGAGGAGCAGTTTCAATCGACGGAGACAACTGTATCGCCTGCGGAATGTGTGAAAGAGCTTGCCCGACAAATGCCATCGCAATCGATAAGGCTGAAGGCAAGTGGGTCATCCAGAGAATGCAGTGCATCCAGTGCAGCGCCTGTGTAGACTGCTGTCCTAAGAAGTGCCTCACAATGGAAAATCTCTACACGATTCCTGACGTTGTCAAGGTAGTCGATGAGTTCGATATTCCGAAGAAGGCACCTAAGGCTCCGAAGAAAGACGATGCTGCAGCACCTGCATCTTCACCTGATGATGGAGATCTGACTTGCGCTGACAGCTGCGTATTCTGCGGACTTTGCGCTAAGGCCTGCCCTGCTGATGCGATCAAAGTGGACAGAAAGGAAAAACTCTGGGAAGTTGATACGGAAAGCTGTGTGAAATGCGGTGCCTGCATTGACAAGTGTCCTAAGGGAAGCCTTTCATTTGGCGGAGCAGCTGCAGAAGTTGCACCGGCAGAAGCACCTGCTGATGAGGATGGAGATCTGACCTGTGCTGACAGCTGCGTATTCTGCGGACTTTGCGCTAAGGCATGTCCGGCTGACGCAATTGAAGTAGACAGGAAAGAAAAGCTCTGGAAGGTAGACGTTGAATCATGCGTTAAGTGCGGCGCATGCATCGACAAGTGCCCGAAGGGAAGCCTTTCGTTTGGTGGAGCAGCTGAAGAGGCTGCACCGGCAGAACCGAAGGAAGCTCCTAAGAAGAGCATTGCTTCCGTGAAAGAAGGAGAGTGCATTGGCTGCAACGCTTGTGTAAACCAGTGCCCTGCTGATGCAATTCCACCGGTTGTTGAGAGCGAGTGGAAACTCGAGGAAGAGAAGTGCGTCGGCTGCGGAGCTTGCGTAGACGCATGTCCGGTAGATGCTCTCGAAATGAAAGAAGTATAAATACTCCTGATAAATTTAGCATTTCAGGCCCGGAGTAATCCGGGCCTGTTTGTTCCAACAGACATGTTCCATTGTTCTAAAAAAACACCTTGACGTTGACATGGCTCTAATATATAATTATTGAGCGACTTTATGGAAATAAACAGATTAAAGAGCGGTGACGCTCTATGTTTGGATTAAATGGAGGACAGAAAAAATGAGAGTTAAAGTCACACTGGCATGTACTGAGTGTAAGCAGAGAAACTACAATACGATGAAGGACAAGAAGAACACACCGGACAGAATCGAACTGAACAAGTATTGTCCATTCTGCAAGAAGCACACTCTTCATAAGGAAACAAAGTAATTAACGGGAGAGTAAAATGGCAAAGTCCAAGACAAAGAAGAGAAAGAACTCAGACTACAACAAATCTTCTGCTATTCTTGCTACTGAGGAGAATAAGCCTGAAAAGAAGAGCACCTTAGCTAAAGCACAGGATAGAGCAGAGAAGCGTCAGAAGAACAAGAACAAGCCAAAGGAAAAGAGAGAAAAAGGCCGCATGAAGGAATACTTCAGAGGCGTGAAACTCGAAATGAAGAAGGTCGTATGGCCTACCAGACAGGAGCTCGGTTCCTATACGGCTGTTGTTCTTGCTGTTTGCGCTGCCTTTGCATTGCTGTTCTGGGGTGTAGACTCAGCAGTACTGGCAGGAATCAAGGCAATCTGCTTCTAAGTTTATTACATTATATATAAGGTGAGATTGGAGTACAGGTACAATGTGTGAAGACAAAGAAACGAGACCGGCGCTTAACCTGGACGAACTGGAAGGTCTGAGAGGCGATGGCGTGGCTAAATGGTATGTAGTGCATACCTATTCCGGTCACGAGAACAAGGTTAAAGTGAATATCGAGAAACTAGTTGAGAGCAGAGGAATGCAGGATCTGATTCTCGATGTTGTTGTACCTACAGAAGATAGAGTTGAAATCAAAAATGGTCAGAGAAAAATCAAGACAAAGAAGATGTTCCCTGGCTATGTGCTTGTTAAGATGATTGTTACGAACGAATCCTGGTACCTGGTCAGAAATACGCAGGGCGTTACAGGATTTGTTGGACATGGTTCCGATCCTGTTCCACTTACTCTTGAAGAAGTAAGAAGAATGGGCATCGAAAAAATCTACATCGATCTGGATATCCACATCGGCGACACGATCAAAGTCATCAACGGACCTTTCGAGAACTTTATGGGTTCTGTACTGGAAGTCAATCCGGAGAAGCAGACTCTGAGAGCCAAAGTGTCGATGTTCGGAAGAGATACACCGGTTGAGCTCGACTACGCACAGGTAGACAAGCTTGACTAACCGCAGGAAGCGTATGCTTCAGGCAAACTACAACTAAGGAAAGGAGGACGTGAAGTGGCAAAGAAGATCGAAGGCTATATCAAGCTTCAGATCCCAGCCGGAAATGCAAACCCAGCACCACCTGTAGGACCAGCTCTTGGTCAGCATGGCGTAAACATTATGGACTTCTGTAAGCAGTTCAACGCTAAGACACAGGATCAGCCTGGTATGATCATTCCGGTAGTAATCACTGTCTACGCAGACCACAGCTTCTCATTTATTACGAAGACTCCGCCTGCAGCAGTATTACTGAAGAAGGCAGCAGGTCTCGATGCAGCATCAGGTGAGCCTAACAGAACAAAGGTGGCTACACTGACTTATGAGCAGGCAGAAGAGATCGCAAAGACTAAGATGAAAGATCTGAATGCAGCAAGTCTCGAGGCAGCAACTGAGATGATCAAAGGAACTGCCCGCAGCATGGGAATCGTTATTGAAGACAAAGTTGAATAGTTAAGTGGGAGACATGGAAGCCGCGTTTTTCCAGTAGCGGTGGAGTCGCATGAACCACAGAAAGGAAGATGAAATGCCTAAAAGAGGTAAGAATTACAAAGCATCAGCAGAGCTGTACAACAAGCAGGAGCTCTATGATGTTGATCAGGCACTGGACATCGT
Organism: Bacillota bacterium; assembly: GCA_017431785.1. Classification (GTDB taxonomy): domain Bacteria; phylum Bacillota; class Clostridia; order Peptostreptococcales; family Anaerovoracaceae; genus Lentihominibacter. The sequence goes on along the minus strand of JAFRKJ010000016.1, from coordinate 10,963 downwards.
TCTGCAGACAGCTAAAGCTAAGTTCGATGAAACAGTAGAAGCCCACTTTAAGATGGGTCTGGACGGAAGACACGCAGATCAGCAGATCAGAGGCGCAATTGTTCTTCCGAACGGAACAGGTAACACAAAGAGAGTACTGGTATTCGCTAAGGGACCTAAGGCAACAGAAGCTGAGGAAGCCGGCGCAGATTACGTAGGTGCTGAAGAAATGGCTCAGAAGATCCAGAAAGAAGGCTGGTTCGACTTCGACGCTGTTATTGCAACACCTGACATGATGAGCGTTGTAGGAAGACTTGGTAAGCTGCTGGGACCTAAGGGACTCATGCCAAACCCTAAGTCAGGCACAGTTACTATGGATGTTGCAAAGGCAATCGCAGAAACTAAAGCCGGCAAGGTTGAGTACCGTCTCGACAAGACAAATATCGTCCACTGCCCAATTGGTAAGGTATCATTCGGCGCAGAGAAACTGAGTGAGAACTTCAATGCACTGGCATCTGCTATTATCAAGGCTAAGCCTGCAGCAGCAAAAGGTCAGTACATCAGAAGCGCAGTTATTGCTTCAACAATGGGTCCTGGAGTCAAGATCAATCCTCAGAAGCTCGGTTAATCTGAAGACTGATTACAAAAAAGAATACTACAGACCGTAGACAGCTGGAAGGCGGATTTTATCAAGAAGCCTTTAAACAATGAATCCAGCCGAGGTACAATGTAAATATACATTCCCCGTTCGGTCTGACAACAGGATGGGGTTTTTTTACGGCGTACAAAAAATCTTACGAAAGGAGAAAGACGCTAAATGTCAGAAATGAAAAAAGCTTTCGTTGAAAAGCAGGTAGTTATTGACGAAATTAAAGACAAGTTCGAAAGAGCTGAATCAGCAGTAGTTGTTGATTATATGGGTATTACTGTAGAGCAGGCAAACGCTATGAGAGCAAAGCTCCGTGAAGCGAATGTCGACTACACAGTTTACAAGAACACACTCGTCAAGAGAGCGATCGACGGAACTGATTACGCAGCATTAGCAGAAGTCCTGGAAGGACCAAGTGCATTCGCATTCAGCTATGATGATGCTACAGCACCGGCGAGAGTTCTTAATGAAGCAATCAAGGAATTCAAAAAGATGGAGTTCAAGGGCGGCTTCGTAGAAGGCGATTACTACGACAAGGATGCTATCACGCAGATTGCATCAATCCCATCAAGAGATGCACTCATCTCCAAGTTCATGGGCAGCATCCAGTCACCAATTGCAAACTTTGCAAGAGTTGTATCACAGATTGCAGAAGCAAAAGCTGAGTAATTAAGAGTTTAAGAATTATTATTAAATAAGGAGAAATAAAATGGATAAGAATCAGATCATCGAAGCAATAAAAGAGATGTCAGTTCTGGAGCTGAACGAGCTGGTAAAAGCATGTGAAGAAGAGTTTGGCGTAAGCGCAGCAGCAGGCGTTGTTGTAGCAGCAGCAGACGGCGGAGCAGCAGCTGAAGAAGAACAGTCCGAATTCACAGTAGTACTGAAGGAGATCGGACCTGAAAAGATCAAGGTTATCAAGGCTGTAAGAGAGATCACCGGTCTTGGTCTGAAGGAAGCAAAGGGCCTGGTAGACGGAGCTCCTTCAAACGTAAAGGAAGGCTGCGAGAAGGCCGAAGCAGAAACACTGAAGGCACAGCTGGAAGAAGTAGGCGCTGTTGTAGAACTGAAGTAATTAGTTACACAGACAAACTGCTTAAGAAACCCTGTGGGAGACCACAGGGTTTCTTTATGATATGTGTGCAAAAAAACTTGACACCTTGACAACGCGGTGGTATATTATTAAATTGCCCTGCAACTGTAGTTTGTTAAGTTTATAAGGAGTGATAATAATGCCAAATCCTATCAAGTTAGGAAGAACAGAGCGAATGACCTTCTCAAAAATCAATGAAGTGGCGGAGATGCCGAATCTGATTCAGATTCAGACAGATTCCTATAAATGGTTTGTTGAGGAAGGTCTTCGTGAGGTTTTTGAGGACGTTTCGCCAATCAAGGAATACTCAGACAATCTCGTTCTCGAATTCATCGACTATTCACTTTCAGATCCTCCGAAGTACGGACAGGAAGAGTGTAAGGAACGTGATGTTACCTATGCTGCTCCTCTTAAGGTCAAAGTAAGACTGATCAACAAGGAAAACGGTGAGATCAAGGAAGTAAAAGACCAGGAAGTATTTATGGGTGATTTCCCTCTCATGACTGAGAAGGGTACCTTTATATACAATGGTGCGGAAAGAGTAGTCGTTACTCAGCTCGTTCGTTCCCCTGGACCATACTATGACAGGGAGATCGATAAGTCGGGTAAGTTCCTGTTTTCAACACAGGTAATTCCTAACAGAGGCGCATGGTTGGAATATGAAACAGATTCTAACGAAGTTCTTTCCGTTAGAGTTGACAGAAACCGTAAACAGCCGATTACGACTCTTCTCAGAGCCGTTGGTTATGGTACAGATGAGGAGATCATAGAGCTTCTCGGAGATGAACCAAGAATCCACAGGACTTTTGAGAAGGACCCTACCAAGAACCATGAAGATGGTATCAAGGAAATCTACAAGAGACTGAGACCTGGCGAACCGCCTACAATTGAAAGTGCTACGCAGCTTTTCAATTCCATGTTCTTTGATCCTAAGCGTTATGATCTCGCTAAGGTCGGAAGATATAAGTACAACAAGAAGCTGGGTCTGTACAACAGACTCGCAGGCAACATTGTTGCTGAAGATGTAGCAGATCCGAATACAGGTGAGATTCTGGCTGAAGAGGGACAGCGCATCAGCAAAGAACTGGCGCGCCAGATCGAGAACTCCGGCATCGTTTCTGTTCAGGTTCGCAGCAATTACGATGAAACACAGTCAACAAAGGTCATCGGAAACCAGTTCGTAGATATCGATCAGTACATCGAATTTGATATTTCAGATCTGAAGATCGCAGAGAGAGTTTACTATCCGGTTCTTATGGAAATCCTCGCAGAGAATGCAGATGCAGGACAGGACGAACTGAAGGAAGCCCTCAGACTGCGCAAGAACGATCTGTCACCGAAGCACATCCTGGTTGCAGATATCGTTGCTTCTGTAAGTTATCTGCTGAACCTCAACTACGGCATCGGCAATATTGACGATATTGACCACCTGGGCAACAGAAGACTCAGAACAGTTGGTGAACTTCTCCAGAACCAGATCAGAATTGGTCTGACCAGAATGGAGAGAACCATCAAAGAAAGAATGAACACACAGGATATTGCGGAAGTAACGCCGCAGTCCCTGATGAATATCAGACCAGTTACTGCAGCAGTGAAGGAGTTCTTCGGAAGTTCACAGCTGTCGCAGTTTATGGACCAGACGAACCCTCTTGCAGAGCTGACTCATAAGAGAAGACTTTCAGCACTCGGACCTGGCGGTCTTTCAAGAGAAAGAGCCGGATTTGAGGTAAGAGACGTTCATCACTCGCACTATGGAAGAATGTGTCCTATCGAGACACCTGAAGGTCCGAACATCGGATTGATCGGTTCCCTGACTACTTATGGAGTTATCAACCAGTATGGCTTCATCGAGACTCCATATAGAGTAGTAGATAAGGAAACCGGAATCGTTACAGAAGAGATCCACTATCTGACAGCAGATGATGAAGAGGATAAGATCGTAGCTCAGGCAAATGAACCTCTCGACAGTGAGGGTCACTTCGCCAACTTGAAGGTTGCAGCAAGAGGTAAAGGCGGCGACATCGACCTGGTACCTAGAGAAGCTGTTGACTACATGGATGTTTCACCGAAGCAGGTTGTATCAGTAGCAACTGCTATGATACCGTTCCTCGAGAACGACGACGCAAACCGTGCTCTGATGGGATCGAACATGCAGCGTCAGGCTGTACCACTCATGGTTACAGAGGCGCCGATGGTTGGTACAGGTATCGAATACAAGGCAGCAAGAGACTCAGGAGTTGTTCAGCTTGCCAAGCATTCCGGTACAGTATCATTTGTCGATGCGACCAGAATCAAGATTACCAGAGATGATGGCGAAGGTGTTGAAGAACATGTACTTCTCAAGTTCAAGAGATCGAACCAGGGAACATGCATCAACCAGAGACCGATCGTATTCAAGGGCGAACATGTTGAGGCCGGCGAAGTCATTGCAGACGGCCCTTCAACAGCAAACGGTGAAGTTGCACTTGGCAAGAACCTTCTCATCGGCTTCATGACATGGGAAGGATATAACTATGAGGATGCTATCATCCTCAACGAAAGACTCATCATGGAGGATGTTCTCACATCCATCCACATCGAAAAGTATGAGTCCGAAGCGAGAGATACAAAGCTTGGACCGGAAGAAATCACAAGAGACATTCCGAATGTCGGCGAGGATGCACTGAAGGATCTGGATGAAGAAGGTATCGTAAGAATCGGTGCTGAAGTTGATTCAGGCGACATCCTGGTCGGAAAGGTAACACCAAAGGGCGAGACTGAGCTGACAGCAGAAGAGAGACTCTTAAGAGCGATCTTCGGCGAGAAGGCCAGAGAAGTAAGAGACACATCTCTCAAGGTTCCTCACGGAGAGACTGGTATTGTTGTTGACGTAAAGATCTTCTCAAGAGAGAACGGAGACGAACTCTCACCGGGAGTCAACAAGCTGGTCAGAGTATACATCGCAACCAAGAGAAAGATTCAGGTTGGCGACAAGATGGCAGGAAGACATGGAAACAAGGGTGTTATTTCCAGAATCCTTCCTGAAAACGACATGCCGTTCCTGGAAGACGGACAGTCCCTGCAGGTCATGCTGAACCCACTGGGTGTTCCTTCACGTATGAACGTAGGACAGGTACTGGAAGTACATCTCGGACTGGCAGCCAAGAGCAAAGACTGGTACATCGCTACACCTGTATTCGACGGAGCTAATGAGAAGGATATCATCAAGCTCCTTGAGGAAACAGGATTCAGCGAAACAGGTAAGCTGAGACTGAGAGATGGCAGAACAGGAGAGTACTTCGATAATCCTGTTACAGTCGGATACATGTACATGCTCAAGCTCCACCACCTGGTAGACGACAAGATACACGCACGTTCTGTTGGTCCGTACTCACTGGTAACGCAGCAGCCGCTCGGCGGAAAAGCCCAGTTCGGCGGACAGCGTTTCGGAGAGATGGAAGTATGGGCTCTGGAAGCATATGGTGCAGCATACACGCTCCAGGAAATCCTGACCGTCAAATCAGACGATATCGTCGGACGTGTTAAGACTTATGAAGCAATCGTCAAGGGCGAAAACATTCCTGAACCGGGAATTCCTGAGTCCTTCAAGGTTCTGATCAAGGAGATGCAGAGCCTTTGCCTGGACATCAAGGTGCTTGATGAGAACAGCGAAGAAATAGAAATCAAGGAAGAGACAGAGGCTGACGGAATTGCTGCTATCGAAAGAATGGTAGACCGTGAGATCGATGCCAGAAGACTTGAGGAAGAGGCCGAATACGAGGAAATCGACGAGGAAGAAGACGAGTTTGATGAAGAAGAGCCGGAAGATGTAGAAGACAGTGAAGACTTCGAAATCATCGAGGAAGAAGAAATCATCGATCTCAATGAGCAGGACATCGAGGAAATCGAAAAGGCCGAAAGCGGATCCGATGTTGAAGTAGTAGAGGACTAAGAAAGGGGTAAACAAAATGAGTGAAAACACGAATTACGAAATGAACAATTTTGAAGCCCTGCAGATCGGACTTGCTTCTCCGGATAAGATCAGAAGCTGGTCTCATGGTGAGGTTACCAAGCCTGAAACAATCAACTACAGGACACTCAAGCCGGAAATGGACGGCCTTTACTGCGAGAGAATCTTCGGACCTACTAAGGACTGGGAATGTCACTGCGGTAAATACAAGAGAATCAGATACAAAGGCATCGTATGCGATAAGTGCGGTGTAGAAGTAACAAAGGCCAAGGTAAGAAGAGAGAGAATGGGCCACATCGAACTGGCCACTCCGGTTTCCCACATCTGGTACTTCAAGGGAATCCCTAGCAGAATGGGACTGGTACTCGATATCTCACCGAAGACCCTGGAAAAAGTGCTTTACTTCGCAAACTTCATCGTCATCGATCCAGGCAACTCCAACTTTGCTTACAAGGAAATCCTCAGCGAGACGCAGTGGAGGGAAGCTATGGACGATCCTGCTATCAAGTTCAGAGCAGGAAGCGGTGCAGAGGCTGTTAAGGAACTGCTCAGCCATGTTGATCTGGAAGAACTGTCAGCAGATCTTACAGAGAAGCTGAAGAAGTCCACAGGCCAGAAGAGAATCAGAATCACCAGAAGACTCGAAGTCATCGAAGCCCTGAGAGTATCAGGCAACAGACCTGAGTGGATGGTACTGGATGTCATTCCTGTCATCCCGCCTGATCTCAGACCGATGGTACAACTGGACGGCGGCAGATTCGCAACTTCAGACCTGAATGATCTCTACAGAAGAGTAATCAACAGAAACAACAGACTTAAGAGACTCCAGGAACTGAATGCTCCTGATATCATCGTAAGAAATGAGAAGAGAATGCTTCAGGAAGCTGTTGACGCCCTGATCGACAACGGCAGAAGAGGCAAGGCTGTAACTGGCCCTGGACAGAGACCTCTCAAGTCACTTTCAGATATGCTGAAGGGTAAACAGGGAAGATTCAGACAGAACCTGCTGGGCAAGCGTGTTGACTATTCAGGACGTTCTGTAATCGTAGTAGGACCTGAACTGAAGTTCTATCAGTGCGGTCTTCCTAAGAAGATGGCTCTGGAGCTGTTCAAGCCTTTCATCATGAAGAAGCTGGTTGAAAACCAGAATGCGCACAACATCAAGAGTGCAAAGAGAATGGTCGAGAAGGTCAGCCCGGAAGTATGGGATGTACTTGAAGATGTTATCAAGGAACACCCTGTTATGCTTAACCGTGCCCCGACCCTTCACAGACTGGGTATCCAGGCATTTGAACCTGTACTCGTAGAAGGTAAGGCGATCAAGCTGCATCCTCTGGCATGTACAGCATTCAATGCCGACTTCGACGGAGACCAGATGGCTGTTCACGTACCGCTCAGTGTGGAAGCGCAGGCGGAAGCCAGATTCCTGATGCTGTCAGTCAACAACATTCTGGCACCGAAGGACGGCTCCCCAATCACGACACCGACACAGGATATGATCCTCGGATCATACTACCTCACACATCCGGGACAGCCGGAGGGCGAGAGAACGTCTCACGCTGAGAGGGGTGACGGAAGTGTATTTACTGACATGTCCGAGATGCTTATGGCGTATCAGACAGGTGCAGTAGGCGTACACGCGAGAGTCAAAGTCAGAATGTTTGCCGGTGAAGATGATGAGAGAGGAAGACTGGTTGAGTCAACAGTAGGAAGATTTATCTTCAACCAGGGAATCCCGCAGGATCTTGGCTATGTACCGGACAGAGAAGCAGATCCGTATTCACTGGAAATCGACTTCCTCTGCGATAAGAAGAAACTGGGACAGATCATCGACAGATGCTACCGTATCCACGGCAACACGGATACAGTACTGATGCTGGACTATATAAAGGCTACAGGCTACCACTATTCAACAGTAGCAGCAATCACCATCGGTATTTCCGACATGGAGATTCCTGAAGCGAAGGAAAGAATCATCGCTGAGTCAGACGCACTCGTAGATAAGTATGACAAAGCGTATAGAAGAGGTCTCGTATCTGAGGCTGAAAGATACAGCAAAGTCTGCGAAATCTGGAACAAGACGACAGATGATGTAGCTGACGCGCTCATGGAATCACTGGGATCGCTGAACAACCTTTACATCATGGCCCACTCAGGAGCCAGAGGTTCCAAGAACCAGATCAGACAGATCGGCGGTATGCGTGGTCTGATGGCAAATGCTACAGGTAAGACAATCGAAATCCCAATCAAGGCGAACTTCCGTGAAGGACTTTCCGTACTGGAATACTTCCTTTCATCGAACGGAGCCCGTAAGGGACTTGCCGATACAGCCCTCAGAACTGCAGACTCCGGTTACCTGACAAGAAGACTGGTAGACGTTTCCCACAATGTTATCGTTAGGGAAGACGACTGCGGAACAGTGGAAGGTATCGAAGTAGCAGCATTCACTGATGGCAAGGAAGTCATCGAAAAGCTGAAAGAGCGTATCGTAGGAAGAACAGCGCTTACAGATATCATCCATCCGGAGACAGGTGAAGTCATCGTTGAAGAAGACTGTGAAATCACGGAAGCTGCAGCTGAAGCAATCGAAGAGGCCGGAATCGAATCTGTTGCAATCAGATCGGTCATGACCTGCAAGAGCAAGTCCGGCGTTTGCGCGAAGTGCTATGGACGCAACCTGGCAACAGGTGAAAGCGTCAACATCGGTGAGGCGGTCGGCATCCAGGCTGCACAGTCCATCGGAGAACCTGGTACACAGCTTACAATGAGAACATTCCATACCGGTGGTGTTGCCGGTTCAGATATCACCCACGGTCTTCCGAGAGTAGAAGAGCTCTTCGAAGCGAGAAAGCCTAAGGGACTTGCTACGATCTGCGAAGCAGACGGAACCGTAGTATCCATCAGTTCAACGCCGGATAACAAGACGGAAGTCGTTGTCCGCGGCGAGGAAGAGAAGAGATACATCATTCCTTACGGTGCAAGACTGGCTGTTGCAGAAGGCGACTATGTGGAAGCCGGCGGCAACATCACGACAGGTCCTCTGGATCCAAAGGATATCCTGAGACTGCAGGGTGTTGAAGGTGTTTATCAGTACCTGCTGAAGGAAGTGCAGAGAGTATATAAGAATCAGGGTGTAGACATCAACGATAAGCACATCGAAGTCATTGTAGGACAGATGCTTTCGAAGATGAAAGTCAATGATCCTGGAGATACAGGACTGCTCCCTGGCGGACAGTACGGCAAATTCGAGGTGGAAGAAGCCAATGCTGCTGCCGAAGCAGAAGGAAAAGAGCCTGCTGATGCAGAGCGCCTGCTTCTGGGAATCACAAAGGCATCCCTGGCAACAAGCTCATTCCTTTCCGCAGCATCATTCCAGGAGACAACAAGAGTCCTGACGGATGCGGCGATCAAGGGTAAGACAGACCATCTGGAAGGCCTGAAGGAAAACGTCATCATCGGTAAGCTCATTCCTGCCGGAACAGGTATGAGAAAGTACAGGAACATCCAGCTCGACTACGGTGTAAACGAAGCTCTCATCGAAGCATACAAGCAGGCAATGCTTGAGGCGGAAGAAGAGGAAGAAGAATACACTGAGGACATGGAAGGCGTAGCGCCTGAAATGGCGACAGCGGATGATCTTGAATCAGCAGAAGCTTATGCAGCTGAAGATGAATTCGTCAATGAGACGGAAATCGAGGTTGAAGAGTAAGTTCATCATCAAAGATAAAATAAGAAACGTGCAGGTGAATAACCTGCACGTTTTTTATCATCGTTATCGCGCTATTGTGCGGCAGCTGCTTTGGCACATGCTTGCCTTTGATTACCATTTGTGATATTTTCTCCTCAGGAAGACCCAATGATTTCTCACAAGAGGAACGAAGAAAGGAAAAATCATGGAAAAGATAAGAGTTTATTACGAAGATGGAAGCTATTACTTGTTGGTCAATGATAAGAAAACACTCGTTGAATTTACAAGCGAAATCGTGCCCGACTGTGAGCAGGGTTATGCAGACATCAATGTTAAGGGAGGAAGTCTCGACTCCTACACAAAGAATTCTGTACCGGAAATCAAGCTGATTGTTGAAGATTGGGAAGATGCATGATGGGACTGTAGGTTCCATCCGCATCGGAAGAGGGTAAAGGTATCCATTTCATCTGAGATGTTATTGCTTTTGCATATTTTGAGATGCTTTTATTCTCTTTCCTGCCTTTCAAGTATCCAAAATAGGATGATTCTTTACATTATTGGATAGTTTATCTTAAAATCCCAGGCATAATACATGAAAAGTATCCATTCCAAGGTCAATTCTTTCATTCTTTGGACACCATTACCTATCAACACTTTTCACACAAGATAAAATCGTTGACACATAAGGATTATGCGTGATAAAATATCAGACGGCTGTGGGCTTAGTGTGCCCATTTTTGCCGAGCAAAATTTTTGAAGAAAGGAGAAAAAGGATGCCTACAATTAACCAGCTTGTACGTAACGGCAGAACAAGCAGTGAAAAGAAGTCAACTGCACCAGCTCTGAACAAGGGCATGAACTCACTGAGAAGAGTTGCTACAGATGTTAACTCACCTCAGAAGCGTGGAGTTTGCACTTCCGTAAAGACGGTAACACCTAAGAAGCCTAATTCAGCTCTTAGAAAGGTTGCCAGAGTACGTCTCACAAACGGTATTGAAGTAACAGCATATATTCCTGGAATCGGTCACAACCTTCAGGAGCACAGTGTTGTTCTGATCAGAGGCGGCAGAGTTAAGGACCTCCCAGGTGTTAGATATCACATCGTAAGAGGAACACTCGATACTGCAGGCGTTGCAGAAAGAAGACAGGCCAGATCCAAGTATGGAGCTAAAAGGCCTAAGAAGTAAGCACAGCTAGTGCAAATCAATCAACAAGGTAATAGTAGCGCAACTTTTTTGAAGATAAAGGAGCGCTCACGGGGACTCCCGCCGGAGTAAGGCAGACCATATAAGCGCTGTCCGAAGAATTTCCGGCAGGTTTCAACGAGTACCGAATTAGAAATTAAGGAGGAAAGTGAAGTGCCAAGAAAAGGAAATGTACCTAAGCGTGAAGTACTTCCGGATCCTGTATACGGCAGTGTAGTTGTTGCCAAGCTGATCAACAGCATCATGCTGGACGGCAAGAAGGGAACAGCTCAGAAGATCGTGTACGATGCTTTCGACCAGATCAAGGAAACTACTGGCGAAGATCCAATGGAAGTATTCGAAAAGGCTATGAACAACATTATGCCGGTTCTTGAAGTAAAGGCAAGACGTGTCGGCGGTG